>NZ_KB907626.1 GCF_000382145.1 Psychrobacter lutiphocae DSM 21542
CTTGCTGTGACGGCCTCGACGATGACGATCGTAGATGCTTTCAAGTCCTCGTTCATAATATCGCTTCTTAGTACGTCTGGCAGTTTCGGGGTGTATGCAGAGGTCTTTGGCAATATCTATCGTGGATTTGCCTATGCTGTACTGGTGTAAGATCAGCAGTCGTAGGCGGGCTCTGGGATTGCTCTCAGTTTTTGAGTATTTGCCAAAGTCGTGATCGTCTAGGGTATTTGTTAGTTTGGTCATAATTGAATTATACTATATATTTTGGGTTTGGTATAAGATTTTTAGAGCTGAGATCTTTTTAAATTTGAATGTTTTTAAGGTTGGTTGACTGTTTTTTTGAAGTTGAATGTCAAACAGACGCCTTACTTATGACAGTAGGCGTCTGTTTAATTAGAGGGTATATCGAACTGGGTTATATGTTTATTTTAGCTTGTCACGCATAAAAGCAATCATTTTGTCCCAGCTTTGCTTAGCAGCAGCTTCGTTGTAGCCTAAGTCAACACCATTTTCTGCGGCACGTTTGTCAGCATTCGGGTTGGTAAAACCGTGTTTGGCATTGTCATAAACATCAACCTCATAGTTGACTGCAGCCTTGTCCATTTCTTGTTTAAAGTTTTCGACATCTTGCATAGTTACCATGCTGTCATCACGACCATGAGCTACTAATACATCAGCAGTAAATTTACCCTTTTCGGCAGGTTGTTTTGGAGACAAGTTGCCGTGGAATGCTGCGACTGCTTTGACAGGCATACCTTCACGTGCCATATCTAATACAATTTTACCGCCAAAACAAAAACCAACTGCGCCCAAGCGATTGCCATCCACAGGCAACTGATCGGCAAAGTCATTTAAGATAGCTTGGCAACGACCCATTAATTTATCTTGGTCATCCAGCATCTGCGTCATCCATTCGTTGGCTTGGGCAGCATCTGTGGTTAGTTTGCCTTCACCATATATATCCATAGCGATGGCGGCAAACCCTGCTTTGGCAAGACGTTCGGTAACTTCTTTGGGGTGTTCGACCACGCCCCACCATTCTGGTGCGACTAAAATACCAGGTACGGCATCTTCGTCAGTGGCTGTTTCTGGTAATGCAACATAGCTGATAAGCTCCATGCCATAGTCTGCAGTGGTTTTGATTTCGTAGGTCTTGATACTCATGGTAATGTCCTTTTATATCCTTATTGATGTGTTAGTTTATGAGAGTCTGTTGAACATTTGCCATATGTGCTTAATAGTAATTTAGGTTAAAGAAAAATTTCATTTTTGTGCACCTGTTCTTACACAAAAAAAACAGGCTAAATTTTTCCTACGAAAATGACTGTCCAGCAGACCCTAATTGATTTATTATGAATCGTCAGCTTTTTTGCTAAGTACAAGATAACCATATCAAATACTTTTGTTAGTTTCGATTGAAGAAATGTGAACAGAGGCTACTAGAGGGCGCTGATTTATTAGTTATTGAAAGGGTCTGTATAGAATTTATTTATTCGTTCCGTAAATCAATTCTTAGAGTCTATACAGACCCTAGTTGGCTATTAAAACGATTTGATATTGATAAGCGCTGGCTTATCCATTAGTCTAGCGATCATTTGTATGTGCGTGTCAGGCATAGTGAATATGGTAAGTTGAGGGTAAAGTGGATAACGAGTTGATAAGACCTAAGTTTTGGCAGCAGTATCGCTTAGATGAGCTGACCACTGCGGAGTGGGAAGCGCTTTGTGATGGCTGTGGTGCCTGCTGTCTAGAGAAGTTTTTGGAGGATCCAGATGAGCCTTATGAGGTAGAATATACCGATGTGGCTTGTCAGTTATTAGACTGTGATACAGGGTACTGTTCTAACTATGACAATCGACATCTGTTTGTACCAGAGTGTATCTCTTTAACAGTAGATAAATTACAACATATGATGTGGTTGCCAGAAAGCTGTGCTTATAAGCGCTTATACTTAGGTCAGCGCTTACCAAAGTGGCATTTGTTAATCACACAAGATGCAGTGAAAACTGAGCAGGGAATGCGACAAGCGGGTGTTGGTGTAGCAGGGCGATGTATCAGTGAGTTACAGGTCAGTGAGGAAGATCTAGAGGAGCGTATTGTAAACTGGGTGCATGCCTAGCTCATACTGATTAACCAAAAAAGCCTGCTATCGTTTTGATAACAGACCTTTGAGATGAGTGCCGTAATGTTACTTAATTATCATTTAACTTATTAAATGCTACTTGATTTAAATGTGCATTAATGTGTGATTAGTTAATAATGTGTAATTAGTCAAATTTAAAGCTCTACCTAGTTAACAAATTCAGGATAGGCTTCTTGACCACATTCTGACAAGTCAGCACCTTCATATTCTTCTTCTTCTGATATACGTAGCCCGATGACAGCTTTGATGATTCCCCAAACGATAAGGCTTGCTACAAAGACCCAACCAAAGATAGTTGCTGCACCTATGAACTGACCAAGAAAGCTAGGGCTACCCTCACCAGTCGCTGTAATAGGAACAATCATCAAGCCATAGAAGCCAACAATACCATGTACCGAGATTGCACCAACAGGATCATCAATCTTCAACTTATCAAGAGCTAAGATTGAAAGCACAACGATAACACCAGCGACGATACCAAATACTGTAGATACAAAAGGTATTGGGGTGTCAGGGCTGGCAGTAATCGCCACAAGACCTGCTAATGCACCGTTAAGTAGCATGGTTAAGTCAGCTTTGCCAAAGATAATACGAGCAATAATTAAGGCTCCAATCGCACCACCAGCAGCAGCAGCATTGGTATTCATAAATACGATAGCAACAGAGTTTGCACTGGCAATATCACCAAGCTTTAATACTGAGCCACCGTTAAAGCCAAACCAGCCTAACCATAGAATAAATGTACCTAGAGCAGCTAATGGTAAGTTGGCACCTGGAATGGCACGAACTTCACCGTTTTTACCATATTTACCTTTACGTGCTCCCAGTAATAGTACGCCTGCTAATGCTGCGGCAGCACCAGCTAGATGCACAATACCAGATCCAGCAAAGTCTTTAAAGTTAAGATCAGCTAATGAGTAGAGCCCAAATACAGATTGACCACCCCATGTCCAGCTACCTTCCATCGGATAAATAAAGCCGGTCATCACCACAGCAAAGGCAAAGAATACCCAAAGCTTCATACGCTCAGCAACTGCACCCGATACAATAGACATACAAGTCGCTACGAAGACAACTTGGAAGAAGAAGTCTGAAGCCCCTGAATAGACGGATCCTCCATCAAAGCCGTTTTCAGCAGAGGTAGCTAAAGCATCAGCGACAAGATTATCGCCACCCATAATACCTTTTAAGAAGAAGCCACCATCATACATAAACTGGTAGCCACATATCATATACATGGTACAGGCAATGGCAAATAAGCCGATGTTTTTGGTTAAAATTTCTGTGGTATTTTTAGAGCGGACAAGTCCAGCTTCAAGCATAGCAAAGCCTGCCGCCATCCACATGACTAAAGCGCCACATATTAAGAAGTAAAAAGTGTCGAGTGCGTATTGTAGTTCAAAAATTTGGTTTTGCATGATGTTCCCCCTTGGAATTTAGTGCATATTGACTTGGCGTGTGCTCATCTAATCAGTGTTAAGTTCTTGATCTTAAACAATGAGTAATGAGGGCTATTGTTTGCGCTGAGCTATCTTTTCGTTAAGTAGCGGAGTGTTTTAGGTCTCGCTTTATAGGTTGATAGCAAGGTTAGATGCGCTTAAATAGCGTCAGGACCAGTTTCGCCAGTTCGGATACGAATGACCTGCTCAAGTGGGGAGATAAAAATTTTACCATCGCCAATTTTTCCTGTGCTGGCAATGCGGGTAATGGCTTCAATAGCAGGCTCTACCATTTCGTCAGTGACGGCCACTTCTACTTTTACTTTTGGTAAAAAGTCCACTACATATTCTGCACCACGATACAGCTCGGTGTGGCCTTTTTGACGACCAAAGCCTTTAACTTCTGTAACGGTAACGCCTTTTACACCGATTTCAGATAAGGCTTCACGCACATCATCTAATTTAAACGGCTTTAATACAGCGGTAATCAATTTCATAGGAAATCCTTATTAATGATTTTGATAGTTGTGTGAAAGTAAGTTGTTTGTGACTAAATAGCTGTCAACTTGGTTGTTACAAACTTAGCTGTTGGCATTTAGCCAGCTGAGCTGTTAATAGCACAGACTATTTGTCTCTTGTGATGACATTGTTTCAAGAATTGTGCCAATTAAAAATGAAGGGGGAGGACATTTTTAAGGCAAAAATGCATCAAAGTAGTGCAAATTACAGATGGTGCACCAAAATAGAATGCACCATATCGAGCAATAACGGAATTATTATAACTAAGTTTGTTGTAAGAGGGTTAGCCAATGGTTAGTTAATTTGTGAAGTAATAATTAGGGTTGTGGTCATTAATGGAGGTTATGTGATTACTGATTAGCTATAATGGTTACTTTAATTTTCTATTAAATAACAACATCATAATCGTCAATACTCATAATCTACAATTACAATAGTAGTAGCTGTGTTAGATTGTAGTGAGTATGTATATTAAGACAGTAAAACCCCATTGGTTGGTGTAGGCATTAATTAGGGAGGAGATAATGTGTCTATAGATTCTCAAGACAGACAGTCACCACCAGCAGTGATTAAAAAGGATTATATTTCTTGGTTTATCTTTGGCCTCATGGCCAGTGTCACTTTTGTTGGCATTCTATCAGAGCTGGTGCCGTCTGGCATCTTACCTCAAATGACCGAAGGTTTAGGCATTGAAGAAACCCAAGTTGGTTTTTTGGTTGGAGTGTATGCGCTAGCTTCAGCCATATTTGCTATTCCGTTAATTAGTATGACGCTCTCGGTCAATCGCAAAACCTTATTGCTACTGTTACTGGGTGGCTTTGCACTATCGAATATTATTGTGGGATTAACCAGTTCCTACTACCTGATTGTTGCGATGCGCATACTTGGTGGTATCTGTGCTGGTATTATGTGGCCGATGATTGCCGCTTATGGTGCAGCGCTGGTAACAGATGACTTACAAGGGAGAGCGATCACCATTATTATGGCAGGCAACACCTTTGGCGTAAGCTTAGGACTGCCCTTTATGACTTATATCGGTACCCATGTCGGATGGCGCATAGAGTTTATGTTGCTTGGGGCTTTAGGTGTGTTGATTGCACTGTTAGCTGCTAAGTTTTTGCCAGCGGTACCTGGGGAGAAGCTGACGCATAGCAATTCGCCAACCGCTATTTTAAAGATACCACAAGTTTGGATTGTGTTAATTCTGACCTTTTTGTCGGTTGTTGCTCATTATAGCACCTATACCTATATTACGTTATTGGTAGATACCATCAGCTTTAGCGGTGGCATTAGTCTGGCCTTGCTTATATTTGGTATAGGCTCGGTAATCTCTGTTGTATTATCAGCACGTGTTATTGATACACATCTACGTGGATTAATTGTCTCAATGCTACTAGCAGGTGCGATTGCAATGGCGATATTTACTTTGTTTGGTGGCACGAGCGGCTTATCTCACCTTGCTTTTTTCTTATGGGGATTGTCATTTGGGCCGCTAGTCACTATGTGGCAGACTGCCGTTAGTAAGCAAGTAACGGAAGCTAAGGCAGTAGCCACATCAGTGCAGTCAAGCGTGTTTAACTTCTCAATTATGATTGCCACATGGATAGCTGGATTAATTTTAGTACACATGCCAAAGACAGGTGCTATGGGCATTGTATATTTGTCAATTCTTTGTTTTATCCCTGCCATCATACTGTCGTATATGGCTAAGCGGACTTTGAAATCTTAATTTTTAACTATGAACTATGAACTGTTAACTCTTAACTATCACTGTTGATAGGTAGTGATTAGCAGCGGCTAAAGCGACTGAAAAACACATGGAAATGGAGTTTATAATGAAAAAATTTATTAACGCAACTATTTACCGCAATGACAATGCGGATCAGATTTTGGTCAATGATCAAGGTGAGATTGAAGCCATAGGTCGTCATTTGCCAGAAGCTACGGAAGAGATAGATCTAAAAGGCAGGCTGGTAGTGCCACCTTATGTTGATGCA
Source organism: Psychrobacter lutiphocae DSM 21542 (assembly GCF_000382145.1). GTDB lineage: Bacteria > Pseudomonadota > Gammaproteobacteria > Pseudomonadales > Moraxellaceae > Psychrobacter > Psychrobacter lutiphocae. Next base: position 6,099 of record NZ_KB907626.1, read on the forward strand.
CATTTGCACTTAGATTATGTATATACAGGTCGTAATGAAGGCGCAACCAATGATACAGGTACCTTGTTTGAAGGTATTGCCCGTTGGCATGATGTCAAAAAACATCAGACTCTAGAAGATGCTAAAGAGCGTGCTTTAAAGGGAATTAAAGAAGAAGTATCAAAAGGTGTACAGTTTATCCGTACCCATATTGATGTTTGTGACCCTAATTTGACGGGTCTTAAAGCCATGCTAGAAGTACGCGAGCGACTCAAAGATAAGGTAACGATTCAGATTGTCGCTTTTCCGCAAGAGGGCATGTATGCCTATCAAGGCGGTGATGAAATGGTTGAAGAAGCGCTGAAGATGGGTGCAGATTGTGTTGGCGGTATTCCACACTTTGAATGGGCTTATGAGTTTGGTCAAGACTCGGTGCGTAAAGCAGTCGAGCTGGCAGTCAAATATGATAAGCTAATCGATATTCATTGTGATGAAACCGATGACCCAATGAGTCGCCATGTTCAGTTGCTTAATGCGTTGGTGATGATTGAAGGCATAGGTACTCGTACCGCGGCCAGTCATACGTGCTCGTTTGGTTCAGCGGATGATGCTTATGCCTTCCGTATGATGAGTCTATTTAAGCAATCAGGTATGAACTTTATTTCATTGCCAACTGAAAATGCTTATCTGCAAGGTCGCCAAGATACTTATCCAAAGCGCCGTGGTCTGACTCGAGTCAAAGAGTTTTGGGAAAGTGGAATTAATGTCTGCTTTGGGCAAGACTCTATCAATGACCCATGGTATCCTGCGGGAAATGGCAACCTAATGAACATCTTAGATAACGGTATTCACTTAGCTCAGACCATGTCTTTTGAGCAACTTGATACTTGTCTTGATCTTATCACCTTTAACGGTGCCAAAACTTTAAATGTTGAAGAACAGTATGGTTTAGAAAAAGGTAAGCCAGCCAACTTCTTGGTGCTTGATGCTGACACACCGTTTGAAGCGGTGCGTCAACGTGCAGATGTGCTAGCATCAATTCGTCATGGTCAGTATTTGTTTAAAAAGCCTGAACCAAGTTATGAAATTGAGCTAGACTTGTAAGTTAAGCGAATTTTCTCAATGATTGTGAGAGTCACATTCACAATAAAACAGCTTTGCTTAGTCAAAGCTGTTTTTTATTTAAAGCGATTTTTATTTTTTTGTAGCTCGTCTTTTGTTAGGCAGTTGTGCGGTTACATCTGTGGATAAAGCTACATACGCGGATAAAGTAAATAAGGTGTGCGACTCGTTTTTAATAGCTTACGTGTATTACTACCATGTAACAGCTCATGCAGGCGTGACTCACCAAAGGCACCAGTAATGAGCAAGTCCAGCTCGTGTTGCTGTTGATAAAAAGTTAAGGTCGCAGTGACATCACGGCCTTCTAGCAACTCTTTTTTGCAGTCAATACCAACTTGTTTTAGACGAGCATAGGCTTCCCTTAATGCATCCTTATTGCGCTCATTGTCTTCACCGACCATGACCACATGTAAGCTTAGATTGCGAATAAGAGAACTGCTACATAGCCAGTCTAATAGCGCCAAACTAGTTGGGCGATTGTTAAAAGCAAATAGCGCCGTTTTTGGAGTATGAAAGACTTCATGCGTGACCAAGATGGGGCAACGACTGGCTCGTACTAGTTGTGATAAGGTATCTTTACAGGTGACTTGATGACCAATGACAATTATTTGTGCACTGTTATCGACATAATCTAAGCTTTCCGCTAAAGACGCATGGCGATGCAGGGTATATATCTGATGTTGATAACGCCCTTGATGCTGTTGGCAGTAGCTTTCTGCCTGCTTTAATAGTAAGCGTCCTTGATCTCGTAGTTTGCTATTGCTATCTTTTTCTTCTTGTGCCAATTGATTTAATAAGGTGTCACCATCGTCACCAATGAGGCAACCTGAATAATCGACCGCTGACTTGTGATACACGCTTGGTGCTGCATGTAGAAGACCTATGGGAGCTCGTAGTGCTTTTGCTGCCCATAAGCTGCCATTAAGTACAGCGTGCACATAATCAGGAAAATCAAGGCAGGCTATCACACTATCTGGTCGTAAGTTACTCATAATAAGTTACTCATAAATAATACTCAACGTCTTAATAGGTTAATATCTTAATACAGGTATAGTCGCAGTCAGATATTTGAGGTACAAGGCAACCGAGCGTAAGTACTACAAATGTAGGCTTAGCGTGGTTAACGCCGTACCTCTTTTATATGACTATAACTATATATAGACTTGCTAAGTGTCACTGACTAGAGGCTGTTTTTTACATAATTAATCAAGCATACCAATATCACGGCGGTCATGTACCGAGAATTTATCAATAAGGGTGCGACTGGCACTATTTAGTCCAATTACTTTAACATTTATCCCTTCGCGCTGAAAACGCAGCACCAGTTTGTCTAAGATATCAACGGCAGTCACATCCCAAAAGTGGGCATGAGTCACATCAATAACCACATTGCTCAGTGCTTCTTTGGTATCAAAACTGTCTAAGAAAAAAGTAGTTGAGCTAAAGAATACTTGCCCGTGCACATAATAATAACGGGTATCAGATTGCTCGTCATACTCACTATTAATACTTAAAAACTGACTAATTTTGTTTGCAAAAAATAGTGCTGATAGTAACACACCGACCAATACGCCATATGCCAAGTTATGAGTAAAGACAGTGGTAATGACAGTGGCCAGCATCACCACGTTAAATGACATTGGATGTGTTTTAAACTCACGTAGTGATTCCCAGTTAAAGGTACCAATAGAGACCATAATCATCACAGCTACCAATGCAGCCATAGGGATTTGACTAACCCAATCACTCAAAAACACTACCAGAATCAGTAATACAGCACCAGCAATGAAGGTCGATAGACGCGTACGACCACCAGACTTCACGTTAATTACAGACTGACCAATCATGGCACAACCAGCCATACCACCAAAAAACCCAGACACCAGGTTTGCAATACCTTGACCACGACACTCACGGTTTTTATCACTTAGCGTATCGGTTAAATCATCAACAATAGTTGCTGTCATCATCGATTCTAATAGACCGACAACCGCTAAGGCAGCGGAGTAAGGAGCGATGATTAACAAGGTTTCTAGGTTTAATGGGATATCAGGTAATAAAAAGACAGGCAAGGTATCAGGAAGCTCTCCCATATCGCCGACATTACGGATATCAATACCCAAATACAAGGCAACTGCAGTTAATCCTACAATACAAATTAGCGGTGAAGGGATGACCTTACCGATCTTAGGAATTAATGGAAAACCATAAATAATGGCAAGTCCAGCAGCTGTCATGATATATACTGGTAATCCAATCCTATCAGCGCCTTCAGGATTGAGGGCAGGGATAAGCTCGGGTAACTGCGCCATAAAAATCAGAATAGCTAACGCATTAACAAAGCCAATGACCACTGAACGGGAAACGAAGCGCATCAGATTGCCAAGCTTAAAGACCCCCATAATAAACTGTATGACACCACACAATAAGGTAGCTGCCAATAAGTATTGCAGTCCATGATCAGCGACCAAAGTGACCATGACCAATGCCATAGCACCAGTTGCTGCTGAGATCATAGCAGGACGACCGCCGACAAAGCTGATCACCACGGCGATACAAAAGGAAGCATAAAGCCCTACTTTAGGATCAACACCAGCAATAATAGAAAAAGCAATGGCTTCAGGAATTAGTGCTAAAGCGACTACCAATCCAGAGAGTACGTCACCACGCACATTGGAAAACCACTCATCGCGTATTGTATTTACAGAAGGTAGTATCATATTTAGGTTTTAACTTATTCGTTGGGTTGGATATTAACAGGTTATTGATGGCTACCTGCTGTTTTGATGCTTTTCAAATAACTTAATGCTATTGATATAACTAGAATTAAGCGTTTTATTTGATTTTGATTGATAGTATTTGGTTTGAGTTGAAATTAATAGCACAACATGAGAAAAATTCTAAGTATTGCTAGATATAACTACTGATCATGATATAACTACTGATCATAAAGTTATGACAACAACTATGACAACGATAACGACAATACATCCTCTAATTATATTAGCAGGTAAGACGCTTTTAATAATATGTGCAATTTAGTGTTATTAATTTACGGCCAATAAGGCTAGGGTCATGATAGAATAACAAAGGTTATTACTGCCCAATCACTATTTTAGCATTATTTGCCTTTAAGTTTTACACTGGTGCTTAAAAAACAGCAGCATCATACCATAATAAATAGAGAATGAAAGATAAATAGAGAACGAAAGGTTAAGCGTCCTGACCAAAGTTGAATGTAGATTCATATCCACTACAATACCAAGTCTAACTGCCATGTCAATGCCACTTACTATGACAGATATAACATCAGATACCACTATGCCTCAAACCAAGCCACCAAAAGCTATGACAACAAATACTATATTATCAAATACTATATTATCAAATACGACATTACCGAATACTACTGCATCAGATATGACAACAGAGGCCTTTATCCAAAAAGGAGGCGGCTTACAAGTCGTCATTGGCTTGGGGCAGTCTGGACTTGCCACAGCCAACTATTTGGCACGCCGAGGTTATCGAGTTGCAGTTACTGATGCCAATGTTGCACCAAATTTGGCAGAGCAACTAGAGCCAAATGTTGATATTAGATCCTTTGGAGCGGTCGATGCAGATCTACTATTAAGCGCAGATCGTATTATTATCAGTCCAGGGGTTGCACTAACGACACCAGCGGTGAAGCAGGCTCAACAGGCGGGTATTGCTATTGTCAGTGATATCCAACTATTTAAAGAAGCGTGTCAAGCACCTATTGTTGCTATTACAGGCTCCAATGCCAAAAGTACAGTAACTACTTTGGTGGGACAAATGGCAAAGAATGCGGGGATAAAGGTGGGTGTGGGTGGTAATATAGGCGTGCCTGCTTTAAGCTTATTAGAGGATGGGCTGCTTGGTGATAAGATGCAGCTAGCTGTGCTGGAGCTTTCTAGTTTTCAATTAGAAACCATTAGCAGTCTTGGTGCTAAAGTAGCGACAGTATTAAATATGTCGCCAGACCACCTAGATCGTCATGGCGATATGCTCAGTTATCATCAAGCCAAACACCGAATTTTTCAAGGCGCTCACTCTATTGTCATTAATCGAGATGATGCCTTATCACGCCCATTAGTGGCTGATGATATGCCATGCCTAAGTGTGGGATCTAATGCTCCAGATTTGGATAACTATGGTCTGATTACTGAAGGAGATGGTCAGATTTATTTGGCCAAGGGTGCTCAAAAGCTGATTAATGCTGATGAATTAAAAATAAAAGGTAAGCATAATTTGCTCAATGCCTTATCAGCATTAGCACTGGGCGAGCTGGCGGGCATTCCACTAGAGAGTATGCTAAAAACATTACAAGAGTTTGCAGGACTGCCACACCGCTGTCAGTTTGTGGATAATGTAGCAGGCGTAGATTACTTCAATGATTCTAAAGGCACCAATGTTGGATCTACACTGGCTGCCATTTTGGGATTGGGTTCTGTTTATGAGCATCGTAGTGATCGTAGGAATAAGTTGCTGCTTATTTTAGGTGGACAAGGAAAAGGGCAACAGTTTGGTGAGTTGGCACCCTTGATTAATAAATATGTTAGCCAGCTTTTGTTAATAGGCGAAGATGCTAATATTATTGCCACGCATTTACAGCAAGCACAGATTAGCGATGAAGTTGGCATCCATCATTGTCAGACACTAGAGCAGGCGATGCAAAAGGTACAATCGTTAACGACCAATAGTTTGTCACAAGTGGCTGCGGTTTTATTATCGCCTGCTTGTGCCAGCTTAGATCAGTATCCCAATTACAACAAGCGGGGTGAGCACTTCTGCCAGTTAGTGACACAGCTTGCTAGTGATAAGTAAATACTGTAAGTAAATATTAAGCTCATTTTATTATCCCATTTTTTATTTTTATTACTCATCTACATCGTTTATAAGTACAGTTGAATCCCTATGGCAAAAGATACGTCTAAGGCATCTGCCTTTGCAACAAATACAGCAACATCACGCAAACGTGATTATTTTAGTATGTTTTCAGTACCAACCGCTGGGGGCGTGCTGATTACTAGCGTAAGCTGTTTATTGGTGTTGAGCCTTATCATGGTCGCCTCCGCCTCTATTCCTTTTGCTAATATGCATGATCTTCCACAGCTGACATATTTTAAAAATCAGTTTTTGTATATGATTATTGGTCTAGCTGTGGGTTTTATTGTCTATAAAACCCCCTTATCTTGGTTTTATGACATGTTGTTTCTGGTACTGTCTTTGGCCGCAGTCTTATTACTACTAATATTAACCTTGGCAATTGGCAATGAAATTAATGGCGCAAAACGTTGGATACAGTTAGGGCCGTTTAATTTTCAAGTAGCCGAGCTCGCTAAGCTGGTGATGGTATTATTTACCGCCGACTTTGTGGTACGGCGCGCTAATGAGGTACGTCAAGGTATAGGTGGCATCATTCGCTTAGGGATTACTGTCGGTGTTTTGATTTGGTTAATCATGTCACAGCCAGACTTTGGATCAGCGGTTATCTTAAGTGGGGTCATTTTATCTATTTTCTTTGTGGCAGGTGCTTCTTGGGCACAGATTTCGATTTTGGTCGTCTTGGGTGCAATCGGTGGTGTTTATGCGATTTTATTCCAAGAATATCGGCTGATACGTTTTGCATCATTTTGGGATCCGTTTGATGATATCCAAGGTTCAGATTACCAGTTGGCGCGTAGTTTGATTGCCTTTGGTCGTGGTGAGGTTACGGGTGTCGGCTATGGTGAAAGTGTGCAAAAGTTAGCGCATTTACCAGAGGCACATACCGATTTCTTATTGGCTATTACTGGTGAAGAGCTAGGTTTGGTTGGGGTGCTGACAGTCTTGTTTTTAGAAGCAGTAGTGGTGATATGCACCATGAGAATTAGTTACAATGCGCTGCGTAATAATCAAATGCGTTTAAGTTACACCGCTTTTGGTATAGGTGTTATTTTTATTGGTCAAATTGTAATTAATGCGGGTATGAATATGGGCGTTATGCCTACTAAGGGTCTGACTTTACCCTTCTTTAGTTATGGTGGATCTTCAATGCTGATGTGTTTAATTATGGTTGGATTGTTATTAAATATTCAAAAAACCAGCCCCAAGATAGCTCCTATTCGTTGCCGTCATTATTAACAAAATAGCATAAGTATAATGTTTTTTTGAGTAGATTATGCCTTGCCAAGGACGCTATGATGTTGTAATGGTACATTTGACCACTGCTGTATAGCTTGTTGTAACATAACCTCTGGGGTATCGAGTTCAACTTTGGGTTGCTTTAATAGTGCTAATGCTTGTTGAATTAGCAGCTGGCATTTTTTGGTAGTTGAAGTATCAATCGGAGTGGCTAAGTTTTGTTTGGATAGCTTTTGTCCAAACTGATTTTCGACCAAAGGTAAGTGATACCAATGTTCAACAACTGGTATTTTTAAATAGGACATTATACTGATTTGCGCCACAGTCAACGGCAAAATATCCAAGCCTCGCATTACATGAGTGATCCCTTGCAAGCCATCATCTATACTGGCAGCCAAAAAGTAATTGATAGTGCCATCAGCACGGCGCAGTACTACATCGCCTAGGCTTTGTTGCGGATTTGCCCACTGCATACCTTGGATACCATCCAAAAAACCAATACTATAATTAGGTAGCTGTACTCTAACTTTACGCTGGTTAAATGTGAGCTTGCGCTGCTGATAGGCTTCATCTGACATTAGCATAGCTTGGGTTTGAGTGTTGGGAGTTGGGCGACAAGTACCAGGATAAATATCATATTGTGCCAGTTGCTTACGTGAGCAACGGCAGCCATATAAGCGATTGGATAAGCCTGCATATAGTAGCTCATTATAGAGGGACTGACGCTGTGACTGATAGCTGACCTCTTGGTCCCAGTGAAGGCCAAGGTGTTCAAGATCTTGTAGGATTTGAGCGCTAAATTCTGGACGACAGCGCTCAAGATCGGTATCTTCGATACGTACTAGCCAACTGCCTCGCAGTGACTTGATATGACAGTAGCTAGCAACGGCTGTGGTTAGTGAGCCTAGGTGTAACTGCCCTGTGGGGGAGGGTGCAAAACGTCCCAAAGTTGACCTATGGCTGGTATTTGCTTGTGCACCAGTACAAGGAACACTAGATCGTTTTGTGCGAGCTATTGGCATAGGCAGTAATTATCATTTGGTCTAGTAGTCTGCTGGCTGAGACACTTAAACTATAACTTATATCAATACCTATTCTGAAAAACAAACTATCTTTTTCAAACTTGCTAAACCTACTATTTATAGCGTTTGCACTCGTTTTCCTCGATATTTTAATTTTCAGATTTGGTATAAGACATTTAAGCCATAATCAAACAAAACAAGTTTAAATGCGCCTAGACTTTAGACTTGTTTTGTATTCAAGGTTATGAGTGTTTCCAAGGTTATGAGTGTCCCCAGTTTTGACGTTCCTTAATTTCAGACAACGTCTTGCAGTCAATACACTGAGTGGCAGTTGGTCGTGCTTCTAAACGGCGTAAACCGATGTCAACGCCACAGGTTTCACAAAAACCATAATCACCTGTACTGATATCCGCTAATGATTTATCAATTTTGCGAATCAGTTTGCGTTCACGATCTCTAGTGCGTAGCTCTAAAGCAAACTCTTCTTCTTGTGTTGCTCTGTCATTAGTATCCGACAAAGAAGTAGATTCATCTTTAATGTAGCTTTTAGAGCGATCTGCATCGCCTGCCAGTTGTAGCTTCCATGCTTTCAAGATATTCTCAAAGTGTTTAAGCTGGGCATCTGACATGTATTCTTCGTCTGCTTTCGCTTCGTAAGGCTTAAAGATTAAGTCGTCAGTAGCAGTTTGACTCATGACAGTTTCCTATATCCATTTATTAGGGGCTGAAACAAAATAATTGACTCTTATACCATAATTTATTTTATTTGACTAGGGTCAATATATAAATATTGATCGGTATGTATCAAGATGAGGAGCTAATCACCTAGTTAGAAAGATAAAATTGTGGGCATAATCAGTAAGTTACTAGGGATATGCCCTAGGGTCTTCATGTTTTTATTCAGCGATACGAGTGACCCAAGTGTCAATCTCTCCTTCTGCGGTGAGTGTCAACCAACGATACCCTGGTTTTGCTTCGGTATCGAGGCCAAACTCATCTTGATTGGGTTGAAATTGATAGCTAGTTGACGGTGTTGCATAGACTGCTACACCTTGTTTACTACTCTCAAAATTCTGATGTACATGTCCAGTTAACACCGCTTTAACCTGTGGAAATTGTTTTATTAATGCCCAAAAGTCGCTCGAATCTTGAGTAATGTGGGCGTTAATCCAAGCAGAGCTCATTGGAAGTAGGTGATGATGCATGGCAATCATGACAGGGTTATGACAGTTTGCGAGAGTTTGGCGTAACCATTGCAAGTTTTTGTTACCAAGGCTGCCATATACCTTGCCTGGCACACTGCTATCTAGTAATAGCAATTGCCAATTATTAAGTGCGATGCGGTGACGAGACAGAAGGCGAGGGTCGGCGTTATGAGCAACAAATTGGCGCTGTTCAAAGCTCATTCCGTTATCGATTTCATCTGTCACATCGTGATTACCAGCAAGACAGGCAAAAGGAATCCCTGTCTGTTGCAACAATGCAAACACTCTGTCGTAGATTATGGTATCAACTTCGTTAACTAAGTCGCCAGTTAGTAAGATAAGGTCACAGCGTCTGTCTTCATTCAGTGCTTGATTAAGGCAGGCAACAAAGCTTTGGTGATTATTGATACCAGATGTGGTAGTGCTGGTATCAAGATACAAATGTAAGTCTGTCAGTTGTAGAATGTTGATATTGCCATCGTCAGTATTAATAAATGTTGGAGGCTGAAAAACATCTAGGTTAGAAGTCATAGTTTTATTATCATTAGCTTTATTGTTATTGATATCAGTAAGCATAGCTACTTTTTAATTGCGCAGGTTAAGTGTGGAGGATAAGAAAAGTGCAGTGGGTCAGAGTAGAGGTTGTGGTTATAAGTTTGACCTACACTCGCGATACAATAAAAGATGCAAAAAAAGCACAAGCGAGTCCCAACACAATAGCTAAGCCAGTCTGAATGTCTAGCAGTACACTGCCCCAAACCCCACCAGTGACGGCCAATTGTGCCAGAATAATGGCAATAATAACCATTTGTTTAGGTGAATGTGCAAACAATCTAGCGGTTAGAGCAGGTAAGATCAACAAACCACTAATGAGCAGGCTACCCACTGCTTGCAAGGCCAACGCACAAAAGCCAGCCAACACTCCCATAAAAAATAGACGTTGACGAGTAGCATTAATACCAGATACCAAGGCTAGATCACGATGACTGGCTAAGATAACTTGAGAGCGCCAAATAGAAGTCAGCACCACAATTCCGATGCCAACACAAGCTGCCAGTATCGGTAAATCATCCCAACCTACTTCTAATAAATTACCAAATAAATAGCTAAGAACATTTGATTGTAGCTGAGTTAAGTGAGTAAGTGTTAGTAGCCCCAAACACAGCAAGGTAACGGACACCACTGCCAATAGCGCATCATTAGGTAAGCGCTCATCTTCCAGCCAGATTAAGCCGAGTACTACCAAGATACTGACCAAAGCGATACCGGCAGAAAATGGCAATTGCCATAAAGCGGCTAAGGCAACTCCGAATAAGGTGCCGTGCGCCAAAGCATCTGCAAAAAATGCCATGCGTCGCCATAAGACAAGACAGCCTAAGGGGGCAGATAGCAGTGCCAAAAGGCTGCCTGCAATCCATGCTGGAGCAATGATATTAAGCCATTCTGTTAGCATAAACAATGGGTTCCAAAGTCAGGGTGTTCTAGGTAAGGGTATTCAAAGTAAGGGTAGTTTGTTGCATTAGGTGGCCTGCGCTTTATCACATAAGATTAAGCCAATAATCCGCCTAGGGCACGTCTTTAAGTCGTATAATTATTCTTAAATAGATTGAAAATGCCCTAGAAAAACTAAATCTTGGCATACAGCCTTTGCTCATCATTAACAATTTAATGTAGGTGTGGATCAAGGTGTTGACAATGATGTGGCTGATGAATGTACGGTTGCACATATTGATGTCCAAATAGCTTTTGAAACTCTTGTGATGTACCAATAGTACTAGGCTGACCTTCACAGCAAATATGTTTATTTAAACAAATTACTCGGCGACTGCCACGCATTACCCAATGCAAATCATGAGAAACTACCACCATAGCGCATTGCAAAAAATCAGGTAGATCATCAATAAATTCGTAGAGCCAACGCTCACTTTCAGGATCAAGTCCTTGCATTGGCTCATCTAGTATTAATAAATTTGGTTTTGCCAAAAAAGAGCGGGCCAACAGCACTCGTTGAGTTTCGCCGCCAGATAAATGAATAACCTGCTTTGCTAACAAAGGTGAAATCGACAGGTATTGATATAAAAAATCGAGCTCATCAGTGCTAAGCCTGCTTTTAGTTTGTGCTAATAAATCCTGTACTCGCAGTGGCAAGATTGGTGGAATGCTAAACTTTTGTGGCACATAGCCGACTTTTAGATCTGGATGACAGCTAATCCTACCAGACGTAGGAGAGATAAGTCCCAACATCAACTTCATTAATGTAGATTTTCCAGCACCATTAGGGCCAATAACACTGATTTTTTCATTGGGCATAATTTTCAAGTTAATATTGGTTAACAGTACTTTTTGTGGTGTGCTGGCATCTGACGTATAACTATGTTTGGTGTGGCTTTTATGTTGCCCGTTCTTTTGCTGTGCAGAGCGTGCGCCAGAGAGCCAGTTAACTCTTGAACACCAAGTATGACGACCTACATTACTATGACCACTAACCTGATAACCAATAGAGTCTAGGGTCATTAAAGGTGTTGTCTGTAATTGAGACAGATGTTTAGATTTGGAGTTAGACTGGGACAGAGGGCTAGTGGGTGCCTGCTGTTTTTGGATGTTTACTGGTCTGGATGCGCTCATATTATGGCTCATAGGGTAGTTTATATTGTGTTTATACTGATACATTGGTGTAACTTGGTAAGCAGCTATCACATAAGCCCTTTAATTCCATGACACTTTGTTGTACTTGAAAGCCAACTTGATGTTTGACGTAGTCAACAATCTGTTGTACTGGTAACCCACTAAATTCTTGTACTCGTTGACAGGCATCACATAACAAAAAAACTGCGTTATGCGCATCACGGGGATGGCAGCAGGGGACAAAGGCATTTATCGAGGTTAGCTGATGGATAAAGCCAAACTCTAATAAAAACTCTAAAGTGCGATAAATAGTTGGTGGTGCTACCATTTTAGCTTTTTCGCCTTGTTGTTTTGCACGCTTATCTTGTAAACTCTGAATCAAATCATAGGCACCTAACGGTTTATCTGCTTGTAAAATAAGCTGATATACGGCTTTTCTTAGTGGTGTAAAGCGGGCACCCTTTAAGCCACACAACTTTTCTGCGGCTAATAGACGTTGCCTGACCTCTTGATCTGAGAAGGCCTGTACATCATGTAAATGAGGCCCTGAGTGGTTGTCGCAAGCTGCATCGTGTATATCTGGCTGGGTTATTGACACAGTCATCACCTACCTCCTTTGAATTTTATGTTAAGCCTTTAGGGCTCAAGCCATAGCCAAGCTAGGCCAAAAGTTGTGATTGAGAGAATTATTCAATCGGTTAACCTAAAATGACTTAATTTTATATGAGTTATAGTATAACATATCTAGTAAATACTCCCTAATTATCACTTTATCTGACACATCGTATTTATTAATACAAAATATATTGATAAAAAGAGGCCCATATGTTGGTATCAAAACTGAAAAAAAATAAACTTAATAAAGTTAAAAAAAGTCTCTGCATCGCTTTATTAAGTATAGCACCAGTACTATCCGCCACTTACCATAGCGCGCAAGCGGTAGAAACGACCACCACCACAAGCAGCAGTTTAGCCAAAAAAGTAAAACCTAAGTCTTGGCGTCATATTAGTATCGATGCTTTGCCAGACAGTATTCGTAATAAGACACAAGTTGCAGTGAGCAACTATCCTTTATTCTTATTAAGTCAGGCAGTGACAAAAGGTGCTCCGTCAGCAAAATTACTGCTAGAACCAGGTGATGTCGGGCATCACGGCAGTTTAAGTCCAGGCGATATGAAGACGGTAAAAGACAGTCGTTATGTGGTGTGGTTTGGCAATGAGCTTGAGTCCAACTTGGTCAAGTCTGTGGGTGGCAGTGTCAATAGCATCAGCTTATTTGAATTAAACGCCTTTTATCGTGAGCCGCTGCGCGATGTTAAGGGTGTGCCAATCAAAGACACCTTAGACCCTCATATCTGGCTTAATCCAGAAAATGCCAAAGCCATTACCAGAGCGTTAGGTGCCATCTTCAGTCGAGCCAATCCAGAATATAAAGAGGTTTATGCTGCTAACGTTCGTGAGTTTGCCAAGCAGATGGATGAGGCGGTTCGTCAAGCACAGTTAAAGTCGAGCACAGCGCAGCCTTATTGGGCTTATCATGATGCGTTTCACTATATCGAGCCCACATTAAAGCTAAATATGGTTGGTGCCTTGACGATAGATCATCACCTGCCACCAAAAGCGAGCCAGTTTCATTGGTTAATACAAAACCGACCACAACCAAAGATGTGTATATTATTGCAGGCAGACAGCAATCAAGGTGTACTTAGTAAGTTAAAACCAGTGACTAGTAGCGTACAGCAAGAAGATATGAGTAGTGCAAACGACTTTATATCAGGCTGGCGAGAATTAAGCGAAGATATAAACCAATGTATTGGGCGAGTATAATGTCATTTACGGAATGAATTAGAATTAATAGTAGAAGGGTCTTTGTCAGGCATGGGGCTTGATTTGAATTATAAAAAATAAACAGAGCATAAATAAGATAAGCAGACAAGTAATAATAAATACAAGCGCTAAGTCTCTGTATATTAAGAAAGGTGGCTTAGCGCTTTTGTAATAACTTACTTTTAATAACCTGCTTTTAATAACTTACTTTTAATAAACTACAAGGGCAATATGTTTGTAACTTTTACACCCCATTGTTTATGATTGGTTAATACAAACAATTGATTGAATAGTAAAATTACAAAAATATCTACAAAGTAGTTAGGTAAAAAATAAGGTAACACCTTGATTACACATGGATATATAAAAACCGTTTGACAAATATATACTTTTCTCTTGCTTTACTAGAGGACCATATCTATAATGGTTGCGTTTTGTGACACAGACTTAGCTATGGTTACTCATTCAAATACGCCATTACGTGCGTCGCAACGAAAAGACTTGCAGCGACAGAAGCTAAAACGACAAGTTCGGCTTAGTTCAACAATGTTACTGTGTATCATTCTGATAACTTGGTTAATCGATGCGAGCGTATTAAATAGCAAGCTGTTAATTACCCAAGGCATAACACTTGGTGCTTTTATTAACTGGCTAGCACAATCAATTTTTGCTGGGCTAGTTTTTCGTTATACAGGCGCACAGGCAAAGCACAGCATAGTTGGCCAAATGTATCTTGGTCAAATTATTAAATGGGTGGTGGTAATTTCAGGGTTTGGACTGGTGTTTTTCGCCATTAAACCTATTTCTGCCGGCGCTGTTATTTTTGGTTTTATTGCCATGCAGATGGGTCACTTTATTAGTTTATGGAAGTTTCGATAAGTTTACTATTGATGGGCTGTTAATAATAAAGCGCTACTTTAATAAGCCGAGAGTGATGAGATGGGCGATTAAGGCAAACTAATATGTAAACGCAACAGTCATAAACTATATATAAAGTTATAAAAGACATATAAAGTTATAAAAGAAGTAAGAAATTTAATGTAAATACGCTAGCATCGAATAAGTACAATGTGAGCCATCAACGTACAGCTCTAACATAATACAATCATAGTAATACATAGCTATACAAAGCATTTAACAAAAATACAGAGTATATAAATAAGGCTCACTTTAATTAAAAAAAGCCAGTATTAGCTAAAATGAATATGATTTATAGCTATTCAATGGTGGTCGAAAAAAACAGTCAGTATCACTATGATAAACATGAGTATAAACCATGATAACTCTGTATAAATAGTGTATGATATATATACGTTTTTTATATGACTACCGAATCTATAAACAAGGTTTATAACAAATTCAGTAAGATTGAACTTAAGAACTAAACAAATTCTTTACACTTTTAACAACCTGCATTAATATAGAGGTTGGTTTTTTAAGCGCCAAATTTATTTAGCAAAGTGTAGGCTTTTAAGAGTAAATATTTTTTGCTAAATAAATTTATGGTTAACACAAACTTATAAGAAGCTTAGATTATGGCAGCTGAAATATCCTCGTCTGATTATATTGCACACCATTTAACTAACTGGACCTTTGGTTATCATCCTGAGTTAGGCTGGAAGGTTGCCCATACAGCTCAAGAAGCTAGTGACATGGGTTTTATGGCCATTCATTTGGACTCTATGCTTTGGTCAGTTGGGCTTGGTGTTATTTTTTGTGCTTTATTCTGGTTTGTTGCTAAACGTGCAACTTCTGGAGTGCCTGGAAAGCTACAAGCAGCAATCGAAATGATTGTAGAGTTCGTTGATACCAACGTACGCGATTCATACAATGGTACATCGAAGCTTATTGCACCTTTAGCATTGACAATTTTTGTGTGGATATTTTTGATGAACTTGATGGATTTAATGCCCATCGACTATATTCCAGTATTAGCACAAAAAATTGGTGCGGCGATGGGACATGATCCCCACCATGTATATTTTAAGATAGTATCGACAACAGATCCAAATATCACTTTGGGAATGTCATTTTCGGTATTTTTCTTAATTATTGGTTTTAGCATTAAAGAAAAAGGGCTAGGTGGCTTTATCGGTGAGCTAACCATGCATCCTTTTAGTGCTTCAAATCCAATTGCAAAAGTTTTATTATTCCCAGTTAACTTGATTTTAGAGTCAGTTACTTTAATTGCAAAACCAGTGTCACTTGGCTTACGTTTGTTTGGTAACATGTATGCAGGCGAATTGGTTTTCGTATTGATTGCCTTATTGCCATTCTGGATTCAGTGGGCATTATCGGTACCTTGGGCAATATTCCATATTTTAATTATTACACTTCAAGCGTTCATCTTTATGATGCTAACGATAATCTACTTATCGCTTGCATCACAAACTGAACATTAATTTAGTTAGATTTTTTTAATCAATCAACAGGTAAATGAGGATACATCAATGGATCCAGTATTAGCGACATTAAATGGTCAGACTGTTATTGCAGTTGCAATACTTATTGGCGCAGGTGCACTAGCTACCGGCATTGGCTTCGCTCTATTAGGCGGAAAATTCCTAGAAAGTGTTGCACGTCAGCCAGAGCTTGGCTCACAGTTGCAAACTCGTATGTTTATTGTTGCCGGTCTACTTGATGCGGTACCAATGATTGGTGTTGGTATTGCGATGTTGTTATTATTCGCTAACCCTCTTGGAGCTTAATTAAACATCAGTTAAGCCTGTTGACCATTCGATGTTTCAATAGATAGTACTTGATGTTTCAATTGATAGTACTAGATGTTTAAATAGATGGTACTTGATGCCGAATGGTCAATGAAACTGATTTTTATTAATAAAGAGGTGATCGTGTGAATATTAATCTAACCCTTATCGGTCAGTCCATAGCCTTTGCAATATTTGTTTTATTTTGCATGAAGTTTGTATGGCCTTTCTTATCAGGCGCAATTGATGAACGTCAGAAAAAAATTGCTGAAGGTCTGAATGCGGCGGAAAAGGCAAAAGAAGACTTAGCAAGTGCAGAGCAATCGGCTGAGCAAGAACTTGCAACTGCAAAAGTAAAAGCTGCCGCACTTATTGAACAAGCTAATAAAAGTGCAAATCAGCTTATTGAAGAAGCAAAAGCGCAGGCACAAGTTGAAGGCGAACGTATACGCCAGCAAGCACGTGAATCGATAGATCTTGAGATCAATCAAGCACGTGAAAGCTTACGCACTCAAGTATCAGAGCTTGCAGTACTAGGCGCAGAGCAGATACTAAAAGAAAAAATTGATTCGCAAAAGCATGCCAGTATGCTGGAGGAGTTAGCAGCTAAGCTTTAGTTGATAGTTGCTAATTTTTTAGAGTAACGAATGATGTTGCTATATGGCTTTAATATGGCAAAATGAAAAATCAACTGCCAGTCAATCATAATTTTTCAATTAATCGATGCTCAATTTTTGTTATCTGGTTTGTTAAAATAAGTTTTTCAAAAAAGTGGCTAAGAGGACATAATGGCTGAATTATCTACACTAGCGAGACCCTATGCTAAAGCAGCATTTGACTATGCCCATGAAAACTCGGTCATCGGTGAGTGGGAAGATTTCTTGCTTATCGCAAGTAGCGTGGTTAGTGATTCTGCCTTCGAGCATATGTTAGACAACCCAGCTATTACGGCCCAGCAAAAAGCAAAAGCACTTGTCAGCATTTACGATGAACAAGTTACCTCAACTGAAGCAACTGCGCTTAAGTCATTGCTTTTTAGTGCTCAAGGTCATAATAGAGGCGGACAGGCTAACGATCCACTGCCGGCGGCTTCTACTCAAATTCAAAATTTTGTGCATCAATTAGCCGAGCAAGAGCGTTTAAGCTTACTACCTCAGGTTTATGAGCAATTTCGCTTGTATCGTGCAGAAGCACTCAAGCAAATTGATGCATATGTGACGTCTGCATATCCGCTACAAGAAGCTCAGCGTAACTTGTTAAAGCTAAGATTAGAAAAGAACTTTAACGCATCTGTAATCCTTCATGAGGATGTAGATCCTAGTTTAATAGCGGGTGCTACTATAAAAATTGGCGATAAGCTTATTGATGACTCGGTGCGTGGTAAATTAAAACAGTTAAAAACACAGCTAACTGCTTAACGCATATTTAATTAATACTCATAATTAATACTAATGAAAAGTGATAAGCGTTAATTACGAAATGTAATCATAGCTCACTGACATTATATTGCTTATTAATTATATTGCTTATTATTTGTAGTGACTGAGACAGTGAGTATAGACACAAATGAATACTTACATGCCAAACAGTCACTAGAGCATTAATAAACCAGCGAGTAAGCAGGCAATCACAAATTAAAGGAAACAAGGCAATGCAACAATTGAATCCAGCAGAGATCAGTCAGCTGATTAAGCAGCGAATTCAAGACCTTGATACGGGTGCGACCGCAAAAAATGAAGGCACTATCGTCAAAGTATTTGATGGTATTGTTCAAATTCATGGTCTTGAAGATGCAATGTACGGTGAGATGATTGAGTTTGAAGGTGATGTCTATGGTATGGCATTGAACCTTGAACAAGACTCCGTAGGTGCCGTTGTTTTGGGTGATTACCTAGGTCTGCAAGAAGGTCAAAAAGCTTACTGTACTGGCCGTATTCTTGAAGTACCAGTAGGTCCTGAGTTGTTAGGACGTGTGGTAGACGCTTTAGGAAACCCAATTGACGGCAAAGGTCCAATCAATGCGAAGTTAACAGATAAAGTAGAAAAAATTGCGCCAGGTGTTATTGCTCGTCAATCAGTTGATGAGCCTGTAATGACTGGGTATAAGGCAGTTGACACCATGATTCCAATCGGACGTGGTCAACGTGAACTTATCATTGGGGATCGTCAAACTGGTAAAACTGCGTTAGCAATTGACGCCATTATTGCTCAAAAAGATTCAGGCATTAAGTGTATCTATGTTGCAGTAGGTCAGAAGCGTTCGACCATTGCTAACGTTGTACGTAAGCTTGAAGAAACAGGTGCTTTAGAATATACAACAGTTGTTGTGGCATCAGCTTCTGAACCAGCAGCTCTTCAGTATATTGCGCCTTACTCTGGTTGTACAATGGGTGAGTATTTCCGAGATCGTGGTGAAGATGCCTTAATTGTTTATGATGACCTATCTAAGCAAGCAGTTGCATATCGTCAAATTTCACTATTATTACGCCGTCCACCAGGTCGTGAAGCTTATCCAGGTGATGTCTTCTATCTTCACTCACGTCTACTAGAGCGTGCATCACGTGTTAACGCTGACTATGTTGAAGAGTTCACTAATGGTGAAGTAAAAGGTCAGACAGGTTCTTTAACTGCGCTACCAATTATTGAAACGCAAGCTGGTGACGTATCTGCATTCGTACCAACCAACGTAATTTCGATTACAGACGGTCAGATTTTCTTAGAATCTAACCTATTTAACTCAGGTATCCGACCTGCTGTTAACGCCGGTATTTCAGTATCTCGTGTTGGTGGTTCAGCTCAGACTAAGATCATCAAAAAGCTATCAGGTGGTATTCGTACTGCACTAGCCCAATATCGTGAGCTAGCTGCCTTTGCTCAGTTTGCCTCGGATCTTGATGATGCCACTAAGCAACAGCTAGATCATGGTGAGCGTGTGACTGAGCTGATGAAGCAAAAGCAGTATCAGCCTATGTCTATTGCTGAGCAAGCTGCTGTTATCTATGCATCGAACGAAGGTTATCTAGCAGATATCCCAGTCGAAAAAATTGGTGCATGGGAAGAAGCATTCTTACGCTATATGCATGACGAGCAGGCTGATTTTATGAAAGAGATCGACGAAACAGCAAACTATAATGATGATATTGCGGGCCGTTTAAAAGCTTCAGTTGAAACATTTTTACAAAACCACACATTCTAATTTAATGGGTGCGATTGGCTAGGCTGGTCGCACTATTGAATTGTGTGAATTTGTGATTTATCTGAGCTTGAGATTTAACCTCATTTAAACCCCGCCGAATTGGAAATGTTATGGCAAGTTTAAAAGAAATTCGTGCTAAGGTTACCAGTATTAAAAGTACGCAGAAAATCACGCGTGCGATGCAAATGGTAGCCGCCAGTAAGATGCGCCGTGCTCAAGAGCGTATGGAAGTGGGTCGTCCTTATGCCGAGAGTATGCGTCGCGTGGTTTCCCACTTGGTCCATGCGTCTTCAGATTATAAGCATCCATATATGAACAGCCGTGCGATTAATCGTGTGGGTTATATTCTAGTTACTTCTGATCGTGGCTTAGCTGGTGGATTAAATATCAACTTGTTCAAAAAGTTGATGAAAAATGTACAAGAATTTGAAAACCAATCTGTCGAACCTGAATTTGCAGTGATAGGCTCGAAAGGTGTTGGTTTTTTTAAAAGCTTTGGTGGCAAAGTAACCTCAGCGATAACAGATTATGGTGATAATCCAACATTTGAGCAAATTAATGCTCCTGTACAAGCCATGCTTGATGATTATGCAAATGGCAATATAGATCGTATTTATATTGTTTATAATAAGTTTGTGAATGCGATGACTCAGGAGCCTACCGTAAGCCAGCTTGTGCCACTTCCTGAAGATGCTGTAGAACCAAGCTCAGGTGTTCGTACTGAAAGTAATTGGGATTATATCTACGAGCCTGATGTGAAGACTTTGATTGATGGTCTTTTAGGTCGTTATATTGAATCTATTGTCTATCAAGCGGTTATGGAAAATATCGCTTCTGAACAATCAGCACGTATGGTCGCTATGAAAGCGGCAACGGATAACGCTGGTGACTTAATTGATGATTTACAGTTAGTTTATAACAAGCTGCGTCAAGCGGCAATTACCCGAGAGATTTCGGAAATTGTCGGCGGTGCTGCTGCTGTTTCCTAATTGACCCACTTATTTAGAAAGCCCATATTTTAGAAGTTCAAGGAGAACGCTATGAGTAGCGGTCGTATAGTACAGATTATTGGCGCAGTTATTGACGTCGAGTTTAACCGCACTGAAGTACCAAAAGTTTTTGATGCTTTGGTTGTTGATGGTACTGAAACCACATTAGAAGTTCAGCAGCAGCTGGGTGATGGTATCGTACGTACTATTGCCATGGGATCTACTGAAGGTTTGAAACGTGGTTTAACTGTTTCAAATACCAATGCACCAATTACAGTGCCTGTTGGTGAAGCCACCTTAGGTCGTATTATGGATGTATTGGGTCGCCCTATCGATGAGCAGGGGCCTGTTAATTCAGAAGATAAATGGTCTATCCACCGTCAAGCACCTTCTTATGATGAACAATCAAACAGTACTGACTTGTTAGAAACAGGCATTAAAGTTATTGACTTGCTATGTCCGTTTGCAAAAGGGGGTAAAGTTGGATTGTTCGGTGGTGCTGGTGTTGGTAAAACCGTTAACATGATGGAGTTGATTAACAACATCGCCCTTAAACACTCTGGCTTATCTGTATTTGCTGGTGTTGGTGAGCGTACTCGTGAAGGTAACGACTTCTATCACGAAATGCAAGAGGCTGGTGTTGTTGACGTTGAAAACTTCACTAACTCAAAGGTTGCGATGGTTTACGGTCAGATGAACGAGCCACCTGGTAACCGCTTGCGTGTTGCGCTAACAGGCTTGACCATGGCGGAATACTTCCGTGATCAAAAAGATGAAACTGGTAAAGGTAAAGACGTTCTACTGTTTGTTGATAACATCTATCGTTATACATTAGCGGGTACAGAAGTATCAGCACTTCTAGGTCGTATGCCATCAGCGGTTGGTTATCAGCCAACACTTGCTGAAGAGATGGGTGTACTACAAGAGCGTATTACGTCTACTCAAACAGGCTCTATTACCTCTATCCAAGCGGTATACGTACCTGCGGATGACTTGACGGATCCATCACCAGCCACAACCTTTGCTCACTTAGACGCAACTGTTGTACTAAGCCGTGATATTGCGTCACAAGGTATTTACCCAGCGGTAGATCCACTAGACTCAACCTCACGTCAATTAGATCCATTAGTAATCGGTGAAGAACATTATAATGTCGCTCGTGGCGTGCAAGAAGTATTGCAACGTTACAAAGAACTAAAAGATATTATTGCGATTTTGGGTATGGATGAGCTTTCAGAAGAAGATAAGTTGGTAGTTTATCGTGCACGTAAGATTCAACGCTTCTTATCACAGCCATTCCACGTAGCAGAGGTGTTTACAGGTGCTCCTGGTAAATACGTTTCTTTACGTGATACTATCTCAAGCTTCCGTGACATCATCGAAGGTAAATATGACGATTTACCAGAACAAGCATTCTATATGGTAGGTAGCATTGATGAAGCGGTTGCTAAAGCTGAGAAGATGAAATCTGCTGCTTAATGTACCAGTTAAATTAAGTGTAGATAAAGCTTATTAAGTTAATAGTTGGTTGTGCTATATAGTCGGTTAGTAAGGCGTTTGTTAATTTAACGTATGTACTAACCTGACAGCCAACTAGGCAAGTATCTACTAACCAAATATTTTACTATCTAAATCGCTTTGTTTATTAAAAGTAGTTATGTTTTTTATTATATCAAGTGATTTAAATTAAATTATTTAATTAATGCGTTAATAATGGAGAGTCGCATGGCAACCTTACAGTGCCGAGTAGTTAGTGCTCGTGAAGAGATATATGCTGGTGATATCAGCATGTTAATTGCGACGGGTGTTGATGGTGAAATTGGTATATTAGCAGGTCATACGCCACTTATAACTCTACTTAAACCAGGCTCAATGCGTATTCAAACTCCAGATGGAAATGAAGAAATTGTTTATGTGTCTGGTGGCGTTCTTGAAGTTCAACCAAAAATGGTAACTGTGTTAGCAGATACAGCTGTACGAGCTGATGACTTAGACGAAGCTAAAATCATCGAAGCCCGTAAGAAAGCGGAGCAAATGCTGGTGAATCAATCTGAAACCCTACAAACTAATGCAGCTTTAGCATCACTTGCAGAGTCTGTTGCACAGTTACAAACGATTCGTAAGTATCGTAACCGAGCGTAGGCTGGTTAAATATTTTTATATTACATAATAGTGACTGATAAAAATAACAGCCTACATTAGGCTGTTTTTTTTTATGCTAATATCGGTTATATTAACATTTACATTTCAATTCTATGAAAATTATATATACTGAACTAAACAGCAATCATTTTAGCGCATAAAACAGCTTGCTTTTAAAGATTGCTATTAAGAGTTTACAATTTTTGAGGAAAATAATAATGTCCACTATTGATGAAGAACAAGCCCCAAGAATTTTGATTGTCGAAGATGACGAGCGGTTAGCTATGTTAACTCAAGATTATCTGATAAAAAATGGTATGGATGTTGCTATTGAAACTGATGGTAACCGTGCTATTCGCCGTATCATTAATGAGCAACCAGATCTAGTTGTGCTAGATGTGATGTTACCAGGAAGTGACGGACTAACTGTTTGTCGCGAAGTGCGTCCACATTTCCATAGCCCAATTTTGATGTTGACAGCACGTACCGAAGATATGGATCAGGTATTGGGTTTAGAAATGGGTGCTGATGACTATGTCGCTAAGCCTGCTCAACCTCGAGTTTTATTAGCCCGTATCCGTGCACTACTACGCCGATCAGAAAATACACCGTCAGAAGAAGTACAGCAACGCTTAGAATTTGGTGAGTTAATTATTGACAATGGTGGTCGTTCAGTAACCCTAAACGGCGAGTTGGTTGATTTCACCAGTGCTGAGTATGATTTGTTATGGTTACTAGCCTCTAATGCTGGCCGTATCTTGTCACGTGAAGATATCTTTGAGCGACTACGTGGTATTGAATATGATGGTCAAGATCGCTCGATTGACGTACGTATTTCTCGCATTCGTCCAAAGATTGGTGATGATCCAGAAAATCCAAAACGTATTAAAACAGTTCGCAGTAAAGGCTATTTGTTCGTTAAAGAAGGTAGCTAACTCTGCGCTGGATGTAAGTGATACACAGTCATTCGATTTAATACACCGTATATTCGTGAATGTGAGTATTTAATTAGACTGTTTGTGTTACAAAATAAAAAAGCCAGCTATCAAGCTGGCTTTTTTAAGTTAAAATGATAACTTAAAACACTATTGTATGTAATAAGATGCCATATGCCAATCTTCTCATCATTAAAACATAGTATATTCTTGCGTATCTATGCTGGGCTGTTATTGGTCTGTTTGTTTGTGGCCATGTTTGCGCAGTTGTTAGTTGATACCATCAACAAAGAGCGAATCCAATCATATCGAGAAAACGTTGCGACTGGCGCTTTATATCTTATTGGTTCAGGATTACAGCAGCAGGCATCAGATGTGCAGCGGGAGTATTGGTTAAATGATATTAGTCAGCTGTTTGGCAATAACTTTAGTATTGAGCCTGCATCGAATATTGATTTTAAGGCCAGTGAGCTAAAGCGCTTAGAAGAAGAAAAAACAGTAGTGCGCTATGTAGCACAGCCCGCTTATGCAGATATCTTCCATCCTATTGAGGGTGAAGATAATGTGATTACAGTGCGTATAAGTAAGGTAACCGAGCAGCAAGTTCGGGCGATGGCTGTATTGCTACTCAATGACTTATCTTACTACAAGGGCTTAGCAGCCAAACAACATCGCCTTGCTGAGATATCAGAAAAATTTGCTTTCCCATTGAGCATAGAAACCATTGAAGCGTTAGAGCTAGATGACGATCAGATGCGTCGGTTAGAGCGTGATGAAGTGGTGATGTTGTTCCGTGATAGTACCCGTACAGATGACTCCTCTATCAAGATTATCGCCCCTTCTGAATTAGAGGGTATGGTAGTGGTTATTGGTCCTGTCAGCTTGTTTAAGTGGTTTCCGTTCAATCTAATTATCAGTGTGGTGCTGATCAGTATGTTCCTGATTAGTTTGGGTGTTTATGCCTTGATTTTTCCGTTAGAGCGCAAGTTACAGCTGATTCAGTCTGGTGTTAATGAAGTGGGTGAGGGTAATCTAGAGACTCAGGTGCAAGTAGTGGGTCAAGATGAAATCGCCCGTTTGGCGGCCACCTTTAACACCATGACCGAACATATTAAGCGCTTAATTGAATCCCAACGTGAGCTGACCCGTGCGGTATCCCATGAGTTAAGAACGCCAGTGGCGCGTATTCGTTTTGCAGTAGATATGTTGGCTGATACTGATGATCCTGAATCACGGCAAATGCAACGTGATTATATTGATGAAGATATTGAGTCACTTAATAGCTTGATTGATGAGATTTTGACCTATGCTAAGCTAGAAGAAGGCTCGCCTAAGCTAGACCTTGAGCCAGTCAACTTACGGGAATTGGTCGAGCAAATCGTGCGTGAGACCAATGCGTTAGGCAAGCCGATTGAAGTGATTGGCGATCCACCTTCTGCCAAAGTCACAGCGGTTGCTGACAGACGCTACTTGCATCGAGTCGTACAAAACTTAGCCGGTAACGCACTGCGCTATGCCGAAACCAAAATCATCATCAGCGCAGGTGTGAATAAAGGTGATGCCTTTGTTTGTGTTGAGGATGATGGTCAGGGTATTCCTGAAGAAGATAGGGATAAGGTATTTGTACCTTTTGCTCGTCTTGATGACAGTCGTACCAGAGCATCAGGTGGTTATGGCTTGGGTCTGTCTATTGTGTCACGTATTGCGTTCTGGTTTAATGGTAAAATGTCAGTCGATGAAAGCCCAGATTTAGGCGGTGCTCGCTTTATTATGCGTTGGCCGGTGCGTCCATTGACTCAGACTATTGCCGCTGATCAGCTGACCCAAGAGAAGGGCGAGCGTAAGATTATTGCTGAAGACAGCTAGTGTTTGGGTCTTGAGTTAAGCGACCAAGCTCAGCTAGATTGCTATTAATAAAAGCCAGATGTGCAAAATGCGTGTCTGGCTTTTTTGTTGGTGGCGGTTTTGTGGATCGTGCAAGTATCGAATTACGAAAACCCTTGCATGGTAAGGCATGTAGGCTGGCATGGAGGTAACGACACCCAGCGATATTCAAATTTGTTATTTATAACATGTTGGGTATCGTCCCTCGACACCAACCTACAAATCGTGCAATCAATAAATGACGTAGAGTTTTGCACGATGCAAAGTCGCCCTTTCTGAAAGGGAGATTAGGGGGATTTTCAACGTGAGTGTGAATTGAAGGGGCGGTTTAGCCTCGATTGTAGCGGATATCCTTGGTGAGGCACAGGGTTACAGGCGCTTGGCTAGAGGCGGTATCGCTGAGTCAGGAACGCCTCTGGCCTTAGTGCCTGTCCCTGTGCAAGCCAAGATAGGAGCGTAAAGCGAGATGGGCTCCTGTTTGGCTTGGTGTGTGGTTTGGTTCGGCTAGGGGTGGCTGCTTGTCTTATTCTAGGTGCTAAATGTCTGTATCTGGTTTTTGTTTTTTAAGGTTTAATTTGTCACTTGAAGCAGTTTCTGTTTGGTTGGTGTCTTCAGCTTCTGGCAATGTTTCTGACAGCAGTGGAATACGGACACATACTTGCAGTCCGCCTTCAGGATGATTGATGGCTTCGACGGTGCCGTGGTGCAGGGCTGCAATACGCTGAACGATAGCCAGACCCAATCCGCTGCCTTGGGTGGTACGAGCGGATTCACCACGCTCAAAAGGCTGCATAATGCGCTCTAGGTGGTCGTCTGCCACGCCAGGACCACAATCTCGGACACAGATGATGAGCTGTTCTTTGGCTTTGCGCACCATGCCAGGAGTTGAAACGGTGCTTTCTTCGTCTTGATCGAGAGTGTCATGAGCATTGAAGGTTGGATTGATAGTAGCGGTAAGATAAATAGGAGGCTTGCCGTAGCGCTGAGCGTTGACAATGAGATTAATAATGAGACGTTTAATAGATAAGGGGCGTACGGGAACTTTGCGTAGACCTTCTGACTGGTAAATAAACTCTAAAGGTGCAAACTGAACCATCACTTCATTGAAAATGTTATCCAGGTCGGTGAGGCGAACGGCTTCATCGGAACCATCCTTCATAAAGGAGATGAATTGTTCTAAAATAGCATCCATGTCTTCAATATCATAGATGAGACCTTCACGGAAAAACTCGTCTGGTAGCATTTCAGCGGTCAGGCGCATTCGAGTTAAAGGGGTGCGCAGATCATGCGAGATACCAGCTAGCATGATGGTACGCTCTTTTTGTGCTTGACTGAGCGTGGTAAATAGACGGTTAAATGCCATGTTGACGCGGCGAATCTCTGTTGCTCCTTTTTTGGTCGGCAAGCTGGTGGCGGTGCCTAAGCGCATATAGTTAGTGGCGGCCTGTTGCAGTTTACGTAACGGGCGATTGAGCTGACGAACTAGCAGTAAAATGGTGATCAAAGTGAACAATGGAATGCCAAGTAAGAAGAAAGCGAAGGTACTTGGACTGTATTGTGCATAAAATATAACAGGTTCACGTATCCAAAACTCTGGAGATGCTGTATCCTGAACCCAGAGCTGGGGTGTTGGTTTGAATTTAAAGTAAACCACACTCTCGCGACCAAGCTGTTGGCTGATTTCTTTTTGAATAACATCAGTAAAGAATTCAACCACAGCTTTATCTGAAACGTCAGGAAACTGGCTTGGATCGTCGACAACCACGATATGATTGTTAGCGAGAATCCAATTGCTGACTTCTTCGTTGTCTGCCCAATGCTCACGAGTTGCTGTCACTAGCTTTAACTCAGTGGTTAAGTAACGAGCATGGTTTTTTAACTCAGGTAGATACAAGCTACGCCAAAAGAACCAGATAGAAACAACCACGCTAATACTCACCATTAGCATCACTGCTATGGTGGTTTGCCACGTGTTGGATCTGGGTCTTAGGCTGAGCCGAGATAAAAA
Organism: Psychrobacter lutiphocae DSM 21542; assembly: GCF_000382145.1. Classification (GTDB taxonomy): domain Bacteria; phylum Pseudomonadota; class Gammaproteobacteria; order Pseudomonadales; family Moraxellaceae; genus Psychrobacter; species Psychrobacter lutiphocae. The sequence goes on from NZ_KB907626.1 coordinate 33,885, forward strand.
TGAGCGGAACGAAGTATTGGTCATTGGCAAGGTCGCTGTATTGATGTATATCTGTATTATGTATTAAATGTTCATGGCTAACGCATGGTTTGATTATATAATATAATGTACATGATAAATCGTATAGGTGGCTGCGGATATAACTGATATTAACAGTTTTGTTAACTTAAAGGTTTCCAAGTCATTAGTATTCTGATATAATTATGCCCTTTTTGGTATACCTACGGAAGAGAGAACTCAAATGGTTGTTATTCGTTTAGCACGGGGCGGTGCCAAAAAACGCCCATTCTATCAAGTTGTTGTAGCAGATCAGCGTCGTTCACGCGATGGCCGTTACATCGAAAATCTAGGTTTTTATAACCCATTAGCGAAAGGTCAAGAAGTTGAGCTTCGCTTGGATATGGAAGCTTACAATGCTTGGATCGCAAAAGGTGCACAACCTTCAGATCGCGTTAAAGCATTGGCAAAAGGTTACAAGCCTGCAACTGAAGAAGAAACTGCATAATTCAAATCTAATTTTTGTAATTGGCGAGTTCAGTAGATCATAACCGATTGCAAGGTAGATTTGAGCATTTCTTTTTTAATTAACTATTGTGAAAGAGGGTGTGTTTTTAGAACAACACCTGTATTTTATAATAATTATTGTTGCTGAGAAGGTCTTATGACAACCCCAAACGCTGACAGTCTTATGCAAATAGGACAGCTAAAGAAACCATACGGCATTAAAGGCTGGTTATGGGTATTTAGCGAAACTGAGGAGCGAGAGGCTATTTTTAGTTACTCACCTTGGTGGATAAAAACGGCAACAGGCTTTAAGCCTTTAACCGTTGTCAACTGGAGGAAGCAAGGATCAGGAATTGTGGCTCAGTTTGAGCAGATTCCAGATCGTAATGTTGCTGAAACCATGAATGGCGTGAGCATTTGGATTGACAAAGACAGCTTACCTGAGACTGAAGAAGACGAGTATTACTGGTCTGATTTGGTTGGTCTAACCGTTATTAACCAGCAACAGGAATGTCTTGGCCGTATCAAAGAGCTGTTCGAAACCGGTGCCCATCCTATTATGAAGGTAGTACCGACCAGTGACAGTATTGATGATGAAGCACGACTCATTCCTTGGCACAAGCAAACGGTTGGCGAAGTCGATTTGCCGACAGGACAGATGATTGTTGATTGGGAAAAAGATTTTTAGTGCTAGTTTCTAGTTGCTTCAAGCTATTAGTTAGTTATCTGTTCTAAGTCTGACAATAAATCGCTGTTATTGATTATTTTGACCCATTCATAAGATGGAGGTGACCTAATGTACTTTGCTGTCATCACCATATTACCAGAAATGTTTAGTGCCATCCGTGACTACGGCATTACTGGGAGAGCGGTACAAAATAAGCAAGTCGTCATCGACTGTATAAATCCACGTGATTTTACGACCGATAATTATCGCCGTATAGATGAGCGCCCCTTTGGCGGTGGTCCCGGTATGGTGATGATGGCAGAGCCACTGGCGAAAGCCATTCAATTTGCTAAGTCGCAAGCCAGTCAACACGGCTGCCGTACGCAAGCTGAGTATTGTCCGGTTATCTATCTGTCCCCGCAAGGCGATAAGTTAGATGAAAAGACAGTAATGTCGCTGCATGATTATGACGCTATGATTTTATTATGTGGTCGTTATGAAGGCATAGATGAGCGACTTTTGCAGCGTTATGTTGATATGGAAATCTCGATTGGAGATTTTGTATTAACGGGAGGTGAGCTACCTGCGATGGTGCTAATGGACAGTGTGATTCGACGATTGCCCGATGTGATGGGTGATGCAAAGTCTGCTGAGCAAGACTCCTTTGTTGAAGGATTACTTGATTGTCCACACTATACCAAGCCTCATGAATTTGAAGGTTTGACGGTGCCAGAAGTGTTGTTATCTGGTCATCACGCCAATATCGCAATGTGGCGCTTTACACAGCAAGTCAATCGCACCAAGCAAAGGCGACCTGACTTGTGGCAAAACTTTAAGCCAAATACAGAGCAAGCCCGCTTGCTCAAAAAAGTGAATAAAAAATAAAGGATATAACTTAAAAAGACAAGGCCGATAGACCTTTTCTTGCTTATAGTCTTTATTTTAACCATCACTTATATGCTATTTCTTATTCCTGTTTCCATCTTTTGACTCTGGCGGAGCAAAAGAGGTAATTATTATAAACGGGTGGTACGCGCCTTAGCCTATGCCATCCCATGTGAGGAGCAATCTCATGAGTAATGTACATCCACTAGTACAAGCAGTTGAAAATTCTCAACTATTAGAGCGTCCAAAGTTCTCTACTGGTGATACAGTAGTGGTTCAAGTAAAAGTTCGTGAAGGTGAGCGTGAGCGTCTTCAGGCCTTTGAAGGTGTGGTTATCGCTAAGCGTAACCGTGGTCTGAACTCAGCTTTCACTGTTCGTAAAATCTCAAGCGGTATCGGTGTTGAGCGTGCATTCCAGCTACATTCACCAATCATTCACAGCATTGAAGTGAAACGTCGTGGTGCTGTACGTCGTGCGAAACTTTACTACTTACGTGAGCGTTCAGGTAAATCTGCACGTATTCGTGAGAAGCTTGCTGTACGTCGTGAAGAAGCTTAATAAATATATTATTAATATTTTGATATGTTAATTAAATATAAATTAAATAGGTTTCCACAAAAAACCCTTATCCCTTATGGCATAAGGGTTTTTTTGTATAAGCTTGTTTTTTTTACCATTAAATCATCAGGTTAGGCAAAATTTTTCTCGTATTTTTTGTCATGTTGGCATACAATAAGGGCACAAGTGTACTGAATTGATACGAATTACAATTCCGAGCAGGGATGAAATTAGTGTACAAGGAGAAACTATGAGTAAGGACTCAGAACAGACCTCTATCCACGAGGGTGCACCTGTTATTTCAGGTACCTATCAAGAGCTTCATAAGCCAAGTTCTAGCTTTGCTAGCCGTGATGAATATTTAGATCATGAGCTACAGATTATGCAGCCTAAGCGCTGGCGACCCAACCTACCTTTCCGCGATTACCGTTTTGAATATGAAGACACCATTCCTGCGTTAGCGGCGACCATTGGTAAAGTTGTGATGGTGGGCGCTATTGCCGCTACCTTTGCAGGTGCACTAGGTCTTGGTGATCACTTTATTTTAGAAAACGTACGTTATGAATTATTAATCGTTTCGTTCTTCGTTATTTTGTTTTCAGGTTTTATCCTACCGACGGCCAACTTGGCTGGTACCCATGGTCCATTGATTCCGCTGATTCCGATTGTGGTGTTGGCTGGTGGGCATCCAATGGCCTTTGGTCTGTTAATTGGTTTGTTTGGACTGCTGTTAGCGATTAGTAAAGGGGGCAGTTTGCTGGCAAACCTGACCAGTAAAGGGGTGTGTGGTGGCTTGCTGCTGTATCTCGGCTTTATTGGCACCACCTCGCAGGTTAATAAATTATTGGCTTGGGCAGAAACTATTAATATGCCACACATTGCCTTCATTGTAATCTTGGGCACCATTGTGTTGTATGCCATATTAGAAAATTATAATAAACGTTGGTTGGCAGTGCCATTAAGCTGTTTTTTAGGTGGTGTAACTGCCTATTTGTTGGGGGCACCATTCCACTTTGAGACAGGTCCTGGTATTCCAGAGTTAAGCCCTATGTATTGGTGGGGTGAAACGACAGGCTGGAAATTGGGCCTGCCAAATTTAGAAAGCTTTATGGTAGTATTGCCGTTTGCGGTATTGGCCGTTGCCATGTGGTCACCTGATTTCTTAGGTCACCAGGTTTTCCAAAAGATCAGCTATCCTAAGCGTACCGAAAAAGTCATCATGAACATTGATGACACTATGGCCAGTGCGTCTATTCGTCAGATTGCTGGCTCAGTATTGGGTGGCGCCAACTTTACCTCATCTTGGGGTACCTATATTGTTCCTGCTGCCATTGCTAAGCGTCCTATCCCAGCAGGGGCTATTTTAACCGCATTGCTTTGTATTATTGCTGCGCTGTGGGGCTATCCAATGGATTTGGCTATTTGGGAGCCTGTAATGTGTGTGGCGCTTGTAGTTGGCGTGTTTATTCCATTACTTGAGGCAGGTATGGAGATGACACGTGAAGGTAAAACTACTCAATCGGCAGCGATTGTTGTATTCGCCTCGGCATTGGTTAATCCAGCCTTTGGTTGGTCATTGACCGTACTACTGGATAACATGGGCCTAATTGGTTCTAAAGAGCGCAGTGCTGGCTTAAGCCGTATGAGCCGCTGGATTATCCCAGCCTTTATGTTTGTATTGTTAACGGCAGTAATGGCGATGGTTGGTATGTTGCCAGGTATTCCTGCGCTGATGTCTAGTTTTAGACATTAAGGTTAATGTTGTCATATTAATTTAATTGGATGGTTGAGTTAAACGCTTTATGACAACAATGAGTGTTTTCAGTACCAAACGATAAACTAAGCTGGCCTCTGTGCCAGCTTTTTTGCGCTTGTAATACCAAATCTAAAAATTAAGCTATCGAGGAAAACGAGTGCAAACGCTACAAGTAGTAGGTTTAGCGAGTTTGACAAAGATAGGTTATTTTTTAGAAAAGGTATAACTTTCTTTTCTGACAACAGGGCTATTTTAAAAACTGAGTTATTCTAAAACTGAGTTATTCTAAAAACTGAGTTATGCTGACAGCTAGGTTGCGATAATAATTAGATGATGTGTGCAGCTCGCTGGGTTAGGTTTAGAAGCTGTGCTTGTAATAAGTAGCTTAGCCCCCCATAAATATACTATCTGTTTAATTATTTTATCAGGTTGGTATTGGAAGCAATGGTGAATAAAATGGCATCAGCAACTGATGACAAACAAGCCCGTCTCAAGCATTTGATTAAGCGCCTGCCCAATTTTCCAGGGGTTTATAAAATGTTGGGTAAAAATGGTGACATTCTATATGTTGGTAAAGCTAAGTCACTAAAAAATCGGGTGAACAGTTATTTTGCGAAGACCATTGATCATCCTAAAACACGGGCACTGGTATCAAGAATACATAATATTGATACCATTATTACTCGCAGTGAAACCGAAGCTTTATTGCTTGAGCAAAACCTGATTAAAGAGCATCGCCCACCTTATAATGTCTTATTGCGGGATGATAAATCTTATTTATATGTGTTTATCTCAGCTGATAAGCCATATCCTCGCTTGGCTTATGGGCGTGGTAAAGCCAAGCATCAAAAGGGTAAGTTTTTTGGTCCTTTTCCATCGGCAACGGCAGCCAAAGAAACTCTCACTTTGATGCAAAAAATGTTTCAAATGCGGCAATGCACCAACACCTTTTTTCGTCAGCGCAAGCGTCCTTGCTTGGAATATCAAATCAAGCGTTGCCGTGCGCCCTGTGTGGGCTTGGTCACGCCTGAAGAATATGCCGAAGACGTGAGTAATACCATTCGCTTTTTAAAAGGGGATTCGAGTGATATTCACAAGGTATTGATTGAGAAAATGGAAGCGGCGGCAGAAGATATGGCGTTTGAAAAAGCTGCGCTTTATCGAGATCAATTGTCAATGCTGCGTGAAGTGCAGTCAAGGCAGGCGGTATATACGGTGGCTGGTGAGGCTGATATCATTTCCATTGCCAGTCAGGCGGGTATTACCTGTGTCAACGTGCTGACTGTGCGTGGCGGACGGGTATTGGGTGGCAAAAACTACTTCCCAGATGTGGACAGCAGTGAGCCATTGGCAGACAACTTATCTGCCTTTATCAGCTCATTTTACTTTCAGGTAACCGATGATTTACCACCAGAGATTATTATTAGCCACGAATTACCAGATCAAGATGCAGTACAGCAAGCACTAATCACCCATTTCGATAGTAAAACGGTGATTAAAACGGTGGTGCGTGAGCACCGTGCAGAATGGTTAGAATTGGCAAAGTTAAATGCCAATAATGCGCTTAAAACCAAGCTGGGTGATTATCTTGAGCTGCATGCCAGATTTATAGCGTTAAAAGAAGTGCTTGAGCCAGTTAGCCAAAGCAATATTAATACTATTGAGTGCTTTGATATCTCACATACTATGGGTGAGGCAACGATTGCTAGCTGTGTGGTGTTCGACCAAGGCGGGGCACGCAAGCGTGATTATCGCCAATATGCCATTCATGGCGTGCAAGATGGCGATGACTATGCAGCCATGGCGCAAGCATTGACACGGCGTTATAAAAAGCATCCACTGCCCGATATTTTGTTGGTGGATGGCGGCAAGGGTCAGTTGAATATGGCAAAAGAGGTGCTTACTGAGCTGGGTATTTTAAATGAAACCTTGCTGATTGGTGTTGCTAAAGGTGAAGGTCGAAAAGCTGGGCTTGAAGTGCTACACTTTATTGAGCATGAGCCATTAGACTTGCCTATGGATTCTAAAGCGCTGCATTTAATTATGAATATTCGAGATGAGGCGCATCGATTTGCAATCACTGCCCATCGCAAAAAGCGGGACAGACGGCGCTCGTCTTCTGTGCTTGAGGCAATACCAGGTTTGGGCGAGAAGCGTCGCCGTGACTTGCTGAATCATTTCGGTGGTTTACAGCAGTTACTTGGTGCATCACAGCAAGAACTAGAGGGGGTAAAAGGTATTGGCAAGGTATTGGCCAGTACTATCTATAAGGTGCTACATGAATAGCACCTTATTTTGACTTTTGCTTTGTGGTTTTGGTTTATTTTTTAGACTGTTTTTTAAGACGGTTTTCAATGGCTTCACGCAGCCAAGACTTTAGATCTTCTGACATGCTGCTTAATTGATCACTTAGATAGTCATCAATACTGCACTCTAAATCTTTGATAAACTCAGCATCTAGCTCGCCTTCAGTGCGCTCAAAGTTAAAAGCAGGTGGTACGGATGCAGCAACTGGCTGTTGGGCAGGGCTTGCTGCTTCTGAATGCTCGTCTGAATGTTGACTGTCACTGCTTGCTGATTCAGTCTCAGTAGTTTGTACAGACGCTTGCTCTGTTACTTCTTCCGCCTCATCAATATCGACGTCGAACGCTTCTACTTGTTCAGCTTGTTGCTCAGCTTGCGCTTGCTCTTCTGCCGCTGCTTGTTCAGCTGCTGCACGCTCTGCTTCAGCTTGTGCCTCAGCTTGTTTTTCTGCTATTTCAGTGGCCATTTGTGCATATAGATCATCTAGATACCCATCTAAATCTGCAATACTAAACTCAAAGCTATCTAAATCAGTGTCTTCATCTAACAGGCGGACGATGTCATCTAGCCTTTGTAATAATGCATTTTTTATTTCTGCAGGCGTATCAATCCAGCGCTGTGAAAACTGATGCGAGAAAGCAACTTGAGTCATCTAGGAGTATCTCCGTATTTTGAGTATTATGAATTGGGAATTAGAATCTGTTCAATAGACCCTAAATGTTTTTCTAACCTGTGCCTAAAAACAGTGCTGACTGATACATTATACAACTAGTCAATGTTGCCAACGTGCAAATAACAAGGAGCCATTAGTACCGCCAAAACCAAAGCTATTGGATAAGGCATAGTTTAGGTCAGTGACAGAGCGTGCGGTATGGGGTACATAGTCTAAACGGCATTCTTCATCGACATTATCCAGATTAATAGTTGGCGGTATCACTTGTTCTTGTAGCGCTTTTACAGTAAAGATGGCTTCTACCGCACCAGCAGCACCTAGCAAGTGACCAGTCATTGATTTTGTCGAGCTGACTAAAGGCATTTGTGGACAGTTACTAAATAATCCTTCTATCGCTTTTGACTCTGCAATATCACCGACAGGGGTACTGGTGCCATGTGCATTCACATAACTGATCTGACAGGTATTAATACCTGCATCGGCAATGGCTGTTTGCATCGCACGTGCTGCACCATCACCATCAGTTGGTGGGGCAGTGATATGATGTGCATCATCACTCATACCAAAGCCAACTAGCTCAGCTAAGATGGTTGCCCCCCGAGCTTTGGCATGTGCTAAGCTCTCTAGTACCAAGATACCAGCACCATCACCTAGGACGAAGCCATCTCTGTCTTTATCAAAAGGACGACTCGCACGGGTTGGGTCTTCATTGCGGGTAGATAAGGCGCCCATAGAAGCAAAGCCAGCCATACCCAGCTGGCTAGAGCCTTTTTCACTACCGCCAGCCAACATCACATCACAGTCACCATAAGCGATTAGGCGTGCTGCCAGACCAATGGCGTGAGCGGCAGAGGTACAAGCAGTGGCAGTCGCTAAGTTTGGACCACGAAGGGTGTGCTTGATGGCGACCATACCAGAGGCCATATTGACGATGGAGCCTGGTAAACAAAATGGCGATACTCGGCGCGGACCTTTATTTGCTAACACATCACGGTTGTCTTCGATGGTCTGGATACCACCAATGCCTGACCCGATAATGACACCAAAGCGATTGGGATCAACACTTTGCACTGGCGTAGGATCTACAGAAACTGTATCAATAAAGCCAGCTTGCTTCAACGCCATACTAGAAGCAGCAATACCATAATGGATAAAGGCGTCATAGCGGCGTGCTTCTTTAGCGGCCATATACTGTGTGGCATCAAAGCCTTCGATACTGCCTGAAAATCGAGTACGATAGTCAGACGCATCAAAGTGGGTGATGGGTCTGATGCCACTTTCACCTTTTATTAAGCGTTGCCAAGTTGTTTCGACATCCAACCCTAAAGGTGTGATTGCACCCATACCAGTAATAACCACACGTTGGCGATCATCACGTTCAAAGTGGGCAGGCTTGGTCGATGCTGTGTTGTTTTTCGAGTTTGATATGGGCTGATTCATAGTGTTACTGCCTTATAACTTAGTCTTAGTGCTAATTTAATCCTAGTGTTACTGTTATGGCAATGCTAATGAATACTTATTATTATTTTAAGAGTTATTAGACATTGCGGGTGGTTTTGCTTAACGTAATGTTCTAAATGTATTACCAAAAAAATTATTATTAAAATAATGAGCGCTGGTTACTTTTGACCATAAACCTTTAGGTTATTGGCAAATGCACAGCGCTTCATATGTGCTGACTGAATAACAGCATCACGCTCACCGTATAGACGTGATAATTTTGCATTGCGAGCGTTGTTGCTGTTACTGCGTCCTAAGCCTACGTTGATATTTGGTGAAATACCCCAGCGTCCTGCTGAGATACCCACACCAACCCCTGTGGTGGTGATGCCTGATGATGAGCCAGCGCTTTGCTCATTGTTGATATATGAGTTTAAGCGGTTGAACTCTTGTGACAGGGCAGAGCAGTCATAGCTTTGATAATTGCTAGGTGGAATATATTGAGGTGTGACATTGCCAGTGCTGGCACAGCCGCTCATTAGAAGTAGACCACCGACAGCCATACTGGTTAACGATACTGATTTTAAAGTTAATTTTGACATAAGAGGTTCTCGTATTGTTTGTTCAATGGGGTAGTAGAGTGTGGGCTTATTAATTTTGCTAGACACTATTTGCTAGACATTATTTGCTAGACATTAAAAACGACTAGATTCTAGATAAAGTTCGCTGGTTTAATCACAGCCAACCCAATAATGCCAATATAAGCGATACTTGCAACAAACACACCTGCCTTTACTTGTGCTGGCTCTACCGAAGCCTTAAAGGCTTTCATACTAGCACTTATTGCGACTAGGAGTAATATAATTTTGGCCATCACCCATTGCAGTGGCGCATTGGTTGATAATAAAGGTAACACCATCATGACGCCAGAAATGACCAATAAAGTATATATAACATGGGTGGCTATTTTGGTCTGCTTGCTGAATCCAGGCGACTGTGACAATGCCAAAGAGGCTTGCCACACGAATAGCGATAGAGTAATGAACACCATAAGTAGGTGAAAGTGTTTCATAAGTTATCCACATCAAGTTGGCTGGCTTGGTATATCCATTTGCACTGCTATACGGGAGGATAAACACAAGGAGCAAGATTGTATCGAATTATGAGACTAAGCGCTTGTCTTATTCGGACTTATTTTGCCCAGCACATAGTGGGCTAGCAGGCACAGTCCCTTTATCCTGAGTCAACTGTTGCCACTCATCTGGTGTATAAGCATGAATTGCCAGCGCATGAATCGTACCACCTTGCGAAGTCATCAATTCATCAACCAACTTATAAATTAATTGATGTCTTGCGACCGCACGTTTACCAGCAAACTGCTCGCTTACCACAGTCAGCTTAAAGTGACTTTCTTTACCTTCAAAATAGCCAGCATGGTTCATCGATTCGTTCACCAGTTCAACATGTTCAGGCATAAGCGCTTGTATTCGCTCAATCACTGCATTATGTACTTGCAAAATTAGTCTCCCAAAAATCACTAAAAACAGTTAATCATCTGTTAAAACAGCAATAAACATAAGCCTATAATAACAGCTAATACCTGCTTTTCTCTAGTATCTGAATGCAACAGAATCCAAGGCAAGTAACCCGAACGTAACGCAAGCCTACCGCTAATGGCAACCTATACCCACTTCCACACCGAATGTAACAATACATTTCAGTAAACAAGTGTAAACTATTTTATTCAAAAATAAAAGCATTCGTCCAAAAAATTATTCGTATTTTCGTATTAACGTTAACGTGACAGGCACGTAAAAAAAAACAGCCAATCGCATTGGCGTTGGCTGTTTGTCCTGTTGTTTGTTTTATTGACTGTCTGGTTGCTTGTCGTGATAGGCTTATTTTTAAATGCTGGCTATCTTCTTGCACTCTGATAAGGCGTTGGCTGTTTGTCCTGTTGTTTGTTTTATTGACTGTCTGGTTGCTTGTCGTGATAGGCTTATTTTTAAATGCTGGCTATCTTCTTGCACTCTGATAATAAGGCATTACACTAGGAATCAAAGACTTGAGTGTATTGATACGAGTTGAGCTGGATGGATGGGTACTCAAGAATTGTGGTGGCGCACCCTGACTGGCCCGACTCATTTTTTCCCATAAGCTAACCGCTGCATTCGGATCATAGCCAGCCTTAGCCATCAATACCAAGCCTATCTTATCTGCCTCAGCTTCTTGCGTACGGCTATGCGGTAAGCTAATGCCTAGATCACTTAGGATAGAAGCAGCTTGTGTCTGACCTTGTGACAGACCAAACACGCTGGCGGCAATACCGAGACCAACCTGAGTTAACTGTTGGCTTGAGGCTCTTTCACGAGAGTGCTCACGAATCGCATGTGCCATTTCGTGACCCATAATGGCCGCAATTTCAGCATCAGTTAACTGTAAACGATCTATAATACCAGTGTAAAACATAATCTTACCACCTGGCAGAACAAAGGCGTTCATCTCATTAGATTTAATGGTATGAACTTCCCATTTCCAATTAAGCGCATCGGCACGATACAAGCCAACTTGTTGGATCAAATTGCGTGAAATGCGATTGAGACGGGCTGTCATCGCAGGGTTGGTATCGAGCTGACCTTTGGCTCTGGCTTCTTGTAGCAGTTGGTTATAGCCTTGAGCAGATGCCTGCATGATTTGCTCATTAGACACCAGCAGTAATTGCTGTCTTTCACTACCAAGCACACCTGAGTTGGTAGTCGAGCTACATCCTGTTAATGCCATAACCGACATTGAAGCGGCTAAGGTACTACGAATTAAAAATCTTTTCATAACTGTCCTCGTTAGTGGCTTGCATCCTTTTTCTTTAATTTGAAATGAAGTTGTTAATATCTAGGGCGTGTCTTACATTCGTGCCATTGCTTTCACATGTGTACATCCCTTATACATGGAACTACATGGATAAAAATACATGAGTAAAAAGCTAAATCTTGAGATTTGGTGTTAAATAACGGCCTAATATGATCACGTTAATACGATGACGTTATCTGCGTTACTTTTCTCGCTTAACTGTGATGTCTGACTGTGATTGGTCTTTTGTTTATCTTTTTATCATTATCCTCAACATGAAGATATAGTCATATAACAGAGGTACGGCGTTAACCACGCTAAGCCTACATTTGTAGTACTTACGCTCGGTTGCCTTGTACCTCAAATATCTGACTGCGACTATACGACCTAGTGTCAATATTTCTAATTAAAACGAATTTTAGCGAATTCTAATGAAGAAAACAGCCTGTTTATTGTAAATAGGGAATGACTTTGTTGCTATTAGTTATCCTTAATGTGCCTGTCATACCAAGCAGACAGTTTGCACTATTATGATAACTGTAATTAAAAATAAAAAACTATAATTAAAACATATAGTTGGATGGGTGTTGCTAGTGAAAATATTGAAAAAAGCGCATGGATTAAAAAAAGGGGTTGACAGAATAAAAATATAATCTATAATAGCCCACCTATCAAGACACATTGTGGTTTTTGTAATTTAAAAAGCCTCTTGATTAATAATCTAACATTAGATTAAGCGGGAATAGCTCAGCTGGTAGAGCACGACCTTGCCAAGGTCGGGGTCGCGAGTTCGAATCTCGTTTCCCGCTCCAAACTTTCTATTGACAGTTGTTTATTTTCAACTATAATGTCAAAAACAGATAGCACAATCTATACCAATGCGGGAATAGCTCAGCTGGTAGAGCACGACCTTGCCAAGGTCGGGGTCGCGAGTTCGAATCTCGTTTCCCGCTCCATATTCTAAATAAGCCTCACACTCTAATTAAGAGTAGTGAGGCTTTTTTTGTGTGTAAAATTAAGGGTTTGGCTTGATATTTCATTAAACTTATAAAGTTTATGTATTCGCTATATTTATAAATCAAATTATAAGGTTTTTGACGGTGCCCATTTGGTGCCCAAAATGTGCCCCTGCCAAAATTCGCTAATTTAATTTTGACCCCAGCCTTCCTATTTTATAGGTTGGAATCAAAGATTTTACGGCGGATTCTCATCAAAAGTGAATTTTCAACTGAAAGGAAGTGGATAGCTCGATGCCAATAACTGAAAACAAAAATATTAGCAACATCAGCATTGACGAGGTCACCCATTTTCTATTAGAGCTGGATGCCTTAAAGCGTGTCAATCGCCGCAGTTATGTCACCCAGACCACAAGGCTTGAGAACTCCGCTGAGCATTCTTGGCATTTGGCAATGGCGTGTTGGTCGATTGCTGAGCTATTTGAGCTAGATATCAATCATGAAAAGCTGCTTAAGCTTGCCTTGGTGCATGATTTGGGTGAAATCGATGCCGGCGACACCTTTTTATATGCCAGCAGTCGCAGTGACGCCCATCTTGGGGAGCGTGAAGGTATTGCCCGTTTGCAAGCAGAGCCAGGCAATGGCATCAAGGATTTGCTTGCGGTGTGGGATGAGCAAGAAACTGGTGACAGTAAAGAGACGCAGTTGTTAAAAGTGGTTGATCGTTTGTTGCCGTTTTTGTTAAACCTAAATACCGATGGCAAAACTTGGCGTGATCATGGCATCAAGCGTTCGCAAGTGGCAGGCATGCACGCCTTTATTGCCGATAGCTTTCCACCAATTCATGACTGGCTGGCCAAACAAATTGATTATGCGACACGGCAAGGTTGGTTAATTGATGAGTAGGGTTAATTGATAAGTGCTAAAGATGAATGTTAAAGAGTGGCGAAACGAACTTTCCTATTAAAGCGAACATGGTTATATATAAATCGAAAGCTTACCAAACGATTTCGATGGGTGTGCCCACCTTCACTGCACTCATGATTTCGTCCATTTCTGCATTGGTGACCGCCATACAGCCGTCTGTCCAGTTGCGCTTTTGAATCACACCAGCCAAGTGCCCGTAGCCATTCATTTGTCCGTGTATCATAATATCACCACCTGGTGAGACGCCACGGGCTTCGGCGTTGGTAATATCGGTATTATTGGGATAGCTAATATGGATAGAGCGATAGGCAATCGAGTTCTCGTTTTTATAATCTAAAATATACTCACCTTCTGGCGTCCGCTCATCGCCTTCTTGCTGTTTGCGGCCTTTTGGTGCGTCGCCAAGCGCAATGTGATAGCTTTTGACCGCTTTACTATCTTGCAATAGATACAGTATTTGTGAAGACTTATCGACATAGACTTTATCTATATGGGCTTGCTCTAGAGTGTATGGGGAGGGCGGAAAGTAGATGTCGTTTGATCTAGTTTGTTGATAAAGCTGGTCGTAATACTGTTGCATCTCATCGAGGTCATTAGGAGGATTAGCGATGATGACAATCACAGCAAGCGCAAATATGATAAAAAATACGGTTTTTAATAAGCCGGTCTTTTGTTGCGGCATCATCAGTTATCCTGTCTTATAAAGTATAAAACAGGATAACGCTTTGATATGTAAGGATAACGTAGAAAGTATGGATTTTAGATGTAAGGGTGTTACATTAAGATTAAGCGTTTGCCACGCCTAACAGCTCGCCCATACGCACCACAGAGCCATGCTGCATGTCCTGTGACCATTCAACACTGGCAGACTCTGGCATTACCACAATGGCGGTGGAGCCCAGATAGAAGCGTCCTAACTCATCGCCTTTTTTTAAGCTAATATTGTGCTCAAGGGTCTCAATCTGCTCGGTACGTTCAATTTTACCAGTCGCCACAGTTTCGATACCAGCAACAATCATGGCGCCGACCAATACCACAGAAGCTTTGCCAAACTCAGTCTCAAATATACAGACCAAACGTTCATTGCGAGCGAACAAGTCTGGCACATTTTCTGCGGTGACATTATTCACTGAAAACAAAGTACCTGGGACATAACGGGTCTTGATCAGTTTGCCATCAAACGGCATGTGTACTCTGTGATAGTTGCTGGGCGCAAGATAGACAGTGGCAAAGCTTCCGCCGTTATAATAACTGCTTTCTTTATTTTCGGTATCAGCAAGCAAATGACTGACTGAATAATAACGGCCTTTTGCCTGTAGTAATTGACCTTGCTCAATCTGCCCAATTTGTGAAACCATGCCATCGGCTGGCGAGACGATACCGTTTGCACTGTCATCAATCGGACGTGCGTTGTCCTCTAGTTCACGGGTAAAAAAGTCATTAAAGCTGGCAAAATCATCTAGATTTTTGCGTGCATATTCATCTAAAGTGATGCCATAGGCTTTAGCAAAAGTATGGACAAAGGCTTTTTTGACAATTGGGTTTTGGCTGCCTGCCAAGCGCCCTGCGGTTTCGCTAAGCTTTTGTTGTGGCACCAGATGCTGTACTGTAGTAAACAGACCGTCACGGGTTAACAGGTGGCTGGCTTGTTTTTTTAGAGCGTCTTTAATCGTATTTTTCATAGTTGCTATCAGTCGTTGGTTGTCTATTTGTGGTTAATTGTGTATGAATAGAAGGGAGTGGTGTCAGGCGTTAGAATCAATAATTATAATTAACCTTTAGTTTAGCACAAACCGAGTTTAACAAAATCAGGAGTCACAACAGAGTATGAAAGCTTTAATTCAGCGTGTCACCAGTGCCAGCGTCAGTGTCGATGCCAACATCGTGGGTGAAATTGAGCACGGCATCCTAGCTTATATCGGTATTGGTCATGACGATGATTTACAAAGCGCTCAAAGAATGATCGACAAAATATTAACCTATCGCATTTTTGATAACGACGCAGGTAAATTGGATAAAAACGTTCAGCAAGTTGCTGGCGGGTTATTATTGGTATCGCAGTTCACCTTAATGGCAAAAACCGATAAAGGACGGCGCCCAGACTTTGGCGGCGCTATGCCGCCAGATGCCGCCAATGCCTTATTTGGGCAATTGGTTGCTTATGCTCAAAGTCAGCATGACAAAGTCGCTACTGGTGAGTTTGGTGCTAATATGTTGGTGCAAGCGGATAATGATGGGCCATTAAATTTTATATTGGAAGTTTGATTTTCAATACGGTATAAGGGATAAGCTAGACTATAACGGATACCATAAGGGCTATTCAGCCCAGTATCGGCATGGTGTCAAATAGGTGTCATCGAATTGTCATAATTATCGGGTGTAATAGAACGGTCATATTTCTATAAAGTGGTTAATATAAGGCAGTGATGAGATGAATACGGATACAATCTTGGTGGTGGAGGATGAGCCGGCTATACGTGAGATGATAGTCACGACTTTGGAGATGGCGGGCTATGAGTGCTTGCAGGCGGAGGAGGTCAGTGAAGCACACGGTCTGGTGGTGGATCATCGACCAGCATTGATTTTGTTGGATTGGATGTTGACGGGGAGTTTGTCGGGGATTGATCTTTGTCGGCGTTTGAAAAAAGATGAGCTGTTGTCAGAGATCCCGATTATTATGCTCACTGCACGTGGGGAAGAAGATAATAAAGTACAGGGGCTGGATGCGGGGGCGGATGATTATATCACTAAGCCCTTTTCGACACGTGAGCTGGTGTCTCGTATTAAGGCGGTGTTACGCCGTAGCAATGCATTATCTGGAGAAAAACCGTTGCAGGCAGAGGGACTGAGCTTAGATCCAGTAAGTCAGAGGGTGTCTGCCGATGGGATTGCGGTTGAGATTGGGCCGACTGAGTATCGTCTATTGGCCTTTTTTATGAGTCATCCTGAGCGTGCTTATACCCGCACTCAGCTGTTAGATCAGGTGTGGGGTGGTAATGTATATGTGGAAGATCGTACTATTGATGTGCATATTCGCCGTTTACGCAAAGTGCTAGAGCCGTATAGCTATGCAGGCTTTATTCAGACGGTTCGAGGTACAGGTTATCGCTTTTCAACCAATGTATAGTAGGTGTAAGATAGAGGGTAAGTGATATGTGAACAGCAGTATTCAAATAGCAATAAAGCTGATATTAAGGTATTAAGAGAACTATATTGAACCTAGATAATAGACATCCTGAAGCACCACGCCAAGAGCGACATACCGCCACGTTATTTTGGACTGATTTTAAGTGGTTGGTATTTATGATTGCGCTGGGTGCTGTGTTTGGGTGGTATGCTGGCTCCATCGAGTGGGGAATTATTATTAGCTTGTTGCTGTATTATGGTTGGCGTTTGTATGCGGTGCAGCAGTTTTATCTTTGGATGAGTCGCTCACTGACGGTACCACCACCTGATTTTTCGGGTAGTTTGACCTTTATGGCCAATCAGTTGTATGAAAGCAAGAAGCAAAAACAAAAAGTAGATCAGCGGATAACTGCTTTGGTTACCAAGATTCGTAGCTCACTCTTGGCGCTGCAAGATGCAGTGATTTTGCTGGATAAAGAAGATAGAATGGATTGGTGGAATCAGTCAGCTGAGACTCTATTGGCATTAAGCTCTGAAGATCAGGGACGCAGCATCTTGCAGGTGATTAATGTACCAGAGTTTCATCAATATTATGTGAGTGCAACTTCGCCTAATGAGGGCATACGTCTGCGCTCGTGGCGCAATTCTGAGCGCTTTTTGCAATGTGAAGTGACCCACTTTGGTCATGAAAAGCTGTTAATTATTTATGATGTCACTCGATTGCAACATTTGGAGAAGATGCGCAAGGACTTTGTGGGCAACGTGTCGCATGAGTTAAGAACACCGTTGACAGTATTAATGGGTTATATAGAAACTTTTTCGGATCAGCCAGATCTGGATCCTAAGTGGCAACGTGGCTTTCAATTGATGACGCAACAGACGAGTAGGATGAATCGTATCATTAATGACTTGTTGCTGTTATCACGACTCGAAAACGAAGAGACTATCCCAGTTGAGTATGTGGATATGCCTCGCTTATTGGTCAATATCTTTGATGATGCACAAGTGTATAACAAGGAGTATGGTCATGTGATTAATTTGCATCTAGACTCTCAAAAAAGTGTCTATGGATCTGAAACTTATTTGCACAGCGCCTTATTAAACCTGGTGACCAATGCCATTAAATATACGCCTAAAGGAGGAGAGGTTAATATTGGTTGGCAAGATAGCAAGGAGGGTTGTTTGTTTTCGGTATCGGATAACGGGATAGGGATTGCGAGAGAGCATATTGAGCGTTTGACTGAGCGTTTTTATCGGGTTGATAGTGGGCGCAGTCGCAATACTGGCGGCACTGGATTGGGCTTAGCCATTGTAAAGCATGTGCTGTATCAGCATCAGGCAACGTTAAGTATTGAGTCAACTGAAGGCAAGGGCTCGACCTTTAATATATTTTTTCCCAGTCAGCGTATTTATACAGAAGACAAAGGCAACGAGGATGATAAGAAGCCCACTTAGCAGACTTATGTTGCTTTAGTTGTAGCGCATCTGAACTATAATAAACCGCTAAGCTATAATAAACCGCTAAGCCATAATAAACCGCTAAGCCATAATAAACCGCTAAACTAACATGCTGTTAATGAAGCAAGCTGTTAATTAAATAAGTAATAGCCAATAAAAAAAGAGCCATTCTGATCATGAATGGCTCTTTTTTTATACAGCTAATAGGGACTATCTATACAACCCCTTAGCCAAATAGCGATTAGTGTTGAACACCACCAGCACCGTGTACGTGGCCATGGCTGATTTCTTCTTCAGTGGCCGGACGTACGTCAACGATTTCAACATCAAAGCTTAGCTTTTTGCCTGCTAGAGGATGATTAGCATCAACAGTAACCGTATCATCAGTGACGTCAGTTACTGTGACCAGCATTACTTGGCCTTCAGCTTCTGACTGAAACTGCATGCCTGGCTGAATATCATCAACGCCTTGGAAGTTTTCGCGAGGTACTTTTTGAACGGCTTGCTCTTGGTATTCGCCATAAGCATCAGCAGGTTCAATAACTGCAGTTAGTGAATCGCCTGCAGACTTGCCTTCTAGTTCTTTTTCAAGACCTGGAATGATGTTGTTGTGGCCGTGAAGATAAGCTAATGGCTCACCTTGTGATTGGTCAATAACGTTGCCATTTTCGTCTTTTAAAATGTAGTTAAAGCGTACAGCAGTATCTTTTGCAATTGTTGTCATAAATATTCCTAATATATAAGGGGTCGATAAGTGAAAAATACAATACAGCAGGGCAGTCTTTTTTGACATGATAAATTGTGTTTATGCCATCAATGCCATACCGCTACTCATTGCCTTGCCTACTAGATTGCGATTGTAGATCAAGTTTTCAAGACTATACTCTCAAATTAATGCGTTAATTGCTAATTTTTTTTACGTTTTTTAGAATTATTAGCCACTCAATTGCTGTGGATGGTTGAAAAGACAGTACATAGCACGCAAATAAAACAAAAGCCCATAACATATGATAAATCGCTAAAGTTTAATTGATAACGAGTATAACAATGACAACGACAACCCTAAACGCCCATTTACATGACAGCACAGAAGCACAAGTCACAGGATCTCCAGAACCGCATTATGTATTAGACTTTTGTCGTTTTAAGCAGCATCTGGTGGATGTGACCTTATATTTTGAGGCCAATCAAGATGCCCCAATCTTGTGGCTACCAGCGTGGATACCAGGCAGCTATTTTATGCGTGAGTTTTCGCGCAATATCACCGCTGTCCATTATCATACGGGTAACAGCCACAACAGCCCTAATTCCAACAAGGCTAATGACTGTCAGCAGCAACACAGTCAAAATGACCAATACAGAGCTATCAAGCTCAGTAAAAATGAATGGCAACTGCCTCAGGTTAAGGCTGGCGAGCAAGTGCAAGTGCAGTACGAAGTCTATTGTTATGACTTATCCGTCCGCAGTGCCTATGTCGATCAGCAGCGCTTATATGGCAACTTTACCTCATTAGCGTTAGCAGTCGCCAGCTTAGAAGATAATCCAGTGGCGGTTACCTTGAGCGTACCCACCAGCTTTTATGACGGGCATGACTCATCACCTGCCCAAGTGAGAATTGCCTGTGGCTTACAGCATACTTATTTATATACAGATAACACGCACCATTACCAGCTACATGCCGAAAACTATCATGAGCTTATAGATTACCCCTTTGAAATTGCACCACAAGATGAGTTTGGCTTTATCGTCCATGACGACAAGCACACTGCCATAGCGCACCGTTTTTATTTGTCTGGCAAACACAATGCCAACTTAGGAAGACTGCAACAAGACGTACAACAAATCTGTCAAACCTATGTCAACTGGCTTGGTGATGCGCCCTTTGGTAGTGATGGCACCTCCATCAGCCAAAAAAATAATGGTTACACCTTTATGACCTATGCCAGTGGCAATGACTATGGTGGTCTTGAGCACATCAACTCTACCAGTTTAGTGACTCCTCGTAGCGACTTGCCGACAGCGCAAGAAGCTGACGAACCAAGTGACAGTTATCAGCGCTTTTTAGGTTTATGTAGCCACGAGTATTTTCATTCATGGTGGGTAAAAACTGTCCGCCCCGATGTGATGATGGATGTCAACTTGCGCCAAGAGGCTTATACCCCACTGCTTTGGGTATTTGAAGGCTTTACCTCTTATATTGATGATTTTATGTTACAAGCGTCCGGCGTGGTCAGTCAGGCAGGCTATCTTAAACTTCTACAAACCCAGATTAATCGCTACACCCAAACCCACGGGCGCAGCTTGCAAAGCGTGGCAGAGTCTAGCTTTGATGCGTGGATTAAGCTGTACCGAGCTGATGAAAATACAGGCAACGCAGGTATCAGTTACTACAACAAAGGGGCTTTAGTCGCCCTTTGTCTGGACTTAACTTTAATGCAACACAGCGCTGGCAAATATCGTTTATTTGACGTGGTCAAAGCCTTTTATCAACTGGCCAAAGCGCAAGGCGAAGCTGGCAACCGTATCCGGATTGGTATGAATGATGATAATTTAGATGAGGTAATCACCCAGTTTATCGATATCGAGCTATGGTACGACTTCAAAGCCCGTTATGTTGATGGCGTAGATGAGCTACCCATTTACAAGCTACTAAAAGCCAATGGCATTGATGTCAAGCCAGATACAAAAGATAACACCTTGCCATGGGGGATAAGTATCACTGAGACCTCAGAAGGACTGAAAGTCAACAAGGTATTACGTGACAGTGTTGCAGCGGAAGCAGGACTTTCTGCCAAAGATGTGATTATCGCCATTGACGGCATCAAAGCAACCAAAAAACAGTTACAAATGGTGGCGGAATCCAACCTTAACTCTATGACTTGTCATGCGTTTCGCCGTGATGAGCTGATGACATTTGAGGTAATGAATAATACCCAGTCAGGCATTAGCGCCAATCCGAGTCTAGAAAAAATCAGCTTGAGTCTGGCAGAGTCAGGTTATGAAGACTGGTTACGCCCAAGCTTTGTTTGCTAATTTTATAAGATATTTAGAAGACAACCTATGACAGCACACCACCCTCTACAAGGGGCATTTTGGATGGTGGCAGCAGGCGCGATGTTTGCCATTATCAACACCACCTTACAATACTTGGGCATCAATTATGGGCTAGGCTCAGGGGCGGCTGTGCTGTTTCAATATGGGATTGCCTTAATCTTATTTTTGCCCATGATGCGCACTGGTGCGATTCGCTCCGCAGTTAGCTCAGACTTTCGACTGTTGCATATTTTGCGGGTTGGGTTTTCTGTGATTGGTATTCAGCTGTGGACTTGGGCGCTGGCGTATCCAGTGCCCATCTGGCAGGGTATTGCACTGCTGATGGTCTCGCCTTTGTTTGCGACCATGGGGTCAGGATTGTTGTTACGTGAGTCGGTGAGTGGTGTGCGCTGGATTGCCACTTTGGTGGGTTTTGTGGGTGCGCTGTTGGTGTTACAGCCTTGGTCGGATGAATTTGTATGGGCGAGTTTATTGCCAGTAGCAGCGGCCTTTTTTTGGGCGAGCGCTTCTTTATTGACCAAGTTTACGGTCAGTCGTGATAGCCCAACCACTATCGTTTTTTACTTATTGGTATTGATGTTGCCCTTTAATTTATTATTCGGGTTACCTACATTTGCCTTACCCACAAACTGGCAGGTCTGGGTGCTATTAATCTTGATAGGAGCGTTGACCACCTGAAGTTGCCGCTTAACGTACTGGCAGGATTTTTGGTATTTGGCTGGGTACCACCTGGCATGTTATGGCTTGGTTCTGCGCTGATTATTGCTTCTGTTGTCTTTGTCACTCATTATGAGCGTCGCCGCAACCCTGTCGAAGTGTTGTGGGAAGAGACGCATAAAGAGAAGTAAGCTAAGTCGCTAATGTATCTGGATCTATGTAAATCTAGCACGATGTCAATCCAGTATCTGGTGGGGATATTGACTTAATCAATGCCCAATTGCCGTAAGCGTTTTTTATTCAAATGCACCCGCACAAACTCACCCACGCCCAAATTACCCAGCTCAAAGCCCGCAACCGACCAGCGGATTAAGCGTAAGCAGGGCAGACCAACATGCGCTGTCATGCGTCGAACTTGACGATTTTTGCCTTCATAAATGGTCAACATCAGCCACGAATCAGGAACATTTTTGCGTTCTCGTATTGGTGGATCACGTTGCCATAACGGCATCGGCAACTCGTCTTCACTTAGATGCTGTACTTCGGCTGGCAGGGTTTTGCCATCTTTTAACATCACACCTTGGCGTAGCTGCTCAAGCTGTGCAGTTGTAGGAATGCCTTCCACTTGTACCAGATAGGTTTTGCCTTGTTTACGGCCATCATTGGCACGTGGTGGGTGGGTAATGGCTTTGTTGACTTGTCCATCACTGGTTAATATTAGCAGACCTTCACTGGTGGCATCGAGTCGGCCGGCAACCCGTAATGATTTGTCACTAAAAAATGTAGATAAGGGCGCAAACTTATTATTCGCATCTTTGCTAAATTGGCTTTGTACACCATAAGGCTTATTAAATAGAACGAGGCTTGGCATAAATGAGTGAACCACTATTAAGATAAGAAGTGACAGGCTTAACTGTCAGTCAAAAGCTAATTAGTCAAAAGTTAATCAATAAAAGACTGATAAATAAAAGCGCCGCCAAAACGGTTGGCGACGCTTTTTTCATGCTAAAACACAGTCATAAACTAAGGCAATCGATAGTGATTGGGCAGTTTAGTTCATGAATTAAAATGACTCGATTGCGTCATTGAAGGTCTTACTTGGGCGCATTACGCTTTCAGCAACCGATTCATCAGCAAGGTAGTAGCCATGTAAATCGACAGGTTTGCCTTGAACCTCAAGTAGCTCTTTCACGATTGCGTCTTCGTTACTTTCAAGAGTTTGTGCTAATGTTGAGAACTTCTCTTTTAGCTCAGCGTCTTGATCTTGAGCGGCAAGCTCTTCTGCCCAGAATTTGGCTAAGTAAAAGTGGCTACCACGGTTATCAAGCTCACCTGTCTTGCGTGAAGGTGACTTGTTTTCTACCAACAGTTTTTCAGTTGCTTTATCTAGTGTATCTGCCAATACTTGGGCTTTTGGATTGTCTTGGGTTTTTGCTAGATGCTCTAAGGAAACTGTCAATGCTAAGAACTCACCTAGTGAGTCCCAACGTAAGTGGTTTTCTTCAAGTAGCTGCTGAACGTGTTTTGGTGCAGAGCCGCCAGCGCCTGTTTCGAACAAACCACCACCTTTCATTAAAGGAACAATCGATAGCATTTTAGCACTGGTACCTAGCTCTAAAATTGGGAATAGGTCGGTTAGGTAATCTCGTAAGATATTACCAGTTGCAGAAATGGTATCTTGACCACGAGCGACACGCTCTAATGTATAACGCATTGCACGAACTTGAGACATAATTTCAATTTTTAAGCCCTCAGTGTCATGATCTTTTAGGTAGGTTTTAACCTTCTTGATAAGCTCATTTTCGTGTGGACGGTATGGGTCTAACCAGAATACAACAGGGGTATTTGACTCACGAGCACGAGTAACGGCAAGTTTTACCCAGTCTTGGATCGGCTCATCTTTTACCTGACACATACGCCAGATATCGCCTTTTTCAACCGCTTGTTCCATTAATACTTCATTTGTATCAACATCAACAATACGAGCTATACCCGCATCGCTTGACTCAAAGGTCTTGTCGTGGGAGCCGTATTCTTCTGCTTTTTGTGCCATCAGACCTACGTTTGGTACCGTACCCATAGTGGTTGGGTCAAAGTTACCATGCCATTTACAGAAGTTAATCATTTCTTGATAAATACGTGCAAACGTCGATTCTGGCATGACGGCTTTACAATCATATAGCTTGCCATCAGCACCCCACATCTTACCACCATTACGGATCATCGCTGGCATTGAGGCATCAACGATCACATCGCTTGGAGAGTGGAAGTTGGTAATACCTTTTGCAGAATCCACCATCGCCAATCCTGGACGGTGTTCTTGACACGCATGTAAGTCGCGTTCAATTTCATCACGAGTTGATTCAGGTAGGGACTTGATTTTGTCATATAAGTCAGCCATACCGTTGTTGACGTTGACACCAAGCTCTTCAAATAGCTTACCGTGTTTTTCAAATGCATCTTTATAGTAAATACGAACGGCGTGACCAAAGACGATGGGGTGTGATACCTTCATCATAGTTGCTTTAACGTGTAATGAGAACAAGATACCGGCTTCACGACAGTCTTCCATTTCACGCTCATAGAATTCAAGCAGTGATTTTTTGCTCATCGACATAAGATCGATGACTTCTTTATCT
The DNA here is from genome assembly GCF_000382145.1 of Psychrobacter lutiphocae DSM 21542. Taxonomy (GTDB): domain Bacteria; phylum Pseudomonadota; class Gammaproteobacteria; order Pseudomonadales; family Moraxellaceae; genus Psychrobacter; species Psychrobacter lutiphocae. The sequence goes on from NZ_KB907626.1 coordinate 58,337, forward strand.
TGTAACGCAATTTCAGGCTTGAGTACTTGAGTCTCTCCATTGTCAAGCAACAGCTCCATGCGTACTGTACGTGCCTTATCTAAGGTCATTGATTGCTCACCGTGGTAGAAGTCGCCACCATGCATATGTGAGACGTGAGTTCTTGACCATTGTTTCCATTCACCCATTGAATGAGGGTGTTTGCGCGCATAGTTTTTGACTGCTTTTGGTGCACGGCGATCTGAGTTACCCTCACGCAGTACTGGGTTGACCGCACTACCTAGCGCCTTACCATAACGCTTACGTAGCTCAATCTCTTCTTCTGTTTGGGGGTCTTCTGGGAAGTCGGGAAGAGCATAACCTTTGCTTTGTAACTCTTTGATAGCAGCTTTTAATTGTTGAACAGAAGCACTGATATTAGGTAGTTTAATGATATTTGTGTTTGGGTCTTGAGTTAAGCGACCAAGCTCAGCTAGATTGTTAGGAACGCGCTGATCTTCTGTTAAGTAATCTGGAAATTCAGCCAATACACGAGCAGCAACTGAGATATCGCTGGTTTCAACTTCGATATCTGCTGTCTTGGCAAAGGCTTTGACAATTGGTAAAAAGGATAAGGTTGCAAGTGCAGGGGCTTCATCAGTTTTGGTGTAAATAATTTTTGACATTTTTGACATTATAGTTATTCCTCTAGGCTGTAGTGAGATAATAAGACTTAAATGATTTGTATATAGTTCAAGTAATTGTATGTCATAGGCAGTGTCATAATATCCATTGTATGTGACTGACTATTTGTATTTCACTGACTATTTGTATTTCGCTTCTATTTTTCAAGGATAAATTTTCAAGAATAAATTTTTTCATGAATACGTATTCTTGAATCTATCCCTCTATTCTAGCGATTTTTGTTTTGTTTTAAAGTGGGTTTTAAAGTGAACAGTTGTTTTTTAACATAAATCCAACGACTAACATCCTTTTATTTTACAGTATAGTGACGAGTTATTACAGTTTATCCATATAAACTCGAAACATTGTCAGTATTATACTAGGGCGTGTCTTCAATTCGTGCAATGATATTTAAATGGGCTAAACAGAGCTAAATTTTGTCATACAGCGTTAAATAACTAATTAATATAATGATATTATCTGCGTTATCTTTCTCACCTGACTTCGATTTATTTTATTTTTATCACTATTTTTAAAATGAAGACACGCCCTAGCAAACATTGCTATGGGATAAGAGGTACTGCCATCATGTTCGATGTTAGATGGATTTAATTATAAAGTTGAAGTTATAAGTTTGAGCAGTTCCGTTTATTATGATTTATAGTTATATCATCACAGAAGATCTAGGATGGCAGTCGCTGTCACAGTGGCAACCACCAGATACGCCCTTCATGTCATTCGCTTATTGGCAAGCATTGACTGATACTGGCGCAATCGGTGAGGCATCGGGTTGGGTGCCACTTTATATTGTCATTTATCGGTCTCAGCCACAGAATCAGTCACAAATTACGCCAGTTGCAGTGATGCCAGTTTTTATCAAAGAGCACCATCAAGGCGAGTATGTATTTGACCATGTGTGGGCAGAAGCTTATGCTCGCTATGGAGTAGCGTATTATCCACGGCTTGTGACCAGTGTGCCTTATACCCCTGTGAGCGGCCAGCGATTATGGTTGGCTCAAGGGGTGACTTTGAGTACAGAGATATTACAAACTGCAATGGCGGCTATTGATTCGGTGGCGGCGCAAGTGGGTGCTTCAAGTTGGCATGGGTTGTTTGTCGGTGACGAGCAATATAATATCTTTCATAGTGTGTCTCAAACCTTTAACGTGTCTCAAACTTCAGTTGACAATCAACAGTTTGAGCGCCAATCACTTGAGTATCCGTTGTTTGAGCGTGAAGGTTGCCAGTTTTTATGGCAAAACCAAAAGTTAACGGAGTGGGATGCTGCGGGCAAGTCAATACCCTTTAGCAACTTTGATGACTTTTTAATGACACTGACTGCCAAAAAGCGGAAAAATATCCGTGCTGAACGAAAAAAAATAGCCAAACATAACTTAACTTGTCAGATTAAAACTGGTGCAGATATCAATGCCAGTGATTGGGCAGTATTTTATCACTGTTATGCGATGACTTATGCTGTACGTGGTCGCCATCCTTACTTGACGCCAGCGTTTTTTGAGCAAATTGCAAAGAGTATGTCAAAGTGTCTCATGTTGGCACAGGCACTTGACGAAACTGGCGAGGTGGTTGCCAGTAGTTTGTTTTTTTATGATGATCCCAATCGGCCTAATGCTACTTTGTATGGTCGCTATTGGGGTGCATTGGCAGAGTATGATAGTCTGCATTTTGAGCTGTGTTACTATCAAGGCATTGAGTTTGCGATTGCGACAGGCTTGCAGTATTTTGACCCAGGTACACAAGGTGAGCACAAGCTGATTCGAGGTTTTATTCCTCAAAAGACACACTCGTTACACCGTATTTATGATCTGCGTTTTCAACCAGCGATTGCTAAGTTTTGTGAGCAGGATAGGACATATATGCGTCAATATCGTCAGCAGGCACATCGGGCACTGCCATTTAATGTGGATAATATGCCTGAGTTTAACGGCTAATTATTAGGTGTTAATTAGCTGCGATATTTTTTAACAATCTATATTTTTTAACAATCTATACTTTTTAACAGCTCATACTTTTTAACAACCCATACTTTTTAACAACCCATACTTTTTAACAACCCATACTTTTTTTACCAACAAATACTGTGGTCTTTATGATGCCATCGCACACCAACACAGCCTTGCCAGTCGCCGGTATGTATAGCCGAATAGAGGATCTGTTGACGACAGAGGTCGCCGATTCAACACAGTCAAAACAAATTGCTTATTGGCTTACCAGTAATGGCTCATTGACTGCACTACTTGAGCAGCAAGCAGGACAGCGACTAAAGGTTGAGCGTGCTTTTGAAGGCTATCGGCCGTTAACTTTGGCACAAAAAAAGCAGTTGGGTTATCAAGGAACATGCTTAACCCGTCCGATGATGGCGTGGGTGCGAGAGGTGCTATTGTATGGCAATAGTAAGCAACCTTGGGTTGTGGCTAGAAGCCTATTTCCACTGCCTAGCTTACAAGGGGAAGCCAAACGATTACAGAGTTTGCAAAATACACCCATTGGTTATGTATTGTTCAAGCGACAAAATAAGCTGCCTTCCATACGCTACTTTCAGAGTATTAAGTCTCAATCGCAACAAGCACCGATAACAGAAAAAACAACGACAACTGCAACAGTGGATGTGAAATGGTGTCGGCATACCCTATATGACTGGTACCGAAGACCGTTATTAATTAGTGAAACTTTTTTGCCAGATTTTTTTGCATGAAAATAAAATTTTTCTTCAGACCTAATTTGATACTCATCATATGTGGTGAATGTTCAACAGGCTCTTAGCTAAAAAAAGCAAGACCCTAAGCTAAAAAGAGCAATTGGTGAGTTGTTTTTTAGGTTTCGATATTTGAATTTCATGTTACACTTATTGCCTACTGTGCAACGTTGCCGTTTTTCACTGGTATCTCTTATTTTACTGGTATATTTTGTTGGTATGGCTATGGGATACAGTCCAATAAAGTGTTTGGTAGGTAGGGGTTAGGCGGTGTAGCGCTTTTTTATTGTCACTTTTGATATGCCATTATAGGACTCACTATGTTTAAAGATATTAGCATTAAAGATTATGACCCAGACTTGTATCAAGCCATGGTGTCAGAAACCAAGCGTCAAGAAAGCCATATTGAACTGATTGCGTCAGAAAACTACTGCTCACCAGCAGTAATGGAGGCGCAAGGTTCAGATTTGACGAACAAATATGCGGAAGGTTATCCAGGCAAACGCTATTATGGCGGTTGTGAATTTGTCGATATCGTTGAGCAATTGGCCATTGACCGTGCCAAAGAGTTGTTCGGTGCTGAATATGCAAACGTACAGCCACACGCTGGTAGCCAAGCAAACTCAGCGGTATTCTTAGCGCTATTAGAAGCAGGCGATACCGTACTAGGTATGAGCCTTGACGCTGGTGGCCACTTGACTCACGGTGCACACGTCAACTTCTCAGGCATCAATTACAATGCGGTTCAGTATGGTCTGGTTGAAGAAACAGGTCTTATCGACTATGACGAAGTTGAACGTCTTGCCAAAGAGCATAAACCAAAAATGATTATCGCTGGTTTCTCAGCTTATTCGCAAGTGGTCGATTGGCAGCGCTTCCGTGACATCGCAGACAGTGTTGGTGCCTACCTATTTGTCGATATGGCGCACGTAGCAGGTCTAGTCGCTGCTGGTGTCTATCCAAGTCCAGTACCTTTTGCAGATGTGGTAACGACCACCACCCACAAAACGTTACGTGGTCCACGCTCAGGCCTTATATTATCTCGTGATGACAAGCTGGCTAAAAAGCTAAACTCTGCGGTATTCCCAGGCAACCAGGGTGGTCCATTGATGCACGCAATCGCTGCCAAAGCGGTTTGCTTTAAAGAGGCGTTACAGGACGACTTCAAAACTTACCAGCAGCAAGTGGTCAAAAACGCACAAGCGATGGCCAAAGTCATCCAAGAGCGTGGTTATGACATCATCTCTGGCGGTACCGAAAACCATCTCATGCTTATTAGTCTAGTTAAGCAAGAAATGACGGGTAAAGAAGCGGACAAATGGCTGGGCGATGCTGGCATTACTGTTAACAAAAACGCCGTACCAAATGATCCTAAATCACCATTCGTAACTTCTGGTATCCGTATCGGTACACCTGCTATCACCACTCGTGGTTTTAACGAAGCACAATCTGCTGAACTAGCAGGCTGGATCTGTGATGTATTAGACAGCCGTGGCGATGAGCAGGTACTGGCAGATACTCGTGCGAAAGTTGAGAAAATCTGTGCAGAATTGCCAGTATATGAGCGTAATCAGTAGTTCGCTATATTGTTTCTTGTATGCGTTAAACTGCGTAAACGATTGATATAAAAAGACCGCTTAGCTTATGGCTAAGCGGTTTTTTGATTAAAAGGTAAAGATTTATTGGGAGACTTGTGAGTCTACTTTAGCTGCCAATCTTCTGTAATCTCAGTTCCTGCAGCAGTAAATAAATTATGCAGTGGGCAGTATTTTCGTACTTCGTCCTGCATTTTTGCGAACTGCTCTTGAGTCATGTCAGCATCTACCATTACAGATAAGTTTATGTTTTTAAAAGGGTTTCCTGTTTCTGCTACAAACATCACACCACGCATATCAAGGCCAAAGTCTGCATTGATATCTACCGCATTAACGGTGATGTCCATACGCTTAGCCACTAAGCTAACCATAATAGATACACAGCCTGATAATGCAGCGACAGCAGCTTCCACGGGAGATGCGCCTTTGTTAGTACCGCCAAGCTCGGTTGGCTCATCTAAGGTCATGCCCAAGTCACGCATGTCTAAATCGACACGCATCTTACCATCAGAGTGACTGTTGACATTAAACTGTGCTAATTTTGAACTCATGACTTGTTATCCTTTGGCTTATTGTGATTAAGTTAAGTTATCGAATTGATTTAACAGCTGACTTTAACCAGTTTTGTAATGCTTTTTTGTATGGTATCAAAGGTTATCTTGTATTACATAAACGGCAGCTTGGTGAAAATCTGCAATACCGTGGCGTTAACAATATCCACGAAAAATGCACCAACCATAGGTACAATTAAGAAGGCCTTAGGTGATGGCATATAGCGATCAGTTACAGCTTGCATGTTGGCAATGGCGGTCGGTGTGGCACCCATACCAAAACCACAGTGACCCGCTGCCAGTACCGCAGCATCGTAGTCTTTGCCCATAATTTTAGAGGTCACAAAGTAAGCATAGCCGATCATAACTAACGTCTGTACCAATAGGATAATCAAGACAGGACCTGCCAGATCTGCCAATTGCCATAACTTCAGTGACAATAAAGCCATTGCAAGGAATAAGCTTAAAGAGGCGTTACCGATCACATCGATAGCACGGTCAAACATATCAAAATCAAACACCATGGTCAGTACGTTACGAATAATCACACCACCAGCCAGTGCCCAAACGAAAGTCGGTAGCTCAAACCAAGTATCTTTACCCACAATCGTCATCACGTCTGCAAATGCCAAAGCAGCCGCAAATAGTGCAAAGGTTTCAATGGATGAAGACGCCGTAATCAAACGAATGTTGTCTGGTTTTTCAAAGATTTCTTTATTGTCAAAAGCATCTTCTTCTTTGTGCTTGGTGCTATACAAAGACTGTTTGCCCGCGACCTTTTCGACACGGGTTGGGTTTGGGTTTTCAGGCGCAGGCTTAACACCAAGGTTGTTAATTAAGCGGCGAGCGACCGGACCACCGACGATACCACCGGCTACCAGACCATAAGTTGCAACCGCAATACCTAAAGTTGTCGCACCAACCACGCCGTATTGTTCTTCAAGCGTGATACCCCAAGCACCTGCGGTACCATGACCACCGGTTAAGGCGATTGAACCAGTGACCAGACCCAACAATGGATCTAAGCCAAGTGCGCTGGCAAGTGCCACACCGGCCACGTTCTGGACGATGATAAAGCTTGAGACCACTAAGGTGAAGACTATCAGCGGTGTTCCCCCAGCTTTGAGGCGACCGAAGTCAGCACTTAGCCCAATTGAGGCAAAGAACATCAACATACAGGCAGTTTGTAAATCTTGGTGGAAGTTAAAGCTATATCCCCACATTAAGTTGAGCCCATAGACGATAATGGCGGCAACCAGACCACCAGCCACTGGCTCAGGGATGTTAAAGTCTTCTAAAAATTTAATTTTTTTGACCAAAAAGCGACCCATTAACAAGACCAAAGTCGCTAAAATCAGAGTGTAATACCCATTTAAAGTAATTTCCATCAGCGCCTCCTTCATAAAGACAAGGTCTATACTGAGACCTTATACTTGTTTAAAGTTTACTAAAATTATAATTCTATTGAGTGTAAAAAAAGTAGGTTTAGATATTTCGAACGTGGCTATTTTACAGGATAATAACGATTATCAGAAACAAGATAAGGGTAACTTAAAGTAAGCTGGGTTATGCAAATGTAAACTAAAAGTTTGGGGTGATTAAAAGTCCGCTGGTTGCAAGGCTGTGCCTTGGTTGAAATCCATCCCCAGCCCATCCTTTGGCAAAGGAAGGGAGTAAAGCCTAGTGTGAGTTAAGGCTTGGTGGAGGTTGTGGCGTAGGCTGGCGTGGAGGAACGACACCCAGCGAATGTGAGTTGTGCAAGGTATCGCCATTTGCATCCAACACATATTGGAGCCAATCCCGCCATCCGCTCATATCTTGGCTTGCACAGGGGCAGGCGCTACCGGCTAGCGCCATTCCTGCGCCACGAGACTGCCCCTAGCCAAGCGCCTGCAACCCTGTGCTTTACCAAGGATACCCGCTACTGTCGGGGCTAAACCGCATCCCAAGGCCACATTCAAGACACCAATAAAGCACATTTCTTCCGATAAAACGTTGGGTATCGTACCTCGACATCAACAAATCGTGCAAACACAAAAGACCGAAAATCCTTACAATATATGGTGTGTAGGCTGGTGTGGAGGTAACGACACCCAGCGAATGTGGATCGCGCAAGGTTTTTGGCTAGCTACACATTATACTTGCAACCGCCTATTATCCACGCACTTCGCCGTGACCGTATACAATCCACTTTTGTGAGGTAAGGCCGTTTAGACCGACTGGACCACGGGCATGGATTTTATCAGTGGAAATACCAATTTCGGCACCTAAGCCATATTCAAAGCCATCAGCAAAGCGGCTGGAGGCATTAATCATGACACTCGAGGAGTCAACTTCACGGATAAAACGTTGTGATTTGCTGTAATTGTCGGTGATGATGACGTCTGTGTGCTGACTGCCATGAGTATTGATGTGGTCGATGGCGGCATCTAGCCCAGCAATGACTTTGATGGCTAAGATGGGCGCCAGATATTCGGTATCCCAGTCGCTGTCAGTGGCATCACTTAAATGACCAGCAAGTTTGGCATTGTCTTGCAAAATGGCTTTTGCTTCAGCATCTAAGCGCAGTTGCATCGCATCATCAGCATCAATGATGGCTTCAGCAATCTTCGGTAGTAAGTCGTTGGCAACGGCTTTGTCGACCAATAAAGTTTCCATCGTATTACAAGTGCCATAGCGGTGGGTCTTGGCATTGACGCTGACCTTGACTGCAATTTCTGGATCGGCATCGCTGTCAATATAAGTGTGGCAGTTGCCATCTAAGTGCTTGATAACGGGTACTTTGGCATCATTGCTGATGCGCTCAATCAGCCCTTTACCACCACGAGGCACAATGACGTCGACATAATCGGTCAGGGTGATCAGCTCACCAACTGCGGCTCGGTCGGTGGTTTGTAAGACTTGCACTCCGTACGCTGGCAGTCCAGCCTCTTTGAGTCCCTCTAGGATATATTTGGCAATGGCTTGGTTGGATTCAAAGGCTTCTGAGCCACCACGTAAGATAATGGCGTTACCTGATTTTAGCGCAAGTGAGGCGGCTTCAAGCGTTACGTTCGGACGTGATTCGTAAATCATACCAACCACACCTAGTGGCACCCGCATTTTGCCCAGTTGAATGCCAGAGGGGCGGAAGGTCATGTCTGTGACTTCGCCGATTGGATCGGGTAGGGCGGCAACATCTTTTAAGCCTTGTAACATGGCATCAAAGCGGGGATCGGTCAGCTCTAGGCGGTCAAGTAAAGCTGCGTCTAGATTGTTTTGTTTGCCATTATCCATATCGATTTTGTTGGCGGCAAGGATATCTGCTTTGGCGGTGGCTAGCTTGTCATAGATGACAAGTAGGGCGTTGTTTTTTTGCTCAGTGCTGGCAGCGGCTAGCGCACGTGAGGCATCTTTGGCTTGTTTGCCGACTTGTTGCATATAGGCGTGGATGTCTGTTGTCATGGTCTCTCCTGAGGTTGTTTCGATGTTTTAGTGTTCTTAGAGTAGCAGATATTTAAGGTGAGTATAAGGGAGTGCAGACCGCTGTCAATCAGCAAGGATTGGATTTTATTGTATTGGCTGTCTGCTGAACGTTATAATCTTTAACGTATGCGCTTATTTAAATCCAGATATTTAGCAGTTAAAATAAGCCATTTTCGCAAAATAAGCGCCATTTCGGCTCGGTTTGAGCCTAGTGGTTATCAGTTGCGTTAGCAAGTGGTATACTTATTCGTTTATAAATACTGATTTACTGTTAAAATCATTCATTTAGCGCCTATAATATACGCCCACGCGCTTGTATTATTCTATGCGTCTTTGACGTGACTGAGCGTTGTATATATTTTTATATTTGCTGATAACCGTTAGCAACTTATGGCTAGCGACTTAATTTTTACCCTTTCTTTTTAACCTTTTTGGATGCGTGCTACCTTATGCCACACTCTACTCCAGATCGACCCATTGCCCTTGATTTACAAAATATTCACAAAAGCTACGGCTCGCTTGAGGTATTAAAAGGAGTATCGCTCACCGCTTATGATGGCGATGTTATCTCAATTTTGGGGTCATCAGGTTCAGGTAAATCAACTTTATTGCGCTGTATTAATCTGCTTGAAAAACCAAATCAAGGTACCATCACCTTAGGCGGTGAGTCGCTGCAATTGGTGCAGGGTAAGTCAGGTGAGTTGCAGGCAGCCAATCGCGCACAGCTAGAAAGCTTTCGCGCGCGAGTCGGCTTTGTGTTCCAAAACTTCAACCTATGGCCGCACAAAACCATTTTACAAAACATCATTGAAGGCCCAACCCAAGTTTTAAAAATTAGCAAAGAACAGGCAATTAGTGAAGCTGAAGCTTTACTAGAAAAAGTGGGCTTGCTGGACAAAAAAGAAGCCTATCCTGCTAATTTATCTGGCGGCCAACGCCAGCGTGTGGCGATTGCTCGTGCCTTGGCGATGAACCCACAAGTTCTATTATTCGATGAGCCGACTTCAGCACTTGACCCTGAATTGGTCAACGAGGTACTGGCGGTAATGCGTGATTTGGCAGCCGAGGGGCGCACTATGTTGATTGTTACTCATGAAATGCGCTTTGCACGTGATGTCTCAACGCAAGTGGTCTTCTTGCACAAAGGGCGCATTGAAGAGTCGGGCACGCCTGAGCAGGTATTTGACAATCCGACTTCATCACGAGTACGTGAGTTTATGGCCTCACATCGAGCCGATGCTAACCAGCTGCTTTAAGTGTTGATTCTTTAAAGTTATGCGTACAACTTTAAAGTTATGCGTACAACGTAAAAGTAAAAAGAGTTAAGCACACATAGAGCTCAGTGCTCAAGCAGCAGGGTCAATATTCAATCATAACCTATAAAATATTAGGGGCGAGAGTGGCGATATATACGCCACTCTAAGCGCTCCCCTTTATTGTTGCTCAAAAATTATTGCTCAAAAACATTTGTTTTTAGATTAGCCCTCATGTATTATTTTTGTTTATAAAGTTTACACAAATATTATTTTTATATAAGTCCCGTATTCAGCCCATTGTAGGCATTGGAGAAAAAAGCATGACATTTATTACATTAAGCAAGCAATTGTCTGGCAAGGCGTTACCTGCGTTGGCATTAGCTAGCCTAATTGCTATGGCTGGCTGTACAAAATCTGAAACCGATAACAGCACAGAGGCGGCCCAATCTACAGCGGGCAAAACCATTCGTATTGCGACTGAAGGCGCTTATCCTCCATTTAACTATACCAACAGTGATGGCAGCTTGGGTGGCTTTGATGTGGACGTGATCAATGCAGTTTGTGAGCAGATGCAAGCCAGATGTGACATCGTCTCGCAAGAGTGGGATGGTATTATCCCAGGGCTATTGGCCAACAAATATGACGCGGTTATTGCCGGTATGTCAATCACCCCTGAGCGTTCAGAAACGGTTGATTTCACCGAGCCTTATTTTTCAAATACCATGGTATGGCTGGCCAAAAAAGATGGCAAATTTAGTCCAGATGATATCACCAACAAAAGTTTAGGCAGCCAGCGCTCAACCACTTTGGCTGAGTATCTGTTACAAAACTATTCCGATAAAGATGGCAACAAAGTAAATTTATATGACACTTATGAAAATGCCTATATGGAACTAAGATCTGGTCGTGTGGATGCAGTATTGGCTGAAAAAGTATCGGCTGCGGATTGGCTATCAGAAAACCCAGATTATGGCTTTATCGGCGGCGAGATTGATAATGATGATAACTTAGGTATTGCGGTTCGTAAACAAGATCCATTAAAAGCTGAGTTTGACGCAGCGATTACGACCTTGCGTGAAAACGGCACTTTGGCAGAAATTGAAGCCAAAAACTTTAGCAAATAAAATAATTGGCATGATTAAAAAAGCGTATGGCAAATCCATATACAAAAATTTATTGAAAGTTGGAAAATATAATGACACATACAATGAAAGTAAAAGGTAAGTGGGCGCTATTATCTATGGCTTTATCTGGACTTCTGTTAACTGCTTGTGGCGGTAAAGCTGACAGCAATGAACAAGCTGATGCAACAGGCTCAGACGCGGCTGCCAGTGGTGAAGTGATTAGAATTGCGACTGAATCAAGCTATAAGCCATTAAGTTATACAGATGCTGATGGTACTTTGGTTGGTTTTGAAATTGACTTAATCAATGCGTTATGTGAACAGATGCAAGCCACTTGTGACATTAGCTCGCAAGAATGGGATGGTCTAATTCCTGGCCTACAAGCGAAGAAGTTTGACGCCATTATTGCTGGTATGTCAGTGACGCCTGATCGTTTAGAGAAGGTTGATTTTTCTGAGCCTTACCTAGAAAACGGTCTAATCTTAGTAGCCAAAAAAGGCGAAGATGTCAGCGTAGACAGTGATTTTGCTCAAATCCCAGTAGGTGCGCAGCGTGCAACCATCGCTTCTCAATATGTCGAAGAGACTCATCCTGAAGCCAAAATTAACTTATATGATACGCAAGAAAATGCTTACTTAGACTTAAGCTCAGGTCGTATTCGTGCCTTATTCTCAGACAAAGTGACTGCTGGTAACTGGTTAACCAGTGTAGAAGGTCAAGCCTTTGAACAAAAAGGCGCTGAGTTCAAAAATGACGACAAAATGGCGATAGCGATGCGTAAAGGCGACCCATTGGTTGAGAAATTTAACAACGCATTGACCGCCATTAAAGAAAGCGGCAAATACGATGAAATCTCAGCCACTTACTTTGGTACAGAGAGCACTGCTGCTGCACAAGCCGCTGCCAATTAATAACCAATAAATGGGTGCTTGTCACTCTATATAACGCTTTGATAAAGGATACAAGGATGCTTGACTTATTTACATCAGGTAAGAAACAACCGGGTCGTCTTAAGACGGTCACACTGTTAACCACAGTGGCAATGTCAGTAGCATTGACTGCCTGTGGTGGTCAGTCAGAATCAGCAGCGACAGAAGAAAAAGCCGCAGATGATGTGTTACATATTGCGACGGAAGGCGCTTATGCACCTTTTAACTATACGGATGCTGCCGGTAATCTAGCTGGATTTGATGTGGATATTAGTAATGCCTTGTGTGAACAGATGCAGGTAACTTGTGAGATAGAGTCACAAGATTGGGAAGGTATTATTCCTGGCTTAAAAGCTAAGAAATATGATGCCATTGTCGCAGCCATGTCTGTGACGCCAGAACGCTCTGCACAGGTTGATTTTACCGAGCCATACTTTACCAACTCTTTGGTATTTATTGCGACCAAAGACAGTGCCTTTGATCCAAGCCAAGCGCAGATGATTAATGGTCATCAGATTGCCGCGCAGCGCTCGACCATTTCATCACAGTGGTTAGAAAATACCTATCCTGAAGCGGATATCAAAATGTATGATACCTTAAATAATGCGTTTTTAGATTTAGAGTCTGGCCGTGTTGAAGCGATGATCTCTGATAAGCTACCAGCTTTAGAATGGCTGAGTCATAACAATGATGGTTTTGAGCTCAAAGGTGATGAAATCGAAATTGATGATAATTTTGCGATTGCGGTACGTAAAGAAGATCCTTTAAAGCAGAAGCTTAATGAGGCATTGGCTGCCATCAAAGCCAATGGTACTTATGATACGTTAAAAGACAAGCACTTCTCGATTCCTTAGTAGCTAGCCTAAGTGTGAGAGTTTGAGCGCTTGAGCATAAAAGTATAAGCATCAAAGTGCTGCTTAATAAATTAGGCAGCACTTTTTTGTTGAATCTAAGTGTTATTTCTTTATTTTGGATAGGAAATGGAAATACGCATATAACAAAAATGAGCCTTGTAAGTCAAAACAGTTTTTATGCGGATAAGGACATATCCGAGTATAATGTGTTAAAATTTGGCGCTTGTATGTTTGGTTTTTGACGTTATTTACTTCTTTTCACTTCTTCTTAATCATTAGGTATCTTCTCACGTGTTTGATTTGCAAGGTTTTGGACATCTCTTACTTAGTGGCTCGTTGATTACCATCAAGCTGGCTGTATCAAGTCTTGCGATAGGGTTGATCTTAGGTCTGTTGGGTGCGACAGCCAAACTTTCTAGATTTTGGATTTTGCGTAAATTAGCGACCATTTACACCTCGACCATGCGTGGTATTCCTGAGTTGCTACTGGTGCTGTTTTTGTACTATGGCGGTTCGATGCTGATCATGGCAGTACTGCAAAAGTTTGGCTATACCGACTATGTCGAAGTCAGCCCATTCTTGGCAGGTATTTTGGCGCTGTCAATTGCATTCGGTGCTTATGCAACTGAAGTGTTTCGGATGGCAATTCAAGAGATACCCAAAGGGCAATGGGAAGCGGCTGAAGCCATTGGTATGAAGCCGATGCAGGTTTATTTTCGCATCATTGTGCCGCAAGTGTGGCGCTTGGCCTTACCTGGATTGGGAAACCTGTTTTTGGTATTGTTAAAAGATACGGCCTTGGTGTCTGTGGTCGGTTTGAAAGATATCATGTATCACGCCTCTCGAGGGGCACAAGCCACCCAGCAAGCCTTTACCTTTTATATGGCTGCGGCCTTTATTTATTTAGGGTTAACTGTGGTGGTTACCGCTATTATGATGTGGCTTGAGTGGCGGGCAAATCCTGCGCAGCGCTATGCAAAAAAGCTGGCAAAGCAAAAAGTCTCGCAGTCATTAAATGCAGCTGAAGGGTAGGGGTAGTTATGGATTGGAATTGGCAAGTAATTTTTCAATATCTACCAGACCTATTAGGCGGAGTGGCATTAACGGTTCAGTTGGTGGGTATCTCAGGTATTTTGGGTCTGTTTTTTGGCTTAATATTGGCGCTATTGCGTTTGTCCAATAATAAGTTGGTGCAAGTGCTGCCCTTTTTATATATTTTCTTTTTTCGGGGCACACCGTTATTGGTGCAGATGTTCTTGATTTACTATGGCTTATCACAGTTTGATTTTATCAAAGAGTCTGTGCTTTGGGAGCCGGTATTAAAGCAGCCCTTTTGGTGTGCGATTATCGCCTTTACCTTAAATACCAGTGCTTATACCGCTGAAATCATTCGTGGGGCGATTCAATCTATCCCACCAGGTGAGCTGGAAGCGGCTGATGCCATTGGCATGTCACGCTGGCAAAAATTGACCCGCATTACCTTACCAAGAGCCTTTGGTATCATGTTGCCAGCATACAGTAATGAAGTGATTTTTATGCTAAAAGGCAGCTCATTGGCGATGACCATTGCCCTGATGGATATTACCGGTATTGCCAAAACCATTAGCGCTCGTACCTATACCATCTTTGAGTTGTATTTTGCAGCTGGGGTGATTTATTTGGTGCTATCTTGGGTGGTATTACTGGCTTTCCGCTTCTTAGAAAAGCGTATGAACCGTCACAGCAGTTATGTGCCGCCAGATGTGGCAACTCAGACGATACCTTGAATAATAATATAAGGGCTGTATAGACATTGATAAATATTACTAACAGCCCTTAATGATTTGGCATAACAAAATAAAGACACGCTCTAGCTTCTTAGTTCCTATTGCTTACTTATCCTTCCATTTTAGCAAACGTTTCTCTAAAAATGCTTGCATACCTTCTTTTTGATCATCAAGAGCGAAAGTAGCATAATTGCTAAGTGGATGATCTTACTGAATAGACAGTGTTACTGACCAGTGAAGACAGCATGTCGTTTTTGCTTAAACGCAGCAATACCCTCTTTCTTATCTTCAGTGGAAGCTAGAAGTGAAAAAACTTGCCGTTCATAGTTCATAGCAGCTTCTAACCCCATTTCAACTGAGTTATTGAGTGAGCGTTTGGCTTGACTAATAGCAAATGGTGCGTTTCTAGCTATCTTGGTGGCAATCGACTTGGCTTGTTCGAGTACATCATCACAAAGCTCTGTCACCACACCCCATTCCGCCATGGTAGATGCTGACATAATTTCACCAGTATAAATCATTCGAGCAGCTCTATTTTTTCCAATCAGACGTGGTAATATCTGTGTTCCACCTGCTCCAGGCATAATGCCAAGCTTGACCTCAGGTAAGCCAAACTTTGCATTTTTATCAGCAATAGCAAAGTCGCAGGATAATAGTAACTCCATGCCACCACCCAAGCAGTAACCTTCAACAGCAGCAATTAAAGGAATTGAGCATTGTCTAATTCGCATCCATGCAGCGACTCTGGCATCCAAAAGTGCTTGTTTCGGACTCAGCGTAGCGATTTCATCAATATCTGCGCCGGCAGCAAAATTACCTTGTAGGCCATAAATAATAATAGCTTTAGCTGTATGATCAGAGATTAGTTGCTCGATAGTATCTGCTATATGCACTACCAATGCTGTATTTAAGGCATTCTTGCGTTCTGGTCTATTGATGCCCAATGTAAAAATATTATTTTCTAGTGATTCAACCTTTAAAAATTGTTGATGTTGCATATCCACTCTCTTTTAATGGGTTAGCGCTTGTATAGAGTAAAGTTAGAGTGCCACATATCTACATGTCTAAATACCTATGTCCTATATATGAGGCACTCGAACTTTCGATAAACCAATCAGTAATAGGAAATATTTTTAGTTATATCTACGTAAATCGACTACACGCTTTGCTTTACCTTCAGAACGAGGTAGTACACCTAGTGGCTCAATAATGACATCGACACTAGCACCAATAGTAGATTTGATATTGTAAGTAAGCTGCCGTTGCATGCGTGAACTATCCTGTTCTTCATCAACAGGCTCTACACGTATCCGTAATTGATCCATTGCACCCATGCGATATCGCTCAATTAAGTAGTTTGATGATAACCCAGGTACCTTCATTATTTGTTCTTCTAATAACGAGGGATAAATGTTAACACCACGCAAAATAATCATATCGTCATTACGTGCAGTGATTTTTTCGATCCGGCGCATGGAGCGAACATCACCAGGAATAATACGAGTAATATCACCAGTTCGATAGCGAATAACAGGCATGGCTTCTTTAGCAAGCGTGGTGATCACCAACTCACCTTGTTCACCGTCTGGGAGCACTTCACCTGTTTCTGGATCAATAATTTCTGGATAGAATAAATCTTCCCATATAGTCAGACCATCTTTGCTTTCGACAGATTCTTGGGCAACACCAGGACCCACTACTTCAGATAAGCCATAAATATCAACAGCATCCATGTCAAAACGTTCTTCGATATGTGAGCGCATCTCATTGGTCCAAGGCTCAGCACCAAAAATGCCTACTCGGATACTGGTTTTTCTAGTATCCATGCCTTTTTTATCCATGGCTTCGGCTATATTGACCATATAGGACGGCGTTACCATCATTGCATTTGGCTTAATCTCTTCAATGGTTTGAATTTGACGGCTAGTCATACCGCCAGAGATAGGAATAACTATCGAGCCTAATCGCTCTGCGCCATAATGTGCACCCATACCACCGGTGAATAAACCATAGCCATATGCGATCTGGACAATATCATCAGGTGTGACACCAGCAATAACCAAAGAGCGTGCTACTGCTTCTGACCACATTTTAATGTCATTTTTAGTGTAAGCGACGATAGTAGGCTTGCCGGTGGTACCTGATGAGCCGTGAAGTCTCACAACATCTCGGCGATCGACACATAGTAATTTTAATGGATAATTATCTCTGAAATCATTTTTAACCATAAATGGAAATTTGCTCAAATCTTGTAACGATTTGATGTCGTCTGGATGTACATCAGCATTTGCCATATGGTTTTTCCAGAAGTTATTGTTATTGTAGGCATGTCTTACGATATGTTTAAGACGCTTTAGCTGAAGGGTAGAGATTTCATCACGAGAGGCAACCTCAATACGATTGTAGTATTCTAGACTCATTTTAAATTCCTTTTTAAATGTCTATTTAAGTAACAAAATATTAAGTAATAAAATTAGTGCTTATTAAATAATGGCATTAAAAATGCATTTTTCCTTTTAAAGCACGGCTAAACCCTTGAAATTCGGCTAGTATGTCACCGTTTTTTCCTCGGGTTACTTCGACACGATAGGAGCCTGAGCGTCCATAAACGCCTGACTCATATGCGTAAGCATATAGCTCATCACCGATCAATGCGGGCTGCCAGTATGCAATGGTACACATATGTCCCACTACAACTTGATTATTAGCGTTGCAAAGATGAGCAAAAGTAGTATCTGCTAAACTAAAGATTGCACCACCGTGGCACGTGTCATGACCATTGGTATGCTTAGACTCAACTTTCATCTTACATACAGAGTAGTGCGCTCTAGCGTCAACCAACTCAATACCCAAATGGGCTGAAAATGAACAGTTATCGAGCATTTTTTGAGCAATATTATGTGCCCGTTCATCGGAAGTGCGTTGCTCGAATAACTGCTTGAGCGTCACATCAGTAGCGCTTTTATTACAAGTAGAGTTGGCTTTACACAAGCTACTTTTCCGAACATTAGCAGAGGTATCTGGAGAGTTCAGCTCTTCTGATATAGGAGTGTTATTTGTACTGTTCATCAGCTACTCCTTAGCAATAGATTTATTATTTGATTGGGTCATTAGCATAGGTGGTACAGTGTAACAACTACTTCCGTATAATCGTCTTAGGGTCTCAAGAGTATTTATAACGACTTCTATGCCAATTACATCTAGCCACTCAAAGGCGCCTAAAGGGTAGTTAACGCCGCCTTTTAAAGCTTTATCAATACCTTCAGGGGTTGCGATACCTTGGGTTGCACAAATAGCGGCCTCGTTAATAATCATGCTAAGTACACGCAAGTTTATTAGACCTGGGCAATCTGGCACGATTGTCCAGTGAATATTTCCCAACGGCTCTGGTTGTTTACCTTCCATTATCTTTTGAGCGATGGGGCCCGCTGCGATGGCCACAGTCGTGTCTAAAACATTGGGATTTTTAATATCAGCAAGAATGACGGGATGCTCACAAGAGTACTCCCACTCAGCGGCTAATCTGCCATCTGATGCATAAACATAGACATTACTATCTAAAATGCCAATGAGCTGGTCATAATGAGGGGCTGATTTGGCATCTGTTATTTTTGAGCTTAGATGTGCTTTTTGTTCAGCGACCCATGGATGGTTGCCAAAGGCTTTAAATAAAGCATAACGCTTTAAGTCACCAGTGGGATTGTTTTTATCGCTTGGCTGGTTACTGGTATTGTGAGATAAGGGTTTAGATGGATGTGGTGAGGGTTGCTTGTAATCATAAAAACCTTTACCGCTCTTACGACCCAGGAAGCCTGCTTCTACTAAGCTGCCTTGTATCAGACTTGGTCGCAAATGTGGAGGGTAGAATAAGCTATCGAAAACTGAACAGCTGACAGCATAGTTTACATCTTGACCAATAAAGTCAGTTAACTCGCAAGGTCCCATCTTAAATCCTGCGTTACGCAAACTAGAGTCCAGCTGGCTAGGCGTGACAATTTGATCTTCGATTAATCGAAAGCTTTCGATATAAAAGGGTCGAGCTACTCTATTAACAATAAAGCCTGGTGTGTTTTTACATTTAACGGGCGATTTCCCCCAGCTTTGCATCAGTTTAATACAAATCTCGGTGGTATCTGATGAGGTTTGCAACGCCTCAATCACTTCGACAAGTGGCATGATACCTGGTGGATTAAAGAAGTGTAATCCGATAAAACGCTCAGGTTTTTTTAGGCAAGAGGCAATCGCTGTTACTGATAATGAAGAGGTATTTGTTGCAAGAATGGTGTCTTGGCTAACAATAGACTCAAGGTTTTGGAAGACTGTTTGCTTGATATCTAAGCGCTCGACAATAGCCTCGATAACCAGCTTAGCATCTGATAGGGCATCGTTATTTTCACTGAGTGTTAAAGCAGACAGCCACTGGACTTTATCTTGCTGAGTTATCTTTTCTTTATTGACAAATTTAGTGAACAAGCTATCGAGCGAGTTCTTTGCTCTTTGTAATTGCTCGGATGACTGGTCAACCAATACAACTTTATGCCCTGCTTGCAATGCAAGCTGTGCAATGCCTTGACCCATTGTACCTGCACCGATAACACCAACGGTGAGTCTTTCATCACTCATAAAACATCCTTGTTTTGTTATGGTATATAAATATCTTATGTAAAATCAATCAGCTTTAGCGTCCTGCTATATTCGATGAATGCATCAAAGCTGAAAGGTGCTTAACGTTAATTGTTGTTAACGTTAAGCATTTAAATAATAAAAAATGGACTTTTTTAAATGGACTTTCTCAATAATAGCAGTTAGTTGGTTTGCTCACGTACGGTAACCCAACCAAATCGAGGTGCTACAAAACCTAAGTCTGTAAGACTAACATTAGCAGCAGGATTTAATCCTGAGCCATGAAAGTCAGAATAGGCACTAGATTGGTTGACATATACTCCACCTGTTAAGTTAACAGATAAAGGTGATCCAGCATCGGCAATATCATCTATTGCTTTTTGTTTAAAATCATCCTCTACACTATAAAGTGCAGTTGTCATTGCACCATATTCTTCAATACTGTCACAAACTAGAGTTAATGCGCTGTCCGCATCCTCCGTTTCTATTACATAAGCAATAGGACCAAACTGTTCCTCATAAATTAATGCATCATTTTGATCCACTTTAATTATTTGAGGCTTGGCTGTGTTGGCATTAGGGAAGGCTTCAAAGTTAGCTTTTTCCATCGCTAGCACAAAAGTTTTGTCACTTTGAGCACTATCATTTACGCGCTTGCAGACGCCTTCATTATTTAACGCACCCATTAGTGCAAATGCACGTCGATCGTCACCTAATAGCTTTTCAACGGCAGTGGCGATACCTTGAGCAACATCATCAAAGCTCTTATGCCCGTCATTTGTTTCTATGCCGTTTTTCGGAATATAAATGTTTTGAGGTGCAGTACACATTTGACTAGAGTATAGGGATAGTGAAAAAGCGATGTTGCTGGTCATGGCTTTGAAGTTATCAGTTGATTGAATCAGAATGTTATTTAGGCCTGCCTGTTCTAAATAAAGCTGAACACCATTCGTGTTTTCTTTTAGCCAATCACCAAATGCGTTACTACCAGTAAAGTCAATCATCTTAATGCGCTTGTCTTTAAGAATATCCTGTGTATAAGCATTGTCGCCATTAGAAATAGCCAGTTGTACGACATCAGGATTAATATTTTCTTCTTGTAAGACTTCACGCATAACATCAACTGTTATCGCAAGAGGAAGGATGGCGTTATCAGATGGCTTAACGATCACACTATTACCTGTTACCAGTGCTGCAAAAATACCTGGATAACCATTCCATGTTGGGAAAGTTGCACAGCCTATCGTAACATCAATGCCTTTACCACGTGGAATAAAGTGTTTGTCCATTGCAACCGTAATTAAATTACCTTCTTTATCTTTTCCTGTTACTTTATTCCACTGAACACTTGGGGCAGTTGATTCGATGGCATTTGCAGCATAAGCGAGGGTTTCCAAGCCTCTTTCTAAGGCATGGGGACCGCCTGCTTGGAATGACATCATAAAAGGTTGGCCTGTGGTGTGCATCACACTATGAACCATCAGGAAAGATTTTTTAGACAGTCGTTCAAGGACTTCTAAGCACACACCAAATCGAGTTTCAGCATCCAGACGACGCCATTGTTTTTGTGCTTGCTGAGAGCGATCTAATAGTGTTTTTTTGTCAAGTTTCGGAAATTGCATGGTGGTGTCAATACCGAAGGGAGAAGTTGATTGGCATGTGACATAGTCAGCATCTTGCATGGGTACTTTGAGCTCAAATTTATTCCCCAATAGAGCGTTAAAATCATCTTCCCCCTTTTGCTTTGCACCCTCTCCATAATGTCGCTCACTGGGCATTTCAGGATAAGCTGCCCATTCTTCTCGGGTTTTAATTACTTGTTTTGCTTTTAGTAGGGTGTCTTTATGTTTTTCATATAATGCGGACATCTAATACTCCTTTTAATTATGTTCCGACTGAATAAACCCTGTGGATTTAACTTGATTCAATTAAGTTTAAAAATTAATACTATAACTGAGAAGGTCTACTTCCTAATAACACACTTGTAAACTCAAAAAACAATACACCATTATGAAAATGGTTGCAATATGATGATTTAAAAATAATATTAGACAAGCAATAACACACTTGTAAACTTAAATTTAATGTTTTACTATTATTAAAACGCTAATGATATGAGCAGATGGAAAGGAAGCCAGTTGCTGTTAGCACATTATGACACTGTTTGTCTCCATGCTAAGCCTATCAGAGCCACCTATCTTCCTTTGAAAAACGACTAGTTTATTTACTGTTGCTTTCCTATTACACTTTCATACTATCTTACTAACTTTGTGTTAGTGACATTCAGTTTTAATAAAATTAAGCTTATATTTCAATGGATTGAAAAATGTCTTATACATCAGATACAGTTCAAATTGTCTATCAAAATGGTGTCGCCACCATTACCTTAAATCGCCCAAAACAGCTTAATGCTTTTAATGAAGAGATGCACCATGCGCTAGCAGCTGTGATAGATGAAGTTGCTGCTAATGATAAAGCACGTGCAATTATTATTACAGGCGCAGGAAAAGGGTTCTGTGCTGGTCAAGATTTGGGTAACAGAGATCCACGCAAGCAAGTCTATGATTTAGGTCAAACCATTACTGAGTTTTACAACCCACTAATTAAGCGTATTAAAAATTTAGGAAAGCCGACTGTTGCAGTCGTAAATGGTGTTGCAGCAGGGGCTGGTATTGGTATAGCTTTGGCTTGTGACATAGTTTTATGCTCTGAGACAACCAAATTTGCAATGGCATTTGGCAAGATTGGCTTAGTACCTGACTCTGGCTTAACTTGGCAGTTAGTACAGCTTGTTGGATTGGCACGTGCGAAGGCGTTAGTACTGACTAATGCAACGTTAAGTGCTGAACAGGCTTTAGATTATGGGTTGGTTTGGAAGGTGTATGAATCATCAAGACTGATGAGTGAAGCAAATAAGCTTGCAACAAACCTTGCATACGGACCTAAGCTTGGTATGTCCTTAACAATAAAAGCTTTAAACCAAGCCACTACCAACTCATTAGAGCAGCAACTAGAGCTTGAGGCAACTTATCAACGCGAAGCAGGTTATAGTGATGACTATAAGGAAGGGGTTACTGCCTTTTTAGAAAAACGACCAGCTGTTTTTTTTAAAGAGTCTAATGGTGGCAAAGAGAGCCAGTCATGATTAAAGCTAGCCCTGAAATATTGGATAAATACGGTTATATCTTTCAAAAGCAGAATGATGAGGTTTTACCTGCTTGGATTCTAAAGAATTTTGTGGTTAATGTGATAGAGCTAAGCGCAGGACAGGCAGTTTTTGAGTTGGTGTATAACTCTGATTTATATCGTAAAGTCCCAGGAACTGCATCAACCAAACTTATGTCAGGTCAAGCTATCATGGCAGCTGCTGATACCCTGCTCATTTATCCAGTTTTGGCACAGGTTGGTCAAGAAAAAGAGATGGTGACGTTAAATACTAATACCGAATTTTTAAGACCGATAAAAGAAGGTGTCGTTACCATAAAAGCGAATGTTATACGTGCTGGCAGTAAGGTTGTCAGAGGTCAAGTGGAGTTCTTTGATGTAGATGACAAGCTATGTGCGCTATCTACATTATGCTATATATTTATTTAAATAGTAAATCGACAGTGATAACAAGGAGTAAGTTATGTCAAAAGCAGAAATGAGAAGGTTTGAAGATAAGATTGAGCGCGATGTAAAAATTGAACCCAGAGATTGGATGCCTGAAGCGTATCGCAAAAACCTTATTCGTCAAATCTCCCAACATGCACATTCAGAAATTGTTGGTATGTTACCTGAGGCAAACTGGTTAACTCGGGCCCCCTCGCTACGCCGTAAGTCAATCTTAATGGCAAAGATACAGGATGAAGCAGGACATGGACTATATTTATATTGTGCAGCTGAAACCTTAGGTGCGGATCGTCAAGCAACGATTGACGCCATGCTTGCTGGAAAGATGAAATACTCGTCAATTTTTAACTATCCAACTTTAAGCTGGTCAGATGTAGGTATGATCGGCTGGCTTGTAGATGGTGCTGCTATTGTAAATCAGGTTGCATTACAACGTACTTCTTATGGTCCTTATGCACGTGCAATGGTACGCATTTGTAAGGAAGAGTCATTCCATCAGCGCCAAGGCTATGAAATGTTAACTGAAATGGTGCAAAGTGGTGATCCTGATCAGATAGCTATGGTACAAGATTCTATGAATCGCTTTTGGTGGCCAGCTTTGATGATGTTTGGTCCTCATGATAGTGATTCAGCAAATAGTGAGCAGTCTATGGCGTGGAAGATTAAGCGTTTTGGTAATGATGAGCTACGCCAAAAGTTTATTGATATTACTGTTCCTCAAGCGGAGTATTTAGGGCTAACTATTCCTGACCCAGATTTAAAATATAATGAAGAGACTGGGCATTATGAGCATGGCGAGATTGATTGGGATGAGTTTAAGCAAGTTGTTAGTGGTTTTGGACCTTGTAATAAATCCCGTATGGATGCACGCAGAAAAGCCCAAGAAGAAGGTCAATGGGTAGTAGATGCAGCGCTTGCATATAATAGAAAACAAAAAGCTAAAAAAGCAGCCTAATTGTGTATTTATGCAGTTCATATTTACGCCTCAATCACAGCTATTGATATAGGCTGTGATCTTCACCCAGAATTTATGATAAAAAATAGTTAGTTGTGTCAAAAATATTAGCTAATAAAGGGTTGATTAAGTTGAGAGTGAGGTGTCTATCTGTTTACCTATCATATACCTATTTGCTTATCAATTGATTCATCAATAGATATTGGATATTTATTGACAATAGGTTGGTAGTTATAAATCTTTAGGTTGGTAGTTATAAATCTTTCAAGGGCATGTTTTCATCTTAAAAATGGTGATAAAAATACGATTCATTATAGTCAAACAAAGATAGTTATACTAATTGAAAACACGCGCTATTTATCAGCAAACGCTAAAGGAGTTAGCAAATGAGCCAGTCAAAATTATATGAAGTATTTATAAGAGCAAAAGCAGGATTATCTCATCAGCATGTGGGTTCTTTACATGCCACTGATGATGAAATGGCATTACAAAATGCACGTGACTTGTACACCCGCCGTAACGAAGGAACCTCTATTTGGGTTGTTAAGTCTAAAGACATTACCTCTTTAGATTATAGCGATCAAGATGTATTCATTGAGCCTTCAGTTGATAAAATTTATCGTCATCCAACATTTTATGAAATCCCTGATGAAGTGGGTCATATGTAAGCAACGATATTTTAACAATGGATATGGTAATGAATATGAATACGGAACACAACAACCAAAAAAAACCTCTGTTTGATTATGCTTTACGTTTAGGCGATACAACTTTAGTGTTAGCGCAACGGTATTGCGAGTGGGTAGGCAAAGCACCGACTATTGAAGAGGAGTTGGCTTTAGCAAATACTGGTCTTGATATATTAGGTCAAGCAATGGCATGGTTAAATGTCGCATCTGAGCATGATGCTCAAAAAAGAGATGCTGACCAGTTAGCCTATTTTCGTAATGAACGACAATACACCAACTATTTACTAGCTGAGCTTGAAAATGGTGATTTCGGTTTTACAAGTTTGCGTGGTTTTTTTATTAGCACGTATTTCAAGTACCTGTACGGTTCGATGCAAAAAAGCCAAGTAAATAGTTTCAGAGATATCGCTATCAAGTCATCTAAAGAGGTTAAGTATCATTACATACATCAGCGCTCATGGCTTGTACGCTTAGGAAATGGTACTGATGAGAGTCATAAAAGAGTACAAAATGCCTTAAATGATTGTTGGGCATATACGGCTGAGCTTTTTGAAGAAGATGCCGTTATTTTAGCGGCTCAAGATATGGGTGTGATTGACTCTATGGCGGATATAAAATCGCAATGGCGCGCCGATGTTCTGGCATTACTAGAAGAAGCCAACCTAACTTTGCCACAAGAAGTCTATCATCATAGAGGTGGTACAGAAGGCTTGCACACAGAGGTATTAGGGTATTTGTTAGCAGAAATGCAATCTGTGAGGCGAGAGTTTCCCAATGCTCGGTGGTAGGTATTGATATGACTAAAATAAACCTTAGACCTATGCTTGATGCTGATGAAATTATGTCAATACTGGCTACTGTTCCAGATCCAGAAGTACCTGTATTGACCTTAAATGATTTGGGCATCATTAGAGATGTAAATATAGATGAGTCAGCAGGTACTATCACTATAACGTTAACCCCAACATATATGGGATGTCCTGCTACTGAAGCTATTCAGAAAATGGTCAGTGATGCATTAACTGATGCAGGCTACCCTAAGCCGATTTTAAAAGAGCAATTGATACCGGCATGGACAACGGAATGGATTAAGCCAGAAGCACTCAAAAAGCTTGAAGAATATGGCATTGCACCTCCAGGCTCGGATACAGATAACGAGCCTAAGCGTTGTCCAAATTGTGGTAGCGATGATTATCAACTAGTAAGCCAATTCGGATCCACTGCCTGTAAGTCACTATATCGATGCTTACAGTGTAAAGAGCCGTTTGAGTATTTCAAATGTCATTAGCTTTATGACATAGGTTTATAGATAATATTGATTCACAGATAAGTTATGGCTAATACTAAATAGCTTGCAAGAATTTTATCGACAGATATTAAAGGAATAATTATGTCAGTTTTTCACCCATTAAAGGTTGTTGAAGTGCTTCCTGAAACTGAGGAAGCCATTACTCTCAAATTTGATATCCCCCAAGATTTAGCTAATCAATTCAAAGCAAAGCCAGGTCAACATTTAAAATTAAAAGCGCTTATTGATGATAAAGAGGAAGAGCGTTTTTATTCTATTTGTCAGATGGGAAAAGACTTTGTGAGAATTGGTATTAAAGGTGTGCCAGAGGGCGTTTTCTCTCAATATGCTCGAAAAAATATTCAAGTGGGTGATACGTTAGATATTATGGCACCTCAGGGTGATTTTTGCCTACCACTTGATGACCATAAAGCAATGCAAGAGGCTAGACATTATTTGTTTGTGGCCGCAGGTAGTGGTGTCACTCCAGTATTATCGATGATGACGTATTTATTAGAGGAAACAGAGCATACAAGCATCGACTTCATTTATATTAATGCCAAGCGAAAAACTGTGATGTTCTTTGATCAAATTGAAGCATTAAAAAATAGATATCTAGATAGGCTTTCAGTTGTTCATGTATTAACCCGTGAGCCTCGTGATTTAGATTTGCTATCAGCACGACCAGAAGGTGAGAGCTTCAAGCAACTACTAACGTCATTTGTAAATCTAAAAATGCTTGATCATACCTATTTATGCGGTCCTATGCCTATTATTGAAGGTTTTAGATCGGCATTGATGGAGAAAGGCATTGATAAAAAAAATATTCATTTGGAGCTTTTTGGTATACCAAGTAGTCAAACTCCTCGTAAGGTTATCAAGCGTGATGGCACAGAAAAACAAGTCACGGTTATCTCAGGTGGTCGAGAGCAGATAATAGATGTACCTGAAGGCTTAAATATATTAGATGCTGCTATTGAGGCTGGCGCAAACGTTCCTTTTGCCTGTAAAGGTGGCGTGTGTGCGACTTGCAAAGCAAAGCTGGTTTCAGGATCGGCAACAATGGATGTTAATTATGGGCTTGAAGATGATGAAATTGATAATGGCTATATATTAACTTGCCAAGCTCATATCAAAACAGAAACCGCTATTGTTGACTTTGATATTTAATCATGTCAGTCAACAATTGCTTGATTAGCGCTAACAGTCCTCATGGTGTGCTATGAGAGATAAAAAATGACTAATTAATGAGAATATGGTTATGAAGGATGTTTATATTGTAGATTATTGTCGTACCCCTTTTGGTCGCTATGGAGGTTCGCTTTCTAGCATACGTCCTGATGATTTGGCATCGATGGTGTTGCGCCACATCCGTGAAGCTCATGATTTTGATCCTAAGCTTGTTGATGATTGCTTATTTGGTGCTGCGAACCAAGCTGGCGAAGATAATCGAAATGTGGCTCGTATGGCTTTATTGTTAGCTGGCTATCCAGTAGAGGTGCCAGGTACAACGCTAAATAGGTTATGTGGGTCTGGGCTTGATAGTATTGGGCTGGCTGCTCGAACTATCAAGTCAGAGGAAGCGGATATCATGCTCGCAGGTGGTGTTGAGTCGATGTCTCGAGCCCCATTTGTAGTTGCAAAACCTACAACAGCATTTGATAGAAATGCTGAAATGTATGATACAACGATTGGCTGGAGATTTACCAACAAAGTATTAGAAAAACAATATGGCAGTGACTCTATGCCAGAAACTGCTGAAAATGTTGCTAAAGAGTATGGGATTTCACGTGAAGCGCAGGATGAGTTTGCTTATCACTCACAAATGAAAGCTGCTAAAGCAACCGAAAGGTTGGCAAAAGAAATTATTCCTGTAACTTATAACGACCGTAAACGTGGTGAAGTTATCGTTGATAAAGATGAGCATCCACGTCCTGATACTACCCTAGAGAAGTTAGCTAGGTTAAAGCCAATTTTTCCGGGCGGCACAGTAACTGCTGGGAATGCTTCTGGTGTTAATGATGGTGCGGCAGCACTATTACTGGCATCGGGCGATGCCTGTCAAAAGAATGACTTAATACCAAAGGTAAGAGTTATAGCGACAGCATCACGTGGTGTAGAGCCTCGCCTTATGGGTATAGGCCCGATAGCAGCTGTTGAGGCCTTATTTAAGCGTACGAATTTAACTATGGATGATTTTGATATCATTGAATTAAATGAGGCATTCGCTAGTCAGAGCTTAGCGGTTATCAATTATTTTGGGTTAAAGCTAACAGATCCTCGTTTAAATCCTAATGGTGGTGCTATAGCGCTGGGGCATCCTTTAGGTGCATCAGGAGCTAGAATTGCAGGTAGTGCAATGCTTGATATTGCAGGTAAGCCAGGGAGTAAAGCATTGATAACTATGTGTATCGGTGTTGGACAAGGTATTGCAATGGCAATTGAAGCTGTTTAGACTTTAAAGTTTAGAGTGTGTCCTTAATTTGTACAATGATATTTAAATGGGCTAAAAATAGCCTAAAACTTGATATATGGTATCTTGGATTCAACTCTGAAGTGCAACACCCTCAAATTTCTAACCACATAAAGCAGTTAGTAAATAAAAAATTATAGCTAAGTGGCTTTAATTTTTCACTAAAAGGCTGTAATTTAACAGGGCAATCGCACTACAAATAATTTTTAGCAAACAGTTGTTCATTTGCTAATCATTTATAGATGTTATTATCAATTGTAAGACGAAAATCAGAAGAATATAAGCTAAACGCATTTATTTTGGTTAATATATCTAACTAACCTGGTTTTATTATGTAGTTGTACTAACTTTAAGCGAGTATTTTCTATAGTGCGATTGCCCTGTGTAATTTAAGCCAGTTCACTATATTGATCTTACCAGACTATGGATTAAAGGTAATTTCAATCAAATTAACTATGTATCCAAAATTAATTTCAAGGAAGAAGTACAATGCTAACTCAAGCCTTATCGCATCAGTTTAAGACCAGTATACTGGCAGTTCTCATGGCCAGTATACTGGGTATAAGCGGGTGTTCAAACTCATCGGAAACGCAAGAACAAACTACTGGAGATACGCAGAG
Organism: Psychrobacter lutiphocae DSM 21542; assembly: GCF_000382145.1. Taxonomy (GTDB): domain Bacteria; phylum Pseudomonadota; class Gammaproteobacteria; order Pseudomonadales; family Moraxellaceae; genus Psychrobacter; species Psychrobacter lutiphocae. The sequence goes on from NZ_KB907626.1 coordinate 87,495, forward strand.
CGCTGAGGCAACATCAACAGCTAAGGCAGATGCTACGATATTACGTTTCTCTCACTTTTGGCCATCAACAGCAGCAATGCATACAGATGTTTTTGAGCCATGGGCCAAAAAAATAGAAGAAGAGTCAGATGGTCGTTTGAAGGTGGAAATATACCCATCCGCTACGCTGAGTAAGCCAGATGTTACTTATGATTCTGCAGCTAAGGGAGTGATTGATATAGGTGCTCAAGCACAGGGATATACTAGTGGACGTTTCCCATTAACTCAGATTGCAGAGCTGCCAGGGCTATCCAATTCCGCCAGTCAAATGAGCTGTATGTTACAAAAGTTATATGATGATGGTGTCATTGCGAGTGAGTATGAAGATACTCATTTATTATTTATGATGGGTGCAGGCCCAGGAGCACTACATACTGTAGATAAAGTGATTCGCACACCTGAAGATATGAAAGGAATGCGCTTGCGCCGCCCATCAGCCATTGCAGGTGATATTATCGAAGCTGCAGGGGCATCTCCTGTCGGATTGCCAGCTTCGGATATTTACAGCTCTTTACAGCGCAATGTTATTGATGGTTTGAGCTTTGCGTGGAGTCCTACGGGATCATTTAGGCTGGTAGAGCTAGTTAATGCGCATACGAACATTCCTTTTTATAGTTCAGCTTTGTTAGTTACGATGAATAAAGACAAATATGATGCACTGCCTGATGATCTTAAAAAAGTCATTGATGATAACTCAGGTAAAGTTATGGCTGACATTGTAGGTGAGATGTTTGACAGAGAAGATGCTAAGGTTATGGAAGAGGCGAAAGCAAAAGGTGATACTATTGTAGAAATTCCAGATCCACTAAATGATCCTGATTGGAAAGTACCATTAGAGCAAGGTACAAATAAGTATCTTAATGATGTTAAGGCGTTAGGCTTAGATGCTGATGAGGTTTATGCCAAAGCAAAAGAAGCCAGTGCATCTTGTAAGATGTAAAACATCTTAGTTATTGCTTATAGACTAGTTATTGCTTATAGCTCCTGAGAGTCTGCTCGCTATATATCGCAAAAGAGAACAGATGCACTAAAGCTAAGTTAGAGATTGTAAAGTCGTAGTAGCCATACTCAGGCACCAGCTCAGAGTATGGCGATAAAAGTGTAAGAATATAAGATTAAGATTTTGAGATTTGAACCGTTTGTATCGAGGTAAATTCTTTTAGACCATCTAGTCCAAACTCAACACCAAATCCAGAGGCTTTAACGCCACCAAAAGGAGCATCAGGCTGTATCATAGCATGGTTATTGATCCAAACTGTGCCACACTCTAGGCGTGAAGCAATTTGTTGGGCTTTTTCGATATCAGTAGACCACACTGAGCCACCCAATCCAAACGAAAGTCTATTAGCACTGTTGATAGCATCTTCAATATTACTAAATTTAATGATTGGTAGTATGGGGCCAAACTGTTCCTCGTCAACCAATCGCGTACCATCTTTAATATTATTGACTAAAGTGATAGGGTAGAAATAACCACTATCATCTATAACCTCACCGCCACATAGGAAATTTGCTCCATTTTTTCTGGCATCTTCTGCAAGAGAGTTTACAATCTCAAATTGTTTTTTATTTTGCAGTGGTCCAAAGTCAGTATCTTCCACTAGACCATTTCCAGTCTTCATATTGCCAGCCATACTGGTCAATGCCGTACATAGTTCATCATGTACAGACTCATGGACATAAAGACGTTTAAGGGCGGCACAGGTTTGTCCATTATTAATGAAAGCGGTGGCAAATATCTTAGGAGTAATGGCTTTAATATCTGCATCTTCAAGAACGATTGCTGCATCATTACCACCTAGCTCAAGCGTTAAGCGCTTTAAATTAACAGATGCACTTTTCATAATGGCCTTACCTGTTGCGGTAGAGCCAGTAAAGACAATTTTTTGGATATCTTGATGTGAAGACATGGATGCGCCAATACTACCATCACCAGAGACAATATTTAGAACACCAGCGGGTAGAATATCTTTAATCAGTTCGCCAAAACGTAGAACGGTTAAAGGCGTCATTTCAGAGGGCTTTAAAACAACAGTGTTGCCAGTTAAAAGCGCTGGGATAATATGCCAAATACTGATTAATAATGGGTAGTTCCAAGGTGTAATAGAACCTATGACACCAAGAGGTTTGCGATGTAGCTCAATACGCGCTGTTTCATTGTCCTGAATGACCTCAGGCGCTAATTCCATACTGGCTGTGGCTCTAATCCAAGCTAAGGTACCGCCAAACTCAAAACCAGAACCTAAGTTAGCAAAGCCTTTTAAGGGCTTGCCTTGCTCTTTGGTAAGTAGTTGCATGAGCTCATCGCCATTGCTTTCAATGATATCTGCAATTTTTATGAGTAGGTCACGGCGCTGTTGATAGGTAAGAGCAGACCATTTCGGAAAAGCTGCGTTTGCTGCAGCAACGGCATCATTTAGGTGCTCAATATTGGCTTTTGGACTCTGCGCTACGACAGATTTATTAGCGGGGTTAATGATATCAAAGTGTTCGGTTGTGGAGATACTGTTACCATTTATTAGTAAGTTGAATTGTTTCACTGTTGGGCCTCTTGTAATTGTATTTTGTTAGTGTCTTGATAGCGTGGGAGTATGACTTACCATACATAATTTAACTTAATAACAATTTGATTCTATTGCTATTTTTAATTTATGTTCGTTCAACAACTCCAAGCCATAACTCCAATCGCATTAGTTGTTTTTTTAATTTTAAGTCTTAAACTTCTCTAAGTTTTTAAATACCTAATCACTGTTATTTTGATTCATATTTAAAGAGGGTGTTTCATCAAAGAAGTTCCAAGGCTTCAACAATACATTAACCCATTCAGTTGGCATGATCGGCCATTCTTCTGCACGTGCAACGTGTGTAGTTCCAGTGGTTAACCACACCACGAGATCTTTGTTGTGTATGTTGTCATTGTTTGCGGTATACATACCTAGGCCGGTATCTCTATCTGATCGATTTGGATATTTACCTTCAGGATACAGCTCTTCTGGATGGTACTTGGTTACCCAAATCTGTTTATCCATGAAGTTTAGACGATTGAATAACCATTCGTCTTCTGCAAAATTTGCTCCTTTAGCGATAGGGTGAGTGCCACCTGCAAAAGGTATCATTTGATAGGAAACAGGGTTGCCCATACGATTTTCTTTGCTAGAGTTACTTATCAATCGGATGGTAGACGGGTCAAATTTTTCCTGTGCATCTGCTTCAGATAGTACGATACTTTCTCTGGTTTCCATGGTGCTAGTGCGGGGGCCACCACGGGTATTTTTAGCTACAACGGGGTCGATCCTAGCGATATAATTGGTTTCTCCATCAATATCCATATCTAAACGGAAGTTATAGATATGCTGATGGGTTGTTCCAACTATATTGTGGTCAATAAGAGTACCAAAACGTGTGTCTTCTTTAGCTGTGGGGTCATGCATGGTTTTAGCTAGTACACCTTTGACCGCTTCGATGCCAGTTGCACCTGCATTGATACCTATCGTACCGTTAGGTTGGAAAACCCAGTCAAATATATAATCATAATTACCAACAGTACTTACCCAACGTACGACCAGTTCACGTCTTTCAGTACTGACATTTTTTTGCCCCATTTCTTGGTGTTTAAATTCAGGACCAGCATAGCGCTCAAAAATAGCGATAGCGTTAGGAATAGTATAGGTATTACCTTCAAAGTCTGGAATGACCGCATCTAGGAAGACAGCATTTTGTGGTGCATCGACGTTTTTTTCTAAAGGTGAGGTTAATGTACCCATGCCGTATTCACCAGAGTCAAGATATGATTTAAAGTACCAACCAACATCGGGGTCACCATAAGGCACAACCATGCCTGATAGATTACCTTGATACATAATCTTGCGGTCAATGCCTTTGTCATTAAAGGTTACGGTGCTGATTTGTAGTCCTGTACGACTGTCTAAGCCTATATGAAATTTCCAGTTATGCCATTCAACATTACGCCCAGTAATCGTATAGTTTTTACCTTCAGGTTCAATGATGGTTAAGGGTTTACTACTTATATTTTGTTGGTCACGACCATCGATAGGGCGTGAAGCCATAGGAACAGGCACTACACTGCCATCTTCAACCTTAATAACTTCTTGTTTATCAAGATCTACAACAGCAACTAGGTTTTCAATAGGGTGTGCCCAATAGTTACCATCACCAACATCAAGATATGAGACAACTTTTAAGACTCTTAATTGTTTATCTAGTGTATCGCTTTCACCAAAATATCCGACAGTTAGAGGCGTGCCTACCACCTTAGTGATGTCATGGATACCACGTTTACTTAATGCACTTTTGTAAGTATCACTATTTTGTATGGCGTTTTGTACGGTATTGAAGTCATCCAATAGAACCATACCAAAGGTGTTCTCTAATGTTTTCCATCCTGTCAGTCTGTTGGTAGTTAAGTTAACTTCGCCTTCATGTACCATATTGCCTTTAAGGATTGTAAAAGTTGCCACCCGATCCTCGTTATAGGGCTTTCCTTCTAGGACACTTTGCCAAACGGCATTTTTATCAGGTTGCTTTAAGCGGATATCAGAAAAACGTAAATTATTTTGCTCTGGTTTTGATTGTCGGATAATATTGACGGTTTGTTCGATCTCTTTACTGGTTAGAGTGTTAAGAGGATGTGGAGTTTGTTCTACTTTGAAAGTCTGGTCTAAATCTGACTGTAAAATTTCATTGACCAATGATTCAGGAACTAAGGCTTGGTTGTTATTTACGACCAAGGGGCTTGAAATATCTAAGGGCTTGCCATTAATCATCACTGTATGGCTATTTGGTTTGATTTGAATTCGTGTTGAATTCTTAGTCACTGTATAAACATCTGCGTAGCTATCGTACTCCACATCGGCACCTGCACTAGCCATTGCAGTATTTAAAGGAATCATGGTGATAGGCCCACCATGAGCAAGTGCTTGAGCACTATAAGTGAGCATTAACCCACTGATGATAGTGCTAAGGAGTGACTTTAGTAGTTTATGTTTTAGAGGTATAGCTTTGGCATTAATAGCTTTTGCGTGACTAAAATTAGTCATAGAGATAGTATTAGTCATAGATAACTTCCATATTTTCAAGACTATAGTTGACTGTAAACGCATAGATACTTAACTTTGATAGTGCATGAGAGCTTTGACTTAATCAATAAACTTATTAATTAATAATATGTCAATGCTATCTTTAATCAGCAATATGCTCACTTCATTGTACACAAAGCTTGTTGTCTATAACGCTTACTACAAAACAAAATCCTTTTGTTAGTAATAAGTGACGTAGCTTAATTATTTATTTTTTACTTTGATAATAAAGTTACTTTAAATAATAAAATAAATAGTTACGTACTACTGCAATATAGCAATAAGCTTAATGGAAGGCAATAGTAGACTTTGAGTATAGATGGGTGACCTTTTGCATGAGTCTTAGACTATAAAAAGTCTCATTGTGCGTTTTAATCACAATTTTTAACGCAGCTATGGCTTAAGATTAGGGTTGTAATGAATTCAAGTATTAAGGTGGGCTTGACTTTGATTTACTTGGTTAAATATGTTAAACCTACTAAAGGTATTGTTCTAAGAGAGAGTTAAAAGATAAAGCTAAAAATATTAAAAAACCTCAAGTTCACGCTTGAGGTTTTTACTTTATAGCGATGACAGGATAATATGGAAGATCTATTTATAATCATTTATTGAACCTTATTTATGTCTATTGCTATGTCTCCTTTATTCAAACTAGCATCAAAATCAGCCGCCAAATCCAAGGTGCAAACAGCGACAATAAATGCCTCAACAGTGGCAGATCAGTTGCGCTATCGATATTATGAAAAATGTGATCTGATTACCCCAGCCAGTCCAGTGTTTTTAACCAATCTGTATGAAAATCTAGATCATTTAGATAACTTAGATGACAGTGTATTTGAGTCAGAATTTAATTCAGAGATGGTGGGCTGTGAGAGTATGCAGGATGCGCAGCCTTTATCATTGAGCAATTTTTTTGAAGGCTTAGCGCAGTTGACGACCACAGGTGCAGTAGAGACTACTGAGATAGTGGAGGCCATCCATTCGGAGATTATTTTAAGGCCATTAGGGCGCTTTAATGAAGATCATTTGACTCGCTGGCAGCAAGGCTTGATACGTAAGGCTTATAATGTACTACGTAAAGGTATGAATCAGGTAGGCAATGGTCTGACCCAAGCTGGCGTAGCGCTATACCGCAAGAGCTTAAAAAAGCAAGACAGACGTATTTTGCCAGAAAAATTGAAATTACTGGCTAATGTGCTTAACGGTATGTTGGGGGATCATTTGGTCAGTCGTAATAATCCATTAGCAGTCTCCATGATGCTGTATGGTAGATATGGACAGCCACAGCGGACAGAAATCTGTGGTCGTGTGGTTATTTTGTTGCATGGACTGTGTTTAAGTTATTTAAGTTGGCATCCGACAGAGGACAATAGCTTGGGTGAAAAAATAGCCTTGGCGCAGCCAGCAAGTACAGTCCTTTATTTGGATTATAATACTGGTAGGCGCATTTCTGAAAATGGTCATTGTTTAAACCGTTTGCTACAAGAGTTGGTAACTCACAATCCAGACATCAGTCAAATTGATTTGGTGGGATATAGCATGGGTGGTTTAGTGGCACGTAGTGCGCTGTTTTATGCGGAGTTACAAAGTAGAGATTGGGTAAACAGGGTAGGCAACTTAATAACCTTGGGTTCTCCGCATCAAGGTGCAGGGCTTGAGCGAATCAGTCATTTGATTTTGGATATTGTTGGTAAGGTACCTTTTGCCGGATCTTTGTCGAAATTGGGCAATATCCGTAGCGCCGGTATTATTGATTTGCGTCATGGTAGTATTCGTGATGCAGATTGGAAGTATTTGGGCAGCCGTGATGTATTGCCAGAAGAGTTTCGTCATCCGGCACGCTTGCCCAAGCATGTTCATACATTCTTAATTGCGGGTACTATCGCTGAAGGTATCTATGCGTCAAAAGCGAGTACTTGGGTAGGCGATGGTTTGGTCACCATTGAGTCTGCGCTTGGTGAAAGTGACGGCGAGCACAATCTGTATGTGCCGGATGGACATAAGGCGGTGTTTTATGGAGTCAATCATCTAAACTTACAGTATGACAGCCGAGTACATGCGCAGGTGCTGGCGTGGCTGGTGGATAATGGAAAGACAGATTTTGCATTAAATAATCGCATTCAGTCTTTTGCTGATGATGATATTGATGTGGTAGTTTAGACAAAAAAAGTAGTAGGATCTAAAAGAGACAGCATCAAAAAAACAGCATAAAGATACACTTTAACCCTCATTTTTCAAGTTGGAATGGGGTATTATTTATAATAACACTCCGCTCTCAACTATTTATAACCTATTGATATTTAAAGGTTTATACCAGTAAATCTTAACAACTAAATATTTTAAGCCCTTTAAAATCAAGGGTTAAAAAAAAGAGTTGAGATTCGGATAATAATGATAATAATATAAATTAGGAGGGATTATGAGTGTTGGAGTCTTAAAAGCACTGACAGAGTCGGTCAGATATTGGTATATTCCTTTAATTGTGGGCGTACTATTTATCGCTACTGGTATTTATACCTTTATGTCGCCTGAGACTTCTTATTTGGCTTTGTCAGTACTGTTTAGCATATCGTTTATTGTCACTGGTATTGCAGAGATTGTTTTTTCTCTGTCTAATAAAGAGGTGATGGATAACTGGGGCTGGACGTTGGCTTTTGGTATTTTGACGTTGATCGTGGGTATTTTGTTGTTTATTAATCCTGCGTTATCGATGACCACTTTGCCTTATTATGTGGGTTTTTTAATTTTGTTTCGCTCCATTAGCGCTATTAGTTTTTCGTTAGATTTAAAGCGTTATGCGATTGGCGACTGGAGTTTGTTGCTGCTGCTGGGTGTGTTGGGGCTGATTTTTGCGTTTGTATTAATCTGGAATCCGGTATTTGCGGGTATGACCTTGATTGTGTGGACGGGATTGGCGCTGATTTCATCTGGGGTATTTAGTTTGTATTTGGCGTGGAAGTTAAGAGCGATGAACAATCGGGTAAAAAATATACCGGATGAGTTAAGATACAAGATTCGGTTATTAGAAAATGAGATTAATGATAATTTTAATCGTTAATTCAATTTAATCGTTAAATCAATGTGCCAGACAACAAAAGACCCAGTAATTTTAATTACTAGGTCTTTTTTATGGTGATTATTATGATTATGTGACTATTGATGATGTCAATGATGTAGCTGATATCAATGTTAAACCTCAACTTTAAGCAAAAATCTGCTCAACATCATCCTTAGTAAATCTATATATCGAGCCACAAAAGCCACAGTCCATCTCAAACATGCCTTGTTGCTCAGCAATAATCTCTAATGCTTCAGCCTCGCCAAGTTGTGCAATGGCCGCTTCACATTTGCTGCGTGAACAGGTACAGCCAAATTGCAACTCAACTGCTTCTGGCACCACCACCTGCTCTTCATTATACAAGCGATAGATAATCTCACGCGCATCCAAGGTCGTTAATTCCTCGAACTTCACCGTACGGGTTAACAGGCTTAAGCGCATCCATAAATCATCATCGATACCAGCAGATTCATTTTGCTCAATTTCATACTGCTCTTCTGCGGTCAATGGCAGCATTTGTACCAAAATACCGCCTGCTTGCAAGCCATCACAGGCCAAGTTAATTAAAGTTGGAATCTGGGCAGATTGCAGTTGATAGTGTGCCAAGCACTCGGCCAAGGTGTCGTAACTGCGCTCCACAATGCCTTGATAGGCCTCGCCACCTTTGGGCTGAATGTTAATAAACATCACCCCTTTGCCCGGTGCACCCAGCTCTGCAAAGGCTTCATTGGCAGTCGATTTGGCAGCCCAAGCTTGCTGCTGTGCTTCGGTTTCTTGCTTCCAGCTGGCAAGCGCACGGATAATACCGGATTGATCACATTCGGCCATTGCCCAGTTTATCAGGCTGTTTTCATCCGATGATTGCAGTTGGATAGAGAGGGTGCCGTCAATTTTTAAAGTGCCAATTAGTAAGCTGGCAGCGGTAAGCATTTCACCCAGTAAGCGTTTGATAGATTCTGGGTATTCTTTTTGGGCGGTGATGGTGGCGTAGCTGTGTTGCAGGCGCACCACATCACCACGGACAGGCGAGTCAGCGATAAAAAAGCGTTGGCGTAAATCGGTAAGGTTGCTCATATGGATCTCAGTTATTTGTTTGCTACTTTGATTAGCTTGTGAATATTTTGAGTGGTTAGCTTGTTTATAGGATGTGCTATATATTGGGGGTGTATTGGCATTTATCAATATTTAAGAGATAGTGTTTGGATTTATGAAAATTTATTTGCTCTTTAAATGATTTTAAATGTATCATTTTAATGTATACTTGATTTTTAGGGATTTAGAAGCAGTTTTTGGTTAGGTGATGGATTGCACCAGTGACAACCAAAAGGCTGTGTACTTAACATAAAACGAAAGGATTCGTTATGATCAATATCAGTCAGGTGCCCCGCATTAGTATGGGCGCAAAATCTGCCAATGCGCCGCTCACAATGAGCCAAGATCAAGGCCCAACCACCCCGTTAATTGAAGCCACTATCGGCGACTTTTTTGATGCCATGGTCGCCAAATATCCTGAGCGTGAAGCCTTAGTGGTCTGTCATCAAAATATCCGCTGGAGCTATCGAGAGCTACAACAAAAGGTCAACCAACTGGCTAGCGCTATGATTGAAATGGGGCTGGAAATTGGAGATCGTGTCGGTATCTGGTCGCATAACAATGCAGAATGGCTACTGATGCAATTGGCCACCGCTAAAGTCGGCGTCATCTTGGTCAATATCAATCCTGCCTATCGCAGCTTTGAGTTGCAATATGCGCTAAATAAGCTTGGCTGCTCGGTGTTGGTCTTGATGCGCCACTTCAAAACCAGTGATTATACCAACATCATTCGTGAGCTGTGCCCTGAGATTTATCATAAACAATATACGCAACTGGATTTAGTCGAAATTCCAACCGTTGAGCGTATTATTTGGATTGATGAGCCAGAGACGGATGAAGAGTTTGGCTTTATGCAAAAGTTTTCACATTGGATGGCAGAAGGTGATGCCAATGACCCAAGAGTGGCAGAGCGACAGGCCAAACTCAAAAACACCGATGCCATTAACGTTCAGTTTACCAGTGGTACAACTGGTACGCCAAAAGGGGCGACTTTAACCCATCGCAATATCTTAAATAATGGTTATTTTATTGGTGAGGCGATGGATTTAAGCGAAGAAGATCGCTTGTGTATTCCTGTGCCGCTATATCACTGCTTTGGTATGGTGCTTGGTAATCTGGCGATCCTGACCCATGGTGGCTGTGTTATTTATCCCAATGATGGCTTTGATCCGTTAAGCGTATTAGAAGCGGTACAAAATGAAAAATGTACGGCGCTGCATGGCGTACCGACCATGTTTATTGCTGAATTGGATCATCCAGACTTTGATAAATACGACTTATCTAGCTTACGCACAGGTATTATGGCGGGCTCAAGCTGTCCGATTGAGGTGATGCGCCGAGTGATTGATGAGATGCACATGAGCGAGATTACCATCGCCTATGGCATGACAGAGACCAGTCCAGTATCTTGCCAGACCAATAAGCACACACCGCTGGACAAACAAGTGTCCACCGTGGGATTGGTGCAGCCAAATATCGAAGTCAAAATTGTCGATACTGAAACTGGTGAAGTGGTGCCGATTGGGGAAACCGGAGAGCTATTAACCAAAGGCTATTCAGTCATGAAGGGCTATTGGGGCAGCCGCTTTAAAACGCGAGAAGCGATCCAAGGTGGCTGGATGCATACCGGAGATTTGGCGACTATGGATGAAGATGGTTATGTCAAAATCGTTGGCCGTAGTAAAGATATGATCATTCGTGGCGGGGAAAATATTTATCCAGTTGAGATTGAAAACTATCTATATCGCCATCCAAAAATTCGTGATGTGCAAATTGTCGGTGTCCCAGATAAAAAGTATGGTGAGGTGCTGGCTGCTTGGATTATTCCGCGTAAAAATGCACAGCTGACAGAAGAGGAAGTCAAGCAATTTTGCAAAGACAACATTGCTCATTATAAAGTACCTAAGTATTACCGCTTTGTTGAAGAGTATCCAATGACGGTCACCGGCAAGATACAAAAATATAAAATCACAGAGATGATGATAGCAGAGCTGGGTCTGTAGCTCTGTAAAAGGACAGTTTTGTAAAAGTGCAATGTCGTAAAAACGCTAGCTTAGCGAAACAATAGTAAAGTTTTTTCATCTAGCCTAGTACAAATTTCAGTACAAAATAGGGTCAGAAAATAAAAGAAAGGGATGTCATGAGCGCCATTATTAATAGTAAATTAAGTCCAAATTCCAAAGAGTTTCTTGATAATGCGGCCGCCATGCAGGCTGTGGTAGACGACCTACAAGAAAAGCTCAGTAAAATTGCCCAAGGCGGGCCTGAGCGCTCACGAGCCAAGCATTTAGCGCGAGGTAAATTATTGCCACGTGAGCGAGTGGAGCGCTTGTTAGATCCAGGTACCGCCTTCTTAGAAGTCGCACCTATGGCTGCTTATGATATGTATGATGCCGATATTCCAGCGGCCGGTGTGATTGCAGGTATCGGCCGTATTAATGGCATTGAGTGTATGATTGTCTGTAATGATGCCACCGTCAAGGGCGGCACATACTATCCGATGACGGTCAAAAAACATCTGCGGGCGCAAGAAATCGCCCTAGAAAACAACCTACCTTGTGTCTATCTGGTGGACTCAGGGGGTGCTAACCTGCCCAACCAAGACGAGGTGTTTCCTGATAAAGAGCACTTTGGGCGTATCTTCTTTAACCAAGCTAATATGAGTGCGGCTGGTATTCCACAGATAGCGGTGGTGATGGGCAGTTGTACCGCAGGCGGCGCATATGTGCCAGCTATGAGTGATGAATCTATTATTGTCAAAGAGCAAGGTACTATCTTCTTAGGCGGGCCACCTTTGGTGAAAGCGGCCACAGGCGAGGTGGTCAGCGCCGAAGATTTGGGTGGTGGTGATGTGCATACCCGTCTGTCTGGCGTGGTGGATTATCTGGCACAAAATGATTTGCACGCCTTGTCGCTGGCACGTGATATTGTCGGAAATCTGAATCGTCCACCAAAACAGATTCCCAATCAAATCCCTTCCAGAGCACCAAAATATGACGCCAAAGAGCTGTACGGGGTAATTCCAACCGATAGCCGTAAGCCGTTTGATATTCGTGAAATCATTGCACGTATTGTCGATGCCAGTGAGTTTGATGAATTTAAAGCACGATTTGCGGCTACTTTAGTCTGTGGCTTTGCCTATATTGAAGGCATGAAAGTGGGCATTATTGCTAATAATGGCATCTTGTTTAGTGAGTCGGCGCAAAAGGGTACCCATTTTATTGAGCTGTGCTGTAAGCGCAATATTCCTTTGGTGTTTTTGCAAAATATCACCGGCTTTATGGTCGGTCGTAAATACGAAAATGAAGGCATTGCCCGTCATGGCGCAAAAATGGTGATGGCGGTTGCCAATGCCAAAGTGCCTAAGTTTACGGTCATTGTTGGCGGCTCATTTGGTGCTGGTAACTATGGTATGTGTGGCCGAGCCTATAGCCCAAGATTTTTGTGGATGTGGCCCAATGCCCGCATTTCAGTCATGGGCGGTGAGCAAGCAGCATCGGTATTGGCGACAGTCAAGCGTGACAATATCGAACGCAAAGGCGAAACCTGGAGCGTGGAAGAGGAAGAGGCGTTTAAAGCCCCTTATAAAGAGATGTATGAAAAGCAAGGTCACCCTTATTATGCCAGCGCCCGCTTGTGGGATGATGGGGTAATTGACCCAGCCGATACACGTAAAGTATTGGCGCTAGGACTCAGTGCTGCTTATAACGCTGAAATCGAAGAGACTAAGTTTGGTGTGTTTAGAATGTAAGAAACAAGAGATTCAATCACTGAACCCCTGGATAATACGTTGAATAAAAAAGAAAAATAAATTATGAATACGCTACTTGTAGAAAAAAATAACCACATTGCCACAGTTACCTTAAATCGCCCTGACAAACGCAATGCCTTTAATGATGATGTTATTGCAGAATTGGATGAGGTTTTTACCCGTCTTGGGCAAGATGATGAGGTGAGAGCGATTGTGTTAACAGGTACAGGCAAAGCCTTTTGCGCTGGCGCTGACTTAAACTGGATGCGAGCCATGGCCGATTATAGCCGTGAAGAAAACTTAGCCGATGCGGATAAATTAGCACAGATGCTCAAGGTGATTTATAGCTGTCCGAAGCCAACGCTTGCTGCCATTCAAGGGGATGTCTATGCCGGTGGTATTGGTTTGGTCGCAGCTTGTGATGTGGCAATCGCGGTTGATTCTGCCAAATTTTGCTTAAGCGAAGTGCGTTTGGGATTGGTGCCAGCGACTATCAGTCCTTATGTGATTCGAGCGATGGGCGCCCGTGCTGCGCACCGTTATTTTTTAACCGCAGAAGTGTTTGATGCCGTGGAGGCACATCGTATCGGCATGATTCATGAGTGTGTGCCTGCTGATGAGTTGGATAGCACCGTTGCAGCGATTGCCAAAAAGCTATGCAACAATAGCCCCAATGCGGTTAAAGTGTGCAAACAGCTGTTGCAAAGTGTGGCTGGTGAGATAATCGATGATGAGCTCATTGAGCAAACGGTCGAAGGTATTGCCGATATCCGTGCCTCTATTGAGGGAAAAGAAGGTGTGCAATCCTTTTTGCAAAAACGCAAGCCGAATTGGCTGTTGTAAGGCTCGTATATTAAGAGTTAAAACCATCATTTATTATTTTTGAATCAGTTATACGCAGATAAAGCTGTAAGCGGCATGTTAAATATCTAAAGGAATAGTTATGTTTACAAAAATTTTAATCGCCAACCGTGGGGAAATTGCTTGCCGTGTGGCGGCCACGGCCAAGCGGATGGGCGTGCGCACCGTTGCCGTCTATTCAGATGCTGACCGTTATGCTAAGCATGTCAGCGCCTGTGATGAAGCCGTTTATTTGGGTGGCTCTGCGCCAAAGGACAGCTACTTAAAAGGTGATTTGCTGATTCAAATTGCCAAAGAGACAGGGGCGCAGGCTATTCATCCTGGCTATGGGTTTTTGAGTGAAAACGCCTCGTTTGCTAAAGCTTGTCAGGACGCTGGTATTGTATTTATAGGCCCTTCTGCCGAGGCGATTATGGCAATGGGCTTAAAGTCTGAATCAAAGCAGTTAATGGAAACGGCAGGCGTGCCACTCATTCCTGGCTATCATGGTAGCAATCAAGCCCCAGAATTTTTGCATCAACAAGCCGATAGCATTGGTTATCCGTTATTAATCAAAGCCAGCTCAGGCGGTGGCGGTAAAGGAATGCGTTTGGTCGAGCGCAGTGAAGATTTTATTAGTCTACTAGAGTCGTGCCGCCGCGAAGCCATTACCAGCTTTGGCAATGACGCCATGCTGCTAGAAAAATATGCGTTAAACCCACGCCATATTGAAATTCAAGTCTTTGGTGACAGTCATGGCAACTATGTTCATCTATTTGAGCGGGACTGTTCGGTACAGCGCCGCCATCAAAAAGTACTAGAAGAAGCGCCAGCGCCCGGTGTCGATGAGGTCATGCGTGAGGCGATGGGGCAAGCAGCGATAAATGCAGCGCGTGCGGTCAATTATGTGGGCGCAGGTACAGTGGAGTTTATTGTTGAGCAGCGCCCGAGTGCAGATGGCAAAGTCGAGATGGGCTTTTACTTTATGGAGATGAATACCCGCTTACAAGTTGAGCATCCAGTGACTGAAGCCATTACTGGCGTCGACTTGGTGGAATGGCAGTTGCGAGTGGCCGCTGGCGGTGAATTGCCGCTTAAGCAGCAGGCGTTGGCCATGAATGGGCATGCGATTGAGGCGCGTATTTGTGCAGAAATGCCAGATAAAGATTTTTTACCCGCCACTGGCAGTTTGCTAGCGTACCGCAAGCCGCAGCAGCATACCAGTTTTGAAGCGGGTGCTGTGCGCATCGATGATGGGGTGGCTGAGGGTGATGTGATTAGCCCGTTTTATGACTCTATGATTGCCAAGCTGATTGTACATGCGCCGACCCGTGAGCAAGCGCTTGCTAAGCTGGATCAAGCTTTGGCGCAAACTCGTATTGTCGGTTTGCCCAATAACGTCGCCTTTTTGCGTCATATCTTGGCCACAGACTCCTTCAGTCAGGCCAAGTTAGATACAGCGCTTATTGAGCGTGAAAAACAGGTGCTATTTAATCAGCAGTCATTGCCAGTATCCTTGTTAGCGTCAAGTGCTGTGGTACACCAATTGCTGCAAGAGCAGCAGGTACAAAGCCAGCAACGACTTGATGCGCAAGGCATACAAGATCCTTTTGCGCAGCTGGATGGCTGGCGAGGATACAGTCCGTATCAGCGCCATTTTAACTTGCTGTTTGTGCAGCACGCACAAGCACAGCCTTTATATTTGCAGGCAGTGATCGGTGTACAACAGGCCATTGCTGGGCGTGATAATAAATGCATTAAGCTGAGTCTATATCAGGTCACGGAAGCGGAAACCACGCATCCCAAGCCAATAGATGCAGACAGTCCATTGCTATATCATGCTGAGATTGAATTTAGCAGCACCAATACCAGCACCAGTACTAGGGGTGATAACGACAGTAACCGTTATACGCTATGGTTAGACGGTCAGCGTTTGTCAGTGCAGTGCTGGGCAGAACAAGAGACAGTCAGTGTCTTTAGTGATGCTGGCAGTGGTCAAATACAGTTGCTTGATGTGATGGTGCATGTCGATGGCGATACCCAAGCTGCAGGTAGCTTAAAGTCGCCGATGCCAGGACAGGTGGTGGCGTTTAAAGTGGCGGAAGGCGATTGCGTTAAGCAAGGTCAGGCGCTGGCAGTGATTGAAGCGATGAAAATTGAGCATACCATTAATGCGCCAACCGATGGTGTGGTTGCTGAGCTGCTGTTTGCCCCTGGCGATTTGGTAGCAGATGGTGATGAGCTGTTACGCCTAGATACGGAATAGCTATATATCAACTCAATATTACCAATCAACTCACTTTTCATAAAAAACGCCATAGCCCTAATTTTTATAACAAAGGCCTAATTTTTATAACAAAAGAGTGCACCAATGAATTATCCAGATAAGGTTCAGATTATTGATGTCAGTCCCAGAGATGGGCTGCAAAATGAAAAGCAAACCGTGCCCACTGAGATTAAGTTTGAGCTGATACAAGGCTTGATTGACGCTGGTATCACCAAGCTTGAAGCCACCAGTTTTGTCTCGCCCAAATGGGTGCCACAAATGGGCGATAACAGTGCGCTGATGCAATTGATTAATAGCAATGATAATCGCCATAAACAGGTTTGCTATTCGGTATTAACCCCAAATATGCGCGGCTTTGACAATGCGTTGGTGTTTGCGCCAGATGAAGTGGTAATTTTTGGCTCAGCCAGCGAAACCTTTAGCCAAAAAAATATTAATTGTAGTATTGATGAAAGCATTGAGCGCTTTGCGCCAGTAGCAGCAGCGGCAAAAGAGGCGGGTATTAAAGTCCGTGGTGTCATCTCTTGTACCGTGGGCTGTCCTTATGAGGGCGAGATTGCGCCCAGTCAGGTGGCCTATGTCACCAAGCGTCTGGTCGAGATTGGCGCCGAACACATAGGCATCGCCGATACCATAGGTGTTGGCACACCGATTAAAGTGCAAAACGCACTGAAAGCGGCACTAGATTATATAGATGTGCAACACATTTCAGGTCATTTTCACGATACTTATGGTCAGGCGTTGGCCAATACGCTAGCAGCGGTTGAGCTGGGTGTGGCGCAATATGATACCTCTGTAGCAGGTTTGGGCGGCTGTCCTTTTGCCAAAGGGGCGACGGGCAATGTGGCGACGGAAGATGTGGTTTATATGCTACAAGGTATGGGCATTGAAACTGGTGTTGATTTGGACAAATTAATTTATGTTGGCCAGAAAATCAGTGATTATTTGGGACGTAAAAACAGCTCAAGAGCTGCAACAGCCTTATTGGCAAAGCAGACGTCATAGCAGTAAGCCATAACCGCAAACCATAGCCGTAAACCGCAAATATTAGCAGTAAAAAGTTTGATTTAAACACAAACAATTAACCATTTTTTTAACAACAACTTTTGTAACAACAAACATAACAGACATAAAAGGGATATTTATGAGCTTACCAGGATTAGATTTTCAACTAGGCGAAGACATTCAAGCATTGCGTGATTCGGTCAGAAGTTTTGCTGAAAAAGAGATAGTGCCCCGCGCAGGCGACATTGATCGCAATGATGCATTTCCGATGGACTTATGGCAAAAAATGGGTGAATTGGGTCTGCATGGTATCACCGTTCCTGAACAATTCGGCGGTGTTGATATGGGCTATGTGGCGCATATGATAGCGATGGAAGAGATTAGCCGAGCCTCTGCCTCTGTGGGCCTAAGCTATGGCGCTCACTCAAATCTGTGCGTCAATCAAATTAAACGCAATGGTAGTGACGCACAAAAACAAAAGTTTTTACCTAAGTTGATCAGTGGTGAGTTTATCGGTGCTTTGGCCATGAGTGAGCCCGGTGCGGGCTCGGATGTCACCAGTATGAAACTGCGAGCAGAAGCCAAAGACGGCGGTTATGTATTAAATGGCACAAAAATGTGGATTACCAATGGTCCAGACGCCGATGTAATGGTAGTCTATGCCAAAACCAATCCAGAGCTTGGTGCAAAAGGCATCACGGCTTTTTTAGTAGAGAAGGGCATGGAAGGCTTTGGCACCGCACAGAAGCTTGACAAGTTAGGCATGCGAGGCAGTCATACTGGTGAGATGATCTTTAATAACGTATTTGTGCCCGAAGATAATATTTTGGGTGGTCTTAATAAAGGCGTGCAAGTATTAATGAGTGGTCTTGACTATGAGCGTGCGGTGCTGGCAGCCGGACCCATAGGTATTATGCAAGCGGTGATGGATAATGTAATTCCTTATATTCATGATCGCAAGCAATTTGGTCAGTCTATTGGTGAGTTCCAGTTGATTCAGGGCAAAGTGGCGGATATGTACACCATTTTACAAGCCGGTCGCAGCTTTTTATATACTGTGGGTAAAAACTTAGACTTGCTGGATGCACGTGGAGAAGGTCACAGTCGTGAGATTCGCAAAGACTGTGCCAGTGTCATTCTTTGGTGTGCTGAAAAAGCCACTTGGATGGCAGGTGAAGGGGTACAAATTTTTGGCGGTAATGGTTATACCAATGAATATCCTTTAGGTCGTCTGTGGCGTGATGCCAAGCTGTATGAGATAGGCGCAGGTACCAGTGAAATTCGCAGGATGTTGATTGGTCGTGAATTGTTTAACGAAACCAAATAAGACGGCCTTTAATATTTGAGATGTATATTTGAGATGCATTTTTCATTAACCAGCTAATGCAATTAATCAACTCGCATAACCAATTTGCATAATCAGCCAACTAAACGTCTCATTCTCATGATTGGGGCGTTTTTTTGTTGAATTAATAGTAATACCAAATCTGAAAATTAAGATATCGAGGAAAACGAGTGCAAATGCTACAAGTAGTAGATTTAGCGAGTTTGACAAAGATAGGTTATTTTTCAGAAAAGGTATAAGATAGTAAGTACGGAGTAGTGAAATAGGATAGAAGGTAAAGAAAATAGCAAAAAAAAACGAAGCCTATCCATCATAAATAACCGCCTAAATAAATAAGCGTATCAATTAAAAGTATCAATTAAAAGTATCAATAAGGACGCATAATGACCATCACCCAATATGAATGCCAAGCTTGTGGTTGGAGCTATCCACCACAATCAGATATCCAATCAGACACTCAATTAGACACCCAGCCCCTTGCTTTTGCCGACTTACCCAGCAGCTTTAGTTGTCCCTTATGTGGGGCAGGTAAGACAGAGTTTGTGCCAGTGCAGGCAACAGATTCAAGCGATCAGCATCTAAGCATGAAAACAGCGGCTGATGATATTGTAATTATCGGTGCTGGGCTGGCAGGCTGGGCAGTGGTAGATGCTCTGCGAGCACAAGATGACATAGTGGGGATCACCCTAGTTACTGCTGACAGTGGCGCTCGTTATCACAAACCCATGCTATCAGTCGCTTTTAGTCAAAATAAAACGGCAAAAGATTTAATGAGAGCGAGTGGTGAAGACGCAAGTGACAAAGCAAATATCACCTTATTGTCGCACACCACAGTGCATTTCATTGATAGTCATAATAAAGTGATAAAAACTGATAAAGGCGATGTGGCGTACGCTAATCTAGTACTCGCTATGGGTGCAACTCCAGCCATCCCACCTTGCTTTAGTGACTTGCCAGAGCAGGAGATTTGGCATATCAATCACATTGATAGCTTTCATAACATTCAGCAGGCGCTATCTAATACAGATGTCAGTACAGATTCTAAACACATTGCGGTTATTGGTGCGGGTATGGTAGGCACTGAGATTGCAGAGGATCTGACCAAAGCGGGACATCAAGTGACCTTGCTAGATACAAATGACACACCACTAGCAATGATGCTACCTAGTATAGTAACCGATATTATTAAAGAGGCGTTAGAGGCGCAAGGTATTGAATTCTTAGGCGGTAGTCGGGTTGATGCAGTTGAGAGAACGCCAAAGGGTGGTTATCAATTAACCATTACCTGCTGTGATAGTGGAAAGCAACAGGTCATCACTGTTGACAATATCTTAATAAGCACTGGTCTAAAAGTTGACCCACGCCTACCAAATACAGCGGGGATTAACACCGATAATGCGCTAGGTATTGAGGTGGACGAAGGCAGTTTGCAAACCCAAGTGCCACATATTTATGCGATTGGTGACTGTATGTCAATAGGTGGTATCGCATGTCGTTACGTGGCCCCATTACGTGCTCAGGCGGCAACCATTGCTGCGCATATTTTGGGTCAGCAGCAACCACATTATATCCATCAGGCCTATATTCACAAACCACCCATGATACGTTTAAAAAACAAGTCGATTTCGATTAGCGCTACTGGCACGCCAAGAGCTGATGAGTCGCATGGACAATGGCGGGTGGTGAGTGATACTCAGTCTGAAACCAGTCAGGATATGCTGTTAGAGCAGGTGACAGATGCCGGTGAGGTGGTGGCGACGTTGACGGTTAAGCAGCCGCTTTAAGTTTAGAGTATTTATATTTAGAGTTAATAATTTTTGGTTAATATTGCTGTGAGTTAAGGCTATCTGCTTGAAACCGAGCTGATTATAAATCAGTTAAACGCGTAAAATTAGTACAATAAAAAGCCCAGCTACTATTTAAATTGTTTAAATGGCTGGGCTTTTTTTATGCTTGAGTTGCGCTTATTTATGGCGACTTATTTAGTTTGGAACCAACTGTCTGCTTGGTGACGGGCATTTGCCACATCAGAGCTAGATAGGTTTAATGCTAACTGACCAATTTTACCCCGTGCTTTATCGCGCACCTGCTCGTTTAGCATCCCATCACGAGCTGATAGCTCATACCATTTATAAGCATCCACTAGCTTACGCTGTTTTTCATCAATTAAGGCTAGGGTGTAGCTTGCACGGTTGTCACCACGCTTAGCAGCACGTTCTAGCCAGTAACGGGCTTGTTGTTCATTTACAGCAACGCCTTCACCACGCGCATACATGATGCCAAGGTTTAATTGGGCTGGAGTTACATTTTGGTTGGCAGCACGGGTGTACCATTCAATGGCTTTCAACGAGTTTTTGGTTACACCAATGCCCTTTTGGTAACGTTTTGCTAAGTAAAACTGAGCATGGTCATTACCTTGGTTAGCACGAGCAGTTAAGTCACTAATACTCATTTGCTCATAACGAGAAGAGTCTAATGGAATGTTGGCGATCAAATCAGCTTGAGCAATACCAGCGGTACAAAAGAAAGCGGTAAATAACGTGGCTTGTAGTAGTTTCATAATGGGTATGTCCAAAAAATGACGGTATTTAAATGCAAAAAGATCTGATAGTGTTAAAATCTGATAGTGTTAAAACGAGTTGTGTTTAAGCTTATCTATACTTAAAACGTCTAATTTAGCTTAAAGTATCTGACAGGTTTAAAGTCGTTTATTTAATTCGTTATTTATTCAATTGGCCGTTTTTTCAATTGAACATTATTTAGGTACAGCCTGAGAATAGATGTAAAAGCGATAACATACCGCCTACATGATTTACATAGCTTAACACCCACATTAACGAAATTCAAACTGATCCTAGGCTAAATTAACATAGAAAAATGATTATTAAGTCAAATTTTGGTTATATTTGTAACAAAGTAAGACAGGCAAGCTTGTAGTAACAAACTGTTAATTTTAGCTACAAGATATCACGATATATTTACATATATTAAATGGCATTGAATATACAGCCACTATTGCTTATGGTTTGGATTTCGTTACCCGATAAATGGCCACATCTGCCAACAGGTTTGGCACTTTTTTGATAATAGAAGATATCAAAGCAGAGTGCTTTTTGGAGCCAAAGCCTGAGTCGGTTACCGCAAAACGATTGATGATTTTAATGTCATTATCGGCGCACAATTTTTCAAAGTCTTTGAAAGTGCATAAGTGTATGTTTGGGGTGTTATACCACTCATAAGGTAAAGCTTCAGAGACGGGCATTAACCCCTTTAAGCCCAAATGTAATCGGTTTTGCCAGTGTGCAAAGTTTGGGAAGGTAATGATGGCTTCACGAGCAACTCGTAGCATATCAAGCAGTAACACATCTGGTGCCTTAACCGCTTGTAGAGCTCTTGCCATTACTACTGTATCAAAGCTGTTGTCTGCAAAGCGTGCCAAACCATCATTGAGGTCTTGCTCAATAATGTTCAGTCCTTTGGCAATGGCCTCATTAATCTTATCCTCATCGAGCTCTAGACCATAGCCAGTTACACCCAAGGTATGTTGCATCTGCTCAAGTAATGAGCCATCACCACAGCCTAAGTCAAGCACTCGAGAGTGAGGGGTAATCCAGCGTTTGGCAAGTTGATGATCTATTCTCATGCTAAGCGCTCCTTATGGTTGTTTTGGGTGGATGAGGGGCTTGTATTAGCCAAGGTAGTATTAGTCAAAGTAGTATTAGTCAAAAAAGGGGCGTTTAAAAAGCCTCTGACTGCGCCCATATAACGAGGGATATCAAATAAGAATGAGTCGTGACCATGAGGCGCATCAACATTGACATAGCTGACAGGCTTGTCATTTGCCATTAGGGCATCGACAACCTCTTGTGAGCGTGCAGGGGCAAAGCGCCAGTCGGTAGTAAAGGACACGACCAGATATTGACACTGGGTATGTTTTAACGTTTGCTTTAAGGCATCCATATCTGACAGACTGTCATCGTCAACATAGCCACGAGTGGGGTCAAAGTAGTCGAGTGCCTTGGTCATTAACAAATAAGTATTGGCGTCAAAGTTTTTGCTAAAGCGTTCACCTTGATAGCGTAAGTAGCTTTCGACTTGAAATTCTACGTCATAGCCATACATAAATTTGCCTGACTTTAGATCACGGCCAAATTTGGACTTCATCGCATCTTCGGTCAAGTAGGTAATGTGGCCAACCATACGTGCCAAAATTAGCCCACGGCGTGGATAGGTGCCGGCTTCTAAGTAGCGACCTTTGTTAAAGTCAGGATCTGACAATATAGATTGGCGTGCGACTTCATTAAAGGCAATATTTTGTGCTGACAGCTTGGGCGTACTGGCGATAATCACACAGCGCTTTAAGCGATCTGGGTAATCTACCGACCATTGTAGCGCCTGCATACCGCCCATGGAGCCACCAACGATGGCATGCCATACCTCAATGCCCAAGCGATCAGATAGCATAGCTTGGGTTGTCACCCAGTCTTTGATGGTAATCAGAGGAAAGTCTGGACCATAGGGCTTGTCCGTTACTGGATTAGGGGTAGTGGGACCTGTTGAGCCGTGGCAACTGCCAATATTATTAAGACATACCACAAAATAGCGAGTGGTATCTATGGCTTTACCTGGGCCTATCATGTTGTCCCACCAGCCTGGTTTTTTGTCATCAATACTGTGCCAGCCAGCAGCATGGTGGCTACCAGATAAGGCGTGACAGATTAAAATAGCATTAGATTTGTCAGTATTTAAAGTGCCATAGGTCTCATAAACCAAGTCAAATTCTGGCAGGATACGGTTACATTCCAAGGTTAATGGGGTATCAAAATGCATGGTCTGTGGCGTGACAATTCCCACAGAGTTGGCAAATTTTGGATCTGTCGTGGTCGCTTGGATACTCAAAATTACCTCAATAATGATGTTAAAGTGATGTTAAATCTGTGATTATAGCTTGTAGTTGATTATAGCTTGTAGTTGATTATAGCTTGTAGTTGATTATAGCTCTTATTTTCGTGTGATAACACTGTTAAACAAACCGTTGCATAATCAGTAAACCTAGATATCTTATAAGTCTATATAATCTATCTGCTTTAAGCCGCTTAAACAGGTTAAATTAAATAAATACGTTAAATTAAATTGATTAGGAAAAAGGATAATTTGTTTGCTATGAAACCACATCACCCTCCTCGTATTGCGGTATTATTGGTTAATCTAGGAACTCCGGATGAGCCAACAGCACCAGCGGTACGCCGTTATTTAAAGCAATTTTTATCCGATCCTCGAGTGATAGAAATTCCCCAATTTTTATGGGCAATTATTTTAAATCTATTTGTATTGCCTACCCGTCCGAAGCGGGTAGCAGAGGCTTATGCTACGATTTGGGAAGGTGACTCTCCTATTCGTAAGATATTACAACAGCAAGTGACCAAGTTACAACAACGATTAGAGGGCAGTATCAACACAGCTGATATCAGTGTGCATCCTGCGATGACTTATGGTAACCCAGGGATAGTAGATGTGTTGGATAGGCTAAGTGCTGAGGGTGTAGAGCAGTTTGTTATTTTACCATTATTTCCACAGTACTCGGCAACTTCCGCAGGTGCAGTGTATGATGCGGTGAGTAAATGGTCGCTACAACAGCGCAATCTACCAAGCTTTACTATAATCAAAGACTACTTTACACATCCGTTATATATTAACGCTTTAGTGGACTCAATACGGCGTTTTCAAGCTGAACATGGTAAGCCTGAAAAGCTGATGTTTAGCTTCCACGGGATACCACAGCCTTATGCTGATAAAGGTGATCCTTACCCTGAGCGTTGTAAAGCAACAGCGACTTTAGTAGCGCAAGAGCTTGGCTTGAATGATGATGAATGGATTATTAGCTTTCAATCTCGCTTTGGTAAGCAAGAATGGGTCAAGCCATATACTGATGTAACGTTAGAGGCGTGGGGTAAGTCTGGTGTAGGCTCGGTGCAGGTGGTTAGTCCTGCATTTTCTGCTGATTGTTTGGAAACCTTAGAAGAGCTGGCGATTGAAAATAGAGATAATTTTTTGCAAGCAGGCGGGCAGGAATATTCATATATCCCTGCATTGAATGATGATGAAGCACATATTGATCTCATTGAAGCACTGGTTAAGCCGCTGGTAATAGGTTGGGCACAAAGTCAGCTACAAGTGAGGGTGTAAGTAACCCAGTGCAGTTGCTATGAGTACATTTAGTCTTTAAATGGCTTAAAGTCATTAAGCTTTAAGCCAGATTATGCTTTAAGCTCAAGCCTTTTAAGCAAGGATACTTAAGCCAAGCGACTCAAAGCAATACCAAGCGACTCAAAGCAACACTCAGTGACGAAACTAAGTGATATTAATCAACACTAAAGCCTACTAAAAGCAACACTAAAGTCCACTAAGCACCGACCATTTTGTTGACCCAACGTACCAATCCAGCACTTGGTGCAACTTGTGCTAAGGTGCTAAATATTTTGGCAGGTATGCCAACCGAATAGTGAGTTTTGGTCAGCTTGGTGTTTGGCGAGGTGGCTAGTTTGCAAAGTAGCTTACCTACATCTTCTGGAGTTAGATTTAAGCCTAAACGATCAATGCTGGTGACATGTACCCCTTTGGTCATATCGGTTTTGACCCACAATGGCATGACGTCAATCACTTTAATGCCTTTGGGTTCAAACTCAATATTTAATGCTTCGGTCAAGCCACGTACAAAAAACTTGCTAGCAGAATAAGGAGCGATTTCTGGTTGTCCGTATATAGCAGAGGCAGAAGACAGATTGATAATTTTTTCAAACTTTTGTCCTGTCATACGACTGCCTACTTTATGACAGCCAATCAGCACGCCTTTGCAGTTAATATCAATCAGTTTTAATTGAGCATCTAGGTCTGTGTCAGGCAATATACCTGTTACCAAAATACCAGCATTATTAATTAAGACATCAATACGACCAAATTTTTCAGTCATGAGATCTATGGCGCTATCCCAGTCTTCAGAGCGAGTCACATCTAAGTTACCCTGTATAATTGAGTTGGATTCGATGGCCTTTTTAAACGCCTTGTCGTTCAACGAAGATTCTAATTTGGCCATGTCAATATCGAATAAGCCAAGATTATGACCTTTAGTAGCTAGTTTTTTTGCGGTAGCTAGACCTATGCCACGTGATGCACCAGTGATCAAAATAGATAAAGTGGTCATTAAAGTATCCTTGTTTTTAGTTTTATTATGTTTGTTTTGTTTAAGATAAGGGCTGATGATAGTAGGGAGGGGATACAAAACTTGATTAAAAAGTGACAGTGTTAAGCCTACTTCAGGAGTGCTTGTGCATCCTAGCTTAGCTATCTGCTTAGCCCTTTTTTAGGTGAATTAAACTAAACTATATATTGATTGTACTTAAATTTCAATATAGATACCTTTATCTTCTAGTGCTGTCTTATGATGGGCGTCTTGATGTAATACCTTTTCTGAAAAATAACCTATCTTTGTCAAACTCGCTAAACCTACTACTTGTAGCGTTTACACTCTTTTTCCTCGATATCTTAATTTTCAGATTTGGTATAAGTAGCTGACAGTAACCTAGTTTGGGCATAATATCTTATTCGAGCATAAATAGTACTCAAACTTAGGTAGCTCAAAGCGCCATAAATAGACCAAAGCAATTAAATAGATAGTCGCTTCAGAGACCTCCTCAACGACCACGCCTAGGTCATGACCAAAGAGTATGCCATGCTCACCCAAATATTGGGTAACTACCAAGGATGCGACAATCACATACAAGGCTTTTGGCATACTACTTAAAATCCCCCATACATAGCGCCAAGCGTAGGCTAAAAACATCAAGGCGACTAATGCAATTGTAATTAGCACCAAATCCTGCCACCAGTAATAAGAGTGATTTAAGATAAGGTAATTGTTAGGAATATACATTTTCGGTATAAAGCTTAACTCACGACGAATGGCAGATAAAAATATTAATATTGAAGCAGTCCAGAATAATCGGCCAGTGGTTAGTTGACTTTTAATGGCATATCTTGCAGTAGGAATCAAACATAGAAACAAGACTAGGGCTTCAAGAATTTCGATCAAGCTATCTTCGGTAATGATGGCAGTCTCCTGAGTTTATTATAAATACGACTATCAGATTAATTTAATACGAGTAGATCCAATAGGATGTGAGTTTTTATTAGTGCTCTAAACAGACGTTTACAGATATACAATGCGTATATAAGGCACGACATAGCCTAATTAGCGTATCAATTTATGACAGCTAATTATAAGCTTAACTTAACCAATAGTATTTATATTTTATTTAGGCTTTAT
Source organism: Psychrobacter lutiphocae DSM 21542 (assembly GCF_000382145.1). GTDB lineage: Bacteria > Pseudomonadota > Gammaproteobacteria > Pseudomonadales > Moraxellaceae > Psychrobacter > Psychrobacter lutiphocae. The sequence continues at coordinate 114,331 of NZ_KB907626.1, forward strand.
TATATAACCAAGAGCAGTAGTATTGCCACGATAGTTATTAGACTGGTCAGTTCAGATTGCTATATATTGTAGCCTGTTATGGTTTAATATTAATGCTGGTAGCTAGTAACAGCATTGATAAAGTATGCAAAGAGCAAAACACGGTTACTAAGATATTAAAAATCATTAGGGTCTGTTGAGCATGCACCTTCGTAGAAAATATTTAGCCTGGTTTCTTTGTACACGAAAATGAAATCTTTTTTCAATCTGGGTAATTTAATCCTAGTCAAGAAGCCACTATCAATAGCAAGCAAATCAGATAGCAGGCAATAAGTAATCAAAAATAGATACCATTATCAAAATATTTATTACTCAAAAAGAACAAATAACCTTCTTGAATTTAGTGTTAATTTGGTATGTTTAAATCTACAAATAATTAGTTAATCAAAATGTAGAACGATCAGGAGCGAAGAAAAATGAATGCTAATGAATTATTTAATTTAAAAAATAAAACTGCCATCGTCACAGGTGGTGCGAATGGTATCGGTAAAGCAACCGCACTAATGCTTGCCAAGCATGGCGCCAATATCGTTATTGCAGATTTAAAATTAGAAGACGCTCAAACAGCAGCGAAGGAGATTGAAGACTTAGGCGTCAAAGCCTTGGCTGTCGAATGTAATGTGTTAAAAGACGAGCACTTAGTAAATCTTACTGAGCAAGCGGTGAAGCAGTTTGGCGCTATTCATATTTTGATTAATAACGCTGGTGGTGGTGGCGGTGGACGCGAAAATCCTTTCAAATGTGATGTCGATGATATTAGACGTGACTTTGAGCTAAATGTTTTTAGTGGTTGGCGATTATGTCAGTTGGTCGTACCACATATGAAAAAAGCAGGTTATGGCTCAATTGTCTTTACTACCTCTATGTCAAGTATCAACAAAAGTCCAAATATGAGTGGTTACGGAGGTTCAAAAGCTGCCGTAAATCACATGGTAGCCAACTTAGCCCATGACTTTGGTCCAGAAGTACGTATCAATGCCGTGGGACCAGGTGCCACTAGAACGGCTGCCTTAGAGAGTGTGTTAACCCCTGAAATTGAGCAAAAAATGCTGGAACATACGCCCATCAAACGTCTAGGCACAGCCGATGATATCGCTGGGGCTATGTTGTATTTTGCGTCACCTATTTCTGAGTGGGTGAGTGGGCAAACCATATTCGTCAACGGCGGTGGTGTGCAGACTTTAGATTAAGCTTATTGTTAATCTTAACCTTAATCCTCATGTCACAATTAAGCTTGGCACTCCATATTAAACAACCAGTATTAAACAACCAGTATTAAACAACCAGTATTAAACAACCAGTATTAAAAAACTACTTTAAATCAGGACATAGCATGGTTAAAAATATTGTTTCCTCCATTTTGGCGCTAGGCATGCTGGTAGGCTGTACCAGTAATACAGTAAGCGAAACAAAGTCGCCACTTGTGCAGATTTATCATAATGGGCATATCATTCCGATGACAACGGCTGAGCCTAGCGAAGTTGAAGCAGTGGTGGAAAGCAAAGGTAATATTGTCTATGTGGGTAATCTGGCTCAAGCCAAATCAAAGTTTGCGAATGCAAATTACATTGATTTAAAGGGTAAAACTTTATTGCCAGGCTTTATTGATCCGCACAGCCACTTTGGAATGGTTTCAAATACTATGGGGCAGGTGGACTTAAACTCGCCTCCAGTGGGCGAAGTTTCAAGTATTGATGAATTACTTGCCAAGCTTAAGGCGTATAAGACTGAGCATAATATAAAAGACGGCGAGTGGATATATGGCTGGGGCTATGACGAAAGTCAACTCCAAGAAAAACGTCACCCTACCAAAATGGAACTGGATAAAGTTTTACCCAATAACCTAGTGTATATTCAACATACCAGCGGTCATATGGGAGTAGCGAACTCCCGAGCTTTAGAGGCAATGAATGTCTCTGCTAAGACACAAAATCCAGAAGGCGGCATGATAGGGCGTTTGCCAAATTCCAATGAGCCCAATGGCTTAGTGCAAGAGACAGCGATGTATCCTTTTGTGGGACACATGTTGCAAGTATTAAATGATAAGCAAGCTGAGTTTCTTGAGCAAACCCAAGATTATTATGCTCAAAATGGCTTTACCACAGCGCAAGATGGAATGACAGATAGAGAGGCGATTCGGTTTTTTCAGTCGCAAGCAGATCAAGGCAAACTCAAAATAGACCTAGTATCTTTAGCAGGATTTAGCGAGCTTGAAAGTAATCTACAAGATAAAGAGCTTCACTTTAAAGACTATAAAAATGGCTTTAAAGTACAAGGAACCAAGATTATTGCTGATGGCTCGCCACAAGGTAAAACCGCTTATTTCACTGAGCCTTATTTAACACAAGTTGAAGGCTGTGCTAGCGACTGTAAGGGACTGCCAAGCTTGTCGCAGGAGGCGTTAAATAAGCTGTTTAAAACCGCTTACGCAGCAGATAACCAACTGTTTATTCATGCCAATGGTGATGCCAGTATTGATATGATTATTAAAGCGCATGAATATGCGGCTAAAGCTCTAAATCAGCCTTTAGACAAAGATCGCCGAACCATTGTTGTACATTCACAGTTTGTGCGCCCCGACCAACTTGAAACTTACAAAAAATACAATATACAGCCGTCATTTTTTACCAATCATGCCTACTTTTGGGGGGATGTCCATGTAGAAAACCTAGGTAAAAAACGAGCTGAGTTTTTAAGCCCAATTGTCAGTGCCGATGAGCTGGGGCTAAAGTACACCAATCACTCTGATGCCACAGTGACACCCATTGATCCAATATTCACGCTTTGGACAGCAGTAAACAGGGTATCAAGAAGTGGAAAAGTTATCGGCGCAGCACAACAAGCCAGCCCTTACCAAGCGCTAAAATCAATCACCAGTTATGCGGCCTATCAGATGTTTGAAGAGGACAGCAAAGGTACACTTGAGGTTGGTAAACGGGCAGATTTAGTTATTTTGGATAACAATCCGCTGACTATCGACCCCATGAAAATTCGTGACATCAAGGTTGTACAAACGATTAAAGATGGAAAGTTAATTTATTCACAAAGTGATGAAGATAATGATAAATCAGTAAAATAGTGATAGATTAAGGTTAATGCAGGAATACCCCCCCCCTAGTCAATGGTTAAGGAAGGATGGCTTAACCAACTGTTTTATACAAGGAGTGTATGATGAGTATTAACTTACAGCCTAAGCAGCGTTATCAAATTAGCAAAGCTTTACACAGCAGCCGCCAGATCGATCCAAAGCGTAAACTATGGTTGCTCAGTCCGCTGGCACCGATTATCGGCTGGGCGATGTATCTGGGTGTCAAAGACCAGGATGGTTTTGATCTAAAAAATACCTTGATTGCGTGGTCGGGCAGTCTCTTTACCTACGCCTTTATTCCTACACTGGATGTGCTGATTGGCACAGATGATGATAATTTATCTGAAGCGGCTTTTAACGCCCTTGAGCATGATGCTTATTATCAAAAGATTGTGCACGCCTTTATTCCGCTTAATTACACCGCACTATTTATTGCTGCCCATCAATTCACCCACCGCAAACTGCCTTGGTATAACAAGCTTGGAGTGGCTATTACCGCTGGTATCGGTAGTGGTATTGCAATCAATGCGGCCCATGAATTGGGGCACAAACAAGACAAGCTCAATCGTCATTTGGCACGTTTTAGCCTAGCGCCTTCTGCGTATGGTCACTTTGCCATTGAACACAACTTTGGTCATCATCGCTGGGTGGCCACCCCGCAAGACCCTGCCACCAGCCGTTTTAACGAAAGCTTTTGGCAGTTTTTACCACGTACTGTATTTGGTGGACTACGCTCAGCGATTAAGATTGAAAAAAGACGACTGGCTCGTAAGAAAAAGCACTTTTGGAGTAAAGATAACGAGCTACTTCAAGGCTGGGCCATCACGGCTGCGCTATATGCGTCCCTGTATAAGCTAAATGGCAAAAAGGTGATTCCATTTATCGCAATTCAAGCCATCTATGGTTTTAGCTTACTTGAGTCGGTCAATTATTTAGAGCATTACGGTTTGTTGCGTCAGCAGGATGCAAATGGTCGCTATGAACCCACTCGTCCTGAGCATAGCTGGAATAGTAACAACACAGTAACCAATTTATTCTTATATCAATTACAGCGTCATTCGGATCACCATGCCCATCCAAGCCGTCCGTATCAGGTATTGCGCCACTTTGATGAGTCGCCACAGCTACCCAGTGGCTATGCCAGTATGATTGTGCCGGCTTACATTCCGCCGTTATGGTTTGCCATCATGAATAAGCGGGTGGTTGCGCATTATAAGGATGATATGGATCGGATTAATATACACGACAAGCCACTTAGCCCACGCATGCAGCGTGCCACTGAGTATGTGCAAAAAGGCTTGGATTGGCTGGCAAGGTTTAAAAAGTAGCTTACTTGGAATAGGTTGACACCCCTAGTTCGATTAAAAAAGAGCTTCTATGCGTAATAAAGTAGAAGGGAAGTGGCTTTTGTCTTCTTTTTTATCATTAAAGTAGCTAAATTCAGTTTGTAAAAACAACCAGTCTCGCCAAAATGGCTGGCGATAACTGACAGTGGGCCCGTAACTGTTTAAGGAGAGTCTGCCGTCTTCAAGATAGCCATAAGAAGAGAGACCATAAGATAACTGCTTATTGTTATTAAAATAATGAATGTGGCGTACTTCATTCCCCCAAGTGGTCTGTTCTCGATCATCTTCATGGCGATAGCGAAGGTTGATATTGTTATTAAAGTAGCGAGTGGCACTCAGTTTGTATTGCGTGTTTATTTCGCCTTTTAAGGTATGCTCACTGTCGGTGCCATAGCGGTAATAGTTATGGTTTGAGATTTGCCACGTATCGGTTTGATGCAGGTCTTTATCGACACTAAATTTTAGAAATAAGTCATTACCTGAGCGTATGCCAACATCCGTATCGAACCCAAAGGTGTCTTCAAGCTTTGACCAACGTAATGCGATAGAAGCGTTGTCCTCACGTACTTGTTTACCATCAAGGACTTTGCTTTGATTGGGGGTATGCCCTGCGCCATAAGCGGAGCCCTTGGTTAGAACATCTTGTTCATCAAGATCCTTGTCACCTATGACTATACTTAAGCGCCTTTCTAATACGGGCAGTTTTATATGTCCTCTAATCCTAGGTTTGACGGTGACATGACTGCCATCAGTGGGGTTATTCGACCAGCGAGTATCAAACACAACCCGTAAATTGGCAGATGCAGGCTTTTGGGGGTCAGGCTCACCAAACCATTTGTCCATGCTATGCGCCAAGTTGCGTAATCTGTCTTGAACGTCTTCATGATGATCGTCTATCCACTCGGCCGCTTCATCATTGATGGCGGTTATCGCTGTGGTCAGGGAGCCATCTGTTAGCTTATTGGTTGGTTGTGAGGCATTCTCAGCTAGTGCTGGTGTCGCCAGTGTACACATCGCACAGTAGAATAATAAAGATGACTTAGATTTCTTAGTTTTCAATAACTTAGACATAGTGGCTAGCTTCACGATGATATAAAAAGGGAGGTTTTATGATAGAAAATCGTAAGTTTAGATTATATACGCTAAAAAATGAATATAATATAGCTTAATATTTAAAAAGTTGTTAGTTAGATAAAGGGAAGCTATTTTGTTTGTTATTTAGAATATTCTTGAAAAGCGATATTATAGCGGTTCATTGTTTATATTTTTTGCATAAATAGAGTAGGGAGACTCTTATGAATAAGCAACGACTTAATATTAAGGATTCAAAACTTAACAAGTCGATAGGTGTTTCTATAATTTATTCGAATCTCAACTCTTTTTTCTTAACCCTTGATTTTAAAGGCCTTAAAATATTTAGTTGTTAGGTCTTTCCGTTATAAACCTTTAAATATCAATAACTTATAAAGAGTTGAGAGTGGGGTATAATTTATAACTATGGACGCAGCACCGCCAGTCAATCTGAGAATGAGGGTCTGCAGGTCCTTGAATGTATGCGTAAGTATGTCTTACCTAAAGGCTATAAGCTAAAAAAAGAAATATTAGATGACATTGCTGAAAGCTACGAAATGACCGATCCTGTGGTCGATGCATTGACTTCGAAATATAAACGCTTTGCAGATGATTTACAAAACGCTATTTTAAATAAAGCAGTTTTTACAGCTTCAGACAAAGCTCACATGTTAGCTGACCCTAACTTTAAGAAGATGGTTGATAAGTTTTCAGGTCATCCTGACTGGTTTGATGTCAAGCTAGCTGAAAAAGAAGCCATCGCTTATAGGCGTTATCCATTAACTCTGGTTTGGCTACTTCGAAATGTTGCATTAATGGCGGGTTATAGTATTCCTGCATTGTCTTTGCCTCTGGTTAAAACAGGCTCACTGGTACATGACGCTTTAGCTCGTCTCTACCGCACTTATGGCTATATGATGGCAGTCTCTGAGCACCCCGCTGTTTGTGGTGACGAAACTCCGTTGGCTGTGGGTGGTGAAGCTTGGCGGCAAACTATCATAATCCGTCAGATGCACAGCTTTCATTTGCAGTTTTCATTACTCATTTCACGGGGTTTAAAGTGACTCGGTGCTCATATTACTGACGAAGAAGCTGAAGGTATTATGCACTTGTGGCGCCTAGCTACTTGGTGGATGGGTGTCGATCTTGATCGTATTCCTAAAACAGAAGAAGAATCATGGGAATGGTTATACTCCTATTTATCTGCGCAACGCCTTGATTTTGAAATAGGGCGTCCATTGGCTAAGGCGTTGCATGACCTACCTACCGAAATCATGGGTAAGCAAAAGCAAACTTGGCGTGGCCATGCGGTTGAACTACTTAATGCTAGTGTTACTCGCACTATTGTTGGCGATGATGTGGGTGATGGGCTTAATTTACCAAAAGTGCCTTTACGTCAAGGGGTATTACTTAGTGTACCACTGCTATTTGTATCGATACTGCGCGGCGCCTACATCCAAAAATCGAAGAGCGTATTGAAAGCTTTAGACAGCAACGTCAGTATAATATGAGCTGGTGGCTTAGAAAAAATGACCCTTACTATCAAGATAAAGAAGTTTTATAGGTAAATTTTTTAGTTGTTTACCTATATTTTAATAATATGCCAATGTCTAGTTCGTTTAAGCAAGTGTGGGATAGTTTTTTAACCTCATAGGGGCATAAAAAGTGTAACCCACCGATTTGAACCGCCCCGGGATTGTCGGAGACTCATTTTTCTGAGAGAATACGACAATGAAAACACGAAACTATACCCCTGAAATGAAAGAGCGAGCCGTCCGTATGCTTATTGAAGCCAAAGACGACTACCCATCCACCTGGTCAGCCATTAAAGCCATAGCGCCAAAGATAGGTTGCACGCCTGAGACCCTACGATCATGGCATAAAAAGCACATAGATAAAACCATTCCTGCAAATATTCAAGCTCAAAGCCAAGCCGAGCGTATCAAAGAGCTTGAACGTGAGAATAGAGAATTAAAGCAAGCCAATGAGATTATAAAGAAAGCTGCAGCTTTTTTCGCCCAGGCGGAGCTCGACCGCAAACCCAAGTAATGGTTGATTTTATTGACGATCACAAACAACAATATGGAGTCGAGCCAATCTGTAGAGTACTACCGATTGCTCCATCCACATACTATCGTGCTAAAGAGCTAGAATTGAGTCCTGAAAAACGTTCACAGCGTAGTCAGCATGACGATTTCTATCTAGGTGAGATTAAACGTATCTGGAAGGACAGCAAATGCCGATACGGCGCTCGTAAAGTCTGGAAACAGTTGAAGGCAGAGGGTATACATCCTGCACGCTGCACTGTAGAGCGGTTAATGCGTCAGCATGGCATGCAAGGTATTTGGCGAGGTAAGGGGAAGATAACCACTAAGTCTCGTGATGATCAAATACGGGCAGACGACTTAGTTAATCGTAATTTCAGTGCACATAGACCTAACCAGCTATGGGTTGCTGACTTTACTTACGTTAAAACGCTGAGTGGTTGGGTATATACCGCCTTTATTATTGATGTATTTGCTCGCGTTATCGTTGGTTGGAAGTTATCTAATCGTATGAACACCGATATGGTGATGGCAGCACTAAACCAAGCCATTGCAGACAGGAACAACCCAAAAGATGTGATCCACCATAGTGATAGAGGTGTTCAGTATTTATCCATTCGCTATACGGATAAGATGGCTGATTCTGGCGTCATTGCATCTGTTGGTACGATAGGTGATCTACTCGAGCACAGCTCTCCCCTTGCGCTCGGGCAAAGCAGTGCTTTGCTATTTCCTCGCTCATAAGATAATGCGTTAGCTGAAACGGTTAACGGGCTTTATAAAACGGAGGTGATTGAATATTTAAAACAGCAGTGGCAAGGTGTGAATGATGTTGAATTAGCAACTCTTGAATGGGTCGTCACTCGAGCACAGCTCTCGCCTTGCAAAGCTAAATCGATACTTAATCGATTTTTAACGCTTCTCAGGTTTAACAAAACACGTTTACATAGTACGATTGGTTATGTGTCGCCTTTTGAGTTTGAGAGACGATACTATGATAGTCTTAGTGAGTCAGACAAAGCTGCCTGACTCAAGTAATCCACTCTCCGATATAGCATAGGTATCTACACAATTGGTAACAGCTCATAAAGCTGTTAGAATAAATTAGTATGGCATAGAGAAAATGGAGCTAGATACGAGGCTCATTAAACGATATCAACAACTCGTACGTAATCACACACACCTAAATGGTTATCTACACACAGGTATGAAAGCTACCATTAATAATCAAAGTAGTTTCGCTCAAACACAAGCATTATGGCGTTTTATTCACAATGATAAAGTCAGCTACCAAATGCTTAACGAACCCTTGATGGCAAATAGCTTACAAGGGTGTAGCGAACACTGTAAG
>NZ_KB907627.1 GCF_000382145.1 Psychrobacter lutiphocae DSM 21542
TACCTTCTTGTAAGGTGATGGCACCTGTTACGTCAGTAGTACGGAAGTAGAACTGTGGACGGTAACCATTTAAGAATGGCGTGTGACGACCACCTTCTTCTTTTGATAGTACATATACTTCTGCGTCAAAGTTGGTGTGCGGTGTGATTGAACCTGGTGCCGCTAGTACTTGACCACGTTGTACGTCTTCACGCTTGGTACCACGTAGTAGTACACCACAGTTCTCACCTGCACGACCTTCGTCTAGTAGCTTACGGAACATCTCAATACCTGTACAGGTTGTTTTTTGAGTGTCACGGATACCAACGATTTCAATCTCGTCACCAACTTTAATGATACCTGATTCTACACGTCCAGTTACTACGGTACCACGACCTGAGATTGAGAATACGTCTTCGATTGGCATTAGGAATGGCTTGTCAACGTCACGCTCTGGCTCTGGGATGTAGGTGTCTAGAGTCTCTAGTAGTTCTACTACTGCTGGCTCACCGTATTTGCCGTCTGAGCCGTTTAATGCTTCTAGAGCTGAACCCTTGATGATTGGGGTGTCATCACCTGGAAAGTCGTAGTCTGATAGTAATTCACGTACTTCCATTTCTACTAGTTCTAGTAGTTCTTCGTCATCTACCATGTCACATTTGTTCATGAATACGATGATGTAGGGTACACCTACCTGACGTGATAGTAGGATATGCTCACGTGTCTGTGGCATTGGACCATCAGTAGCTGATACTACTAGAATTGCTCCGTCCATCTGGGCTGCACCAGTGATCATGTTTTTTACATAGTCAGCGTGGCCTGGGCAGTCCACGTGTGCGTAGTGACGTGTCGCTGTGTCATACTCGATGTGTGAGGTGTTAATGGTAATACCACGTGCTTTTTCTTCTGGTGCTGAGTCAATGGCTGCGTAGTCTTTGGCTTCGCCACCAGAGGTCTTGGCAGCAACAGTTGCAATAGCAGCAGTTAGTGTGGTTTTACCGTGGTCAACGTGACCGATTGTACCGACGTTTACGTGCGGCTTGCTTCGTTCAAACTTGGCCTTTGCCATGAGTCTTTCCTCTTTTTAATTAAAAAATTATAAGGTTAAGTTAAATTATTGAATTTTAAATTCAGTCATCGTAGAGACAATAGCTTTCGATTAAGTTGTAACAGATACTTTAATTAGTAACTAATAATCCATCTAATTCAACTTATTCTGCTAACTGCTAACTATTGTCATCTGCTAGATAATCATAATCTTGCAAGTGCTACTAACTATTAGCTTAAATCTATTAGTTTAAATGCAAATGATAAGTTAGGTGCAAATGATATAAGAAAACAGGCATAAATGACAAGCCCCTGATACGTAATTGTTTATAAATTCATCATCTAATTACAATCTATTCCTAATAGGAATGTCCAAAGCGCTTATCTATGCTATGTTTTAAGACATGCTTGACTGGCAAACATGTCTTTTCTTTTATCACAACTGCAGTTATGAGTAAGTCAATAACTTGTCGTTACTCGTCATCATCATCTTTGCCTGAGAATTTTTTCATAATCTCTTCAGCTACAGACTTAGGTGTTTCCGCATACTTTTGGAATTCCATTGAGTATGTTGCACGACCTTGCGACTGTGAGCGCAGGTTAGTTGCATAGCCAAACATCTCAGCTAAAGGAACTTCAGCACGGATTTGCTTAGTACCACCAGGCAAGTCATCCATACCTTGAACCATACCACGGCGACGGTTTAAGTCACCCATGATATCACCCATGTACTCTTCAGGTGTTTCAACTTCAACTTTCATAACTGGCTCAAGAAGCACTGGGTTGGCATTCATGAAACCTTTTTTGAAGGCAATTGAACCCGCCATTTTAAACGATAACTCATCCGAGTCAACATCGTGGTAAGAACCATCATATAAGGTAGCTTTAACACCTACAATTGGGTAACCAGCAAGGATACCGTTCTGCATGCGCTCTTGAATACCTTTATCTACTGCGCTGTGATATTCTTTTGGTACCACACCACCTACGATTTCTTCAGCAAATTCGTATTCTGGACCTTCATCAAGATCTAGTGGCTCTAGGCGCAACCAAACGTGACCAAATTTACCACGACCACCCGTTTGACGTACGAACTTACCTTCTTGCTCAACTGTACCACGAATAGTTTCACGATAAGCAACCTGTGGTGCACCGATGTTGGCTTCTACTTTAAATTCACGCTTCATACGATCTACTAGAATTTCTAAGTGAAGCTCACCCATACCACTGATGATTGTCTGACCAGACTCTTCATCTGTGTGTACACGGAACGATGGATCTTCTTTTGCTAGACGGCCAAGGGCAACTGACATTTTTTCTTGGTCAGCTTTGGTCTTAGGCTCAACAGCTAGAGAGATAACTGGATCTGGGAATTCCATGCGCTCAAGGGTAATGATTTCTTTTTCATCACATAGCGTATCACCAGTACCCACATCTTTCATACCCACTAGGGCAGCGATGTCACCAGCACGAATCTCTTCAAGCTCTTGTTGTGATTCAGCGTGCATCTGTACGATACGACCGATACGCTCACGCTTCATCTTAACAGGATTATATACGCTTTCACCTTGCTTGATAACACCAGAATAAACACGTACGAAGGTTAAGTTACCAACGAATTTGTCGTTCATGATTTTGAACGCTAGTGCTGAGAATGGTGCGTCATCAGATGCTTCACGCGTACCTTCAGTCTCATCCTTGTCATTAAGAATACCTTTAATAGCAGGGACGTCTTGTGGTGCAGGCATATATCGAATTACACCATCCAACATGATCTGTACACCTTTGTTTTTAAAGGCTGTACCACAGTACATTGGGATGATTTCGTTCGCAATTGTACGCTGACGAATGGCCGCATGAATCTCGTCTTCAGTTAGCTCTTCGCCTTCTAAGTACTTGTTCATTAGCTCTTCGTTGGCTTCTGCAGCTACTTCGACTAGCTCACTACGATACTCTTCCGCTTTATCTTGTAATTCAGCTGGAATTTCACGCTCTTCAAACTTCATACCTAACGATTCAACATCCCAATAAATAGCTTTCATGCTGATAAGATCTACAACGCCTTCGAAGTCGTCTTCCTTACCAATTGGAATAACCATCGCAACTGGATTACCGCCCAAGCGCTCTTTGACTTGCTCTTTCACACGGTAAAAGTCTGCACCCACACGGTCCATTTTGTTAACAAATGCTAAGCGTGGAACTTTATATTTATTAGCTTGACGCCATACAGTCTCAGACTGAGGCTGTACACCACCAACCGCACAATAAACCATACATGCACCATCTAGTACACGCATAGAACGCTCTACTTCAATGGTGAAGTCAACGTGACCTGGGGTATCAATAATATTGATGCGATGCTCTGGAAATTGATGAGCCATACCAGACCAGAAACAAGTCGTTGCAGCTGAGGTAATTGTAATACCACGCTCTTGCTCTTGTTCCATCCAGTCCATGGTAGCGCCACCATCGTGAGTCTCACCAATTTTATGGTTAACACCGGTGTAGAATAGGATACGTTCGGTCGTGGTTGTTTTACCAGCATCAATGTGTGCTGAAATACCAATATTACGATATCGGTTTAGGGGGGTTGCACGTGCCATAATTTTTTCCTAATGGAATGTCTTTTTAATTTATTTCGTTTTACAAGTTAGTGATAGGCATCAAGCTAAAGTAGCTTGTATGGACGACTTAATATCATGCAATTGATTATCATGCCAACTTTTTTATTTGCTTACAGCTTACTATAATTACTAGTGATAGTGATTTACAATATCTCTGTATATTCGTAACCCGTATGCTCTATAAAACATTAGCATATTGCGTTCATTTGATGAGTCATCGGTTTATTAGTCAAATTTTGACTGCTTATCTGACTTTTATATACCCTAACGTACTTAACATTTAGCGTACTTAATATATAGGAGACTTATTACATATTAATCACTTTATATTAATACATTAAGACAGGCATTCAAAGCTAACAATACTTATCAAAAACTTAACGCTTATTACTTATCTTTTGTCACTTGCTTATCTTGTATAACTTGCTTGTCGTAGGAGACCATTACTAACCGTGGTTGTTAATGGTCCTAGATTAAGACTATATTATTGTACTACTTTTTGCTTATTTATTAAATTAAGCTTGTATTTAAGTTAGCTTATAAGCGCACTAGGTCAGCTTAAAATAATAAACTTAGAAGCGGTAGTGAGAGAATGCTTTGTTAGCATCTGCCATGCGGTGAACTTCGTCACGCTTCTTCACAGCATTACCTTTACCTTCGTGTGCATCAGATAACTCACCAGCCAAGCGGTAAGCCATTGATTTTTCAGAACGCTTAGAAGCAGCGTCAGCAAGCCAACGCATCGCTAAAGCTGTACGACGGGAGGGGCGTACTTCCATAGGAACTTGATAAGTTGCACCACCAACGCGGCGAGCTTTTACCTCAACCATTGGGCGAACGTTTTCAAGCACTTCTTCAAAGAACGCAACTGGATCTTCGATGTTACGCTTTTCTGCAACTTGTTCTAATGCACCGTAAACAATACGTTCAGCGGTAGATTTTTTACCATCAACCATGATGTGGTTGATGAATTTTGCGATAGTTTGGCTACCAAACTTAGGATCCGGTAGGATCTCACGACTAGCGACGACGCGACGTCTTAGCATAATAAATTTCCTTGTCTTCAGGGTTGTCTGGCATTCATAACCATATACTAGATATGTGTTAATAATTTAAGTGGTTACCAGCCAGCCTTACTGCGTGGCGGTATGCTTACCTGTTAACACCCTCTATTAAGTAATCGGGTTTGTTAACCATATCGGTACAGCACCTAGCCCACGCATTAATAATGTTAGTTTGCTAATTAAACCTTAGGTTTCTTAGCACCATATTTAGAACGACCTTGCTTACGGTCTTTAACGCCTGCACAGTCAAGTGCGCCGCGAACAGTGTGATAACGTACACCTGGTAAGTCTTTAACACGACCACCACGGATTAGTACAACACTGTGCTCTTGCAAGTTATGGCCTTCACCACCGATGTAGCTAGACACTTCATAACCTGAGGTTAAGCGAACACGACATACTTTACGCATGGCTGAGTTTGGTTTTTTAGGTGTGGTAGTATATACACGAGTACATACACCGCGGCGTTGTGGGCATGATTGTAAAGCAGGAACGCCAGACTTTTCCTTTAATACTTTACGACCCTTACGAATCAATTGGTTAGTTGTTGCCATAAGGCATCCTTCTCCCGTTTATTAAATACAAAAAAATGGGTCATTAGGTTTACTACTGCTATTTATTGCCTAATTCTCATTGTCTTATGTGCTACAAACTTAAGTTGAAAACACTGGTAAAAACACCTGCATTAATCACCCAAGCTTAGAGCGATAAAACAATCAGCGTATCAGCAATATATCGCCATCTACGTAAGCCTACCCATTTTTCGGACACTATATTATATAGAGTTTTTACATAATACTCAAGCCCCTAAAGGCTTTGATAATATCTTTATAAAAAACTGTATGCTGACTGTTAAAAGCAAGCAGCGCCTTTGTGCTAAACTAAGCGCTTAGCTGATGAACACCTCTGAATTAGCCTTGTTTTAGCGCAACAAGCCAGCCTTATTTTAGTTTGGCGGTATCGCTAAATTTCAAGTGCAAAACTCAGTGTTCAACACGAGATTATTAGAAGATCTCGACACCTATATAACACTTTATTTATTATTTGCAACCCTGTTTACTGTTTTAATCTTATTTTTTTACTTTAATTTTAATTTTCCTATTGTTTATCTTGCTGTTAATGCGTTATCACAGCACGCAAATACTAAACACACGCAAATACTAAACACACGCAAATGCTAAACACACGCAAATGCTAAAAAAGAAAAGAGAGCACTTCATGACAACTTCAAACCAACATTCAGATATCGTTACGCCCAATCAAGACACTCGCATTACGCACGGCAGCCAAGTACAGCTACACTTTGAAGTGTCATTAGAAAATGGCACTGTCATCGACTCCACCTTTCACCGTCCTGAGCCAGTGAGCTTAACTGTTGGTGATGATAGCCTATTGCCTGGATTTGAAAGCGTACTCAATAACTTACGTGCTGGCGATACTCGTACCGCTCATTTAGAGCCAGAACAAGCTTTTGGCGAATGGAATGAAGATAACGTCCAGACCTTCAGTCGCACTCAATTTGCCCTGTCAGAGCCAAATCCTGTGGTCGGTATGATGATGGAATTTGAAGATAAAGGTAAAAACACCCTGCCAGGCGTCATCAGCAAGGTCACCAACGACGAGGTGGAAGTGGACTTTAACCATCCTTTAGCCGGTCAAGCCGTACTATTTAAAGTACAAATCTTTAAAGTAACCCCACCAGGACAAACTGGCATTCAAATCATGTAACATACTGCTAAAAACCTCAAGCAAATAAAGCATAGAGTAAAAGCATAAAAAGCTAAGGACAAAGGTATCAAGTATGAAATACACCACTCTGCTCCAACTTGGTGATAAGATTTCCAAAATCTGTTTAGGCACCATGACTTGGGGTCAACAAAACACAGAAACACAAGCCCATGAACAAATGGACTATGCTCTTTCAGCAGGCGTTAACTTCTGGGATACTGCTGAGATGTATCCATCCCCGCCAGCTCAAGAAAAACAAGGTGATACTGAGCGCTTTATCGGCACTTGGTTTGCCAAAACCAAACAGCGCCAGCAAGTGGTGTTGGCCAGCAAAATTTCACCCATGAGCTTTTTGCGTGACGGCAAAACCCGCTTTAACGCTAAACATATTAGTCAAGCGCTTGATGGCAACTTGCAACGCTTGCAAACAGACTATATTGACTTATATCAACTACATTGGCCTGAGCGTGAGACCAACTACTTTAGCACCCGAGGTTATACGCCCGCCATGACAGGGCAGGATTTAAGTAATCTTACCCCATTTTTGGAGACCATAGAGGCACTGAATAATGAAGTGAAAAAAGGTCGTATTAGAGCGTGGGGATTATCGAATGAAACCGCTTGGGGCGTGATGCGTTATTTATGGGAAGCTGAGAAAAATGGCTTGCAAGGTCCTATCACGGTTCAAAACCCATACAGTCTGTTAAACCGCCTGTATGAAGTGGGATTGGCTGAAGTGTCGCATCGCGAAAACGTAGGTCTACTTGCTTACTCACCATTAGGGTTTGGCGTACTGTCGGGCAAATACTTAAATGGCAAACAGCCAGCAGGTGCTCGTCTAACCCTTTATGATCGCTTCCAGCGTTATATTAATCCAGAAGCAAAGTCGGCAACCCAGCAGTACGCTCACATTGCTGAACAAGCTGGCTTGGATATGGCTCAAATGGCACTGGCCTTTGTCAACTCTCGTCCGTTTATCACCAGTAATATTATTGGTGCCACCACAATGGATCAGCTCAAATCCAATATCGACAGTATCAATCTTGAACTAAGCAATGATGTGTTAGAAGCCATTGAGCAGGTACATACCAAGCAACCAAACCCCTCGCCTTAACCAGCTACTCAATGAATGTAGTCATTGATTATTGATTAAAACACTTTGCGTAAAAAAGCCCTCGTCATGAGCTTTTGTATAGGACTCTAAACTTGTTTAAATATACATCTTATAAACGTTTTACGCTGATATTTTAGCAGTCAATTTTGTTAACACACGTGCTTTCAGTGAATCCAGTCCTTGCTGCATATGCTGTTGTAGCTCTTGGGTAAGCTCATCACGTGTCTTACCCGTACTAGATAAAGGCTCTAAAGGCAGGATATAAGCAGTGACTGGATTGCTATCCATTACCGTTAAAAAGCTTTGTACAAACGTCGTATCTCCGACAAAAGGAATCTTATCATCCATCTCACCCTTGTCGTTAACATAACAAATCACAACTGGCTGTACCGGCTTATCCGCATCTATTGCCGCTTGTAACAGCTTGCCATATAGCGATTTAATGGCAGTACCATCAGTGGTAGTGCCCTCAGGATAGAAAAGAACCGAGTAGCCTTTTTTGAGAAACTCAGTAATTTGAGCAGACACTTTGCCTGAATCACCAGAGCCACGTTTGATAAATAACGAACCACAAGCACGAGCCAGACGACCAAAAGCTGGCATTACCTCTACTTCTGCTTTTGACAAAAAGAACGCTGGCACCACACTGCCCATTACAGGAATATCCATCCAAGACACATGGTTGGCCGCCCACAGACCTTGCGTGGTAGGCATCGGCTCAACTTCTACCACTTTGATATTAAACGCCGCTGCCATTTTTCCACAAAATATTTTATTGTAGCGCAACACTTTATCGCGCTTAGGCACAGCGCCCCATCCATCAATCTTAGTAATCGCTCGATAGCCATTCACCATAGTGGTGGTCATGCCTTTTAATACTTGAGCACGGTTAAGCTGGGTAGTCACTGGTTTAGCCAATCGAGTGACAGGCTTGGCAATACGCTGCGTTAACGATTGTCTGAAAGTACCAGAGCTTGATTGCTCTTTAGCACTATGATTATTGCCACTTTGATTAGTTTGTTTGGTTTGGTTGCTGCCTGTTAATGGCGCTTTGTCGATCATAAAAATCCTTGGTTAAATCATTGCTTTCACGCATGATATCTTAATTCATAACATAAGCTAATAACATAAGCATAGCTTATATCTGTGTTTACAGTATGCCAATTTTTATGATTTTTGCTAATAACTTGTGTGACTAATCTTGCTAGTGTCTGTCTTTAACTCTTCTTTTATTGCTGGTTTTGTAGTTGTTTTAATTGCTGTTTTTTTTTGATAACCAACGAAACTAACCTTTGTTTAACACTCGGTTATGCAGCTCTTCCAAGCCTGTCTGCATACGCTGTTGCAGCTCTTCAGTCAACTCAGACCGAGTCTTGCCGGTCGGTGATAAAGGCTCTAAAGGCAGCACATAAGCTTTGACTGGCAAATCGCTATCTATCACTCGAAATAGACTTTCTTTTAGCGTAATGTTGCCATAAAAAGGAACCGTTTCATCTAACTCGCCTTTTTCATTGACATAGCACACCACGATCGGCTGCACTGGCTTATCGGCATCAATGGCTGCTTGCAACAATTTACCATGTAGCTTCTTAATTTGTTTGCCATCGGTAGTGGTTGCTTCTGGATAAAACATTACCGAATAGCCTTGCTGTAAAAATCGTGAAATCTGATCGGCAACGGTATCGGCATCCCCTGAACCACGGTTAATAAATAGCGTGCCAGCCGCTTTGGCCAATACTCCAAATATTGGCATCTTCTCCACTTCCGCTTTGGATAAAAAAAACGCTGGTGACACAGACCCCATGACAGGTATATCCATCCAAGAGACATGATTTGATGCCCATAATGCATGTGTTTTTGGTACTGGTTCAACCTGCACGACTTCGACACCAAAGGCGCCTGCTGCGCTTTTACAAAAAGCTTGGATGTATTTTGGCAGGATATCTCTAGGCGGTTCTTGCCAAGCACCTATTTTGGTTGCGGCACGATAGCCGCCTACCATAGTTTGCACTAGGCCAGAGGCGACTTTGGTTCTTTTTATAGTATGCTTGATACTCAAGTTATGTTTGATACGGTGCGCAATGCTCGCTTTATTGCTCATAGGATTGCCTTTGTTTTTGTCTGGACTTGTGTATTAAAAGTTTAAATTTATCAATATCTACCGCTATGGATCAAACCTCAGCGTAAAAGTATAACAAAAACACATCCAGTAATCAGATGTTCACTAAAATATTTTCACAACCCTTATTTTTTTCACAACCTTTATTTAAAGTCAAGCTTAGCTAGTTTAAATCATTGACCGCACAAGATTTGTATCCATTTATATACCAGCCCTTTTAATTTGTCTCAATAAACGCCATTATTATCAATAAGAGACAGCTTAAACTGCTTATTAAACAACTTAAACTGCTTGTTAAACAACTTATAATAAACTGATAACGATAAAACAGGTGACTTTTTTTGGAATACTTTGAACGACATAAAGGTGGCGAACGTGCCATCTTAGTACATTTAGACATTAGACAAATCTCAGACCCAGACGACTTAGAAGAATTCAAACTGCTGGTAGACTCTGCTGGTGCCCAGCAGCTTTCCGTCATTACTGGCTCACGCTTAAAGCCTGATGCCAAATACTTTGTGGGCAGCGGTAAAGCGCAAGAGATTGCCGAGCAGGTACAAGCGCTGGATGCAGACATTGTCATTTTTGACCACAGTTTATCACCCTCACAGCAACGTAACCTTGAAACTATCTGCCAATGCCGCGTGCTAGATCGCACTGGTTTGATTCTAGATATTTTTGCGCAACGCGCACGCACCTATGAAGGTAAACTGCAAGTTGAGCTGGCGCAGCTAAACCACCTTGCCACCCGCCTCGTCCGAGGTTGGACTCACTTAGAGCGTCAAAAGGGTGGAATTGGCTTGCGTGGACCTGGTGAGACTCAGCTTGAAACGGACAGACGTTTGCTACAAATTCGAGTCAACCAATTAAAGGCACGACTCGACAAGGTTAAGCAGACCCGTGCGCAAGGTCGAGCCAAACGCCAAAAATCAGACGTATTAACCATCTCTTTGGTCGGCTATACTAACGCCGGTAAGTCCTCATTGTTTAACCGTTTGGTTGATGAGAACATCTACGCCGCTGATCAATTATTTGCCACCTTAGACCCGACATTAAGACGGCTAAACTGGCAAGGCGTGGGACGTGTGGTCTTGGTCGATACGGTTGGTTTCGTGCGTCACTTGCCACACGAGTTGGTTGAGTCATTTCATGCGACCTTAGAAGAGACCTTGGAGGCCGACTTACTGCTACACGTGATTGACTCATCCAGCCCAGACATGCATGAGCAAATCAATGCGGTAAAACAAGTGTTGGCACAAATTAATAACGATGTCCCTGTGCTTAATGTGTATAACAAAATCGACTTAACTGGTGAGCCAGCCCGTATCAAATATAGCGAACCTGGTGTGCCCAGCCGTGTTTATGTCTCTGCCAAAGAAGATCTGGGTATGAGCATGTTAACAACCGCGGTACAACAACGGCTAACCGGTAAGTTAACTACCTTTGAGCTGACCTTGCCGTTTAATGCTGGTTATCTAAAAAATGAACTATATCGCTTGGATGTGGTCGAGCAAGAAAGCTATGATGAGACTGGGCATGAGGTGCTCATACTGCGTCTGCCAGCCGACAAACTGCAACAGCTGCTGGGACAGGCTAATATAGACCCACTAGACGTCTTACCAGCAGAGCAAGCCAAACTGGTGATCACCCCACTTGAGCCGTTTGAAAAAGAGATGAAGGCAGAGGCTGATGCGCTGGATAGTGGCAATGGAAATGGCAGCGATAGTGCGGATGAGAGTGAGTTGGAAGATTTATATTTAGATGACTCAAACTTAACCGATGAGTAAACCGATTCGAATTAAATAAACGCTAACCAACAAAACCCACAGCCATTAACATCACATCAGTAGCAGCTAATTAATAAAAAAGTTAAGAAAAAAGCAGCGTCTAAACAGGCTCTGCTTTTTTTTATTTAATAGCTATGAATTAATGCCTAGCTGTTCCAGAGTATCCCTAGCAAGTTTTTTTGCATTATAAATCCTGTAAATACCCAGTATTAGTTTGCCTTTATCTATTGCCAACCCAAGTTTGCCCAACTATCATAAGAGCTTAGACAGCCATAAGAGCTTAGACAGCATATTAAAACCTGACGTTATACCGTTGCTAGATCAAGGATGAGTTATGCCCTCTTTAACCGACCACACCATTGCCCCGTCCAAAAAATCGATGCCGTTGCCAATGGCTATTTTATTAACCTTGGCGATTGTCATCTGTATTCGTGAAGGGGCAGTCTTTGTTTGTCAAGCGATCGGCTATGCCAGTGCCGCCAATATTGTCGGCATGATTTCCTTTTTTGTCCTACTGATGCTGTGGCGCTTTACCATCGGCCTACCCGAATGGCTGACCCATGCCAGTAATACCCTCTTAGTCGATAGTGGCTTTGCCTTTCTGCCTGTCTCAGCAGGCGCAGGTCTGTTAATCTTTGCCTTAGGCGATGAGCTATGGGGCATCGTCATCACCCTAGTCGTCAGCACCCTACTGCCTTTATGGGCATTGGCCAAACTGGCAAATGCTTGGCTGGGTGGCTCACCTGATAATAATGTTGCTGACTCTGATTCTAGCTCTATATCTGACGCTGAATCAGATCTCAAGGATGCCAAGCTCAATAAGGCAAACAGCCAAACCACATCTACGGATCAATCACAATAAAGGCAGCAGGTCATGACTTTACTACAACACATGCCAGATGGCACCACCTACCTCACCATCCTCGCTGCCTTTATGCTGACCTTAGTCGCTCACGTTATCGCTCGAATATTGGCTAAGCGCATTCAAGGCTTGCCTATGGTCATTACTGCTTTGATTTTGGTACTGGCTTTCTTATATTTTTTTAGTTGGGATTATGAGCACTACTATGCAGTCGCCAAGCCCATCTTTGACCACCTGCTTGGCTATGTCACTGTGCTGCTGGCCATTCCGTTAGCTACTATGAACTTTAAAGGCTTGCCGCTAAAGAAGCTGACCATTATTGTCATCATTGCCAGCTTAGTAGGCGCCTTATTACCGATGAGTATGGCCTATGGCTTTGCGCTAAGTCACGACAGCATCTTGGCATTTGCTACCCGCTCAGTGACCACCCCAATTGGGCTAAGTGTGGCAGAAATCATCCAAGCGCCACTCGCTTTAGCCAACTTAATCATTATTGTCTCTGGTTTGCTTGGTGGCGCTGTCGCCCGACCACTGTTCCGTAATGTAAATGATGATAGAGCCAAAGGGTTGGCATTAGGATTGGCAGCGCATGCGTTTGGGACGGTAGAGGCTTGGCAGATTAGTCATACTGCTGGACGTTATGCTGCATTTGGACTGGCAGTAAATGGCTTGGTAACTGCGGTTTGGGTGCCTATATTTTTGGCCGCCATACTATAAGTTATAAGCTATTTTGTTTGGAGCCATTTTGTTAATGCAACTCATGAGCTTTGTTAATCATAGCTGCTGTTATCTAATGCGTTTGATTATCGCTGGCATTTACCAAAGTGCTTAAATAATTTGGCAGACGCCCTAGCTTCACGCTCATTGTGTTGCTGTGTTCTTCACTCATACACCATTTGTATCTGCTATTTTATAACCAACGAACTAATAAACGCGGTGTCTCGCTAAGCCTATATATACAGTGCTTGCGCTTGGTTGTCTTGTTACCTTTTTAGACTTCTTTGACTATCGCTCTTACCTCATCTTTTTTAATGTTTCTTAATCTTTCTACACTGCTGTTAATACGCTACCAAAGCAATGAAACATTAGATATCAGCGGCTAATAGTGCTATATTATTCTCACACTAACGCCAGCATATTGGCTGCAAGCTCATGGCTACCTGTATTTTAGTGATGAAGCATCTATCAATTACGCCTTAATAAGCTATTAAATAACACGGCAGATATACAGCGTGAGTATCAAAACACCTAGTTTTAAAAAAAGCGAAAAAATATGTCTAATTTGTTAACCAAAATTTTGTGCCACTCAACCAGCTTAGCTATCGGCACAGCTTTTGCCTCTGTCAGTATGCTAACGGCACATGCTGCGGGCAATATGTACATATACAAAGATGACTCAGGACAAGTCTTACTGACCAATGTTAAGCCTTCTGGGAACTTTGACAGATTTAGTAAAAAAGTTAAAGTCACCTACTATCCTAATACAGATGCTGAGCAAGAAGCAGACAATAGCACTACCCTGCCAGCGCTCAACCCTCCAAGTTATTATAGTAGCCCTACGGCAAACACATCTTATGCAGCCCAAATGGCCAATCAAGTTATAGGTAGCAGCAATCATACTTATGACTCATACATTCTTGCTTCTGCCAGCCGTCACGACGTGGATCCAGCTTTGCTAAAAGCCATGATGCATACTGAATCAGGCTTTAATCCCAACGCTAGATCACCAGTTGGCGCACAGGGGTTAATGCAACTGATGCCTGCTACTGCCCGCCGTTTTTCAGTGCGCAATGCTTGGAATCCTGCTGATAACATCGAAGGCGCTGCTAAATATGTCGCTTGGCTGTCAAAACGCTTTAATGGGAAAGTAGAGCATATTCTAGCTGGCTATAACGCTGGAGAAGGTAATGTCGATAAGTATGGCGGCATTCCACCATTTAGAGAGACTCGTAACTATGTGAGACGAGTATTAGATCGCTATAATAGATTATACAAAACAGATCCTGCACTCTTTGCTGGCAATCAAACGGCTACGGCAAATCTACAAATTGTCAGCTATAACAGCGCTGATATTCCAAGCTTTGCGACCACCAGTAATGCCTATTCGCAAGAAGCCTTTGATATCTTGCGTCAAAGAAGCGCAAACTAACCCCACTTCATTCAGCGCCAGATTTTATTTAACAATTTCAATAAGTTTAACGAAAAGCCCTCTACTATAATTAAAATAGTAGAGGGCTTTTTGTTGTTTGTAGATTACTTGTAGAGCTTAATCTAACTTAGCTTAGAAGCTTTGGCTTAGTTTGCTGACGCATGCAAGCGTACATTCAGCTCATCAATCACTTCCACCCAGACCGCATCACGCTTCCACTCTTCTTGTAAAAAGGCGCGCTGTGAGTCTGTCCAAAATTCAGCATCTTTTAAATTGTCATCACGACCTAGCTGATGCTCACTGATGAATTTATCAATCGCGGCATCTGAGCTGTCTAGGCCTAACTGGGCAAATAATTCATTCATTGTATATTCTGGTTCACCTAACATACCTGTCTCCTTATTTATTTTATTTTGCACTTATATTTTAACTACATAGTGTAGCAAAAATGACTAATCATACTGTGCAATTACTATTGAGAATTTTTTACATTATGTTAACAGGCAGCATAAAAAAAGCCTGCACATGGGCAGACTTTTTTTACAATGAAGACAGCGTTTAAAAAATCATTAAACTTATGGAAGTAGATGCTCTACTGCATCACGCTCCTCGGTAAGCTCTTGCTCAGTGGCTGACATTTTTTCTTTTGAGAAGTCAGATGACACATCTAAGCCTTCAACGATTTTCCAATCGCCATTGCTGCAAGTACATGGGAATGAGTAGATTAGGCCTTTAGCGATACCGTACTCACCTTGTGAGTAAACGCCCATAGATACCCAATCATTCTCGTCAGAGCCAAGTGCCCAAGTGCGCATGTGTGCGATGGCAGCGTTGGCAGCAGAAGCCGCTGATGAAGCACCACGGGCTTCAATGATAGCCGCACCACGTTTTTGTACGCTTGGGATGTAGCTATTTTCGTACCAGTCACGATCTACTTGATCTAAAGCTGGCTTACCATTAACTGTACACTCAGTTAGATCTGGATACTGAGTTGATGAGTGGTTACCCCAGATGATCATTTTTTTGATGTCATTAACAGTGCTGTTGGTTTCTTCAGCAAGCTGAGCCATACCACGGTTGTGGTCTAGACGTGTCATCGCAGTGAAGTTACGTGGGTCTAAATCTGGTGCGTTACGCTGAGCGATTAGCGCATTCGTGTTTGCTGGGTTACCAACAACCAATACTTTCACATCACGGCTGGCCACTTCGTTTAATGCTTTACCTTGCGCTGAGAAGATAGTGGCGTTCGCTTCAAGTAGGTCTTTACGCTCCATACCTGGACCACGAGGACGAGCACCTACTAATAAGGCATAATCTGCATCTTTAAATGCAACGTTGGCATCGTCAGTCTGAACGATACCTGCTAATAGTGGGAATGCACAATCTTCAAGCTCCATAACCACCCCTTTTAGGGCGTCAAGTGCAGGTGTAATTTCTAATAGCTGTAAAATAACAGGCTGATCTTTACCTAGCATTTCGCCTGAAGCAATACGAAACAGCATGGCATAACTAATATTACCAGCAGCACCAGTAACGGCAACGCGAACAGGTTGTTTCATGTAATTCTCCTAGTGTATTTTTTTGGGTTTTACCTTGTGGTTATGACAGGCTTGCCATCATAAAGTCGGGGTTATTAAAATCTTCTTAATCTTGTTATAGCAAGCGTTTTGATTATAAAGTATCTTTGACACTGTCTTTTATTTTAGCCAGTTTTCTTAATTTATCTTAGAAAACCTTGTCCTTTTATAAACGTATTTATACAGTAAACGTATTAAAAATTTTAGAAAGATGCTAAAAAATACTGATTTTAAACGCAATAAAAGTTTAGCACCTTTCAATTTATTGCTCAAACCTAATTGTGTCTATTTTTTTAAACAATTATTATCGCTTAAACAGACCAACGCACACTTTAATCACTCAACCGCTTTAATCCGTTCATCTGTTTAAGCTCAGTTGTCTGTTCAAGCTGTACCTTACTGTACACTAACCCACTATAACTTGTCTAAGTCAGCACTTAATAGCTTGCTGGTACATAGCCCATACGCTGTGACAACGGCATTGGTGAGCCTAACAAACTACTATAAATTGTGGCGTTTTCCATCACACGTTTTACATAATCACGAGTTTCAGGATAATTAATGGTCTCTACGTATTGATCTGCTGCTAATGTACCATAACTGGGCTGCCAAAGTTTGGCCTTATTTGGTCCAGCGTTATAGCCAGCTGTCGCCAATACTGGATGATTATGTAGCTTACGCATAATATCGCTCATATACCAAGTGCCATAACGAATATTGGTATCGCCACTGTTGGCACGACTGGCGCTATAACTCTCACCCAAGTTGCGAGCAATATAACGTGCAGTATCTGGCATAATTTGCATTAAGCCACTAGCACCTACCCCTGAGCGTGCTGAGGTTACAAAGCGGCTCTCTTGACGCATAATGCCATACGCCCATGCAGGATCTATACCTACTTGGCGACTATAACGCACCACTTCATTTTGATGAGGCATGGGGTGTGATAAGCTAAATATTTCTAGATTATCCGCGACATTAATTGCATAAATCGAACGATCTAGCCAGCCTATATCATGGGCATATTTGGCCGCTGCAATTACCATATTGGTATCATTATTATTAAGTGCCTGTCTAACTGCCCAGTTCCATTCTCGATTGGCATAAGCACGGCTGGCATTAGATTGATATAGTGCCAATGCACGTGCAAAGTTTTGGTCATTGAGCATACGGGCGGTATCACTACTTGATACTTGTGGCAGGTTGTTGCTGCCAGCGTTAAAGCGCTGACCTAACTTATCTTGTGCTAAAAATCCGTAGTAATCATTGTTTTTGGCCAATTGTTGATATATCTGACGTGCCTGTCCTTTTTGGCTACTATTACCTTTTTGTTCATAGGCTCGTGCCAACCAATATTGCCAGATATGTTCTTTTTGGGTGGCATCATGCATACTGCCAATGGCAGTTATCACATCATTCCACTGATCAAAACGAATCGCCACTTTGGCATACTCTTCTGCTTCTTCATCACTGTAACTTGCGCCTGCACTGTTGCGAAACCATGTCAACGCATCTTGGCTATAACCGTCATCCGTATTAAAGAAAACACGGCGCATGGCAAGGGTGCGATAGGCTTGACGGCGGGTATCATCACTGATGAGCTTCTGCCCATAAGAGTCGGTTAAATTCAGATCATAGCCAAGCTGAATAGCACCTTCACTGTAAGACTTGTTAACAATACGACCTAGCGCATATAGATACAAGTATTGATTTTTGGCACTATAAGGCTCACGGCTAAAGCGAGTGATATAAGCGGCAGGACTGGCCTGTATGCTACTTAACTCACTATACGCAATTGGTGTCCCTAATGATTGTGCTAAAGTCATAATATCACCCGTCTTACCCTCACGCAGCATGCGCATCAAGCGCTCTTTGCGATCGCTATCACTGATCATCGGGTTGCCATTCATCTCCATCGCCAATTGATCACACAAGGCTGGCTGCTTTTTGGTGTTGAGCCATACCATAGGCTTTAATGCAATGGCTCGCATCGCATCACCACCGTTATTAAAGCCTAAAGCTATGGCACATTTTTCACTGTCGTCAGCGTTGGTGATATAGCTAGCTACTTGTCTAACGGCACTATAATCACCAGATTGCGCTTTGGTTTCGGCATAATCTGCAATGAGCTTTTCGGCCATAACACTGCCTTGATACTGCTTAGCAAAGTTAATCACCACGTTTGGGTGCAATGTGGATATGTCATTATTTAAACGCCAGTAGGCAGGATACATAGCAAATAGCCCGCCATTCATCATCTGCTCATATTGATACAAAGCGCCTGCATCACGGCGCTCACTGGCAGCATAAGCTTCATTAAAATAGTTAACGCTGGTATCGTACGCATATTGTGATTTATTTTCTTGAAAGGACAGTTGCGCACAGGCAATTTGGCTCATGCCTAATAGAGCAAGCAAAGAGGTTGCTAATGCAACTTTTTTGTTTAGCTTAATTTTGTTAAGCTTAGCGCTTAAACTATTGTCGCTACCTGTGTCACGCTGTTGGTTAACGGTGCGAATAAAGGTATTAATTCTCATAAATAAAAGTCTTTTAAATACAGCGTAGGCTCTACCCTAACGCTAAGTTAGTTTTAGAAGTTATAAGTTAGTTTTAGAAATTATAAGTTGGTTTTAGAAATTATAAGTTGGTTTTAGAAATTATAGGTAATAACTCATAGATTATAGGCAACAACTTGCACTAACCCAAAATGCTTTATGTAAGTCTATGTTGCAGCCAAGCTTACAATACTGATTATAAACCTGCTATAACACAGCTTATGGTATAATAGTCGTCAATCAAACCCCTCTGTTTATCAACATATTTATCCACATCTAACCTTGGACTGCTAACTATGAGTGCGACTTTATTTGATCCCAAAACCATCCAAACCCCAGACAAGCAAACTTCAGGCTTAACCAATGACTTAGGCCAACATGGTGATCTGGGTGCGGATAGTATCAGTCAAGCCAGCCAACCCACAGGGCAACCCAAAAAGAAAGTGTTTATTGCCACCCAAGGTTGCCAGATGAACGTTTATGACTCAGAAAAAATGGGCAATGTGCTCAGTGAGTCTCACGATATGATCGTGACGGACAATATTGAAGAAGCAGATGTCTTGATCATGAACACCTGCTCAATCCGTGAAAAAGCACAAGAAAAAGTCTTCTCTGAACTCGGGCGCTGGCGCAAGCTAAAAGAAGACAATCCAGATCTAGTTATCGGTGTCGGTGGCTGCGTGGCCTCACAAGAAGGCGACAATATCCAAAAACGCGCCCCTTATGTGGATATGGTATTTGGCCCGCAAACCCTGCACCGTTTGCCTGAGTTGTATGACAAATCAACGGCTCAAAAACAGGTTAAGCCAAAAGACCGTATCGGTACAGTGGATGTCTCCTTTCCAAGTATTGAGAAATTTGACTTCCTACCTGAGCCTAAAGTTGACGGCTATCGCGCCTTTGTCTCTATCATGGAAGGCTGCTCAAAATACTGCTCATTTTGTGTCGTTCCCTACACCCGCGGTGAAGAATTATCTCGCCCACTCGATGACGTATTGGCAGAAGTAGACAGTCTTGCCGAGCAAGGGGTACGTGAAATCACACTTTTGGGTCAGAACGTTAACGGCTATCGTGGCGAAAAAGACGACGGCAGCATTTGCCGCTTTGCGGAGCTGTTGCACTATGTGGCGCATGTCGATGGTATTGAGCGCATTCGTTATACCACCAGTCATCCGCTAGAATTTACCGATGATATTATTGATGCCTATGCCAAACTACCACAGCTGGTATCCCACCTGCATCTACCAGTTCAAAGTGGCTCGAACAAAATCTTAGCCGCTATGAAGCGCAACCACACCATTGATGTGTATATCAATCAGATCAAAAAGCTAATGGCAGTGCGCCCCGATATGCACTTATCAAGTGACTTTATCATTGGCTTCCCTGGTGAAACCGAAGAAGACTTTTTGGATACCCTAAACCTAGCGAAAGATCTCGACTTTGATCACTCGTACAGCTTTATTTATTCAAAACGTCCTGGCACGCCAGCAGCTGAGTTGCCTGATGATGTCAGTCTGGCTACCAAAAAAGAACGCTTGGCTATTTTCCAGCAAGTTATTCGTGAGTCAACGCTAAAGAAAACCGAGCAAATGATTGGTAAAACCTTACGTGTGATGGTAGAAGAAGTGGCTGATCGCTATCCAGATCAACTATTAGGTACAGCAGACAATACCCGTTCCGTATTATTTAAAGCCACTGACGAACAAAAGTCAGAATTGATGGGTAAGTTTGTCACCGTTAAGATTACTGATTATGTCAGCCCACATATGGTACGTGGGGAATTGGTTGAGGTATTGGGTTAATAATTTATTCTTAACAACTTCTTTATTAAGCCCAAACTTTTATTACACAAGGTACGTTGCCCTCTCGGCACGTACCTTTTTTAATCCAGTTTTATTAATCTAGTTTCAGTTACGTTGTCTCTTTATCCTTATCTTTGCACCCCTAAAAGCTCTCTATTTCACTCTATTTTACTGATTCTAATGACTGAAGAATTTTTTGCAAAAAATAATCACACTGGGATAATTGATCCAACGCCACAAACTCATTGGCTTTGTGTGCCTGCTCAATACTGCCTGGCCCACAAATGACAGTGGGTATGCCAGCATTGGTAAACTGACCACCTTCAGTCGCATAGGCCACCTTATGTCGTGCAGAAGCACCGACTAAGCCTGCAATCAAGTCTTGAAGGGCTTGAGAGTCAGCATCCGTCATCGCGGGTACACTCTCAAGCTGCTGGAGCTCAATACCTGTATCAGCATCTGTCTGTTGCATTTGCTGTGTCAGTCGCTCAGCTTCTTGCTTAATCGCAGGTAAAATATCTTCAACTCCCATCATCGGCAGGTTGCGATAATCAAAGGTAAACTGACACAAGTTAGGGACAATATTGGTCGCTGTCCCACCGTCAATGGTGCCTACGGACAAGGTCGAATATGGCACATCAAACTCACTATCTTGCGAAGCGGAGGTTGCCAGTTTATTGGCCAACTCATCAATAAACCCAATCAAGCGAGCGGCATAACTAATGGCATTCACCCCTTGAGTGGTCAGCGAAGAATGTGCTGACTTGCCATGTACCGTACAGCGAAATACCGAAATGCCTTTATGCGCAATCACCATCTTCATAGAGGACGGCTCACCGACAATACAATAGTCAGGCTGAATGCCACGCTGCTGTAAATCGGCCAACATCAAGGGCGCACCCAAGCAGCCCACCTCTTCATCAAAGGACAGTGCCAAGTGCAGCGGCTTAGCCAGTTTGCCTTGCTTAGCCTGTTTGCCTTGCTTAGAGAGTGCCACAGCTTGCGGTAATATGTGTAGCGCACAAGCAATAAAGCCTTTCATATCACAGGCACCACGCCCATACAGCTTATCGTCACGAATCTCAGCGGTAAACGGATCTGACGCCCAATCTTGCCCATCTACTGGAACCACATCGCTATGACCTGATAGCACAATACCCCCTGTAACTTGCCCACCAACGGCTGGCACAGTGACAAACAAGTTGGCCTTGCTTTGTGACTCATCAAAGGTGAGTATTGGCTCAAGACCTAGGCTGTAACAGTAGGCTTGTACGTCTTTAATCAAAGCTAAGTTTGAGTGGCGACTGACCGTATCATAACTGATCAAACGCTTGAGCCAATCCACACTCGTGTCTGGCCAGTCCATACTCGTGTCAGACATACTCGTGTCAAAATAGTCAGTTGGGTGCTCAGTTTGTGGGCTAGATGTGCTCATGATTGTCCTTATCTTATGCAACGCAGCCTATCTTTAATGCTTTTCTGTACGCTTTCTTACAGACATGCTTGCAGGCTTTCTTTTTGACTTTAGACTGCTTAGTGTTGGCTTAATGCGCTTTGCTGTGTTGTCTTTTTTGTTGGGCCAATTCTGTATTTAGGCTATCGAATTATTTGTTAATTTTTCATTTGCTAGCTTGTTAATTTGCTCGTTCGTTAATTTGCTCGTTCGTTAATTTATTAGCTGCTTAGTCTGCTTTCTGCCAAACTTGCTGATGCAATGCTTTGATTTGTTGATCCAGACCAGCAACCGGTCCTTGCACCTCAAGATGCGGGGCAACCTCATGAATGCTTAAAGTATTGACCGGTGCAGGTTCCGTGACGCCAACCTCTTGCATCCACTGGCGCAGCTGCTGTGATGAGCTGGCATAGACAATGCGACCTAACCCAGCCCACGCATGAGCAGCTGAGCACATAGGACAGTGCTCACCTGAGGTATAGACCACGGCTTGCGCTCTCTCTGCTGCGCTCATATTTTGAGCCGCCCAGCGTGCTAGGGCAATTTCAGGATGGTAGGTCGGTTCAACACTATGAATGCGATTGCGATCTTCTTTTAGCACCACGCCGTCAGCACTGACCAAGACACTGCCAAAAGGTCTGTCCCCAGCAGCAACCGCCTCTGCGGCCAGCTCAACACAGCGCTTCAGATGAATCATATCGTTATCGGTTAACATAGATGACCTCTCCTTTTACCACTCTGTTCTTTTTTTTCCTCTGCTTCTACTACGACTTTTTTGCGCCTTCTTTTTTATGGCTTGCTTGCTGCTAAGTCGCTTTTATGATGGAATACTAAGTTGCTTTTATGATGGATTGTTTTTATTCATCACATCAATCACAGGCGGCATAGTCTTTGGCTTTAGCCCTTCTTCCTCCAGCTCTTTGGCTGTTTTTGCATTAATCGCCAGTCCAGCAATTAATGGTAGGCTCATCAATGGTTTACGAGGACGGATAGCCAAGCTTACTGGCACCATGCGCACAAATTCATACAAATACAAATATGACTCTTCGCCACCTTCAAACTCATCATCAGGCTCAATACGAATGGCGCCAATCTTTGCCAAATCTGCAAACATGCTGTTTTCTTCCGCAGTAAGCACGCTGTCAGTCACACCAAAGCCGGTCATAAAGCCATTTGCCCATTGCTTTAGCGCAATCACACGCTCATACAGATCATGTTCATCATCAGGCACAAGCGGTGAATACTGGTAAGCATCATCTTTGTCTTTTAGCTGAAATGAGGTGTCTTCAGCCTCTTCTGCCAGCAAGGTTAACGCAGCCTCATCTGGGATAGAAAAACTTAATTCACTTAATAAGCGTTCCCAGTCTTCAATATTGTTTGGTGCGTGGCACACCGTCATTAGACCAGTCATTAGACCATGTAGCTCACTGATACTGACATCTGTCCAATCTGCAAATGCTTTGTTCCAATCATTCCAGCCTGAAATATCGTCATTCATACTTGTTACCCTTGTCTTATCTGTAATTAGTCTTTAATTTAGCGTTTGTTTATTGAACCTGTGATTGAAAAACACAATCATTAACATCTTATGCTAGATATAATGTGGGCATCTATGGCATTATTAAAGGATAATACACATCATCTTGCATTTAAATTTAAGCTAACTTTAGTAGAAGTGACCTCTTATGACCCAACCTTTAATTGAAAAACTGCAACACTTAGATACCGTGCTACATGACATACGCCAGCGCTATAATGCCACCTACAATGAGCTGCAAGCCCTCAAAAACAATCCACAGACGAACAGCAATGAGCTTAGCTTATTACAACAGCAGCTTAATGACAGCCAGCATGCGTATGAACAAAGTGTCGAACAGCAGCAACAGTTGCAACAAAAGTTTGACAGCCTTGATGCTGAGTATCAAGCGCTGGCCGAGGCGCATCATAACCTAAATGATGACTACCAAGCACTACAAAAAAAATATCAAGAGCTAGAAAAATCCAGCTTAGCGCAATTAGAAAAAAACCGCTTGGCAAAAGAAAAAACCAAGTTGGTCATGCAGCGGTTAACCTTAATTGACCAAGCTTCTGAATAAGCCACTGAACAGGCCACTGCAAAGCTCATACTAGCAACCCAATTACAATAAAAGCTCGGATTATTTTACTTTTTAAGAGATTATTTATGTCAACCAATTACGCCAACTCAAATCAATCCCAGAACGCAGAAACCGATACGGACACACAGATAGCAGCCACTCATAGCGCTGACACTCACTCTGTTGAGGCCAGTCTTGCTGATGACTATCTAACTGGCGACAGCCCTAACGAAGCCGGCGACACTGGTTTAAACCAAACCAAAGCACTATCTGAACTGCCTGAAGAATTGCCTGAACTGCCTGAAGCAGACGCACAGACTCAGCAGTCTGAGCTTGAGTCGCAAACAGAGACTGCCGAAGACAAGGACGCAGAAGACAATCCAGAGTCTGCATATACCACGGTCAGTATTGATATCTTAGGCCGCTCATACAATATCAACTGCCCAGTGGGTGAAGAAGATGAGCTAGTGTTGGCGACCAAAGATATCAACACCTTTTTAAACGATTTGCGTGAAAAGATGCCTCATATTGGCTATGAGAACTTGCTGGTATTGTGCTGTCTCAACTTATTTAATCGCCTGCAACAAAAAGATAAAGACGCCAACGCCCATGCCAGCGCCAACCATGCCACAGCGGAGCAAGCACAGCAGCTGATTGATAAAATGATTGCTGACATGCAGTTTTTTAAAGACTAACTGCTTTATGACTCATTAGTCGTGTTCTGGGAGTTTAGGCTTGAACCAGAAGACTGCTGCGCATGAAACTCGGCTTGGTGCTCATAGTTACAAAAAAACCAAGTCGTCAGCTGTTTTAATGCTTGTTGCTTGTCAAACAATTGCTGCTTTTGCTGCTCATAAGCCTGTTTCAGCTGCTTTTTTTGTTTACGGCTCATGGTTTTTAGATCTGCTTGTGCAGCATTAGCATTAACACAGGCATTAACTTTACCATTATGGCTTGCATTAGCTTTATCATTGGCATTGGGATATAACACCTTTTCACTCTCAGCAACCGCCTGCTGCAACTGCGCAATCTCTGCATTTAACTGTGCAATCTCTGCCTGTTGTGATTCATCTAATGCCGATTCTGGCTTTGCCTCAAGCACACCTCGATACTCTGCCAAAGGATAGCCACACAAACTACACTCTCTTGGGGTAATGACATCTCCTGCCTTTGGCATAAAGGCTTTGGGTGGCTTAGGATACATAAACCGAAAAAAGCCCCACATCAGCACCGACATAATAAGTAATACAAAAAAGACTGAAAAAAAAGCAGCCATGGCATTTCCCTAAAAAAGAACAAAAATATATTTTTTACAATTTCTACTACTAAGGTTAAAAGTTATTATAAATAATTATAAGCGCTTAATTATAAGCGCTTAAAGAAAAGCACCAAACTAAAAGTACTTATACATCTTAGCTCAGTAAACAGATCAGGCGCATAAGCTCAGTAAACGGAGCAGGCACACAACAAAAACTAAATTGTTTTACAAACGCTTAACACGACCTTAGCGTAGTTGACAACGACAATTGATAAAATATTGATGTTATACTAAAGATAGCCTTACTAAAAGTGTGGCTTATCACGGCTACAAAGTACTTAAAGACAATCACATCAATAACCGTGATACTGAAAAAGACCTAATCATTAATGACGATAGCAATTAATGACGATAGCAATTAATGACGGTCATGATAAAGAAATAATGGTCATAATAACAGATGACCAAACGAGCCAAGCTTAAACAATCAAGCTTAAAATAACCAAGGCAATCGCACCAAACTTAGAACATAGACTCAATAATAACAAATTTAATAATTTGACCCTCTATGTTTTCACTGTAACAGCGCCGTGACATATATTTTAATGGCGCAATAGCGTAGTGCCGATGCCTTCATATTCAAAAACCATATTCTATATAAATAGGACCTCATAATGCCTACTCATAATAAATCGCTAGCCCAAAGAAGCTCATTGAAGTTTGCGCTAGCCCAAGCCCACTTTATGGTGGGAGACATCCAAGCCAATATACATAAAATACGCCAGTTGGCGATCGAGGCCCGTGATAACGGAGCGGACATCATTGTCTTTCCAGAACTGGCATTACTTGGTTATCCACCAGAAGATTTATTGCTGCGTCCAAGCCTAGCTGAGCGTATCAAAACCGCATTAAATTCGTTAAGTGATATTAATGATATCGTGATGATTATCGGCTATCCACACGTCGACTATCATGGTACCTTTAACTCAGCAGCTATTATTCAAAATGGTCAGCAAAAAGGCTTTTATCACAAACAGTATTTGCCAAACTATGGCGTATTTGATGAGCGTCGTTACTTTGATAAAGGTCGCAATCAAGTGCTATTCGATTATCAAGGTGTCACCATCGGTCTGCTAATTTGCGAAGATTTATGGGAAGATGAGCCAATCAAAGCCTTAAAAGACCAAGGCGCAGACTTAGTGGTCACCATCAATGCCTCCCCCTTTGAAGCTGGCAAACAACATGCCCGCCAAGCCTTATTGACCAAACGTGCCAATGACTATCATCTGCCCATTGTGTATTGTAACTGTGTTGGCGGTCAAGATGACTTGGTATTTGATGGTGGCTCTATGGTGGTTCAGCCCAATGGCGAGCTTGCCCATGAAGCCCCTAGATTCTTAGAGCATATGCTATATGCCACGTATCAGACCTCAGTCGCTGCTGAATCCGATGACGATACAGAGCGTACAGAAGTCGCTCATTTTGACACTCAAGCGAAAGCACCTTTGCAACTCAGTGCTGAATCTGAAACCTACCAAGCCTTGGTCGTTGGCTTACGTGACTATGTCAATCATTCAGGCTTTGAAGGGGTTATTGTCGGTTTATCTGGCGGTATCGACTCTGCATTAACGCTGTGTATTGCTGTAGATGCTTTAGGATCTGACAAGGTTTATGCGGTGATGATGCCTTATGAATACACCTCACAGATCAGCTTAGAGGACGCACAAGCTCAGGCACGTCGCTTAAATGTCTCTTATACTGTCTGCCCAATTCATGATGCCGTAAATGGTATGCGCCATACGCTAGCACCTTTGTTTAGCAAAGCCAAAGCCGATACCACAGAAGAAAACATCCAAGCTCGTGCACGTGGCATGATCTTGATGGCGCTGTCGAATAAATTCGGTCATCTGGTCATTACCACTGGCAATAAGTCTGAAATGGCTGTCGGTTACTCAACCCTTTATGGCGATATGGCGGGTGGCTTTGATGTGCTAAAAGATGTGTATAAAACTCAGGTCTATGCACTGGCCAACTATCGTAACCGCTTAGAAGATACTGACGTCATTCCTGAGCGAGTCATTACGCGTCCGCCATCAGCAGAGCTACGCCCAGATCAAAAAGATCAAGACAGCTTGCCTGACTATGAAATCTTGGACGCCATTTTAAAAGACTATATTGATAACGACTTAGGCTTTGATGAGATCACCGCCAAAGGCTTTGATCCGCATATTGTGCGCCAGACTATCTTATTGGTTGATAGAAGCGAATATAAGCGTCGCCAAGCTCCGATTGGCACTAAGGTAAGCCATAAAGCATTTGGACGTGAGCGTCGCTATCCCTTAGTTAATGGTTGGACAGTTGAAAAATAATTGCCGTCCAAAATAAGTGCAGTTTAATGAAAGAAAAACTGCAAGCCAAACAATAGCTCAATGAATAACCGCCTTGCTGGCAAACGTCAGTAAGGCGGTTTTTTATTTAATATGGTTTTTTTTGATGCTTAGATGCCAATCGATAAAGAGTATCCATCTTTATTCTCTGGCACCAAAAATAGCACTACCGACCCGCACCATAGTCGAGCCATGCGCAATTGCCTCAGTCATATCCGCACTCATTCCCATACTCAGTGTATCCCACTGGGTTAGCTCTGGATGCGCCTGTTGCATCTGATCAAACAGCTGCTTGGTACGCTCAAAAGCATCACTGCCCTCTTTTGACGGAATAATCATCAGCCCACGCAAGCAGAGATTGTCATAACCTTTAACACTGGCAACCAAACTGTCTAACTCTTGCGGTAAGCAGCCAGACTTGCTCTCTTCTTGATCAATATTGACCTGTATCAAGACGTTGAGCTTCGGCAAGCCTTCAGGACGTTGATCATTCAAGCGTTTGGCAATAATGTCGCGCTCAATCGTATGCACCCAATCAAAGACTTGAGCAATATCCCGGGTCTTATTACGCTGAATGTGACCAATATAGTGCCAGACTACGTTCTGTCTCGCACCTTCTGTTGTCTGGGCTAACAGCTGCTTTACTTGCGCTATCTTATCTACCGCTTCTTGCAAGTAATTTTCACCAAAATGCTGCTGACCCGCTGTCGCAAGCGTTGCAACCATTTGTGCAGGCTTAGTTTTGGACACCGCCAATAAGGTGACTGGATCTCGATTGACAGCAGCGCTAGCGGTAGCTACTGCTTGTTTCACGTCCTGCCAATACTGTAATAATTGCTCAGATGAAAAGTTGTTTTCTGTCATCGCCCTTCTCCTTCTTTGCGTCATTTATCATAATCCGTTTAATTCTACTACAAGCCAATAAATATCCAATATTACCAGCTACTGACACCCACTCCATTGTGCTGTATAGTCAAAGAACACTGCAACAGATAAGGATATCTACTTATGTTAGCTCCTAGCCTAGATCTAGCAATCAACTTCGGTTCAAGCTCACAATCAGAGTCAGAATCTGATACAGTCACCACCGCAAATGTCAACAAACCAACTCCTTTGTATCAGTTATTACAGCATATGGTTGCACATAACGCCTCTGATTTGCACCTATCTTCAGGTATGCCAGCTATGATGAGAGTCCATGGTGATATGCTCAAAATCGACATGCCAGCACTGAGCACTGAACAGGTTGCACACTTTATCGACACCACAATGAATGATGCACAGCGCCAAGACTTTGCTGCCTTACAAGAAGTAGATTATGCCATTAGTTTACCTGATGGTGAGCGCTTTCGAGTTAATGCTTTTGTTCAACAAAGAGGCAAAGCCGCTGTATTTCGACATCTTGCGACCACCTTGCTCAATCTCACACAGATCAGTACAGAACACAGTAACATCTTGATAAAAATAACAGAGCTCCATCAGGGTTTAGTACTGCTCACAGGCGCTACTGGGTCTGGTAAATCCACCACACTTGCCGCTTTAATCGAACATATTAACCAGACCCGCCCCACCCATATTTTAACCTTAGAAGATCCCATTGAGTTTATACATCAACCAAAACTTAGCCTAATTAATCAACGTCAAATCAGCCAACACACTTCAAGCTTTGACAGTGCACTGCGTGCTGCTTTGCGGGAAGATCCAGATGTGATATTGATCGGTGAACTGCGTGATTTGACCAGTATTCGGTTAGCACTTACCGCTGCTGAAACAGGGCATCTGGTCTTTGCCACCTTACATACCCGTTCGGCAGTGAAAACCATCGACCGTATCATAGATGTGTTTCCTGCTGAAGAAAAACCTATGATTCGAGCCATGCTTTCTGA
Source organism: Psychrobacter lutiphocae DSM 21542 (assembly GCF_000382145.1). Lineage (GTDB taxonomy): Bacteria > Pseudomonadota > Gammaproteobacteria > Pseudomonadales > Moraxellaceae > Psychrobacter > Psychrobacter lutiphocae. Next base: position 29,488 of record NZ_KB907627.1, read on the forward strand.
GTCATTACAAGCTGTTGTATCGCAAAGCTTAATTAAACATAGTGTGAGTGGTCGCGTGGCCGCTTTTGAAATCTTACTATCTACACCTGCCACCCGTAACCTTATCCGCCAAAACAAACTGACACAGTTGTATTCTGCTATTCAAACAGGGACTAATCTAGGTATGAGCACTTTAGATGACAGTCTCAAAAAGCTATATCAACAAAAGCTAATCACCCAAAACACAATGCAGCAGCATATTAAGAATTTATGCTAAAAGTTTATGCTAAAAATCTATACTAAAAACCTAAACGCATAAGCTGAAGTTAGGGTATGCATATGTCTTGGACCTTTTATCTATTACATTTGTACATTTAACAAAAAGCCTGCAACCAAGGCAGGCTTTGTGGGAAAAACAAACTAGCGATGTTCTCGTAGCCAGGGCATGCTTCCATTTTGAAAATATTGAAGACACGTCCTAGTAGTAGGACACCTTATTTTGCTGCATTGTGACAATCTTCATTATCACATAAACCATACAATACCAGTGAGTGCCCAGACAGCTTGAAGCCATGCTCTTTAGCCACTTTTTCTTGTTGTTCCTCAATAATAGAATTACGAAACTCAATAATCTTACCGCAAATATCACATACCATGTGATCGTGATGCTCTTCTTGAGTAATTTCAAACACAGACAAGTTATTTTCAAAGTTATGGCGCTCAACAATACCAGCTTGTTCAAACTGAGTTAGCACACGATACACAGTCGCCAAACCCACATCTTCACCTTGATCAATCAAGGCTTTATATACCTCTTCTGCACTCATGTGGTGATCTTCAGCATTTTCTAATAGCTCAAGAATTTTTACTCTTGGTAGAGTGACCTTTAACCCAGCTTTACGTAAATCTTGATTGATTATTTTCATTGTAATCCCTATAACGTTATAATTGATGTTTTAGTTGTCATGCCAAGTTAATAGCTTTCATGCTCATTTAACTCTTTGTGCCATTTTTAAGTTTTGTGCCATTTTTAAGTTAAGTACAAAACGTTTGGTTTGGCTATAGTTTACACTGTGGCTATGGTTCAAACTAAATTGCATATAGTCTAAGCTTTATGTAGTCTAAGCTTTATGCAAAATTTAGTTAAATAATCACGTAAATGGTAGGCAATTGCAAGTAATTGACGTATCATTTATCAAAACAATTAAACTTATCTCAAAATATTGACAACTTAACTGTTAAAACTTAACGATAGTACATTTAATATTTTTAGTACATTTATTTTTTCTTATCAACTGTTTCTATTTTTCTTAGTAAACTCTTGATAAGCCCAATCATTATCTATTATCGCTATTATTTGTCTTTATTAGCGCTAATCATAGATTATCAAAACGTGAAATTATGAAACTATTAAAATCCCTACTGTATCCTGTTGCTATCACAGCCACACTATCACTTTCTGCCTGCTCAATCTTTGGAGTATATACCATCGACTTACCACAAGGCACACCGATTACTCAGCAACAAGCTCAACAAATCATGCCTGGTATGCATAAAAACCAAGTTCTTTATTTAATTGGTAGCCCAGCTTTACGTGATACACTTGCACCAAATCGCTGGGACTATATCTATGATTATACACCAGGTACTTACGGCAAACGTGAAGGCAAACAAATCATTCATAATGCCAGCCAACACCTGATTATCTACTTTGATGACTCAGATGTTGTGACAAGAGTTGAAGGGGTAGAGACCCTTCCTGTCAAGAATCAATAAACATAAACATAAACATAATTGTAGCAACCGTCTTTTTGCTGCTATATGCAAATGTCATATGTCATATATTGATACCGCAAACACTGGAAACACCAGAAACCTGGAAACATTGATACCCTAATTGGTCTGGTGCCATAATTGCCCCTGCCAAACGTATTTTACCCATTCAAAGCCAGTCTAGACGTACTGATTTATCAATACGCCTAGACTAAGGTCTGTATGACAAGATTTAGCTATGTTTAGCCCATTTAAATACTATTGCACGAGTTGAAGACACGCCCTAATATATCAACTCTATACAGCCCCTTGTATCTACTGTCTATTTGCACGTCTTTTGCGTTTGCGCATCGGATCTATGCTCAGCGGACGATACACTTCAACTCTGTCATGCGCTTGCAGCTCATAGCTGAGCAATTTCTTTTGTGAATAGACACCGACCAGCCACTGCTTATTATCCACTTGAGTGGCATGACGCTGCGACTCACACCACTGCTTTAGCTCAGGATACTTCTCAAGCCAGCCTGATAGCTGTAATGCCTGATACAGATGTGTACCCTCTGCTACCTCAAGCTCTAAATAAACATGCTCACTTGCCGTTGGTGCATACGCCAAACTAATCGGTATTTGTGCCTGTGATGCGGTCTGACTGCTATTGGCTTTAGCATTGGCATTTAAATCAGTATTAGCGTTAACATCTAGGTTAGCAGCGACTGTATTCATGATAAAAACCAGCCCACAATTGCGATGATAATTAATAAAGGTGCTAAAATACGTATCGCTACACGCCAGACATTATAAATAGCCTCTGACTTGAAGTTTAACGACTTACGCATATGACTAATCTTCATTTGCCAACCAGAAAAGATAGCCAGCACCAGCGCACTAACAATACTAATAACCACTAGCAATATCGACAAAATACTCGGTGTCGCCAACAAAACCAACAGCACCCCCAAAATAATACCAATCAAGGTAGCTATCCAAATACCAAAACGCTGAAAACGAGTCGCAATTTGCGTACTGGCATAATGCATAAAAAAGGCAGCTGCCAACAACACACCAAGCGCATAAATAATCGTGGGGATTGGTGCCAAAGCACCTGTGCTAAAGATTAACGCCACGCTACCAATCAACAACTGAGTAACCCAAATCGGGAAAACTGTCTTGGTAGCTATCTCACGTGTATTACGACCAGCTTCTACACTGTGATTGGGGTCTGAGCTAACTAAAGGGTTATTAAACCAATACAGCCCTGTACCCACCCCGACACTTACCAAGGCCAAGGTGACCGCTCTTGCCCACTCACCCAAGCTTGGCTCAGTCATTACCAATGCCAACGATGACGCCTGACTTATAGCACCCATGACGAAGGCAATGCCTATTAAGACCAAAGCGATAATCAAAGTGCTTCCGCCGAGCAGACTCAATATACCGGCAATGACCATCATCACGGCTGCCAATGCAAAAGCAGGCACATCAAGAGTAACACCCAGTCTGCCAGCGGCATCTAATAAGTTTTCACTGACAGCATCAATACTTAATCCAGCGATAACCAGTGACAAGATAACCGTTAGCCACACAAAGCTGCGCCAAATGGTGCTGGTATCTGCTTGCCGTGTCAGCTCTTGAATCCCTTGCGCCGGTGTTTTTTGACTGCGATGCGCCAAACCGATTTCTGCATAAAGCAGCGGCAAGCCAACAACAAGCATCGCCGCCAACCACATCAGCCAAAAATCTATCTGACCACTTGGGCTGGGTAAAAACCAGCGAAATAATAATAAAGGCAATAGTGCAGCAATAAACAAAGAGGCAGAACGGTTTTGCATGCGAATATCCATGGGCTAGTTAATGTATGTTAAGGTGACAATCTAACCGATTTTAACAGACTAAATCAATCTGACTAAAATAAATAGGTGTTAGCGTATAAAGCGTATAAGTATAAAGCGTATAAGTATAAATAGCTGCTACCGTTAAATATGGTTTTAGTCAAAAATAGTCATAAAGTCAAATATTAAATACATTCAAAGCGCTTAACAACAAAAACCCCGAAGAACGGGGTTTTCATAAAAAAAGTGCTATTGTAGAGTCATCTTGTGCTGGCCTTACAAGGGTATAAAGACACCAAAACTTAGCCATATTATCTCTATCTGCATATATTAGCTAGTAATACTCGCTATTAAGCTAAGTAGTATGGGTGACTGACAACAGCTAAATATAAATTAGTGAAGTGCACTCACATACTGAGATAAGATCTTGATGTCTCTATCTGACAATCGAGATGCCACAGTCTGCATCATACCTTTATCGCCTTCTTTCTGAGCATCGTTGACACGCATCTGATCCTTGCCAACATCATCTTCACGACCAGCGGCACGGAACATTTTTAACTGTAAGCCAATATATTCAGCATGTTGGCCACTGATACGTGGGAAGGCGGCATAGGCGTTACCTGCACCTTTTGGATCATGGCAACCAGCACAAGAGATGACGCCACGTGTTTTATCACCACCCAAGAATAACTTGGTTGCGGCCTCTGTTGTCGCTGGATTACCAGCAAAAGCACCCCAAGGCTTTTGTTCGGAGTAATATCCTGCAACGTTGGCAAGGTCTTGCTCTGATAACATCGCAATTTGACCTTGCATGATACCGTTAACACGGTAACCGGTTTTAAAATCTCTTAACTGCTTGAATAAGTAACGTACGTTCTGACCGGCTAAGTTAGGCTGTGTTGGGATGACACTAACCCCAGTAGCACCGTGACAGGCAGCACAGTTTTCTTCAACTATCTTAAAACCTGCCTCAACATCATACTTAGGAACCGTAATAACTGCATGGGCGCTGAGACTGGCTATACATAGGCTGGTGGCAACGAGCAATTTTTTCATTGTAGTTTAATCCTACTAAGTCTTTCAGGCGGTAGCTAAGTACTTATAACTTCAATAAGCGCTAATTATGCCTTAATTATTGATGTAAATGATCAGTATCAGCCATCAATCAATCAGCCAAACCCATCATCATCTGTCATTAAAAAGCAATGACCATTATTAAGAATAATATAACACTAAGCGGTAAGCTATAACTACTCACTGAGAATATTTAATGCCATTATTATATCAATAGTTTTGTAAAAATAGCTAGCCAAGAGTGACATATTAGTCAATGCCTGTGTAAACATATTGCTATCAGTTACTTGTACAGCAAAAAAGCCTTGATTTTATCAAGGCTTTTTCTGACTTAATGACTTAAGGGTTTATAGTTTTTTTTCAGTTTTGTGTGATTTAAACCAGCTGCTTTATTGCATTTGATTTTATTTAATTTGGCTCAATTTTGTCAGTCTAATTAGACATATACTCAATCAAGGCTTGATAGTCAGCATCGCTACAAGTACTGCACAGTCCACCAGCTGGCATTTGTGACATGCCATCTTTGACAGCGTTTACGAGTGCCGGCATACCTTTTTGTGCGGTCAGCTTTTTCCAAGTGGCACTATCACCTGTTTTTGGCGCATTCAGTGCACCTGTGGCATGACAAGCGGCACAGCTGTCTTCATACTGCTGTGCGACATTGGCGCTCGCTAACATTGGCGTGGTACTAACCAGTAGTCCTAAAAATAGCGGTGCGATTGCTTGTTTAAGGCTCATTTTATTCTCCTTACCTAAGATAAAAATGGATATGCGATGTGCTGCAAACCTTTTATCGAGGTTGGGCTATTATCTTTAATTGAATGGGCTTAGCTAAACTAAGTTGGATAAATCTCAATCTATTTTAATATACTATTTCAAAACCAAAATTATGTTGGTTTATTCAGTTAACACCTATTCACTAATCTATATTATGAAGGCATTGCTCAAAATTGCAATACATTAAAAGCCAACTATTATCATAACAGTTCAAGAGTCATTGAAAAGTTGATAGTTTCAATAAATATAATTAATTTTAATAAACTAGTTACACCATATATTTAATAAAACTTAAATATTATAGGCAATATCTGACTTTATTATCAATAATAGCTAAGAGTGGTTATAATGGAGTTCTTAATATTAAGTTTTTATCCTGAGATAACCTATGAGTACCGCACCAAAATCGAAGAAAAAAACCAAAGCGCCAGAGTATGTGGCGCCTGAGTCGGCATCAGATTTATCGCATCTGTCAGCCAGAAAACGCTTAGAGCAAACTGAATTTTTGATGTCTGCCCCAACCTTTAAGTTATGCCCAGCAGATACAGGCTATGAAGTGGCCTTTGCTGGACGCTCTAATGCGGGCAAATCATCCGCCATTAATGTGTTGACCAATCAGCGCCAATTGGCACGCTCGTCAAAGACGCCTGGGCGCACGCAAATGATTAACTTTTTTACCATAGGTAATAAAGAGACACGCTTGGTGGATTTGCCCGGTTACGGCTATGCCGCTGTACCAGAGAAGATGAAACAGCTGTGGCAAATTGAACTTGAAGAATACTTGGTATCTCGTGAAAGCTTATCTGGCTTAGTGCTATTAATGGACTGCCGTCATCCGCTCAAGTTCTTCGATGAGCAAATGCTACTATGGGCAAAAGATGGTGAACTGCCAGTACATGTACTGCTGACCAAAGCCGATAAATTCAAATATGGACCTGCAAAAAACATCTTATTAAAAACCAAACGTGAGCTTGAAAAGTTGGATTTACCCTTTAGTATCCAATTATTTTCAGCATTGAAAAAAGAAGGGGTGGATGAGCTGGCTGAAGTGATGGGACGTTGGCTGCATCTTGAAGCGCCAACTGTCAGTAGCAAAGCATCAACTGACCGTATTGCAGTACCTGATGACCGTATTGCAGTACCTGATGATAGTAGTGAAACACCTAATAGCTAACCATCTAGCACCTAAGCTTTAACAATACAGATTTCACAGGGTGAATTTAACAATACAGATTTCACAATAGTGAATTTAATAACAGGTGGAGTAATTACCCTTCCTTTAGGTTTTATCTTATAATTGGTTGCTCTTTTATTTTATAATAGCCTTTATTTTAGCTTTATATTTTAGCTTTAATTGTTATAACTGATTTTTTTGACTATTTTGTAAGCAGCTTTTTGCAAACAAGCAAACCAATAAACCCAACTGACTAACTTTTGAAAAGACGGCTTCTATGACTGATTCTACTAAGACAACTCCAGATTATCCTGACTACAAAGACACCCTCAACCTTGCAGACACTGCATTTCCAATGCGCGGCAACCTAGCTAAGCGTGAGCCAGAATGGTTAAAGGCGTGGGAAGCGGATGATGTGTATGGCAAGATTCGTAAAGCCAAAGCTGGACGTGAAAAGTATATTCTGCACGATGGCCCTCCATATGCAAACGGTCAAATTCACTTAGGCCACGCAGTAAACAAGGTGCTAAAAGACATTATTGTTAAATCAAAAACCTTATCTGGTTATGATGCCCCTTACGTGCCAGGCTGGGATTGTCATGGTCTGCCTATTGAACAAAAGGTAGAAGCCAAAGTCGGTAAAGTGGGTCAAAAGGTAACTGCTACTGAGTTTCGTGGTCTTTGCCGTGAATATGCACGCAGTCAGATCGACATGCAAATGGCTGACTTTAAGCGTTTGGGCGTGTTTGGTGATTGGGACAATCCTTATTTGACTATGAACTTCCATCAAGAAGCCAACATTGTGCGTGCCTTGGCAAAAATCTATGCCAATGGCTATGTTACTCGTGGCATGAAACCAGTTAACTGGTGCTTGGATTGTGGCTCATCACTGGCGGAAGCGGAAGTCGAATATGAGGACAAAACCTCAGATGCTATCTATGTGGCATTTGACTTAGTAGATCCTGCGCAAGTCTTACCTGAAAGCGGTGCGGTTGACAGCAAGGTCTCAGCCGTTATCTGGACCACGACACCTTGGACATTGCCAGCCAACCAAGCCATTGCGGTTAGCGCCGACTTTGAATATAGCATTATCAAAACCAACAAAGGAAACTTCATCTTTGCCAGCGACTTAGTAGAAGATGCGTTAACTGCCTTAGGTCTAGAAAACCAAGGCATGATTACCACCTTAACGGGCGATAAACTTGAGCATATCAAAGCACAGCATCCATTGATTGCAGAGCGTCAAGTTCCGATTATCCTTGGCGATCATGTCACCACTGAAAGCGGTACTGGTCTGGTGCATACTGCCCCTGCTCATGGTGCTGATGACTATGTGGTAAGCCTACGTTATAACTTGCCTGTGACCAATCCAGTTGCTGGTAATGGCGTATATTTGGACACCGCAGAAGTGTTTGTCGGTGAGCATATCTATAAAGCACAGCCTAAGATTATTGCCACCTTAAATGACAGCGGTCACTTATTAAAGCATTACAAAATGGAGCACAGCTATCCGCATTGCTGGCGCCACAAAACTCCGATTATTTTCCGCGCCACACCGCAGTGGTTTATCCGTATGGACCACAAAGTAGAGGGACGTCATAACACCTTGCGAGAGCAAACCATGACCGACATTCCGAATGTCACTTGGACACCTGCTTGGGGACAAAACCGTATTGAAGCCATGGTCGCTGGTCGTCCTGATTGGTGTATCTCACGTCAACGTACTTGGGGCGTGCCGATTCCCTTCTTTACTCATAAAGATACCGATGAGCTGCATCCAAACACCATGCAGATCATGGAAGATATCGCCCAGTTAATCGAAAAAGGCGGCGTTGAAGCCTGGTTTGAAGCCGATGCCGAGCAGTTTATTGGCGATGATGCTAATGAGTATGTTAAATCAACCGATACGTTGGACGTTTGGTTTGATTCAGGAACAACGCATTTTGCAGTGCTTGAGCAAGATGAGAGCTTAACTAATCCAGCCGATATGTATTTAGAAGGCTCAGATCAACACCGTGGTTGGTTCCAAACCTCGCTACTGACCTCAGAGGCAATGTATGGTCGAGCACCGTATAAGCAAGTGTTAACTCACGGCTTTGTGGTCGATGAAAATGGCCGTAAAATGAGTAAATCTTTGGGTAATATCATTAACCCACAAGATGAAATCAACAAAACTGGTGCCGATATGCTGCGTATGTGGATTGCTGCCAGTGACTATCGTTATGAGATGAACGCCGGTAAGCAGGCCTTCAAAGGCGCTACCGATATGTACCGCCGTATCCGTAATACCATTCGTTTTTTACTAGCCAATACGGATGATTTCAACCCTGACAGCGATGCGTTGCCAATGGATGGACTGCTGAGCTTAGATAAATATATCATGCACAGAGCGCACACAGTACAACAGGCCATTATTAAAGCCTATGATGCGATGGACTTCCACCAAGTTACCCAACAAGTCACTGCATTTTGCTCGCAAGACTTGGGCGGCTTTTATCTAGATATTATTAAAGATCGCCAATACACCACCAAAGCTGACGGCAAGCCACGTCGTTCAGCGCAAACTGCTTTGTACCATATTGCCCATGCACTGCTGCGCTGGATTGCGCCTATCTTAAGCTTTACTGCTCAAGAAGCGTGGGAAGCCTTATTAAAAGAGAATGCCATAGATGATAATGCCTATGTGTTTACTCAAGAGTGGTATGTGTTACCTAAATTTGTCATGAACAAAGTCAGTGACGCTGACTGGGCGCTGATTTTAGAAGCCCGTGATGCGATAAATAAGGTCATTGAGCATGCACGTGAGCAAAAAACCATCAATGCTAACTTATCAGCAGCGGTGACCATTTATGCCGCAGGCGATATTTATAGCAGCTTGGCAAAACTTGAAGATGAACTACGCTTTGTATTGATCACCAGTACTGCCGACTTACAGGCGCTTGATGGTGAGCAAGGAGAAGCCACAGACCTAGACAGCTTACGTGTTAGCGTCAGTCCAGCTGAAGGTGAAAAGTGTGTACGCTGCTGGCATGTGCGTGAAGATGTCAACTCAGATCCAGAGCATCCAGGCATCTGTCTCCGCTGTGTGAGCAATATTGCTGGATCAGGTGAGGTTCGCCACTATGCCTAACTCATCCAATTCGCCTAACTCAGCAAAGCCTAGCACCTCTAGCGCTACGCCAACGCCAGCTTATGTGACGCCTGAGCCAAGCCCAAACAAACGGCCAGAGCTGATACCCAATGGCAGTCAAGCCTTACTTTGGTATCTGCTTTCGGCATTGGTAATAGGTTTAGATCAGTGGACCAAGCTGCTGGCTGACAGCAGCTTGCAGTTTCATCAGTCTATTCCGGTGATTGAGCCGTATTTAAACTGGACACTGGCATATAACTATGGCGCAGCTTTTAGCTTTTTGGCCGATCAAGGCGGCTGGCAAAAATGGTTTTTTGCTGGCTTGTCGCTGGTGATGTCGTTATTCTTACTGATTTATCTAACACGTGCGCCACGTCAAGCGAGACTACTAAATGTGGGCTTGGCACTGATTTTAGGCGGTGCAATTGGCAATTTAATTGACCGTGTGCGTATTGGTAAAGTCATTGACTTTATCCATGTGCATTATGCCGATGTCTGGCACTATCCTATTTTTAATGTGGCAGATATTGCCATTTGTACTGGTGTTGCCATTGTGGTGGTTGATATGCTGTTTTTTGAAAATAAGCGCAACGCCAGGTATCAAAAAGCCAATTAGAAACTGCATAGAATTGATTTATTAGGACTATAAATCAATTCTGTACAGCCCCTTGTGAGTAAAAAGACATTTTGATTAGACAATGCCATTAGAGTGCATCTATATGGTTACTAACTTTATTATTATTTTTTTTCTCATTCTATTTACCGCTTTGAGCAATTATGCGAAAAGCACTTGGTTAGATTATTCAATAAGAATAATAGGGCTTGTGAGCCTTAATCTGTTCTTATCGAAATTCGTGGTAGATCTTCCTCTAGAGCTTTTTATTATCCATATGTTATTTATGTTTTTTTCAGCTCTATTTATCTTATATTTAATGAAAAAATTTAGCTTGAAGTCATAACTTAGCTAAAAACTCAATCTTTGACCATCTATATCCAATTAGGGACACGCCCTCGTAATCCTAGCAGATTACAAAAGCTACATTAGGCTTGTTGGTATCCATTAAAGCTGAGAAAAATCGCCACCTGAAATCAGATAAAACAACCCCGCCAAGTTAATAATAACAGTCAGATAATAGGTCATACGAAACTCTGGTTTTTGGGTTTTGTGACGCAACCTACTTTGTGCCAGCATCGCACCTGCCCAGCCACCGAGGACACTAAGTAGATGTAAAGTCATCTCAGGTGTACGCCAACGCCCTTGCTCTGCTGCTTTCTTATCCTTAGCATAGATTGCATAAGTTAGGATACCAAGCGCCAGATACCATCCGGCAACTAACGGGCTAATACTACCTGAAAACATCAATATGACCAGTACCAAATACAACCCAATGGCGATTAAACCTTGCTGTTTTTGCTGGTGCTGCAAGCTTTTTTGACGTCTTATTTTTTTTGAAGGATGTTGTCTTGATTTATTGCGTTTGGTCATTATTTTTCATAAGTAATTTGGATATTGTAATAAGTGTACTACACTCCCAACTAATGACAACCTTCTTGTAGTGGTGGCTAAAACTATATAAAAATTAGATAAGCCAGCTTTGATAGAAATAATAACTTTATTTATTAGCTGTTTGAACCAACTTAGCTACCACTCTTTCACATGTATTTTTATCTTTGGCCAAAAGCGCTGTTATATCTTGCATCGTAACTAAGCTTACTCCCTCAATAGATGATGATTTATTAACATCATCCGCATTCATTAAAAAACCTTCATAGGGCAATTCACTATCAATACATTGAGGCATTTCAGCATCATTAATATTAATTATATGCGCATCTTGAGTACCAGCCAATACTGGTTGCATCAATACTGGTTGCATCAATCCTGATAACATGCATAAAACAAATAATTTTTTCACTCTCATATCCTTATTTTTAATATTCAAAATATTTATACTCACAATAAATAGCCACTGTATAGATATTTTTTATATACCTATCTACTTATCTCACTCACTAATAAAAAGCAAAAAATAGCTTATTGATACATTTGGCTTAAATGCCTATTGACCAATAAGCTATTAATTACTAAACGCTTTATTAAACATTGCTTATGAGTAAAGTTTACTATTACAATAACAATGTAGTGTTAAACAAATGCACTCTATTTACACTTCACAAAGTCAAAAGATATATTTAAATCATTTTGAAATTTATCTTTTGCTTTGCTCTCAGCTTCACTTTTATTATTAGCTGACACTTTAGTCATTTTGTCAGGACTGCCGTTCTTATAAGTCCAACATTCATAACTCATTGAAGCTTGCGCAGAAATACTAAACAACAATGACAGTGGCAGCATAGCTAATACTTTTTTCATATATAACCCCTCCTTATGCCTGAAAATAATTATAATTAAGTAAGCTCATCGTATTCTTAATTTATATTATGCATCTTATAAAAATGTACTATAACAACATAAGTTACTTAAAGAAAATTATTCCAAATTCATATAAATACTCTAATAAAATGTTTTATTTACCTCAATTTTTTATCAAAGCAACTTAATTAAGAACACTTGTTAATTTATATCATGAATAACACCATAAAGCTGTCCGATATGTCGGACATATCACTACCAACATGTCCTGAAGTATCAGAAAGGTATGAAAAAATAGAGCAAACAGTAGCTATACTTTAGGCTTGCAACTTCACCAAGTCATCACCATAAACTAACTAGCCATTAATAAACCGTCAAAAACCATAAGTATTTAAATACAAAGACCCAGATGACCAATACTTCTCCATTTATAGACACTGACACTAAGTTAAGACAGACCAGCGCAACCAACAACTCTAACCCACCACTTAAAGTGGGTATTATTGGCGGTGGTGTTGCTGGATCAACGATTGCCATTCGTCTAGCAGCGCTAGGAATAGAGACTTATTTGTTCGAGAGCAAAGCCAGCTTAATCGATGGGCCACCCATGTGTCACTTACACGCTGGTGGCAACCTGTATCGTGAAATTCCAGATAGTGACTGTGTTGAGTTATTAAAGCAGTCTATTGATATGTTGCGCATGTATCCTTATAGCATAGATGTGCGCCCTACTGTATTTGCGGTGCCGCTGCGTGATGACGGCAATCCGCAAGATCTGCTGCCTCGATTGCAGCTGCTTACTCAAGAATATCAACAGATGATCCTTGATGACCCAGCCAATAAAGTCTTGGGTGAGCCAGAAGATTACTACCGTTTATATCAGCGTGATGAGCTTGAAGCATTGATGACGAGCAATGCTAATCTGGATACACTGGATAAATGGGTCACCGCTGCCGCCGAGCAACTGGATTTAGATAAATTAAAATTCCCGCTTATCTTGGTACAAGAATATGGTTGGAATATCTTCCGCTTAGCTGCTTCAGCGCAGCTGGCGCTTAAGTCCTATCCCAATGCCTATTTACTGCTCAACACCCAAGTGGTTGATGTCACTCAAGCAGACAGCAGTAATAATAGTAATAATGATAAAAAATGGCAGCTACACTATCGGACTCATCAAAATCAAAGCGTCAGCCAAACTGAAGCAAACAACCAAACTAAGACAACTGAAAAATTAAATCACAACGCTCAACCCGCTATTTTAGAAGTGGACTATCTGATTAATGCCTGCGGCTTTCGTACCGGTGTGATTGACAATATGGTGGGCGTTTCTGCGCAGCGTATGGTTGAGTTTAAGGCCTCCTACGTCACCCATTGGAATAATGACCGCTCAGATACAGCCACTCAAAACCACCACACCGGCTGTCGCACCAACAGTCACACCAACAGTCACACCAACAGTCACAAGTTGCCTGAGATTATTATTCACGGCAAGCGTGGCACTCCACAGGGGATGGTACAACTGACACCTTATCCCGATGGTTATTACCAAATTCATAGTATGAATAAAAAAGTAACTTTATTTGATGACGGTCTGGTTGCTGCTAAAGAAGACGATGCGCAACCTGAGTTAAAAGATAAGTATTTAAGCTTTATTGATCAAGGCTGGAATCCAAAGACCTTACAGCAGCGCAGCCAACGTGCCATTGAACAGGTCAGTGAATTTGTGCCGCGTTTTGCCTCAGCTAAGCCAACTCAAAATGCCTTATATGGCGGTCAGCAAATCCCAGGAGACAATGACACGCTTCGGGTTGCTGATATCCGCATTTATCCTGAGCAACACTACGCCCGTGCTGAGAATGTAAAAGCCTCATCTGCGTTAGAAGCGTCTGATGATTTGGTAAGCCAACTGCAACAGCAGCAGCTGATTGGCGCACTTAAGTCACAGAATCAAGCGCGACATCAGCACCAATGGGATTATCTTCAGCAAGTTAACAAAGCCAGCATAGACGTACTGGCTGAGCAGTTGGCACAGCAAAGAGCCTTCCCGTTACCGATGGCAGGCGTGGTCACACCTCTTCAGTCTTAGCTTAGTCTGTTAAGTCTAGCCTCTTAAGTAAGGTAAGCATATTAGATCTTATGCCGCTTCAGATTTTATGAGTCGCAATCGGATCATGGATGTGTACGTATTTATTTAACAGTGCCACAGCTGAGTTAATATCATTGCACACCACCAAGCGGTCTAAATCCTCTTGCTTCATAAAGCCCTCTTCTGTGGTGTGCTTTAAGTGCTCAATTAACGGATCATAAAAGCCATTGATGTTGAGAATCACCATTGGCTTTTCATGCTGATACAGCTGACGCCAAGTGGCAATTTCCATAATCTCTTCAAGCGTGCCCAATCCGCCAGGTAAAGTGATAAATGCATCGGCATACTCGGCCATCAGTGCCTTGCGGGTGTGCATGGTATCGGTTAAATGCAGGCTGGTTAAGCCATCGTGCGCTATTTCGTGATCGAGCATAAAGGTCGGGATTACGCCAACCGCTTGCGCACCGCCGCGAATAACGGCATCTGCGACCGCACCCATTAGGCCAATACTGGCACCACCATACACCAATCCCATGTCATTTTTTGCCAAGGCAGCCCCCAGATCTTTGGCCGCTTGCTCATAAATAGGGTTTTTGCCGATACGTGAGCCACAATATACCGCGACTAATGGCTGAGTGATGTCTGACTTATCGACTGCATCACTAACGTTAACCACGTCTTTGCTGGTGATGGTTTTATAGCTTGGTTTTGACGCTTGTGTCATAAATTTGTGCCCCCTTAAAGGGTAAAATGGATTTATTTTAAATAAGTGTCAACTGAGTATAATAACATACCGCAAAAAATCGAGCTTTATCACTGTGTTTTTTTTAACTGACACGCAACTGATTGCGCATTGCTTTTTTTATATTGGTTTTTTATTACGCTTATCTATTATCAAATCAAAGCATCTTTCATTAGTTAACCCATTATTCACTGCATTATTAAAAAACTCTTGTTGCCATATATAATGAACAGTGCGTGTTAAGTTGCTACTATAAATACAGAGGTAAATCTCTTATGATATCAAGCGCCTGCAAGTTCAAGCGTCTACAAAGTAAGGCAGCCACTTTTTCATTCGCCCAAACCTTTGTCGGTTGGGATATGTCATAAACATTTACAAGGTAGTTCCTATGACTCACAGCACCCACACGTTGACCATAATGACCGAGCGCAATCAGCCGCTCACCGCCACCTTATATAGCCCTGCTGAACAAACCAATGAACAGGTCAAAAATGCCATCATGCTTGCTCCAGCAACTGGCATTAAGCGTTTATTTTATAACAGTTTTGCCAGCTATTTGGCCAGCCAAGGCTTTGGAGTCATCACCTATGATAACGAAGGCATCGGTGACTCTTTAACCTCTCCGCTAGCCAAATGTGATGCCTCATTGATCAGTTGGGGTCGCCATGATGCCACTGCGGTATTAGATGCGCTACAAGATGAATTTCCTAATGCCAACTATCATCTAATCGGTCACAGCGCCGGCGGACAACTCATCGGCTTAATGCCCAATTATCAAGCCTTAAGCTCAGTGGTCAATGTCGCCTGCTCATCTGGTCGTATTAAGAATATGGAGATGCCATTTAAAGCGCAAGCCATCTTGTTTATGGATGGCGCCATTACTTTAGGCAACCTACTTTTGGGCTATACTCCTTCAGATAAGTTTAATATGGGTGAGCCCCTGCCACGTGGGGTTGCCAAACAGTGGCGTGACTGGTGCAATGGTAAGGGCTATATCAAAACTGCCTTTGGTAAAACTGTCTTCACCCATTATTATGATAAGCTTACCATGCCCTCATTATGGTTAAACTTCAGTGATGATGACATTGCCAATGCCAAAAACGTCGATGATATGCTCACCGTCTTTACCGCCATGCCAGCAGAAAAACGCATGATGACGCCCGAGCAGTTTGGCTTAAAGCATATCGGCCATATGCGCTACTTTAGCAGTAAGACCCATGCCAAAGCACCAGAGCTTTGGCAGATGGCAACCGATTGGATTTTACAACATGGCGCATAGGGTTTTGCCGCTTTTTTAAACTGTTTTTCTATTAAACTGCTTTTTATCTTAGATTACCAAAAACATGCCCAATATCTTAAACTCAAACACAGACTCAAGTGTAAAGGTAAGCTCAGACGCATCGCCTTGGTACAGTGCTTCGCCTTGGCAGCAGTACCACCGCCCTTTTGTGCGGGATTTAGCATTTGCGTTAGCCTGTCCTGATGCACTAAAACAATGGCAATCACCTGAGCCAAATTTGGTGTCACCACCCATCTTTGTGCATCCATCTAGCTTTTGGCAACAGCAGTTTCAGCGGTATGCTCCCCGCTTGCAACAGTTGGATACTGGCAACAGTTATCAAGACTTAACTCGTTACTTAATGTCCCGCCCTAGCCCTTATCGACTAGGCTTTCACTTTGAGGGATTGATCCACTTTTGGCTAGAAGATGGGTATCAACTTGGGCTACATCCCTACGAGGTACTGGCACACAATGTGCAGCTGTACAATGGCATGCAGACCACAGGCGAGCTAGATTTTATTTTGTGTAATCATGACACTGGTGAGGTGGAGCATTGGGAGCTGGCGATTAAGTTTTATTTGGGCTCAGCGCCTTATGACTTTGGCAATTGGGTAGGTATTAACTCACGTGATACTCTAGAGCGTAAACTGACACATATGCAAAGCAAGCCATTTCGTAGCGTTTGGATAGACTTAGATGGCTACCATAAGCTGAAGATTGATAGACGTTATGTGGTGCTCAAAGGTCGCTTTTTTCAACCCAGTCATCAACAATTTACCCGTCCTGACTGGCTCAGTGATGATTTCCCACTGCACACTTGGTATAAGTTACATCACCAATATGACTGGCACAGCTTACTTGAGCGCAATACGCTAGATGATAAGGCGCTACGTCCAGCACACTATATTGAATGGCTAACTTATCGCCCATTTTATGATGCCAGTTATTTGACAACTCGGCCGTTGCCATTAGATCCTTGGCTGGACAAAGAGGAGCTACGCCAGCGCCGTCATCGTTTGGCACATTGGCCTTATGTTCCTTTGACTTTTGCAGAGTTGACTACCAATTTGTATATACAGCAAGCTCAGTGACCACACCCTAGATAAATACCCCAGAAAGGCGTTATAAATGTGGGAAGAAGTGGGATAGCTAGGGATTATGTGGGATGAATATGTAATGAGGTTACACTAGGCGTTATCAGAAAATCAATAAAAATAAGAAGGCCTGCTCTTAATCGAACAGGTCTTCTTGCGTTTTGGGTAGGGATTTGCGGACTTTGGCGAGGATCTGGTAGATGGTTACCATTGAAAGCTGATACTTTTGTGCAAGCTGGTGGTGGTTGGTGCCGTTGAAGTCCTGCCAGATAGCTAGATCACGCTTGTGTAGCTCGGCTGGGGTGTTTTTGGGAACATAGAGCATACTGCCGCCCCAGTGTGCTGTCATACGATCGGCTAAATGAAAAGCAATCTGTTCACATGACTCTGGAGGTATGTCTGTAAATTTGGCCAGTATGTCTGCTCCTTGCCCCACCATGTCTTGTAGGAATGCAGTGCCTAATTGAGTGTGTTTGCCAGTCTTTTTATCCGTCATATCCAGCCCCCTGTATGTGCCATGCTATCTACTATAAGTTACTATTTTATAGTGTTTGTGACTGTTTAGGTGTGTGTAGCATGGCAGGTCTGGTCAATTATTATGCAAAATTACAGTCTATTTAGCCATTTTTTGAGTGATTCGATGACTTGGCTGGCATCTTTTGTGCTTAAAAACTGTAATGCTGATTTGCCAGTTTGGCGCTCGACATAACTAGCTAGTGCTCGCTCGCTTGGGTTACGTACTGCACCAGCGTCATGAAGCTCTAACCACAAACTACGTATTAACTTTGATTGTGGGTCGCAAGCTTGTTTTAGCTTGCCAGCTCGCTTGGGCTTGGCTGGGGTGAAGCCTTTATCACGTAAATTATCTAGCACCTTTAATAACTCTGGTTTGGTCATTTTCTTTGTGCTGTCTTTGCCTGTAAGCTCGGTGAGCATATGGCGGTATGTGCCATCGTCCAATCCAAGTTTACTTTTACCAATATGAATAAGCTGGATTAATTTGGGCTTCGTTGGGGTGTATTTGGTTGTCATTGTGATAGCCTTGTTTTTTGGTGTTTTAAAAAGGGTGAGTGGCTTGCGCTACTCACCCTGTTATTGATTTTTAAATAACTAAAATGGGTTATACATTAGAAAAATCTAATGCAATCTGTTGATATTTGCCTGAGTCGTCACGCTCATAAAAACGGATGTATTCTTTGGTGTCAGTGACTTTAATTGCATCACCAATGGCCTGCATTGCTTTAAGCCACTTACTGTCTGAGATATCAAGACTGCGCAAGCTAAGTACACGATGTGTGCTAATCTTGCCCTCTTTGTCGACCTGAAATGCATTGTTAATCAGTGCTTTGATGTTGTCATTGCTATCAGCTGTCCAGTCATGTAAGCATTCATCAATGAGCTGTTTGGCAATCTGTAAGCGTTCGTCAAAGACGATATTTTCGCTGACGGCAAGTTGCACTTTGTACTTACCGTCATAGCTGATTAGGCTGGTATTGCCTTTTTTGCCGCCAAGATGTACGTCATATTCACTGGCTGATAAGGCTACAAAATCATTGAAGTCTGCAAATAGTGTTGCTTTATCTTGACGCATTGTTGTTTGTAGTTGTCTGGCGGTATCAACCATTTTTTTGACGACTTCGTTTCTAATTATGTCGATAGGTTTTACCTTATCGATGGGAATTAGATGTCCTTTATCATTTTGCATATAGCCTTCTGGGGCTTGATTTATGGTTGTGTCTGTCATCGTAATATTCCTTCTGTTATTAATTGAGTTGGGTTATACATTCATGATTAAATCGGCATTGATAACGGGTATGCCTAGTTCTGTGGCATGGTTCATCGCACCTGTTAGTAGGTTGCCTATCGCAAGTGGATACATAAGGCTTTGAGTTACTTTGCCTTTGCTGTCTGTGCGTACTAGGCGGCTAACGATGGCGTTGATGCCTGAGTCATCAATGATGCTGTTAATATCCTGATTTTTGCCCAGGCGTTTGGCTAAATAGCCACCTAATTCGGCAGGTGCTATGGGTTGCAAGGTGACTATTTCACAACGCTGGACTACTTCACGTATGGTTGGGTTTTGCTCAGATAGCTTTAGCCCAAGCTCGTTTTGACCGATTAAGATAATGCCAAGCAGTTTGTCGTAACCGTCTTCAAGCTCAAAGAAACGCTTTAAGTGCTTGAGGGTCGGTATTGGCAAGCTATGTGCTTCTTCTATAATAAGCACATGGCTGTTGCCTGCTTTGTGGCTTTCTTTTAGTACGTTATGTACTTGGCGAAAGCGAGCCTCTGGACTGCGTTTGATGTGTTCAAGCGGTGCTAGGGCGTTTAGTATCGCTTCGGCTATGTGTGCTGCTTTTAGGGTTTTGCCTTTGATGTCATTGTCTTCTGCTGCTAAGACATACGGCTCAATGGCAATAATGGATTGGTTCTCACGTTTGAGACGATCAATAAGGTCACGCTTTAACGTAGTTTTACCAGCACCTGACTCGCCAACGACGGCGATGAAGCCGCCATGCTTGGCGGTATGGTGCATGGCTGCACGCACGTAAGCGGTATCGCTTGACTGATATAGCTCATCAGCACTGCGAATATCATTGGTAAATGGGTTGCTAAACAGTTTGAAGTGTTTGCGTGCTGACTCGGTTAAGGTTTGTTTGCGGAGTAGCATGAGTTCATCCTCTTGTTGGGTTGTTGTCTTGGTTGATGGGTGTTGCTGTTTTGGTTGAGTGTCAAACTTGATACCGTGATCGGTTAAAAAGCGGTTTATGCCATTGATGACAATGCTTTTGTTTGGCGACTTTGGGTACTGGTTGTGATTTAGCATTAGGCTAACGCTTGCAGGGCTAATCCCAAGATGACTTGCTAGGTTGCGCTGGCTAATGTTGTTTTCTTTTAATAACTGCTTGAGTGCTTTCATGGTCGTTCCTTGTTTTTATCAAATCCCCCTAAATCCCCCTTTGAAAAAGGGGGATTTAAAAGCCTTGCCCTTTTACAAAGTAGAATTAGTTAATGGTTAACCACTTTTAGGTGCTGTACGGGTTTGCCCATGACGATGCGGTCGGCAATATCGGTGATGGCGGTTTGGGGTACGCCATTTGGATACTGCTGTTGTAAGTCTTGATAATGCTCTGGTGTCCACTGATTACCCAATAAGCCTCGTAGCTCCATCGCTGCTTGGACGTGAGTGAGTGGCTTGAGTTCACGATTGCCTTTTATTAGATGCTCATGGGTGCTGGTATCAATGGTTTGACCAGCTTTGGTAATCACATTGGGTACGTTGCCATCTATGTGGCTGTTGTCAACATCTGCCATGGCGTCGACTTTGCCTTGATAGGCGGCTTGTTTTTTCTTACGTGCTTTATCGACATCGCTTTCGGTATCTACGCCATAAGCGTCTTTAAGCATGGCTTTGCGGTTTGCATCTGCTTGACTGTCTGGTTTGGTGATCATCGTCTCACCAATGACAGGACTGTGAATGGCAAAGCCCGCCTCATCTGTCTGTATTGGGCTGATGGTATAAACGGTGTCCAACCAAGTGACATCAATATCAGGCGCACGATAAGGGTTGACGACTATCTCAACTTCGGCTTTTGGATAGATGTCTGGCAGATGGGTGACATCGTATGTCTGGTTTGGATAGCCTTTGATGGTGTGAGTTACGGTTAAGTCGCCACGTACTTTCATAACTTTTGGCTTGGTAGTCACTAGCTCTCGGCATATTTCCATACTTGGGGCTAGGCGTAGTTGCTCAGGGGTAATGGTTAGCCATACCGCATTGCGAGTCTTACGGGTGCGACTGTGGGTGGCGGTGGCATTAAAATGGGTACGCCATTTGGTGCAGTAGGCGTTTAACTCATCTAATGTTTTGATATTTAAAAATGTGAGGCGGCTTTCAAACTTGCATTCGACGATGTCGTTGTGCTTTTCGACTTGTCCTTTGGCACGGCTGTTGCCAGCTGCGTGTTCTATGTGCTCGACTTGCAGACGATCAAGTAAGTTTAAAAATAGACCTGATAAGTTTGCCGAGCCTTTGTCCATTACTAATATATTAGGCACACCGTGCATGGGGTCATTCGCTGCACGCTTTTGTATGGCATTTAAGAAGACTTGGGTTAAATTTTCGCTAGACTCTGCGCCCATGACGTATTCCACATAGGTAGCAGCGCTATAATGGTCGGTGACTACGTAACGGATGACCCTTTGTTTTTCAATCTTTCGAATATTGGCAGGTTTGTTTTTATAAAACTCTTTTTGCTCCATTACCGCTAAGCCGCCTTTTGGTAGATAGAACAGCACACAAACTGAGGCATCAATCTGCCAGACGTGGTTTGGGTGCAGACTACGTTGGTTAACGTGGGCTGTGGGCGTGGATAACTGGCTGGGGTGGCAGTGATGCGCTTTTAAGGCACGCAGTATGGTGCTAACGGCTACGTCAGGTAGTTTGCCTTGGGCTTTTAACATTTCGGCTGCATCAGAAACTGACAAGATTTGTTTGCCATTGGCACGGGTGGCAACTAAAATCATGCCACCTATCAGCTCGGCTTGTGCTTTGGTTATCATGCTGTCTCCTTTGTCGGTACGTGTCTTGCGAGGCTTGGTAAGGCCTGCGTCTTTGAGTAGTTGATAGACTTGTTTGGTTGAGCAACACAGGTATTCCGCTGCTTGCTCAACGATTGGCGTTTTTTGCCCATGCTTGGCGGATTGCAGGCGCTGGGCAAGCTGTTTTAGGTAGTTATATGTGGCGGTATCCATAGGTTGCTCTTGTTGTGGTTAAAAAATCTCCCTAAATCCCTCTTTATAAAAGAGGGACTTAAAAGCAGGGTTAGTCTTGCGCTAGCTCTTCAGGTGTCTGCCCTTGTAGCTGAAAGTTGTCAGGGTCTAGGGCATCATGCATCCAGTCCGGAGTTATCATCTCGGCCAGATTGATCTCGATGCCGTCGGCAGCTGCTAGCTCGGCGATACGGTTATAGGTGTAGCTGACATCACTGTCTATCTTTAATGTCAAGTGAGGTACGTCCTCTACTGCCTGCTCTTTCAATGTAATGATTGAGTTATTAAATTGGCTAATGGCGGTGAGCATACTGGTCACTGCTTGTGCCAACTCGCTACTGATGTGTGCTTCTAGTTCTTTTTGCACCGCCAGCTTTTGGTCTGGGTCTTTGCGCAGGCTAAGCTTGGCATCTAGCTCGTCTATCTTTTTGTTCTTTGTCGATAGCACGCTGTCTTTGGCTTTGGCATCTGCTTGGAGCTCATTGATTTGCTGTTGCAGGGCGTCACGTGTTTTGACGTGTTTGGCACTCATTTCTTCAATGAGATCTATCAAGGTTTCTTTGTCTTCAGCTTGTACCGCTTCACCGTTGATGATGACTTCACGTTCGGCATCGGGGAGCTTGCGGAGTTTACGTAGGTCGCGTGTAGATAGCCCGATTTTTTTACTTGATTCAAAAAAATCTTCACCAAAAACTTCTAAGTTTTGAATTTCTTCATCAACCGTTCTTCTTGATTTGCCTTGACATTGGCAAAAATCTTCCCAAGTGGCGATATGCCGCCAATTTCCATCAGGATCAACTAACCTTAAGCCCTTGTATTCTTTAGAGTTTTTTATTTCAGCCCATAACTTAATTCGGGCAACTTTCGCCAGTTTTTCATTGAATTCTGCAAATTGAGCTTGACCTAAACTTAAAGCAACATTTAGATGCCCATCTGAAACTACTTCTTGCAACTGTGCCAATTGACTTTGATTGATATTACTCATTATTTAACTTCCTCATTAATACGTTGTAACCAGCCATGTTTACGCATATAAACTAAAGCTTGTGATAGTGATCTTCCTGAACGAATGAGTCGTTCTAACTCAAAACTAACCTCTACTGCCGTACTGATTTCATTGTCATCAAAGCCTCTGCCTAGTAGATCTTGTGGTGATGTATTTGGCATACCTAAGACTTCTCTAGCTAAAGATCCATACATAGTGGTAGCTAAAATATTTAATTGCATTTGTGTTTTTAAATAACCAATAAGTTCGTGAGTATTTGACATATTTAATCCTTATTAAGTTAAGTATTGGTTGGCATGGGCAGTGACTCGTTGGCTGACCGCATCTAACTGCTGTTGTGCTTGTCCTACCTCTAGGCTGTGTGCTCTTGCGATGGCGAGACAGGCTGTTGATAGTGCATACTTTTTGTTGTGTTCGAACTGGACGGCCATGCCCTCATCGACCATAGTTTGTAGCGTGCGTAGGGTGTTGACGCTGTTTTCACCGATGGCGTCTGCGATATCTTTTAATGCCATGCCTGTTAATGACTTACCTGCTAATACCTTTTGGATCTTGAGTGCTCGTCTGGTGGCACTGTCTTTGATTTTTGTCATGATTATTCTCCTTGTGTTGCTTGTGGAATCCCCCTAAATCCCCCTTTGGAAAAGTGGGACTTGAGCAGCTGCACTGGTTGACTCTGTGCTCTTGCCAGCTCGGTGCGCAAGAGGTCGTTTTCGGTGTACGCGCAGTACCAAGCGGTGATAAAAAAACCTAGAAAAACTGCCAATAGTACTTTTAGCGAGTCACGCTTGGGTGCAATGCGGTATAAGGCTGATTGACGCTTTAGCTTGCGCATGGGGTCATCTATTGCGCTAATCCCGTCTTTGCGTAGCTTGTAGTTAATGATGGCTATCTCAGAGGCAGATAGCTGGTCGCAAATGGTAGTGATAATTTGGTCGGCATAGCGTAGCTCTTGACGTAACTCACGAGTATCTAACTGTAGGGTGGTTGCCCCTTTACGTTGTTTTGGCTGCTTGGTCATGGTTATGCCTCCTGTGTTTGGGTGTCGGCTTTGGCTTTGGTATTGGTGCGTGAGACGCACCCTACTAGAGTGGACAATGTCTTATTTGCTGTGTGGCTTTGGCAGTCGATAAGGCGCTTGCAATACACACGGCTGGTATCCTTGCTTATAGGGTTGTAGCCGTTAAGCTGACTTAAAGGTTTGACTTGATGACAGCGAGTGCAAGTAGCAAATACTGGGTGGCTCATGGTTATGCCTCCTCATTTTCGGGTTGTGTCTTAGTGGGAGTAATCTTGAGCCCCATGGCGACTTTGATGTCGTGGCTTTTGCCTCGTGTGCCTTCAACCATGCCAGTTAAGATACGAGAGCAGTATTCTGGGTTGTAGCCACGAGCTTCTGCCCACTCTTTTAGGGTGATGCCTTGATCAATAAGCTGTTTGCGGAATTCATTGGGGGTTTTAGCTCTAACCTGGTTTGATCTTATTAATCGCTTTTTAATAGGTGTGTTTTGGTTACGATAGTTACTTGGACTTATTAAACTGAGCGATTGAAAACTACTGTTGATTTTTTCAAGTTTGATTTCTGCTAATGCTATTAAGTCATTTGTTAATGTTTTAAGAGGTGGGTTTTCTACTTTGTCTTCTGTCAAATTATCGATTAGTAGTGTTAATAATGAATCAAGTTGATTGATATTGTTTTTTGCAACTTGCAAGTTTGACAATAAATCTTCTTTATGGAGTGTTTTAGTTCGGTTGATATAACTCATAGTTAGTAACCATATTTAGATATTAAAAGGTGAATAAAAAGGTTGGTAATGGTATAATTAAGCCTATATATTATTTGGGTCTAGTGGGATTTTTAGTCCTAGTTTCACAGCGATTTCATGTCCTCGTCCATATAAGCCTTTTCGTTCGCCTGACATGATTTTGTATACTTCAGGTACAGGGTAGCCGTTGATTTGTGCCCATTGTTTTAGAGTGATGCCACGCTCGTATAATTCGGCACGTACTTGGTCTGGAGTTTTTGGTTGAGTGGTTGCCATTTTTATTTCCTTAGATGGTTAGGTTTTAGTATCACAAGGTTTTTTACTTGCTTAGGGGTATATTAAGGTACGCAAATGCGTACTGTCAAGTATTAAATGAACGTTTTTGAGTACCTTTGGGGTTTTTTATGTTTGGTCAACGATTAAAAGAAGAGCGTAATCGCCTAAAACTGAACCAAGAAGAGTTCGGTGAAGCCTGTGGAGTTAGAAAACAGGCTCAAATTAAATATGAAAAAGGTGAGCGAAAACCTGACAGTGATTATTTACAAAAAGCATATGAGTTAGGCGTTGATGTTAGCTATTTATTTACTGGCGTGAGGGCGGAAACGTTACAAGATAGTTCAAATATCCGCAGTTATCGTATTAATGGTGAAGAACAAGATATTGTTTTAGCTCGTATTAATTTAATGATAAATAACCCTGATATTCGTGAGGGATTGATGAGTATGAGTGAGGAACAAACTGACATTATGATGCGGTTAATTAAATCGTTTGCTGGAGATTAATATATGAAACAGAAAGAACAAATAAAGCCTTTGACAGAGGTGCAAGCAACTAAAGTTGCTTGGTGTTTATTAGTTGAGGAGCTAATAGCACAAGGTGTATTAAACCCCAAAGGCTTATTAGAACGTATTGACGAAGTGAGCTGGCTTGATGATTCAGATGAATTAGACTTTTTCAGACGTACTGTTCAGGAATAAAAAAAGCCCCATCACAGTGATGTGACGGGGCTTTTGGTACTCTGTGTCTGTATAGACGGGTACTCTAAAACGCTTGGCGTTGTCATTGGTGCGTGGGACGCACCCTACAAGGCTTGGCGTTGGGGTGTTATGGTTGCCTTCTGCACAGGTTGAAGGCTAAACATAACGGTCTGCTAGAGACTCTGTTGGGGATTATAGCATATGTAATTGTGTAATGAATGATAGCATCAAATAATACTTATATTTCATATATAGATTCTATCAATTAAGGTAGAATAGCATTACAAGTTAATTTCACAACTTAAAGGAAATTATAATGTCAAATTATGACTTAGCACTTGAAGATATTGATGTTTTTCATTATGAAGAAGGCTCAATAAACTTTAATGACCTTTGTGCTGAAAATGGATTTACCTACTGGTATGCAAGAGATTATATGAAGATGCTCGGCTACCAAAAATATAACAGTTTTAAAAAGCCTGTTAACAAAGCTATTACTACGTGTATGACTTTAGATATTGATGTGACGGATAATTTCGTACAGGTTAATAGAGTCATTAATGGTGAAGAGGTTAAAGACTATAAACTTTCAAGATTTGCGTGCTATCTTATTGCAATGAATGCAGATGGTAAAAAGCTAGAAGTCGCAAGGGCACAAGCATTTTTTGCAGCAGCGGCTGAAACCATTCGTAGATATGTCAGTGATGCAAGCCAAGTTGAACGTGTGTTGATACGAGATGAAATTAGCATCCATGAGAAATCACTTAGTGGTGTAGCAAAAGAAGCTGGAGTAGAAAAATATGCACTATTCCAGAATGCAGGCTATCGTGGTATGTATAATATGAATTTGAGTAAGTTAAAAGACTATAAAAATAGTCCTGATGTACGTCGCACATTATTAGATTATATGGGAAAAGATGAGCTTGCAGCGAACCTATTTAGAATTACACAAACAGAACTAAAAATGCGTAATGAAAACATTAAAGGTCAACGTAATTCTGAAAATGCAGCTGAACAAGTTGGACGTAAGGTTAGAAAAACAATGATTGAGATTGGCGGAATTGCTCCTGAAGACATGGAACTTGAAGAAGATATTAAGAAAATTAAAACATCTCTTAAGCAAACTCATAAAGGTCTGAAAAAAATTGATGATTAAAGTCATAACCCTTAAACCGCCATAAAATAAAAAAACCACCTAAATAAATAACCTGTTAACTACATTTAGTTAACAGGTTTTTTTTATGTCAAATCCAAACATCAAAAACGAACTGCCTTGGGTAGATGAAGGTCGTCACTATATCGGACTAACAGAAATCCGAGGCACCCGTCATAACAAAACCATCCAGCGCTGGCTAAGTGAACTTAATGCTTGGTGGCGGGATGACGAAACCCCTTGGTGCGGTGTATTCACTGCCCACTGTCTAAGTGCCAGCAAACGTGGTATCCCCAAACACTGGTATCGAGCCAAAGCCTATGCCAGCTACGGCACACTTCTATCTCAACCTGCCTATGGCTGTCTTGGTGTGATGAGCCGTAAAGGCGGTGGTCATGTCTGCTTTATCATTGGTAAAACCTCAGGTAATCGCCTTGTGGTACTTGGTGGCAATCAAAATAATCAAGTCAGTATTGCCTCCTATCCCCGTAGTCGCTTTGACGCCTTTGTCTGGCCACCAAGAGGTAATGGCGTACCTAGCCTGCCATACCACTACCGCTATGATTTGCCAAATTATCAATATGGTCACTATCGTCAACCGACCTCTGAAGCGTAAGGAGCTGTTATGCAATCTTATGATAACCAGCTAAGTAATACTAAGCACTGGTATCAGTCCAAAACTATCTGGTTTAACGCTATCTTGGGCTTTTTGGCATTAATCGTTAGCATACTAGACCCACTTATACCACAGCTTGAAGCCTTTATGACTGCTGAAAACTTTGGCTTACTGCTCGCTTCTGTCAACTTAATCAACGCTGTATTGCGTAAGTTTACCCACAAAGCGATTAAAGGCGGTAAGCGTGAGTGACATTATCGACACCGCCAATAAGAGCTTTGAATATTGGCTAAATGGGCAAATTCAACAAGCAACAAAACAAGCCGAGCCAAACGATATTGATGCGTGTGAGGACTGTGGCAAGCCTATTGGCACGGCTCGTAAATGTGCTGTGCCATCTGCTACTCGCTGTATTAACTGCCAAACTAAATACGAAATAAGGAACAAACGATGATACTAGAGCTTGAAACCTATCAAGCAATTGGGTTGGCAGTGACTATCGGCGGTAGTATCTGGGGTGCTGGCAAGGCGTTTTTTACTCGTTTTGAAACGGCGCTACGTGAGCGTGATGACGGTCTTAAAGATGAGCTAAGTAAGCTAAGCCGTCAAGTGGGTGTGCAGACAGGTGAGGTACGACAGCTAGAAAAAGACTTGTTACAACTTAAAGCCGAATTGCCTGCTAAGTACGTCCATAAGTCTGACTTTAACCGTACCTTTACGGTGGTGGAAGCTAAGCTTGATAGGCTGTATGGCATTATTAGCCAAAACAATAATAAGGATTAGCTATGACTATTGATTTACAAAAAAGTCGCCGTGAGGGTATGCGCTGGTATTTACTAGTGGCCATGCATCGTGGTGAGCCACTTGGCTGCTCTGATCATATACTCAAAACCATTATGGATGATATCTACGGCAAGGTAACGCCTAGTGAGCTACACCAACAGCTAAGCTATCTTGAAAAAAAGCAGACAGTGACGGTGACAAAAAGCCCTGATGGGCATTGGCATGGCAGGCTGACCGCTGTGGGTATTGATATTGTGGATTATACGGTGGACTGCCCTGCGGGTATCGCTCGCCCTGCTAAGTATTGGGAGTAAATGCTATGGGACGGGAAACTGCGATTGATAGGCTTGCACCTGAGCACTTAGAACTGCTAAAGCAAAGGCTTGAGGATAGTGGCTTTAGAAATTATCAAGAGCTAACTGACTGGTTAACTGAGATGGGATATGAAATCAGTAAATCTAGTGTGCATCGCTTTGGTAAAAAGCATGAGCAAAAGATACAAGCGGTCAGTTTGTCGACACAAGCTGCTATCCATATGGCAGAGCGTAATCCTGATGATGCTGGGGCACTGTCATCCACTGTGATTACGATGATGCAATCAGAGTTTTTTAATGCACTGGTGCGACTACAAAGTCTAGATGATGACAATGTTAGCCCAATGCAACGTATGACAGCCTTATCTAAAATTAGTAAAGGAATTGCTGAGCTGTCTAAAGCATCTGTTAATCAGAAAAAATGGCAAGTTGAAGTGCGTGAAAAAACGAAGATAGCCGCTGATGAAGTACAGGATATTGTGAAATCTGGTGGTCTATCTGATGAAACAGCTGACTTGATACGCTCTAAGATCTTGGGGATTGCACACTCATGAAAGCAAATCTTTGGGACGTTATTATCATTTGGATATTTTGTCAAACCATTCTTGAGTTAGGCAAATGCATATGAAACATGCCACGATTAAAAACACGCCATCTATATTCTTACCCTATCAGCAAGCATGGGTAGCGGATACTTCAGCGGTAAAAATATTCGTGAAATCACGGCGTATTGGTGGCTCATGGGCGGAAGCTGGTGAATCAGCACTGGAAGCTTCACGCCAAAATGGACAAGATACCTGGTATATCGGTTATGCCAAAGATATGGCGATAGAGTTTATCCGTGATGTCGCAGACTGGGCTAAGTATTATCAGCTTGCTGCTGGTGAGATTGAAGAGTCTGAAGAGGTGTTTATTGAAGGCGATGAAAAAAAATCTATCCTTGCTTATACCATCAAGTTTGCTAGCGGATGGCGTGTGACGGCTTTGTCTTCTGCACCTCGCAATCTACGTGGTAAACAAGGGCGGGTGATTATTGATGAGGCGGCATTCCATGACAATTTGGGGGAACTACTAAAAGCGGCATTTGCCTTACTAATCTGGGGTGGCTGTGTACGTATTATTAGTACTCATAATGGTGTCACTAACCCTTTTAACCAACTGGTAGAAGATGTTAAGGCTGGAAGGCTACCTTACAGTTTACACCAAACTACCTTTGATGAAGCCTTAGAGCAAGGTTTATACAAGCGAATTTGTCTAAAGCTTGGGCGTGAATGGACTGCTGAAGGTGAAGCTAAGTGGGCAAATGAAATCCGTGAGATTTATGCAGATAACTTGGATGAAGAGCTTAACTGTATCCCTAAAAACAGCGGCGGCAAGTGGCTTAGTCGTGCGCTTATCGAAAGCCGTATGACACCTGATGTGCCCATCTTGTTATATAAGCGTGGTAATGACTTTAATCTACAAACTGAAGCCTTGCGGATTGCAGACTGTAATCAGTGGTGTGTAGAAAATATACAACCTATTATTGATAACTTGCCTAACAATGCAAAATGCTTTGTGGGTGGTGACTATGGTCGTAATGGGGATTTAACAGTGTTCCCACTTGCGATACGTACCACTGGATTGGTATTGGAATGCCAAGCGATATTTGAGTTAGAGAATATCCCATTTAGTCAGCAAGA
This sequence comes from Psychrobacter lutiphocae DSM 21542, assembly GCF_000382145.1. GTDB lineage: Bacteria > Pseudomonadota > Gammaproteobacteria > Pseudomonadales > Moraxellaceae > Psychrobacter > Psychrobacter lutiphocae. Next base: position 59,874 of record NZ_KB907627.1, read on the forward strand.
ACAGGTGCTTAATTATATATGCGATGGTCTGATTGATACTGGACGAATGTTGTTAGGTATGGCACTGGATGCTGGTGGTATTGGTGCGTCTAATAGTGAAAAAGCACAGCAACGCTATGGCGCAAGTGTGGTTGAGTGTGTCAAGTTTAGCAATGCTTGGTATGCGCTTAATATGCCACCGTTTAAGGCGGCACTTGAGGATGGCACAGTTGATAACTTGCCACGTCATGAGAATGTGTTGTCTGATTTATCTGCGTTTGAAGTGATTGATGGTGTGCCAAAACTGCCAAAAAAGAAAAATAAGGGCAAAGACAATCAAGACCGACATGGTGATATTGGGACGGCACTGGTACTGATGCACTATGCCAATCGGACGTTGAACGATGGTGCATTAACGATAGGCTCTCGCCCCAGTGATACAGATAACAGTGTACAACAAGGTATCGGTCTGCTTGACCGCTTTAAAAATATGATACGAGGCTATGACTAAATGAGTATAACGACCAGCAAAAGCAACCAACTGTCACAAGAGATTGCCAGTCGTGAAAAGATAAACCCATATCTAGGCTCTGACTTGGGTGCCCTGATGATGTCACTACCTAATCCTGATCCTGTGCTAAAAAAACTGGGCTGCGATATAGAGGTGTATCGAGATATTATGGTCGACCCTGTCATTAAGGGTGCTGTGCGTCGTCGCCGCTCTGCTGTCGTTGGTCTTGAATATGGGCTCGACCAAGGGGATGCCTCAGATAAAGTGATGGACTTGTGCAAGCAGGTACTGGCTAATATCAAGCTGCGTACCTTGATACGTGAGCTACACGATGCAGCATGGTATGGTTATAGCCCAGCTGAGGTGTATTGGACTAAAGATAATGGCTTATGGATACCATCAAAGGTCGTCGGGAAACCGCCTGAGTGGTTTGGCTTCAATGGTGATAATGATCTGTGCTTTAAAGGCTTTGATAATATGAGCTTTGAGCCTGTGCCTGATATGAAGTTTATCATGGCTCGTAATGATGCAACCTTTAACAATCCATACGGTGTGGCGGATATGGCAGCTGTGTACTGGTATGCGATATTCCGTAAAGGCGGACTGAAGTTTTGGTTACGCTTTGCCGATAAATACGGTCAAGCTTTTATTGTAGGTAAGCATCCCCGTGGTACACCGCAACTTGAGGTCGATAAAATACTGGATAGCTTGGAGGTGTTAAGCCAAGACGGTATTGGTGCTATCCCTAATGATGGCTCTGTCGAAATCATTGAGGCGGCTGGCAAAGGGGCAACTGCTGATATGTTTGAGCGACTATTAAAGTACTGCCGTAGCGAGATTAATATTGCACTGCTTGGACAGGATCAATCGACTGATTCATCGAGCACCAATGCCTCTGCACAGGCTGGGCTTGAGGTAACAGACGACATACGTGATGCCGATGGTGAAATGATAAGCGACGCCATCAATGAGCTATTGCGTTATGTGGTGCGCTTAAATATAGGTGATAATGAGCCAATGCCTGTCTGGTCTATGTGGTCTGATGAGGATGTGACCGAAGCTTTGGCTAATCGTGATGAAAAACTACAAAAAGCGGGGGCACGTCTGACTAAAACCTACTTTATGCGAGCCTATAAACTCGGTGAAGATGATGTCGATGTCGACGCACCGCTTACGGCACAAGCTCGAAGTCGAGGACGTGCTGCTCGTGGCCGACAAGATGAGGCTACGCAAGACTCTGGTGTGAAAGCGGACTTTAGTGAGAATCCATCCCCAACCCTTGCTGTATCAAAGGAAGGGAGATTTACGCCTATACGAATAGACTATGCAGATACTAATGTCGATAAAATGGCAAATGCCAGCCAGCCATATATAGACGATTGGTTAACCCGTCTGAAGGTGGTGATTGATAGTGCGCCAAACTTAGAGGCTTTGCCTGATATGCTGGCTAATGCTTTTAGTGATCTACCCAATGATGAATTGGTTGAGGTAATAGCACTGGGGATGACGGCAGCAGAGTTGGCTGGAGGTGCTGAGGTGGTTGGCGAAGCGGTATTAAATAAAGATGGTAGTAGCTTGTGAGTGATAAATTATGAGCGATAAAGATCTGGCTAATGTACAAGCGGCGTTTAAGCTACCCTTTGCTGAGCAAATAGCGTTTTACCAGCAAAAGCTGCGGTTGCCAACACAGAGCTATAAAGACTTACAAGCACACCAGCATGACAAAGCGTTTGTGGTCGCTGGCGCAATGAAGGCGGACCTTCTAAAAGACTTGCAAGATGCTGTGGCGAAAGCAATAGAAGATGGTGAAAGCTTAGGTCAATTTAAATCACGCTTTGATGAGATTGTAGCCAAGCGGGGCTGGCTAACTGATACTGATAAAGAATACAAGGCGTGGCGTGCTCGTATTGTCTATCTGACCAATCTGCGTAGCAGTCATGCGGCTGGACGCTGGCAACAGATGCGTACCCCTGAGATGATGGCGGCACGCCCATACTGGCAGTATCGGCATACGACGCTTGATAATCCAAGGCTCAATCATAAACGGCTTAATGGTAAGGTACTGCCTGCTGATGATGGCTGGTGGTCAATCAACTATCCTCCCAACGGCTATGGCTGTAACTGCTATGTGCGGGCGTTAAGTAGAAAAGATGTAGAGCGTTTAGGGCTTAGCGTTGCAAAAACACCAGATTATGATGGTGCAGATGATAGCTTTGCGCATGCACCAGGATCGAGCTGGTATCCTGATCTTGATAAATATAGCTATGCAATCGCTAAGGCGATGGTTGCTGATGGTATGGCAAACGGGGTGTTTGAGCGTTGGATAGCAAGAATGAATGACCAGCGTGATGAACTGGTACAAAGTGATGGCTATAAAGGTCTATCAAGTTTGGATAAAAACCGACTGATAAGACAGGCTGACACGGGTGAAAAATATGCAGTGGCAGTGATAAATCCAAGCCAAAAGCAAATACTGGATGTTAAAACACAAACTATCTGGCTAAGTGAATATGATGCTCTTAAACAGGCGCAAAGCCGTGCAGGTAATCATGGGTTTGATGCATCGAGTTATCACAAAGTACAACGAGTTATTGATAATGCGACGCTTATTGTACGTCAGATACATAAGCCTACGGGTGATCTGTCAAAACGCACATTATGGGTTGAAGGGTTTATTGATGGTAAGACGTCTCGATATAGTGCAGTGCTGCATCAGACGGCGGATGGCAAAGAGGTGTATTTGAAGTCTTATAGGTTAGATAGCACTAAAGACAAATCAATCAAGAAACGTGGTGAAGTGCTATTTGAGAAATAGCAGACAAAATGAAGCACCTAGCAGAACGCTCCCAGAGTTCTCATGCCAATCACCGAAATCTGTAAAATAGATTGGTGGCGGGAGGGAGGCTCACCGCAGTTGGGGCTAGGTGCCTATTTATATTAATACATAACATGAGTGGGTGCAATGATAAGCGTACAACTTGAAGGCGTTGAGCAAGTAGAAAAGCAGCTGCTACGAGTGCAACAGCGTGTGGGTGATATGCGTCCACTTATGGCGGATATCGGTGAGCATCTAGTCAATAGCACTCATGATAACTTTGAAAGCTCTACTGCACCAGATGGCTCAAAATGGGAGGCTAATAGCCCAGTCACTTTTGCTCGTATGCTAGGCAAGTCTGATACGGGTAAATCAGGACGCATTAACAAGCGTGGTGTGAATAAAGTGGCGAATAAGCGACCGCTGATAATGAGTCATACATTAATGCAATCAATCCATTATCAGGAAACTAGCACTAATGTGACAGTCGGTACTAATATGGTGTATGGCGCAATGATGCACTATGGTGGTAGTAAGGCTAAGTTCCCTCATCTGTGGGGTGATATACCAGCACGTCCGTATTTGGGTATTGGCCGTGATGATGGGTCGGTGATTAAAGATATGATTGGAGATTATTTGCTTGATGCTTTAAATAATAGATAACTAAGCCATCCCCAGCCCTGAGAAGCGTTAAGAAAAGCTCTGGGGGAGCTTTTTAGCTTCGCAAGAGCCAAGCTGTGCTTGGCTAAAGAAAAGGAAGGGAATGAAAATAAAAACCGCTTAAATGCGATTTAAGCGGTTTTGTTGTGTTTGTGGGGTTAGGTGTGGTGATTTTAGCTTTATAGCGTTTATAAACGTTTATAAAGGGGTTTAAAGCTTAGTTTTATGTTGTATTGATTATGCAATTAACTACGCCAGCCCCTTTTATCTGCAAACACCCAAGTCACGACCCCGATAACCATAAAATATTCTGGATGGTCAACAATAACATCACGATGTGTATCGCTATGGGCAATCAATCGAATGCCATCACCACTTACACAAAGCTCTTTGATTAAAGTCTCGTTAAAATAATCGACTGCCACCAGTTGCCCAGATTTAGGCTCAATATGCCTATCGACTAATAAAAAGTCGCCATCATCAATACCCGCCTTAACCATTGACATACCTCCAGCTTGATATAAAAACGTCTCGCTTGGATGTTGCAAGCACAGCGTATTTAGATCTACCATCTCAATATCATCTGTTATTGGGCAGGGTATCCCTGCCGATAGCTTAGATAAAAACTGTGGTAGATTAGCATGAGTCTTGGCATCTAACACCCCAACCAGCTTTGCGTTACTTTCAATAACATCGTGCATTAGCTTCATAAATCCTCCTTTAATCAAATGGATGTAAGATCATCTTCTACTTAGCCACAGCATCTTGCAAGTCAATAGCTAAATTACACGCCATGTAATGTCGTTTCTTTTTTTTAATAAAAACAGCAATGACTATTTAATCCTTAAAACAGCATAAAATCACCACAGTAATACAACCTCTACTATGTGTCATAAATGAGATTAACTCTACTTACTACCTAACTTACGCATAACGATACAGTGTAACAACTGCGAATTATTTTTAAATCGTCAAAAGATAGAGCATTGCCAATCTAAAAATAATCAGCAGTTGTTTTAAAGATTAAAAACTATCTATCTGCGTAACGTCAGTTACTACTTATGGCACTTATCCATGAAACGCATTCATATCTTTAAGACAGGCACACATACTGACAGCCACGGGCAAACGGTGAACTTTAGTGAGTCTGACTTGGCTGCTGCCGTAACAGCTTACAATCCCGATATCCATCAAGCCCCTATCGTAGTTGGACACCCAAAGACGGATGCCCCTGCTTTTGGCTGGGTGCAATCCTTATCTAGTGAGGGCGGTAATTTGTACGCCACTCCTGAACAAGTCAACACTGAATTTAGCGAACAAGTGAAAGCTGGCAGCTACAAAAAAGTATCTGCTAGCTTTTATCCTCCCAATAGCCCAGCAAATCCAGTCAAAGGCGTGTATTACTTGCGTCATGTTGGGTTTTTGGGCGCCAAGCCACCTGCGATTAAAGGCTTACAACCTGTGGAATTTAGCGAAAGCGGTGATGAAGTCACCTTAACGTTAGATTTTAAAGAAAATCCATCCCCAACCCTTCCTTTGGAAAAGGAAGGGAACAAAAACTTATTTGAGCAGATGGTCAGTAGTATAAGAACACTTCTTTTTGGTGAGTCTGCAACTGCTACTGTGACTAGTGCTCAAACTGATATTCAAAATAAACCAGAACAAAAGGATGATGATATGACGACTCCAGCACCTGCTGCACCAGCAACTCCACCAGTACCCCCTGTGACTCCTGCACCACACGCTACACCTGATACTACTGAAAAAGATGCCGAAATTGCACGTTTAAAAGCTGAGCTTGATGCCAAAAAACAAGCGGAAGCGAAAGCAAAAGCCGATGCTTTGACTAAAGAGAATGCCGATTTTGCTGAAAGCTTGGTCAATGACGGCAAGATTGCCCCTGCTGATAAAGCCCTTGTTACTGCCATTTTAGATGGTCTTGATGCAGCTGATACAGCTAAGCCGATTGAGTTTGGTGAAGGTGATGACAAACAGCCATTAAAGCAAGTGGTAAAAGACAAGCTTGCAAGTGCCAATGCAGACAGCTTTGCGTATCTGTTTAGTGAGGCGGCTGGTAAGCCTGCTGAGAGTAGTACAACTAATTTTGAAGCACCGACGGGTACGACGATTGATGCAGATCGGTTGGCTCTACATAACCAAGCCTTGGCTTATAGCGAGGCACATAAGGTTGACTACGCTACGGCTGTGGTCGCTATTGGGGGTTAATAAAAGATGCAAAAAGTTATAGTGCTTGCTGCTGCCTTAATGGCTTGTATGACTGTCACCACAGCCGTCAATGCTAGCGTAGGAAAGATTAGTGTTTTTACAGAGCATCAAGCCATCCATATGACACGCCATCGAGTGTATAACCCTTATGCTCCCACTGGTGACTGGCCGTATATAGGGCGTTTGGGAGTTGAGTACAATCGCAATAACTTTAGTTACAGCTTGGGCTATATCCATCGCTCAAACATCGACATTGACGGCGACGAGTATAACTACGATGGCATTAGTCTAGGTATCAAATACACGCACTGCTTAGTGGGATGCTAAAACATAAGCAACGGCAATTTTTTTTAAACAATGAATAATAGGTTAAGACTATGCAAAACATCGATAAAAGCGTACAGCATCGCAGCGTACTGGCACTGCCCGTCACCGTACAACAAGACACGCCCAAAGGCACATGGGTCACCGCCACAGGTACAAAGCTAACAGCTAATAGCTTGCCACTTGGTATTACTCAATATGATGCGGCAACTGGCGAAACAGTAGCTGTTACCGTCATCGGTACGGCAAGTATGAATCTGGATGGTATTGCCGAATCACAAGTAATGGCAGGTGATGCAATCACCTTTGATGCAGGCTCTGTGGCAGTAAAACCTGCTGCTGAAGCTGCAAGTATACTCATGGACGTGCGAGGTGTGGTGCTGTATGACGCTGCTGCCACGGGACATGCTGAGGTGTTGCTGCGTTAAAAATCCATCCCAGCCCTGATTTAACAAAGGGCGGAGACAACATCTGCAAACCAAAATTATTAAACGAAAAGGACAAAGCCAATGGCTAAAGTAACCGTAGATCCCATTTTGACCAAAGTCGTACAAGGCTATGTTGTACCCAATACTGTGGGTCATGTGCTCTTCCCACGTGTGGGTGTGCAAAAATCTGGTGGTAAGGTCATCATGTTTACTGACCGAGACTTTAAGATCTATAACACGGCTCGTGCACCAGGCTCAAATACCAAACGCATCGATGTCGGCTATGAAGGCGCTGATTATGCGTTAGAGAATCATAGCTTGGAGGGTAAGCTACCACGTGAACATCTGCGTGATGCTAATGCAACCGCACCAACCATTAAGCTTGAACAGCGTGCGGTGCGTAAGCCGTGGAATGCGATGGGACTTGGTCTAGAGGTGCAACAAGCGAAACTGGCTCGTGACCCTGATCAGTATGCAGACAGCAACAAAAAAGCCTTATCTGGTACGAGTATGTGGACTGACCCTGATAGTGATCCTGTACAAGATATTGATGATGCTAAAGAGGTTATCCGCTCTCAATGTGGTGTTGAGCCAAACCGTTTGGTATTAAGCCCAAGTGGTTTTAAAGCGTTAAAGAACAACCCTAAAGTTCGTGCAGCGATGAAAATCACAGCCGATGGTAAAGCCATCTCACCTGAGATGCTTGCTGAACTACTTGATCTAGATGAAGTGGTTGTCGGTAAGGCGCTTTATTACGATGAGCAAGCAGATGAAACCAAAGATGTGTGGGGTAATGATGCCATCTTGGCGTATACCCCAACATCTGGAGAGCTAGATCGTGAAGAGCCTGCATTTGGTTATACCTACGAGATGGAAGGCCATCCGTATGTGGAAGCTAAGTACTATGATGAGAATGCAAAATGCTGGTTTTACCCAGTGACGCATGAGCGTAAGCCTGTGATTGCAGGTATCTCGGCTGGATTCCTGTTTAAAAACGTCGCTTAAAGCATAGCTAACCGATGTTTTTGTCAGCTGGACAATGTGCTGGCTGACATACTCTCACATATTTTTAAGGATTATCTAAATGCAACAGACAAAACTAACAATGGCAATCGTGGCCGCCTTATACACCATCCGTCATAACGGTATTGACTATGAAGCAGGTGATTTGTTCGAAGTGCCAAAGACTCAAGCGGTGTTTTTGCGCATGGCTAAGTGCGTGCGTGAACCGACTGCGTCAGAAATTGAAGATTGGCAAGCGCAAAAGCAAGCAGAGCAACAAGCTGCGACTTTATATATTAATGAAGAAGAGCTGCCTACACCCCAGCATGCAGTTGCAACGGATAGCACAGAGACGGCAGATGCAGTCACAGATGATAATCAGACCGCTACTGATATGGCAGCGGACGTGGTGGTGGATGATGCCTATGCTGACACAGATCATGCTGATGTCGTAATTGGCGAAGCCGTCTCCTTGCCTGAATCTGATGTAGCTGAAGAAGAAATCAGTAAAAGCACAAACCCATACGATGGCTGGCTTAAAAAAGATCTAAACGCCGAGCTTGATAAGCGTGGCATTGATCATGATGACAAAGCTCGGAATGATGAGCTTGAGCAATTGCTAATTGATGACGACGCCAAACAGGCTTAAATAACAGGCTTAAATAACAGGCTTAAATAACAGGCTTAAATAACAGGCTTAAATAACAGGCTTAAATAACAGGCTTAAATAATAAAGGGGGGCGACGGGCGACTTATGAGTTATATCACCAGTGACGACCAAAAAACACTCGTACCTGCTCATGTCATCCGTGAGCTAACCGATGACGATGCTGAGGGTATTGCCAATCTAGCCATCGTAGATGAGGTTATCAAAGAAGCTTGTGAAGAGGTCGATGGCTACTTACGGGGTCGTTATAGCTTGCCCTTTGCTAAAACCCCAACTTTGGTAAAAAGTGCAGCCAAACAAATTGCACGCTATATGTTGTATGAGCGTCGCCCTGAAGGCTTTGAGTTACCTCCTGCGGTGGTTGATGGGCGTAAGATCGCTATTAAAAACCTTGAGAAAATACGAGATGGTCTGATTAGCTTGGGCGTCAGTGAGGGTGAGCTACAAGGTCGCATACTTGATGATGATGGTGAATTCCACGTCAGTGTGCGCCCAAGCCAAGATAGGATGAGTAACTTTGGGCGAGATGTATTAGATAGGTATTAGACCAATGGTAATGAGTCACTCAAGCATACCGCCTCATAGCTTAACTTGTGATGTGAGCCAGTCGATAGTTGAGCAATTACAAGACATCGTTGATACCACTTTAGCGGTTGAGTTTTATCCAGAAAAGCCAGCGACTTATCGACTCAATCATGCCAATGGTGCACTGCTGGTTAATTATGCTCGCTCAAATTACCCCAAGCACAATGAAACAGGCGCTGTTATACGTCCTCGCACGATGATACTTACCGTCACTATCGTAAGCCGTGGACTATATGACAGATATGGTGCTGTGCCACTGGTGGATTGGGTGCTGGCAATGCTATCAGGCTTCACACCTGAACATGCGGATAAACCACTAGCACCGATTAAGGATTACTTTGTGCAACATCAATCAGGTTTGTGGTTTTATGGTGTGGACTTTGAGACTGAGGTGGTGCATGTGCAGAGCTTGGGTGTGCCTCAGGGTTTTTAGAAATTCCCCTTTAAGGGAATTTCTCTTGCGAGCCTAAAATTGCAGTGCAATTTTTTAACGGCTCTCAGGTTTTATGGCGTGGACTTTGAGACTGAGGTGGTGCATGTGCAGAGCTTGGCGATGAGAGAGTTTTAATTAAAAGGATAAATGATGGCGGAGTATGAATATAACGGCTGTGTGACAGGCTTTAGTGAGTCGGATACGGTGAGTGTGTGGCAGCCTGAACAGGTGCCTTATACGGTAGAGCGTGACGATAATGAGTATAGTCAACGACTGGTTGATGTGTTGCTGCTTGAGACAAAGCTACCTTCTGACCAAGGACTAGCCAAAGACTACTCAGGCACTGGTTGGTATAAAGCTACTGATACTGGGATTGTTTATAACAAGGGCGTACCAGAAGGCGAGACTCATGTGTTTGAGGGCGACCCTGTTGAGTATGTTAGTGTTTATTCCAAAGAAGACGCTAAAGCAAATGCGGAAAGAGCGGCGACATCTAATATACGAAATATGAGCGGTATGTTTTACAAAGAAAGTGACTTTAATGAAGATATTGCGCACTGGGATGTATCCAATGTCACTGATATGTCAAAAATGTTTAACTCAGCTACCTTCTTTAACCAGGATATAGGTAATTGGGATGTATCAAAAGTTACCAGCATGTGGTTAATGTTTTATGGAGCCACTGCTTTTAATCAGGATATAGGTAGTTGGGATGTATCAAACACCTCTAATATGGGGACCATGTTTTATGAAGCCGCTGCTTTTAACCAAGATATAGGTAATTGGGACGTATCAAAAGTGACTAACATGGATTCAATGTTTAGTAGGGCCACTGCTTTTAATCAAGATATTGGCAGTTGGAATACAAGTTCTGTCATTAATATGAACCATATGCTTTACAAAGCTAGTTCGTTCAACCAAGATTTGTCGAAGTGGTGTGTATCTAAGATACCATCAAAACCTAAAGGTTTCGACAATCAAGCGGGAGCATGGACCAAACCACGTCCTGTATGGGGCACATGCCCAAGAGGTGAAGACCGTATTTGATTAATTATCAACAAAGCTTATTACTAGCTATAACCTAAATCATTGCTCAACATATTAATAAAAGGACATACTCATGACCCAATTTTTACACGGTATCGAAACCGTCGATGTCTCCAAAGGCACTACCCAAGTACGTGAAGTACGCTCAGGTATCATCGGCCTCGTCGGCACAGCACCCAAAGGCGAAGTGAACACACTCACCATCTGTATCTCATCTACTGACGATGCCCAGTTTGGCGAGATTACTAGTAATCATACTATACCTCAAGCTCTGAAAAGCCTACGTGAGCAAGGTGCTGGCATGGTGATGGTGGTCAATGTGGGCAGTGATACAGATAGTATTGATGTCGCTGATATCATAGGTACCACTCTCAACACAGGTGAGCGTACTGGCATCCAACTGCTTGCTGATGGCTACGGCACTTATGGCTATGATGCCAGAATACTTATCGCACCAGGCTTTAGTAGTGTGCCTAGCGTGGCTGGTGCACTTGAGGTCATGGCACACAAAGTTAACGCTATGGCATATATCGACTTGCCACTGGGACTCAAACCGACTGAAGCAGTCGCTAGCCGTGGCGGCGTAGCGCCACTTGGCTTGGATATCTACCAGACTCAATCTAGCCGTGTGCGCCTGTGCTATCCGCACCGCAAAGTATTTGACCCTGTGACCAATGAGACTAAGCTTGAGCCTGCCTCTATCGCTTATGCTGGTGTACGTGCTCGTGTGGATAGAGAAAGTGGCTACTGGACGAGCTCATCTAACAAAGAAGTACGGGGCACACTTGGGCTTGAGCGTGTCATCTCTGCTCGATTGGATGACCCTGATACCGAAACTAACCTATTAAATGAAGCGGGTTTTTCGACTCTATTTAAGTCCTTCGGCACAGGATTCTTGACTTGGGGTAACCGCTCAGCCTCATATCCTGTCATTAATGATTTTGATAGCTTTGAGCAAGTACAGCGTACCAAAGACATGGTGGAAGCATCTATTCATCAATCTAGTTTGCCCTTTGTCGATAGTGACATCCGTCAGCCACAGATTGAGACCATTACCGAATTTGTTAACAGCTACTTACGCACGTTGCAAATGCGTGGTGCTATCGTCGGCGGTGAAGCGTACTTTGACCCTTCACGCAATCCTGCCTCTGAGCTTAGCCAAGGACATATCGTGATTGGCTATAAGTTTACCCCTATCTTCCCAATGGAGCGTATCACTTACGAGCGTGAAGTGACGGGTGAATATTTATTAAACCTAAAATCTGTCAACATGGGAGGCATCTGATATGTCCAATAACGGTATAAAAATTCACAAAATTACCCAAGGCGTGGTGTATCTAGATGGTAAAACCATGCTGGGTAAGTGCGAGAGCGTGGACTTGCCTGAGCTGAAGTTTTTGTTTGATGAGTTTAAAGCTTTGGGCATGGTCGGTAAGCTTGAGCTACCCACCAATGGCATTGACAAAGTCGAAGGCAAGATCAAGATGAACAGCCTATATCCTGATGTTGCTCGTAAGCTGACCCCATTTGACTATCGTCAAATTCAGGTGCGCTCAAGTGTCAGTGTGCATAACTCACAGGGGCGTGAAAGTGAGTTGCCTCTGGTTACGTTTTTAACCGTTGCTGTGAAGAATATGCCACTGGGTAAGCTGGGGGATCATAAGAATGTAGACTTTGAATATGATTTTGCCTGCACCTATGTGAAGCAGGTCTTTGATGGTCGTGATGTGGTTGAGTATGATGCCCTTGCCAATATCTTTAAGATCGGTGGTGAGGATATGTTAGCCGACTATCGCAGTAATGTGATGTAAGCATTAAACTGCCATAAAATATAGATACTAACCCGCCCGTTATCCTACCCTTAATGCAAATGCATTGAGGGTTTTTTTATGCCCTATATATATTCCATAGTGAAATTAGATTACACATTTAAGGATGCTGATATGAGTAAAGATACCAAAAAAGAAGCGGTAGCAAACCAACCAATTAAATTACAACATCCGTTTGCAACTGATGCAGGCGTGCCTGTTGAGCAGGTGACAGTAAAAGGTATTACCGTCCGCCAGATGAAACAGGCACAGCGACGTGGCGGTAGTGATGAAGCGGAAGTCGAAACTGCCATGGTAGCAGTCGCTTGTGACTTGGTCGTGGAAGACTTGGAAAATATGCAGATGGTGGACTATGTCGCGGTGCGTGAGCGATTTCAACAGCTTAACTTCAATCGTACCGAGTAGCCACTGGCAAAGCATCCAAGGCTTATTAGCTAAGTGGTTTCATATTCAGCCGAGCGAGATTGATGCGATGACCATTGATGATCTACTGGGATGGGTGGATGAGGCGAATAGGCAAATTGATGCGCAAAATAAAAGTGGTTAATGGTTAAGTGATTGTTGGTCTTTAAGGAGTATGTTTATACCAGCAATCATAAAAATGGGCAGAATAAGTAAAACACCACTGACTGGTGTAGAAATTAAGCTGAAAAATAAAGCACTGAAAAAACCAAACCCATCTTGGTAAACCCAAAAAAAGACGTTTACTACATAAAAAATAAACATGGTTGTCTTGATGTATTCAAGCAACCACTCAGCAAGCTGACCAATAAATTTAAAGAGTGTAATTAGACTTGTCATTTCATTGCCATGTTTATTCAATTTCTTCACTAATAAATTAAACCCTGTTGTAATAAAGGTGGGTAGATAATGCAAAACTTAACGCTTGGTTTGGTTATTGGTGCGACAGTATCAGGCGCACTTTAGAAGCACTGATTAAGTCAGGCAAACCGTGCAAATAATAAACAGATAAACTTCATAGCAATGTTAACTGGTATGGCAATAAAAAAACTTGCAACCAAACAAAGCAGCAAGTGAAAGTCAGTGAGCATCACCATGCCAAGTACAGACACCACCCAACTGGTATAAACAAAGCTATCTGTATCAAAAGCAAGCTCTTTTAGGTAGTTAATAGTTTGTTGGTTCATAATATTGCCTCTGTTTATTGATTTTATATTAAAAGATTGGATTGATTATGGCAAGTAATTTGGTGTTGAGTTTAAGTATTGGGGCTTTGGTATCAGGAACTTTTAGTACAGCGATGGCTAACACCTCGAATACCATTAAAAAGCTTGATGTCCAAACTAATCAGCTAAGCGCTAAGCAGCAGCGGCTGGGCAGTGCTCTATCAACTGGTATGAGTCGCCCTCATGCCAGTATGTCCAAACTACACAATCAGTATTTAAAGATTGGTCGTGTTATTGAAAGTAATCGCAACGCTCAAGAACGACTCAACGCCAGTATTGCAAAGGCAGAACGACTAAAGACTGGGCGTGCTGACTTACGTAGCTCAGCGATGGAAACAATCGGGACAGGTGCAGCTTTTGCCGCTCCGTTTATTGCCTCAGCAAAAGCAGCTATAAACTTTGAAAGTGCAATGGCTGAGGTGAATAAGACGGTTGATTTTAGTGCTGGTAATAGTATTGGTAAGCTTGGTGATGAGCTAAAGCAGCTCTCGCTACAAATACCTCTGACTGCTAATGAGCTGGCATCTATTGCAGCATCTGGCGGACAGCTTGGCGTTGCAGATACTGAGCTTATTGGTTTTACTGAAACAATTGCTAAGATGGGTGTGGCTTTTGATATGTCAGCTGGTGAAGCTGGCGATAGTATGGCTAAGCTTGCAAATGTCTATAAAATCCCTATCGCTCAGATGAGTGAGGTTGGTGATGCAATCAATGAGCTGTCAAACTCAAGTCCTGCTAAAGCAAATGAGATTGTCAATACACTGGGTCGTGTAGGCGGTTTGGCGCAACAGTTTGGCTTGACCGTGAATGAAGCCACAGCATTATCTGGTGCATTTATTGCACTAGGCAAGTCACCAGAGGTTGCTGCGACTGCTATCAATGGCATGATAACCACGCTAAGTACGCTTGACCCCACTAATAAAAAGCAAGCTGGAGTATTTAAGCAAATGGGCTTAGATATGACTGAGTTTCAAAACTTGGTCAAGACCGATGGTCAGGCAGCGATAAACACTCTGCTACAACATATCGAAAAAATACCTGAAGCTGATCGTATTGGTGCATTAACTGGGTTGTTTGGACGTGAATATGCCGATGACATTGCAGCGTTAAGCGGTGGCATAGATACATACACAGCACAGTTACAGACGTTACAAGCTGTTGATGAACAGGGTAATCCTCAATATATAGGCTCAATGGCAAAGGAGTTTGCCAGTATAAGCGGTACAACTGAAAATAAGTTTGCGCTTTTTAAAAACAATCTAACTGTATTGGCTATAACTATTGGTGATGCGTTATTACCAGCGATTAATGAGGCTTTATTGGCAGTAGCGCCTTTTATCCAAAAATTTACTGAGCTTGCTAAAAACAACCCCCAAGTCATTAAATCTATTGCTTTGCTAGTAGGCGGACTATTTGCAGGTAAATTGGGGTTTATTGGTGCTCGTTATGGTATCAACCTGTTTTTTACAGCGTTAAATAGTCTTGCCATGCCTATCAATTTAATTACAGGTAAATGGTCATTATTACGTGGCATGACTGCACTAGGATTAAAACCTAAGGGACTTGTAAGTTTTATAGGCAGTATGCGTCGACTTAGCAGAGTGATAATAACGGTAAGCCGTATTATTGGTGGTGCAGGGCTTCGTGGGCTATTAAGGCTAGGAAGCGGACTGCTTAGACTGGGGCGTATTGTACGAGTAGTTGGTATGATGTTTATGAGCAACCCGATACTTATTGCAGTTGCTTTGATCGCTGGTGCCGCTTTCTTAATCTACAAAAATTGGGATCGGGTTGGACCTTATTTTTCAAAGCTGTGGAATAGCCTAAAAACCTTTGCAAAAAGCGGTGTGGGTAATATCTTGCGCACCATTGCTAGCTTTACGCCACTAGGCTTATTTATTCGAGCGTGGACAGCGGTGTTTGGCTATTTTAGTGGATTGACAACTAAGTTTCGGCAGTATGGTATTAACATCATTCAAGGCTTGATTGGTGGTATCACAGCCAAGTTTGGTGCATTAAAAGCCAAAATGAGCGAGATGGCCAGTAGTGTTGCAGGGGTATTTTCAGGTAAGTTAGAGATTAACTCACCCTCGAAGTTATTTACTCGTATTGCCCACAGCATCCCTGAAGGTATTGGATTGGGGGTAACTAATAAAGCTGGCATAGCTTTAGGAGCCATCCGTAACCTATCAAAGCGCATCGGTGGTAGTGAGATTGAAAGTCCTAAAGTCACTGAAATGGACAACCGCCTAGCTCAAACCGAATATTCAAACAAAGTCTTAGGCAACAGAAGTCTAAGCGGTGGCGGTATGAGTGCAGGCTCTATCCAGTTTAGTCCTACTATTAACGTGCAGGTCTCTGCTGATAACAACAATGTGTCAGCACAAGTACAAACAGGTCTATCCGCTAGCTATGCCCAATTTGAACGTATGCTGGCACAAGTGGAAGCCAATAGACAACGGAGAGCATTTGCATGATAACTCATCTAGGTGATATCAATCTTGGCGACGTGCGAGCGACACAGGGTGCTACGCTAAGAGTTGGTTATGACTTCGCCACTCATGAGCGCCCATTGGGTAAAGCTACCAAGCAGCGATTAGGTGGCACCTTGGATGAATGGCGGTTGAACTTTAAGCTTAGCCATCAGTTTTGTGAGCCACAACAGGTGCTCAACAGGATTAAAATGCTGTGTGAAAAAGGTGAGCCTGCGCCCTTGGTATTTGATTATATTGATTATCAAGGCTGGGTAACTCTTGATAGCGTTGATGTAACCTATCAAGACGTTGCCCCCAATGGCAAACCTTTAATTATTACAGGATCACTGACATTGACCGAGTTTGTTGGTGATACACAGTCAGCACCGACCGCACCAGCAGTACGTGAGCAAGGACAATCTATCGCCAACCCATCACCTGTACAAACTGCAATTACAGATGATGTCAATACGTTATTGCCGCATCGACAGCCTATGCAGCACTTACAACAAGCATTAATCGCACAGCATAAAGCTAAGCGCTTGGTACGTGATATAAAGGACATTAAAGATGGCGATACTGAGGCAATAGCAGGTGTTATTAATGATGCTGTTAATACAGTAAATGATTACTTTGACAGCGATGACTGGAGCGGTCCTCATGTGTCAACATTGCCTGACTTTAGCCTAAAAGACCCTGAGCCACTTGCTAGTCACCTTAATACAACCAACCCATTTTTTACCACGCTTGCTCGTAACACAGTGACACGGTGGTTAGCATGAATACAGTATCAAATCATGGTTATTTACAACACATTGCAAGTGCAGGTGATCGCTGGGATAGCTTGAGTTATCAGTATTATGGTGATGCGACAGCTTATGAACAAATTATCATTGCAAATAAGCACTTACCAATCACAGCAACATTAATAGCAGGTCAAATTGTCTTTATACCCATTATCCAAAAGCCAGCACCAGCAGTGCAGATACCAGCATGGCTGAAAGCAGACAATGATGAGCTAATAGATGAGGTGCCAAGTGATTAAAACACCTGCATTTACACTTCTTTATGACAATAAGAATGCCACTATCGACATTGCAGAGTATATGACTGATGCCAGATATACAGATCATCTTACAGGTACAGCAGATGAGTTGGATATCACCTTATCCGATCCAAAGCGTAGATGGATGGATATATGGTATCCAAATAAAGGCGCTACCCTTAAATTTAGTATTGGTTATGAAGGTGGCGATATGCTCGATTGTGGTACGTTTGAGATTGACGAAATTACCGTTAACGATAGCCCAAATACCGTGCAGATTAGGGCATTGTCGGCTGGCGTTAATACGCCTCTGCGTACCAAGCAATATCGGGCATTTGATGATCAAACATTAGATCAGGTCATTAAGAAGGTTGCTGATGATTTAGGCTTTAGTATTGAAGGGAAAATTGAGCCATTACCCATCGAGCGGATTACTCAGCAAGAAACGGACTTAGCTTTTATTAAACGTCTTGCTGAAGACTATGGCTATATTGTCAAAATAAGGAATAAGCGTTTGATATTTAGCCATGCTGAAACATTAAAGATGGCAAGCTCAGTGACGACAATAGATAGAACTGATGTTATGCGAGGCTGGAACATGCGGGAGCAAATACGGGATGTGCCAAAAGAAACAAATGTCACCAAGCACAATCCAAAACGCAAAAATACAGTTAAAGGCTCTGCTAAACATAAAACCAAAACCATCCGTAAGTCATCAAATACAAAAACTAAGACCAAAACTAAATCAAAAGCTAAACCAAAATTAGTGGTTTATGACATCCAAGACGGTAAGCTAACCAAAAGTTAAAGGTAATATATGGCAACTCATAGTAGTGATAAGCGTAATAGTAGAGCCAATGCCTCAACACCAGAGGTAGCAAGTGCTAAAGCCAAAGCTCGACAATCGCAAGCGGATGATAAGCAAGCAGAAGGACGCTTTAACATAACAGGCGATACAAGACTAACCGCAGGCAGTAGCTTTAATCTCACTGGCTTTGGACGCTTTGATGGTAAGTGGCAAATACAACAAGCGACACATAGCATTAGCCGCAGCTCAGGCTACACCACTGAAGTGCAGTTCCAAAAGGTAGCTAAAAAGGAAAGCTAATGACACAAGTTGTATATGGATTGGTAGAAAATATCGAATACGCCCCTCTACGCATTCAAGCCACACTACCTGATATGGACGGTATGCTCTCACCTTGGGCGTTGGTGTTATGTAGCCGTAGCCAAACTGCCAAGAGCTATGATCCACCTGTAAAAGGTGAACAGGTTGCTATTTTGATGTATGACGATGGCGAATCAGCACTGTGTTTAGGTTCAGTGATGAGTGATGTGGATAACAGCCCTGCTGACGGTCACCAGTATACAAAGGTATTTGATGACGGCACACGTATTGATTATGACCCAAATACCAGCGTGCTCTCTATTAATGCGGTTGGTGCTATCAACGTAGTTTGTGCTGGTGATGTGACTGTCACTGCTAATCATGCAGCCATTAATAATGATGTCACTATCAACGGCAAAGCAACTATCACAGATGATGCGGTAATTGGTGGTATATCGTTTATTAATCACAAACATGGTGGTGTCAGATCGGGTGGATCTAAAACTCAGCCACCAAGTTAACCCTTAAACCAGCATAAAATTAGCGTAACAAACAACCCCTTACTATACAGCTTAAAGATAACTAATAACTATGACAAATAAAATCAGTAATAGCCTACATTGGCAGTCCAGCCTTGATAATGACGGTATCGTCGAAGGCTTTGCCGATGTCGAACAAGCCATCCGTATTATCTTGTCGACACCCAAGGGCAACGTCCCACATCGCCCAGAGTTTGGCTGTGACATCTTGCCTTTAATAGATGGCAACTTTAAAGACGTTGCACCACTATTTATAGCACGAGCCACAGACGCCATCCTAACCCATGAGCCAAGAGTACAGTCGCTGACCATTACCGCCAGACAATATGGTAAGCAACAAGGCTTTGCAGGTAGCGTGTTCAACATCAAATGGACACCGATAGATAGTCTAGTACCACAAAACATGACATATAGAGTTTAAAACATGGACATCAGTCAATTACCCGAACCAAGCTTTATAGAGCGTGATGCTAATAAGATTACAGATGCTCTTATTGCTAAATACGAAGAGCTAAGTGGCAAACCACTGTATCCAGCCCAAGCGGATCGGCTTATGGTAGATGTGATTGCTTATCGTGAAATGATGATACGTACTGCAATCAATGAAGCGGCAAAACAAAACCTTATTGCTTTTGCAGATGGCGTAATGCTTGACTACTTAGGTGATTTTTTTGGTGTTGTACGCTTAGATGGCGAAACAGACGATCAGCTACGTACTCGCATCCGTCTAGCACCAGAAAGTTATGCCACTACTGGCAGTCGTCAAGCCTATATCTATCACACACTTAGTACCAGTGCAGAAATCATTGATGCTGAAGCCATACGAGGTGAAGAAGGTAATGTTTATATCCATATTTTAACTGAGACTGGCGTTGTCAGTGATGAGCTAAAGCAGGCAGTGCTTAATAACACCAGCGATGAAAAGAAACGGCCGTTATCGGATAGAGTGCATGTGCTAAATGGAGAGAAGTATCAATTTAACTTAAATGTTAAAGTCTATCCATTAAGTCAAGCTAACCCACACTCCGTACTACAAAGCGTTAAAGACAAAGCGCAAGCCTATATTGATAACTTACAAAAAAAACTAGGGCAAGACGTAGTGCCTAGTCAGATTATTGATGTATTAAGTAGTAGTGATATATGGCAAGTTGAAGTCATAGCACCGTCTCAACCCCTTATTGTCAAACCGCATCAATGGGCAAAATGCACAGGTATTAACATAACACTTGGAGACACGCAAGATGGCTGAGGTAGTGCAAGATAGCGTCTTGCCTATGGTATTACAAAACCATAGGTTTTTGGTGCTAGAAAGCTTGCTTGAACGTTTAAATAGCTTACCCCAGTACGCAGTTATTATGCTCATAGATATTGTACCAAGCGATAGCTTACCTTGGTTCGCTGATCACTTTAGTCTTTTTGGGGACGGTTGGACATTTGCAACAACCGAACAAGAGCAAAGAGACTTAATTAAGTCAGCAATCGAAATACATAGGCATAAAGGCACACCTTGGGCAATTAAACGTACATTATCATTACTCGGTTATTTTGGCTGTGAAATAGAAGAGCGATTTGCAGGCATCATACATAATGCTAGCTTCGCCCATGATGGACAAGAAGTTTACGGTACAACTGGTGCATGGACACACTATAAGCTTTACATTCCGTATTTAATCACTCAATTAGAAGCAAATCGTATACGCAATTTGTTGGCAGATGTCGCTCCTCTGCGCTGTCTGCTTATCTCTATCGATATGCAACTAACCTATGACAACAGTATCATACACGATGCCACTTATCATCACCAAGGAGTCATATCATGGCAAGCCAATTAAGTAAGTCAGATGTAAGTATAAACTTTAAAGATACTTTAACGATTATAGATCGCAATGACCCAGTAGAGGGTGGATTGGATGGTATTGATAATAAGCCCCACATCGAACTTTTTAGCAATCAGTTATGGCTAAAAAACAATCAAGATAATTTAGCCAAAGCAATAGAAGCTTTACGCAAAAAAATTGCAGCAATTGAGTCAGAACCGACACCTGAACCGACACCTGAACCAACACCTACGCCGACGCCAACACCGACGCCAACACCGACGCCGACGCCGACACCTAATAAAAAATCAATCATCAATATCACAGGTTATAAAGATGGCGATGCTAACGCAAGCCTTATCAAACCAGATATCACCCTAATCTTTGGGACCAATAAATTTGACGGTCTTAAAGCGGGGATAAGTCGTAGCTATTCGTACATGCAACCAGAAAGTGGCAAAGTGACTGAACTTAATAACGGAGGTAATTGGAGAAAAGGAGATGTAAGCAATGGTGAGGTACATTTAGGGAAGCCTGTAGAATGGGTTGCTGATAAGGACAGAGATTCCTATGTAATCAGTATCGAGTACAACGCATATATTGACTACGGTGAGACGAGAGATCCTAGATACGATAGATTTAGGCGGATTGTAAAAGGTAAAGGTTGGGACAATTATCCACTAACCGATGCACAGCAACGAGCCCCCTACGCAGGTATCCTAGATTTAGTCAATGCTAATGAGGGAAAGACTAAGGTAGATGCTTACATGAGACCACACCCTCGCAATACGTCAGATATAGACAATAAACAATTCACATTAAGCTTGATATTTCGAATAGAAGAGGTTGGTAAAACAGGGATAAGCATACTAACAACATACTACATAAAATCTGCTGTAGCAACGGCACGAATGATTAATGGAGTCGCTACATTTAAAGATATATCTTTAAATATCCCGAATAGTATTAAAGAGCAAGGATATGTGAAAAACAGTCTTATAGCTGTAATTGCAGGAACTCCTGATAATCCATATGTTACTGAAGGACTGCTTATTCCAGAACATGGTAAGAGCCCTGTACCATCTGAGTACATCGCAATGCATAAAGGAGAAGTTGATTATTACTTACACGAACAAATTGAAGGTTTAGACTTATAAAAAAGACAGGGCGATGGTTTAATGCGTCAACATTGAACCACCCCTTTTGACAGCACAACCTGTCGCAAAGCTAGACCCTGCCACTCTGTACAGAGCGTAGCAAGTCTAGCATAAGATAAAAATAAATGAAATCTTATTGCACAGGAAGAAATAATGAACTTTTTAAACTGCAATTCTTGCGGAAAAAAACTACTCAAAATCAGAACATTTGATGAACTGTCAATCAAATGCCCTCGTTGTAAAACACTTAACTATCTGAGCGTCAAGAACGCCAAACCAGAAGACCACGAGTCTCATAATTTAGAGGATAAGACTCGTGGACAATCAAAAACCAAAGCTATTCAGCAAAGCACCGCTACCATTCGTAGGTCAAAAGCGTAATTTCTTAAAAGCCTTTCGATCTGTAATTACTGATAATATCATTAACGAAGGTTGCGGTTGGACCATCATTGATGTATTTGGAGGAAGCGGTCTACTCGCTAATAATGCAAAGCATCTATTGCCAAACGCTCGTGTAATCTATAACGATTTTGATAATTATAGCAATCGATTAAGTAATCTAGCAGATACTAACAGGCTGCTTATATTATTGACAGACGTACTCAGCAACTCACCACGTGGTAAAAAAATATCAGATCGGGTTAAAGCTAAGGTCAAAGATACAGTCAACAACTTTGATGGATTTATTGACTTACAAACGCTAAGTACATGGCTACTCTTTAGCGGTAAGCAAGTGGGTACATTAGATGAGCTATGGCAGCATACGATGTACAATACGATTAGGCGTACACAATATGAGATAGCAGATAACTATTTAGATGGTATTGAACTTACTTCGGTACCATTTGAGATATTGATGTCACAGTATAAAACCAGCGACAAGACACTGTTTATACTAGACCCACCTTACGTTAGCACTAAGCAGGGTGCATACGCACTTGATGAATACTTTGGCATGGTGCAGTTCTTAAGGCTAATGAGCTTAACCAGACCGCCTTATATAATGTTCAGCAGTACACGGAGTGAGCTATTAAGCTATATAGATCATATAAAGGAGTATGATGTCATGGAGTAGATTAGGCAACTATGAGATAATTAGCCAAATGTCGCATGTTAATAAATCAGCAAGCTATATTGATAACATGATATCTAAATGGTGATACCATAATACAGTGGTGCAACTACATTACACGTTAAGCAAAAATGATACCGAGCATTTATAACGCAATTTTCGCAAAATTATAACGCTCGGCATCAGCTCAGCCTGTGGTATTGGTTATTGATAGATAGTTTGAATGTTGTCCATTACACCAAAAATCCAAAAAAAAAGAACCACTATTAACTTTAATAGTGGTTCTTTTTATCATAAATTGAGATGTAATAGATAAGTCGATTGGTAGTTAAATAGAATACATCACTTAGTTCAACAGTCAACAGTCAACAGTCAACAGTCACAGAGACTAACGTACCTGACGCCAAACAGTGACTTGTCCTGTTTGTGTCTGAGTTAATAAATAGCCCTTACTAAAGGTTAATTTATTAATAGCCCCTTTTGACTGACTACGGCTAACAATCTGACCATCTTGTGGCGATAAGAAGTGTACCACACCATCCAAATCACCAACGGCAATATAATTACCAACACGCTCAGGATTACTTAGCTTGCGATAAGCTAAGTCTTTATTTTCCCAAAGCATCTCACCAGATTGGCGGCTAAAAGCCTTAACTGTGCCATCTAAGGTAGTCACAATCACAGTATCATTGGTCACAGCCACACGATTTCTACTGGCAGCTTCTTGCAAAAAACTAACTTGACCTGTCGCTAAGTCAGCGGCTAATAGCTGACCACTATAACTGACCGCAAATAACTGACCTTGGTCAACCGTTGGCGTGCCATCAATATCTGTCATACGCTGAATTTCACTAGCCCCTGTTGGAATACCGACACGGCGGTTCCACTGTGGAATACCTGATTCGATATCAACTCCATGCAATCGACCATCGGCAGTAGCGAGCAACACCGTTTGGTTGTCTAACAAGGTTGGCTTGGCCGTCCCACGCACACTAATGCTAGGTGACTGGGTAGCAAACTGCCAAATAGTTGCGCCTGTTTGTAGCGATAGCCCGTACATAATGCCATCATTGCCTGACAAAATTACCCGATTATTATGAATTAATGCCGGTGCAAGCACAGTGCCATCAATTTTAGTTTGCCATCTGATGTTCCCACTGACACTATCAAAAGCAATAACACGTGCAGATTTGGTGGTAACAATCGCCGTTTGGCTAGCTCCATCAAACGCCACGCCACCAACGATATCTTCTTTTAAATCAACACTCCATAGATTTTGACCAGAAATATTATAGCTTTCTACTTTACCTGAGCTACCTGCAACCACCAGTTGTTGACCATCAAAGCCGACTTCAAAGCGATTGACATCTGCAAGCTTAGAGCGGTTGTTGATAGAGGTTTGAAATACTGGCTCAACCACAGTAATAGACTGAGAGAGTTGGGTCAGCTTGGTTGGCTTGTGTACTTCTGGTTTAAGGGTCTTAGTACACGCAGGTACTAAGGCGATAGCGGCACATAGCAGACCAATTTTGGAAATTTGTGCTAGGCCAGAAGCCTTTTTTTCTGCTATTAGTTGCGTTGTGTTATTATCCATAGTTGGGTCAGTATACATAATTATGTCAGCTCAATTAGGTTAAAAGTCATCATACACTTAAAAAAATGTTTAGCATAATGAAGGTTGGTGCTAGTCTTAGTGTTGATGTTGATATTCATTATTAGTATGTATCTATCAGAGGCAATCTTGCTAAAATTTAGATCTTAACTTCAATTTTTTCCGATTATGAGATACGGCTTTTATTCACTAGCAGCTATCAGCAGTATTCGTATATTAATTTATTAGTTCTATACAGCCTCTATCTACTTAACTGCTACTAATTTACTTAACTGCTACTAATTTACTTAACTGCTATTAATTTACTTAACTGCTATTAATTTACTTAACTGCTATTAAGATATCTGAAAGATATCCATTGCTATTCATTACTCTCTGACGCTGTGACATCAGCTTCTGCACTAGCGGCAGCCTCTTGCTCAGCTTCTAAGCTGGCCAGCATAGCTTCTTGGTTTGCCAACATAGCTTCTTGACTAACAACTTGTGCTTCAGGTTCAATCGGCTCAGGAGTAACGCCTAGGTTTTCTAATTTTAAGTATAAAAATGGACGCTGTTCATTACGCTTAGATAATAAACTCCACGCATTTTTATAAGCACGAATTGCTTTCTCTTTTTCTTTTTGTGCCAGATAAATGTCGCCGAGTAGCTCCTGCTGAGTGCCTTCAAACGCAACCGGTACATCAATAGAAGCTTGCGTTAATGCCTCATCGACTTGACCACTGGCTAACAATACAGTTGCATAGCGCAGCTGGCTAATGGCGTGCAATCCAGCATCATGTAGATCTATTTCTAGTGCTGTTTGTAGCGCTGCAAGTGCGGTTTCATTGTCATTGACATCAACTGCATTACGTGCTTTTAGCATCAAGGCCTGCCAAGCATAAATGGTTTTTCCATGCTCAGCAACTAATGCATCTATATCCGCACTTAGCTGTTTCATGCCCTCTGCATCAGGGTCAGCACGCAAGTTATCATTGGCAGTCTCAATAGCGGCATATTTATCAGCTGCCACTGTGTCGGCTTTCATGCCAGAGTTTTGTAGATAATTCCAGCCAAAATAACCGATTAACGCAATTAAAATGGCGCCAATAATATAACCAGCAGACTGTTTAAGCTTTTCCATAGACTGAGCGTCTTTGCTTGGATCATGCTGCTCTGGCGTGGCGGGATTGGGATGTTTGGCCATAAATCTACCTAATAATTTTATTATATATAATCGACGTGTCGGTCAAGCTAAATACAATGTTAAACGAATACAATGTTAAACGAATACAATGTTAAACGAATACAATGTTAAACGAATACAATGTTAAACGAATACAATGTTAAACGAATACCAAATAAACTGAATTAATTAAATAAGTAAATGAAACTAATAACAAAAAAACCATAAGAAATGCAGCCAATAAAAGACTGACTAAAATAAATCAGCCTTCAACTCTACCATTTATCTTGCTATTTCATCTACTGTAAAATTATCTGCACTATGAAGCCAGAGTCTATCATGACAGCTTTGCTCACCCGTTTGCATATCTTTCACGCTGATACGCTGACTGTCAATCTCGTCTTGCGCTAAGATGACAGTTAGTTTGGCACCAGACTTGTCAGCTTTTTTCATCTGTGATTTTAAACTGCTAGCACTAGCCATCTTAACACGTAAATCAAGACGAGCTGCCCTTAATGACTGCGCATAAATCAGACCTTGCTCATATAAATCTGGATGTACCACCACAAACACATCACAAGCTGGCGCTTCTGGCATTGGATTAACAGCTTGTACCAGTAGCAACAAACGCTCCAAGCCCATCGCAAAGCCAACTGCTGGATCTGATTTCACAGGTTTATCTGATCCTTTTTTGGACTGTCCAATTGATTTTAATTGACCAATTAGACCATCATAGCGACCGCCAGCACAGACGGTGGCTTGTGAGCCAAGCTTATCTGTTACCCATTCAAAAACGGTTTTATTGTAATAATCCAGACCACGCACTAACTTAGGATTGATGACAAAATCAATGCCAAGTGCTGTTAAGTAACTCTGTAATTGTTCAAAATCGCTGCGGCTTTGCTCACCTAAGAAGTCTGACAAACGTGGTGCGTCGGTCAATAAGGCTTGCGTATTTGGGTCTTTACTGTCTAAGATGCGTAGTGGATTGGTGCTCAGTCGGCGCTGGCTGTCGGCATCTAGCTGCTCTTTTTTATCGGTTAAAAACTCAACCAAAGCCGCACGATAAGCATGACGCTCTTCTAGTTCACCAAGGCTATTAATCTCAAGCGTCAACTCATGATCTATCCCTAAGCGCTGCCACATCATATAAGTCATGGCAATCAGCTCGGCTTCTACATCAACATGCTCACTACCAAAAGCTTCAACGCCTAATTGATGGAACTGACGGTAACGTCCTTTTTGCGGCTGCTCATAGCGAAACATAGGACCCATATACCACAGCTTTGGACTATCTCCACGCAGTAGATTATGCTCAATCACCGCACGCACTGCCCCTGCTGTGCCTTCAGGACGCAAGGTAATTGGGGTTGGTGGATCTGACTTATCAGTAAAACTGAACATCTCTTTTTCGACAATATCAGTGGCATCACCAATGGCACGTGCAAACAGTTGGGTTTCTTCTACAATTGGTAGGCGAATCTCTTCATAACCAAACTGATCCAGCACTTCTTTTAAAATACCTTCTAAACGGCGCCAATAACTACTAGGCTGACTAGTAGAAGTTGCTACGTGTAGAATGTCATTAAACCCTTTGATTGACTTAATCATATCGTTGCCCAGTTTTTTATATGGTTAGTTTTTTATATGGTTGATAAAACAGGTATGGTTGATAAACAAGCTGTTAAATTTGATGACGCTAACTATTTGCTACCATCAACCCTTAAAATTTCATTAGCAGCTTTTTTTTCGGCTTTAGCGACCCGCTCACGTACCATTTTTTCAATATTATCAACCAGTGTCGTGGTGTCAATTAAATGACTTTTTTGGCCCTCTAAATAGACCAATGAATTTGGTGAGGCGCCCACCACTCCAATATCCGACTCTTTGGCCTCACCTGGTCCATTTACTTTACAGCCGATGACAGAGACATCCATCGGGATTCGAACATCCTCTAAGCGGACTTCTAGCTCATTCATTACCCGAATCACATCAAACTCTTGGCGTGAACAGCTTGGACAGGCGATAAAGTTAATACCATTGGCACGAATACCCAAAGATTTTAAGATATCAAAACCGATTTTGATTTCATCTTCTGGCTCGGCAGCCAACGAAATACGAATAGTATCACCAATACCGTCTAATAATAAACCGCCCAAAGCGATGGCCGATTTAACCGTACCAGTACGATAAACACCGGCTTCTGTCACGCCCAAATGCAGTGGGTTGTCAATCTGCTGTGATAACAGGCGATAGGCATCTAAAGTCAAAAACACGTTACTGGCTTTGACCGACACTTTGTATTGATCAAAGTCTAATCGATCTAAAATATCAATATGGCGCATGGCAGACTCCACCATTGCCGCACCAGTAGGCTCTTTATACTTACGTTGAATTTCTTTTTCTAACGAACCGGCATTCACCCCGATACGAATCGGAATATTATAGTCACGAGCACAGGCTACGACCTCTCGCACCTTCTTATCGTTACCAATATTGCCTGGGTTAATACGCAAACAGTCTGCACCTGCTTTAGCAACCGCTAGCGCAATTTTGTAATCAAAATGCACATCAGCAATCAAGGGAACCTTGACTCGTTTTCTGATCTTCGCAAATGCTTCTACTGTATCCATCGTTGGCGTTGACACCCGCATCATATCCGCACCTGCATCGACACAGCGCTCAATTTGTGCAACAGTGGCATCGACATCACAAGTGTCAGTATTGGTCATGCTTTGTACGCTAATTGGCGCATCACCGCCGACTGCCACATCACCGACATATATTTTTTTGGTTTTACGACGTTTAATTGGAGAGGGAGTTGACATAGGACTTCTCAGTTGACTGAAAAATTTGTGAAAAATAAGAGATTAAAAGCAGAAAGCTAACTTGCCAGTACTGACGTTAATGTTGGCACGCCCTTGTGTTCAAGCACGCCATAGCCTTAAAGCCATACCATAGCCTTAAAGCCTTACCATAGCCTTAAAGCCTTACCATAGTTATGGCGCTATACTAAAGTCTGCCGCCCCGTTTTGGGCATAATCATTAAGCTGAATGGGTGTGCCATTTAAGTTTAATGCCACATTGGCTACTGGATTGACTTGAATCTTAAATGGAGGTTGACCCGACAACTTATAGCCACCTCTTGGCTGCTCTCCTGAAATCAAGGTTTGACCTGACGCATCCACCACACTAAGCTGGGTATTGCCTTGAATCCAAAAATCTAAAGTTGCTGGCGCAGCATTAGAAACCCCTTCAGCACCAACACCTATTGCTGAGCCACTGTTACTAAGCGCATCGCCTGAGCTTACCACAGCAGTATTAATAGCAGCACCTGCTGACTGCTCTCTATCAGATAGTTCGTCAGCTAAGCTGATGTCATCTCCTTGTACATTGGTTGTCGTGGCATCCTGCGCTTTGGTCACCATACGGATTAAAAATACCGCCAAAATAATCAAAGCAATAACACCCAGCACCAATAAAGGATTGATCCGAATCGAGCGTCCACCTTCACGCTGCAAGGTACCCATTGGCTTTAGTGGTGACTCGATATCATCAACACTTTTTCGCTTCAACTCATCTGGATAGTTGCGATTAAAGCTCTCTACGATTTGATCTGGGTCTAAGCCCAAAAACTTAGCGTAGTTAATCACAAAGCCACGGGCAAATGCCATTTGAGGCAATTCTTTAAAGTCTTCCGCCTCAATGGCTTCTAGGTGACGGCGCAAAATAAACAGCTCACCTGCCACATCATCTAAGGTTAAGTCCTTATTGATACGTGCTTGTTTTAATCGATTGCCAAATGAGCCGACATTTTGATTCGAAGTGTCGAAGTTTGGGGTTGACGATTCTTTGTTATCTATTTCCATGATGCCTCTGGGTTACGAATCCAAACAATTAGCCTGTTAACCTCTTATAGCAAGTAGTCAATGACACACAAGGTCAGATGACTGGGTTATGGGTATGCTAAAAGCTGTCGAAAAGTTGTTTTTTGATCTGTTATCTGGTTTGTTTTCATCTAAAAGCAATATACTATATTAATAAAAGCAATATACTACCCCACTCTCAACTTATTACAATCTCATGTAGGCTGGTGCTTTTAGCCCAGCAAAACCTAATTTTTAGCCAAATATGCTGGGCTAAAGCCTCAGCCTACGCAAAGAGTTGAGATTGGGGTAATATACTATATTAATAAAAGCAATATACTATTTTAACCGCTTATGAATACTTATCATAGCCACTAAATCTAAGCCAGCATCGCTAGCACTACTAACCGATCTATTTTAGCCGAATGCCTTGCGCAGCGATGCGTGGATGCTGCTGAGCCTGATCGCCCATGATTACCAGCAACTCATTATACAAGTTTTTTGCTTGCGCGACTTGTTTACTGTCAATCAATAAATCTATCAGCTCAATATGTGCTGTGATGTTATTGCGATCACTTTCTAGCACTCTGACAAAAGCGGTGCTTGCCTGCCCAGTATCGCCCACTTTTAAAGCGGTTAAGCCCAAGTTTTCAAGGGCACCGATACGGCCATAATAACCAAGTGCCGAGCCGGCAATCTGAAACTGCGCTATCGCCCGTCTATGCTCACCTAATTGTGACAAATAGACGCCATAATTATTATGCGCCTGCATAAAGTGCGCATCCAACGCAATCGCCTTTTTAAAATAAGCTTCGGCCTGTGCAAGATTATTGGCACTACCTTCTTGCTGCAACAGTACGCCCATCATATCATAAGCTGGCGCATAGCTTGCATCGGCAGCAAAGGCTTTTTGCAATTGACGGCTGGCCTCATCAAGCTGATGATTTTGCAAATAGTGCGCAGCCATCTGTGTTCTAATCTTGGCTGCTTGCTGTTGGTCTGCCTGAGCATGGCTGACGTTATTGCTGGTGACACCTGTTGCAATGTGGCTTAACCTCTCATTGTGCTGAGAGCTTTGACAGCCCAGCATCCATGCTACGCCAACTAGCAGCGTCACAAGGGTCAGCCTTTGTGGCACCGCTGCCAATGGTTTGGCTATCCTAGCCATATTTATTCCTACTGTTGTCTGTAAGCGTTTTTTGAGTTTAACACTGATTGCCTTTAAGCTCAGCGTTGTGGTTATCGACAGATGCTACTGATGTTAACCAGCCTATTCTTATAACACGCCTAATCGTCTTACTTAATCGTCTTAATAGCGCCTTGTGAGGCTAATATTAACATCACCTTTGCCTATTTGTAATGGCTTTGGCGATTTTTCTACTATTTTTTATGTCAGGCTTTTACTATTTGCATCTATCTTTATTGCTCGTACTTGCCTGCTTGTACTTGCGTGCTCATACTTAATTAAGTTTGACTATATTAGTCTTGGTCGGCTAATTGTTGCTGCTGACGCTGCTGAATGCTTTGTTGCCACTTAGCAGAGCGGCGCGTTCTATCTGCGACCTGCCCAACCAACTGACCACAGGCGGCATCAATATCATCCCCACGGGTCTGACGAATGGTACACACAAAACCAGCATTATTTAAAATATTACTAAACGCATGAATTCGGTTGTTGCTTGAGCGCTCATAAGGCGCATGTGGGAATGGATTAAACGGAATTAGGTTGATTTTGCTGGGCAGATCTTCAAGCAACGCCACCAATTGGTGGGCATGCTCATCACTGTCATTAACACCTGCCAACATCACATACTCAATGGTGACGTGTTTTTTGTGACGTGGATTGTTATCATGAACGTACGCTTTGGCAGCGGTAATCAGCTCGCTTAACGGATACTTTTTATTAATCGGTACCAACTCATTACGTAGCTCATCATTAGGCGCATGCAAAGAAATCGCCAATGCCACATCGATATCTTTGTACAAGTCGTACATCTTAGGCACCACACCAGAGGTGGATAAAGTGACGCGGCGCTTAGACAGCCCATAAGCATGATCAGATAACATTAAGCTCATAGAAGCCACCACAGGCTTATAATTAAGTAGAGGCTCACCCATCCCCATCATCACCACATTGGTGACCTCATTTTGCCACTCTGCATTGTCCGTATCTTGCATATAAGAGGCGTTTGCTACCCACAGTTGACCGATAATCTCAGCCGCAGTGAGATCTCGCTCAAAGCCTTGCTTACCCGTACTACAAAAGCTGCAATCTAACGCACAGCCCACTTGCGATGAGATACACAGAGTCTTGCGACCGTTGACCTTGCTGTCATCAGCCGGAATCAATACGGTTTCGACCAATGAACCACCTGCAACCTTAAACACCCATTTGCGTGTGCCGTCATCACTAAATTCTTTGTGTACCACTTCTGGTGGCTCCACACACGCCTGTTGAGTTAACTTATCGCGCAAACCTTTTGACAAGTTGGTCATCTGCTCAAAGTCGGTCACACCATGCTGATAGATCCACTTCATTACTTGGGTGGCTCGAAAGGGTTTTTCGCCCAATTGCTTAAAAAACTCGCCCAACTGCGCCTGACTCATCCCCAGTAAGTTAGTCTTACTATTGGCTTGCATGGCGCCTTGTTCTGAGTTCGAGTTTGACGGGTTAATACGAGTATCTACTGCTGGCGAGCTATCGGCAGGCTGCATTGGAATTTTGGTCATGATAAGTCGGCTAACCTGGTTTAAGTTGTGAGTGGTGACAGTTTTGGATTTTATATTATAACTGATATTTAGATTCGCTTCTGCTTACAACAAGTGAATTAACCATGAAAATATGAATTTTCAAGTTGCACGCAGCGGTGAAAATAAAAAACGGCCAAGCAAATTGCCCAGCCGTTTTTTTAGTGGTAAATCTTAGAGATTAACGTGTGCGCTCTAATACTTCGTCTTCATTGAAGAAATAAGCAATTTCACGTTTCGCTGATTCAGCTGAGTCTGAACCGTGTACTGCGTTTTCGTCGATGCTGGTTGCGAAGTCTTTGCGGATAGTACCCTCTGCTGCTTCTGCTGGGTTAGTGGCGCCCATGATTTCACGATGCTTAGCAATGGCATTTTCGCCTTCTAGCACAGAGACCACTACTGGACCTGAAGTCATAAAGGCAACTAGGTCATTGTAGAATGGACGCTCTTTGTGCTCAGCGTAAAAACCGCCAGCTTTTTCGTCGTCAAGATGTAGCATTTTTGCGCCAACGATTTTTAGGCCAGCGTTTTCAAAACGGCTATAAATAGCACCGATGTGATTGCCGCCAACAGCGTCTGGCTTGATGATTGATAAGGTACGTTCGATAGCCATATTTAAGCTCCTTGGTTTATTAGGGTTTGTTTCGGTTTGGGTTTAAATTAAAAGTTCATATGAAAAAGCACATTAACCTCATCTCGACCTTAATGGCTTCCCATAAATGAGTCTTATTTTGTCATTTTTGTCAGATAAAAGCCAACAACCTGTGATTTTCAACCTGTGATTTTAACAGGCTATGATTTTAACAGGCTATCTGCTTAATATGCCAGCTTCGGTCTTAGTGTATGTGTTTGATTTTAACATGGATTGAGTTAACACGCTGTGTGTTATTGTCTAAATAGCAAAGCGACTGATAAGTCGTTACCGATTGGCACAATTAGATAACATGCCACAATTAGGTTTAAACCATAATATTGGCTATAATTGGAGTAATCATTTATCAATAAACAAACACCCTGTTTTTACCATTTTATCAGGTGACAACATAAATAACTGGTTTATTTGCTATGTCTGTGAGCTTATTTGCAACATACTGAAACGGAGGTAAATCCCCCTTTATTAAAGGGGGATTTAGGGGGATTTCCACAATACTTGTTGAAAATCCATCCCCAGCCCTGAGAAGCGTTAAGAAAAGCTCTGGGGGATCTTTTTAGCTTCGCAAGAGCCAAGCTGCGCTTGGCAAAGAAAAGGAAGGGAGCTAAACCCTGAATCAACCATAGCCTATATTTTAAGTTGAGATGGGCGTATTTTATAGGGTGACAAAAAACCAATTATAAAAAAAATTTTACGAACCAATTAACACACCAATTAATAAGCCAGTTAAACAACTCATTAACGAATCCATTAAGCAACGCATTAACTTAACGTACTGAATAAAGCAATTTAGCATCGAAATTGATAAAAATTGATAGAGGATATTTATGTCACAATCTTCGAAAAATGCCCCAAATAGAATTCCTATGGTTGAGCAAAATGAACGCCAATACCAAGTTGGGGTTCTCAAACGATATGGACTACTGATTGGTGTCACCATCGTCACTATTATCTCTATTTTAGTATCCTTATGGT
Organism: Psychrobacter lutiphocae DSM 21542; assembly: GCF_000382145.1. Lineage (GTDB taxonomy): Bacteria > Pseudomonadota > Gammaproteobacteria > Pseudomonadales > Moraxellaceae > Psychrobacter > Psychrobacter lutiphocae. Next base: position 93,794 of record NZ_KB907627.1, read on the forward strand.
GGCTGGCTATCATTGCTGGTGCATTAATGTTGGTTGGTATCTATGATTTGCTCCAGTCAAAGCACGCTGTATTGTACAACTATCCGATTGCTGGACACATCCGCTACTTTTTAGAAAGTTATCGCCCTGAAATCCGTCAATACTTTATCGAAAATGATAAAGAAGAAGTGCCTTTTTCACGCCAGCAACGGGCTTTGGTATATCAAAGAGCGAAGAATGTTAGTGACACCAATGCTTTTGGAACCTTAGATGACTTGTATGTACAAGACAAAGAGTGGTTTTTGCAGTCGCAAACCAGCCACCCACTGGATGTCGATGACTTTCGTATTATTGTTGGTAATGACCAGTGTAGTCAACCTTATTCTATGTCAGTATTTAACATCTCTGCCATGAGCTTTGGCAGCTTATCCAGCCGCGCTATTATGGCGCTCAATCAAGGCGCAAAGATGGGTGGCTTTGCTCATGACACAGGTGAAGGCGCTATTAGCCCTTATCATCGTAAATATGGAGGTGACTTAATTTGGGAGTTGGGTACTGGCTATTTTGGCTGCCGTGATGACGAGGGTAATTTTAATCCTGAGCTATTTGAAAAAAACGCCAAAGACGCGCAGGTCAAAATGATTGAAATCAAGCTATCACAAGGTGCTAAGCCTGGTAAAGGCGGGGTATTACCTGCTGAAAAAATCACTGAAGAGATTGCTGCAACCCGCCATATCCCTATGGGTGTTGATTGTATCTCACCCTCAACCCACTCTGCATTTGACTCACCACGTGAACTGGTTCACTTTTGGCAACAATTGCGTGAGTTATCTGGTGGCAAACCAGTTGGCTTCAAGCTATGTATTGGTCAGCCTTGGGAGTTTATGGCGATTGTTAAAGCCATGATTGAAGAAAATAACTATCCAGACTTTATTGTCGTTGACGGTGCTGAAGGCGGTACTGGTGCAGCACCTGTTGAGTTTATGGATAATGTGGGAATGCCATTGATTGATGGCTTTATGTTTGTGCATAACACCTTAGTCGGTGCTGGTATTCGTGATAAAATAAAAATTGGTGTCAGTGGAAAAATTGTTTCCGCCTTTGATATTGCCAAAATGCTCGCCCTTGGTGCTGACTGGTGTAACTCAGCACGTGGCTTTATGTTTGCGGTCGGCTGTATTCAATCTCGATCTTGCCACACCAACACATGCCCAACTGGGGTAGCCACGCAAGATCCTTATCGTGAAAAAGCATTAGACGTGCCCAGTAAATCTGAGCGTGTTGCCAACTTCCATCGCAACACCTTAAAGTCACTGGCCAACTTTGTCGGCTCTGTGGGTCTGTCACATCCTTACGACCTCAAGCCGTATCATATCGCACGCCGTACTCATGATGGCTCAATCAAGCTGCTGTCTCGCTTCTTCTACTTTATGGATGAAGGTGTCTTGCTGCGTGATGGTGCCCGTGCCGATATTTATAATCAAATGTGGCTGATGGCAGACCCTGATAGTTTTAAAGCCAATAATGAAGCGTATATCGCACATAATGCAGATTCACGCAATTTGCCCTCTTCGCCTTATATCTAACTTATGACTTGATAATAGGTTGTGACTCAATAATATGTACGGATAAACCAGAACAATCCGTAATAATAAATGTAGGATCCCTGATGCAGCAGCCATCAACACCACAGCAATCATCCAAAATCTACCCTTTATTAGCAACCGCTCTAGGCATGTTGCTATTAACAGGGTGTAATAAGGCGGACTTTAACGCCCTGATTGCAAAAACCCAAAACTCTGATGCTCAATACTGTCAAGCACAAGCGACACCTTTTAACCACACCTTGTGTCGCGTAAGCCAAGACAGCTTGCAGCAAGCAGACAGCGGCTTATCACTAAGATTGTTTTGGAAATCAGGACAAATGCACACTGCAAGCGCCAGCTCTGATGTTGCTGCTACTGGCGAAACGTCAAGCGTCAGTAGCGACTCTTTGAACAATAGCAGCAAGCAAGATGTGAGCCTGCCTGATCTAGATCAGTCACGAGAGCCACTGTATACCTTTGATGCGCTATTGGCAGATTTACCTGAGCGCAGCCAGCTGCAATTTGCGGTCAATGCTGGCATGTATGACAGCGAGTTTGCTCCTATTGGTTATACTGTGATGCAGGGACAGCAAGTGTTGTCGCTCAATCTAAATCAAGGCGCTGGTAACTTTCATTTGTTGCCAAATGGGGTGCTGTGGTGGAATAAAGACAGTCAGGTGCAGATTACAGAAAGCAAGCAGTTTGCTAAGATGCTAGATAGCCAACAGATAACACCTTGGTATGCGACCCAATCTGGACCCATGCTGGTGATTGACAATCAACTGCATCCTAAGTTCAATCAAAACAGTACGTCTAAAAAGATTCGTAACGGTGTCGGGGTGTGTGCAGATGGACAAATAAAGTTTGTCACCGCTCAAGAGCCTGTTAATTTTTATCAATTTGCCAGCTACTTTCAGCAGCAGCTACACTGCCCAAACGCCCTATTTTTAGATGGTGGCATTGCTTCGGCATTGTATGCCCCTGAACTGGATTACAAAGATGATAAAAACATGGGGGTCATGCTGGGCTTGGTTGAAGATAGCACTGATTAGGGATGCGCCCTAAGCATTCGTCACCTTGCTTTTTATGACCCTTTTGACAGCAGTATTTGCTACAATAGCGCCAATTTAGCACAATAGACTTGGGATAACTTTTTAAAACTTTAGTTTAACCCTACCGCATTTTTAATGTTTTGGATTGTGAATCCTTTTGCGCTTTTTATTGTTTACCCTTTAATTTATTGTTTACCCTTTAATTTTTACTGTTAAATTTTTACCCCTTAATCTTTAATTCTTTAATTTTTAACCCCTTAACTTTGACAACATTTAATATTAAGAGAGATAACCTATGGGCTTTAATTGTGGCATCGTCGGCTTACCAAACGTCGGAAAATCAACTTTATTCAATGCCTTAACTAAAGCAGGTATTGCAGCTGAAAACTTCCCCTTTTGTACAAAAGATCCTAACGTAGGAATCGTACCTGTACCTGACCCACGCTTAAAAAAGCTGGCTGATATCGTCAATCCAGAGCGTGTATTGCCAACGACCATGGAATTCGTTGACATCGCAGGTCTGGTTGCTGGTGCTTCACAAGGTGAAGGTATGGGCAACCAGTTTTTGGCCAATATCCGTGAAACGGACGCCATTGCTCACGTGGTTCGCTGCTTTGATGATGACAACGTTATTCACGTTGATGGCCGTGTTAGCCCAATTGATGACATCGAAACCATCAATACTGAGCTGGCATTGGCCGACTTAGAAGCCGTTGAACGTGCCATCGTTAACTTAACCAAAAAAGCCAAAGGCAATGACAAAGACGCTCAAGCTGCCCTTGATGTGTTCAAAAAAATTGAACCTTTCTTAGCAGAAGGTAAAGCGGCTCGCTTAGCTGAGCTTGATGACGATGAGAAAAAACTGATCAAAAGCTATGGTCTCATTACCTTAAAGCCAACCATGTATATTGCTAACGTCAGCGAAGATGGCTTTGAAAACAACCCTTATCTTGATGCGGTACGTGAATATGCTGCCGAAGAAGATGCCATTGTTCTGCCTCTGTGCAACCAAATTGAAGCTGAAATCTCGCAGCTAGACGAAGATGACAAAGCCGACTTCTTAGAAGGCATGGGCATGGAAGAAGCTGGCTTAGATCAGGTAATTCGCTTAGGCTATAAGCTGCTTGATATGCAAACCTACTTTACCGCTGGCGTAAAAGAAGTGCGTGCTTGGACAGTAAAAGTGGGTGCTACTGCACCTGAAGCAGCTGGCGTGATTCACACTGACTTTGAGCGTGGCTTTATCCGTGCCGAAGTGATTGCTTATGAAGACTTTATTGAATACGGCGGCGAAAAAGGCGCTGCTGCTGCGGGTAAATCACGTCTAGAAGGCAAAACCTACATCGTGCAAGATGGCGATGTGATGCACTTTAGATTTAACGTATAACCTTATAGATTTAACGTATAACCTTATAGATTTAACGTATAACCTTAGAATGTATAAGCTCAGTAGTATAGGTAGGCAGTCTATGCTCAAGCGCTGTTACTAAGTACAAATTAACATCCTAAAACTGATAGAAGGTGCATCACTATCAGTTTTATTTTATACTCTTACTGTTACTATATAACATAACAATTATATGATGTAGTATCATAGGTGCAATAAGAGTAAGAAACTTTCATTTTTGTGCAAAAACAAGCTAAATTCGCCTTACTCTGCGTTGATGAATTGGTCAATATTCAGATATTAACTGCATTCATCACCTTGATTAAGACAGTTTTATCTCAATTTTTCCTACGAAGATGGAAGTTCAACAGACCCTATCAACTTTTTAACTATCAACTTTTTAACTATTAACTTTTTATTTATCTTTGAGGCGTACCATGTCACATAAACAACTAGCAAAACTAGCAACCACCACCCTATTCAGTACTGGCCTATTATTGATAGGCTGCCAGCCAGCACAAGAAGAAGCGCAACATGACACAGAACAGGCTGAACACGAACACGCTCATGATGAACATACACATGACGAACACGCACATGATGAACATACACATGACGAACACGCACATGATGAACACGCACATGATGAACACGCACATGATGAACATGCACATGACCATCACCACCACGATCATGACCATGATCATGGACGTATCATCTTTAACTGTGAGCCTACCGCTAAGCTGGGTGTGTTTTACCACACAGACACCACCCCAAAGACAGCACATATCTTGATTGACGGTATCGAATATGACTTCGTACAAGACAGCAATTTGTCAGAAGATGCCTACATCAGTAATCTGGGCTTAGAAGATGGTAAAGGCCTAGTCTGGTATGTACAACAACAGCAAGGTGATCTATACGCTGTTCCTACCGATATGGCAAAAGCAGGTGCGCTAGCCTCAGTTAGCGACTTACAAAAAAATGAGAAGCTGTTTGGTTGTCAGCAAGCAGAAGCCGAGTAATTTAACCCTTAACCAGCTTAAGTTAAAGTGCTATAAACCATGATCTTAAAGGCTGCTATCGGCTTATATTAGGCAAGCCCAAGGCTGAATCATTTTTCCGACATACTTTTCTGCTATGCTATGATGCATGACGTCATCATAGTTATGAACAGTTATTACCACTCAATGTATGTATATGGATGCCTTATGACTCAGCCTAGCCTTAATCTGAACAGCCATCTTAACGAACACAAGCTAAATCGCTTAAACGCCAGCCAGCGCTGGTCTTATCTATTTAGCGAACGGCGCTTGGGCAGCCGCAAACAGCAAAACACCTCCGAAAAATCACGCACACCGTTTCATAAAGACTATGATCGCTTGATTTTCTCTCAGTCTTTTCGTCAATTAAACCAAAAGACACAAGTACACCCTCTGACCAATCAGCTTGGCATTCACACTCGCCTTACCCACTCGTTAGAAGTGTCTTGTATTGGGCGCTCGCTGGGCATGATGGCTGCTGAAAGACTACACGACCTCTTACCCGATGGGCTGCCACGTGGTATTAGTGTTGGTGATGTCGGCGTGATAGTCCAGGCCGCCTGTCTGGCACATGATATTGGCAATCCACCGTTCGGTCATGCTGGTGAGTATGCCATTCGAGATTGGTTTAATCATACCTCACAGCACGCGTTTTTAAGTTATTTAGCCCCAGCACAACGCCTAGACTTACAAGGTTATGAAGGTAATGCTCAAGGTTTTCGCCTATTAACTCGCAATGAGCATCATCCAGATCGCGGTGGGATGCGCTTAACCTGTGCCACATTAGGGGCATTTATGAAGTATCCTTGGCTGGCCAAGCATAGTAATGCCACTTCTACTTATCCTAGCCATCTAGAACCAACCCTAAATACAACCGCCACACAACAACAAGCCACTCCTACTGTTAGTGCACTTGACATCAAAAAATATGGCTGTTTTTTTAGTGATGCTACCCTATTAGATAAGCTGGCTGGACAGCTACGCCTACCCTATGCACCCAACCATGATGGCTATGCACGTCACCCTTTGGCCTATTTGCTAGAAGCGGCTGACGACATCTGTTATGCCTTAATTGACCTTGAAGATGGTATCCATCTGAATATGATCGAATATCAGGAAGTAGAGCCATTAATGCTACGCCTGATAGGCTCTCGTGGCACACCACCAGAGGTTACTCAAAATGCACCTGTGGTACAAAAGCTAGCAGCCTTACGAGGGCGAGCTATGATGCGGCTGGTCGATAAAGTTACCCAAGCATTTGTTACTCACTCTGAAACGCTACTAGCAGGGGAGCTGCAAGGCAGTTTATTTGAACATTGTGAACCCAGTGTGAAGGATGGTATCGCTGAAGCTAAGCAACTTGCCTCTACCCAAATCTTTGCCCATCCTAGCAAGATACGCATGGAGCTCATGGCTAATCGCTGTTTACATACCTTATTAGACGCTTTTATGCCACTGGCACTGCTACCGATTGAGCAACAGCCACTACACTTTGAACAAAAGCATTTGCTGCAGTTATTAAATCAACATTTACATACACTTCATCGTCAGCTTGGCACCGATGTCTATGCAAATGCGCTGAATATTTTGGACTATATTACTGGTATGAATGACCATGAGGCGTATCGCTTGGCACAGGATTTAAACGGCATAGGTGGCGATAAGATATGGTAGAGCACGCTTATCTGGCGTAAACTTTGATATATGAGGTGGTTTTAGTATATTATCTTAGAGTCTATTAACCATAGACTTTGACTTTACTACGCCAGATTCCGCCAGAGACAACCTATCATGAGCAATACTTCTCACCCGAGCACAGCCCCATCCAACACAACCAATATACCCAGCACTGCCTTAAATAGTCGCAAACAAAAAAAGCGTCAAACACGCCAAGCTTTTTTTAATGCCGTCTTAGACCTGTGCATGATGGGACAATCTTTTGCCTCTATCAGCTTGCGTCAAGTTACCCGTGAAGTTGGTGTTGTCCCCACAGCCTTTTATCGTCACTTCGATGACATGGAAGGCTTAGGGCGTAGCTTGGTAGAAGAAGAGCTTGGTGAAGCGCTATCTACCTTGCGTAGTGGCTTACAAATGGGACGTACCCGTAGCCATGATCGCCAAATTGCCAAAAGTATTCAGCTGTTTTTTGCCTCAATTGATGAGCACCCACGCTACTGGCAGTTTATGGTAAGTGAGCGCTTTGGTGGCTCAGAGTCAGTGCGCAATGCTATTGCCTCTCAGATTAAGCTATTTGCCCAAATTATGGGGGAAGACTTAGGCATTCAGCCAGCATTTCAACATATCAATGCCGAGGACAGACGCTTGTTAGCGGAAGCTGGTCTTAATTTATTTTTGGCTTGGATTATTGATTGGCTAGATCTCACCTACTCACAGGCGTATGATGAAGACAGTGATATTGATAATGTCACTGCCAAAAAAGAGCAGATGCTTAGACAGTGCACCCGCCAAGCACAAATGCTATTTTATGGTGCTGAAAACTGGCGTTCAAATGAAGCAACCCTTTTACCAGATGATTAAAACCTTTCTTGTACGCTGATGCTTAAAGCATTTCTGACAAGCTAAAACGGTTAGATAAGCTAAAACGGTTAGATAAGCTAAAAACAAAAATCTGTCATTTAAACCAATTTAAATGACAGATTTTTTTGTGTTACTGTTATCTAAGGCGTATCTTCAATTCGTGCAATGATATTTAAATAGGCTAAAAAAAATAGCTAAATCTTGTCATACAGGCGTCAAATAATTGGTTAATAACATCATATTATCTACGTTATTTTCTTAGCCTGACAGCAATTTATCTTATTTTTATCACCATTTTCAAAGTGAAAACACGCCCTAGTTAACCTTGTGCTTGATGATGCGCTTCGCTTTCAGAATCTATTTGATTGACCAAATCTACCATATCCTCATCTCCTTTTTCCTCGCTTGGATACTGCTTTGGTAAATCTAACATCTGCTGGATTAACGCCAAACGCAATGTATCACGGCGACCTAAATAACGCTGATAGAAGCTTGAGTTTAATAAACTTGCACCACCCTGACCAATTGCCCAAATGGTAGACAAGTAATCACGAGTGCTTAACCCACTATTTTGACTTTGTAAATACTGACTGGTGATATCCAACAACCGTTTCATACGAGCACGGCGGATTTGATACAGCTCACCAAACATTCGGTTTAACCCTTGCGCTGATGCCGCTAAACGCTCTTCAATTTGGTTAAACAGCAAGGCTTTTTGTGGATTCATCAACTGTTGTAATATCATACGCGACACGCCAGAACCAGCACTATCATCTATCTTATTAATAGCAAACAACTGCTCTTCATAGCGAATAATAATACGCAAATATAACTCATCTTTACTTGAGAAGTGCTTATATAAAGTCCCTTTTGCTAAGTCCAGCTGATCGGCCAGACTATCTAAAGTGATGTCACCACTTCCTGCTTCAAGTAAGAGCTGCTCAGCTGTGGCTAAAATCTTCTCTTCACGGTCCTTGAATTGCTGCTGCCTGCTCATGCAAACTCCTAACCTGTATCTACTTTAACAAAATATCTACCATAGAAATAAGGAAAATTCCTTGGCTCTACAGCACAAACGAGTTATGACTGCTTGGTCATACCTAGCATAGGATACCTATTTTATGACCTTTGTGCTAGTAAATCCTCAAAATTTTTTGTTGTTAATCGTCCAACTTCCTCACTACTCATCCCAAACAAGTCGCCCAAACATTGTGCTACATAAGGCACATAAGCTGGCTCATTAGACTTACCTCGTTTAGGCACTGGTGCCAAATAAGGGCTATCCGTTTCAATTAACAACCTATCTCTTGGTACTTTTAACGCTGCATCACGCAGACTTTGTGCATTTTTAAAACTGACAATACCTGAAAATGAAATATAAAAGCCTAGGTCCAATGCCTTCTTGGCCGTCTCCCAATCCTCGGTAAAACAGTGGATAATACCATGCTCCGCTTTTTCAGCCCTCAAAACATCGATGGTATCCTGTTTTGCTTCTCTGGTATGTACTACCAGTGGCTTTTTTAACTGTTGACTGGCATAGATATGTCTGGCTAAGCTGTCTTTTTGCGCACTGATATTCTCATCACTCCAGTAATAATCAAGACCAGTCTCACCAATGGCCCACACATGCTCCGCATCAGCCATCTCCACAATCCGCTCTACCGTAGCAGACTGCAAAACAGCAATATCTTCACAAGGGTGAATACCGACACTCATACCCAAATTTAGCTCGCTATCGCCAAATTTACTAATAATGCCATAAATTTCATCATACTCTGCAAAATCACACATAATCGCCATCGCTCGGCTTACCTTAGCCTGCTTCATAGCCTCTATGGCTCCTGCGATGTCTCCATCATACTTACTTAGATCTAAACGGTTTAAATGGCAATGGGTATCGGTAAACATAATCTCTCTTTTAGTTAAAGACAATCTCTCTTTTGGTTTAAAGTTTGTTGCTCTAGGGCTGTGCTAAAGTTACCGCTTCATTATCAGCATATTTTTTAAAAATTCAAGCGCCTGAAATGTTTGCTAATACAAACGAATAGTTAGCACAAATGGGCAATCGCCACAATATGCATCGTCTGCTGAGCATCCATCTCAAAACTGATATCAAAATTTTTGTAACGCATCACACATACTGTATCTGTTTCTTGATGTCGGTATGCAGGGCGTGGATCTAACCCAATTAACTGGCATATCAACTCAACATCAGTACCCGTTAGCACATCTGGGCTATCTGATACATCAAGCCCCTCTGTTACTTGCGCATGCAGCTTGTCTAACTGCTGTTGCACCTGCTTGCTTATCACAACAGGCAAAAACTCAGGAGAACTCGATGCAAAGCTACTTGCTGCATCACTAATGGCATCACTATAAGCAATATAAGGCTTAATATCTATGATGGGCGTACCATCAAGCATATCTGCACCTAAAAGATGCAACACCACACTATCTTGACCGTTATCATTGACCACTGCAACCTTGACCAACTGCACCACAGACAAGCCTAATTGTGACGGCCGAAATGGGCTACGTGTCGCAAACAATCCTCGTTTTTTATTCCCACCTAATCTTGGTGGACGCACCAAAGGCTTAAAAGTCTCTGGCGTGGTTGGATTTTTATGAATAAACCAAGTCACCCACAAATGACTAAACTCAGCCAGACCCATAAAAGCATCTGGCGTACCGTAAGGTGGCAAAAACTCAATAGTGGTCGCCAGTGGCACAATATTCGCCTGCCGAGGTAAGCCAAATTTTTGGGTTAATGGCGAATGGTGGTAGCCAATAATAGGAATTGATACCTCTGATTGCAATGCACCTGATTGAGACAACATATTTAACACACCTTCAAATAAAAATAACCTAAAATAAGGGTTTAACACCAGCCCTATGATTGAATCCCATCTGCCACGACCCAATATATTCTTATATAAGAGCTATAAATAAACATCTAATAAAATATTAAACAGCTCGATAAATAAATCACTGATAAATAATGGACAAAATATGATGAATAATACACCCCAAACGCCTCCGCCACTAGATTATGATTATCAAGCTGCTGCTGCAAAATGGACAGAAGAAGAAAACTACACCCTATTAGATTGGTTTAAAAAATCATTAAAAGATTTTAGCAACTTTAGTGGTCGCTCCCGCCGAAAAGAATATTGGTACTTTGTACTCTCTGTCTCATTAATTGCGATTGTGGCCTCAGCAATTGATAATATCTTTGATATGGATGAGGTATTAGTTAGTCTTGTTGGCCTGATATTTTTTCTACCTGGCTTAGCACTAAGCGTCCGACGCTTACACGATATTAACAAGTCTGGCTGGTGGTATCTGATATCTTTTATACCTTTCGTTGGTAGTCTGATATTATTTATTTTTGCCTGCATGGATACAAAACCCAATATCAACCAATGGGGCGTACCTGCTCGTAGAGTCATCTAATACAGCGCTTATATGAGGTGATGGCAACACCTACCATCTCCAACAAGAATAAATCGTTCAAACCCTGTACCCTTATGGTTTCTATACCATAGGTTATTCCATTTTGTAATGATGCTTTTGCCCAATTTTTACCAGATAGTCGTTATGATACACAATAATTTGTTATCATGTAGCGCCTAAAAAAATAATTTACGACTGCAAAACCTATTTACTTAACCACTGTTATTCATTACTAACTGAGGCCTTTATGTCAAAGTTTCTTACTGAAACCGTCACTTACGTTCATCACTGGAATGATTCTTTATTCACTATCAAAACAACTCGCCATGCTGGCCTACGCTTCCGTAATGGTGAGTTTGCGATGATTGGTATTATGGTAGATGGTCGCCCACTTTGCCGCGCTTACTCCATTGCCAGCGCTAACTATGAAGATCATTTAGAATTTTTCTCTATTAAAGTACAAGACGGTCCGCTTACTTCACGCCTTCAACATATCAAGGTGGGTGACGAGCTACTGATTAGCAAAAAACCGACGGGAACTCTCGTATTAGATGACTTACTGCCTGGTAAAAACTTATATATGCTGGCCACTGGTACTGGGTTAGCGCCATTTTTATCCTTAGCACGCGACCCTGAAGTGTACGAACGATTTGATAAAATCATTCTATGCCATGCTGTACGTAAAGTCGAAGATCTCGCTTATCGTGAACTATTTGAAGAAACCTTACCTAACGATGAGATCTTTGGCGAATGGTATCGTGAAAAATTCATCTACTACCCAACCGTCACCCGCGAGGACTTCCGCAATACTGGCCGTATCACTGATTTGATGAAGTCTGGCAAGCTATTTGAAGATATCGGTTTGCCACAAATTAATAAGGAAGACGATCGAGTCATGATCTGTGGTAGTATGCCCTTTAATGCGGATGTGTCTGAGATTTTAGATGGTTATGGCTTAACCGTTTCTCCTCGAATGGGTGAGCCTGCTGACTATGTGGTCGAGCGCGCCTTCGTAGGCTAGAAGCCGGATATTATAACTACACCCCTATATCAACATAACTTTTCGTAAGAAAACTTCTTGACCCAGATTGAGAAGTTGCTATAATACGTCACCTAGCTTGACGTATTACTGGCTAACCACACACGCCGGTGTGATGGAATTGGTAGACATGACGGATTCAAAATCCGTTGCCTTTAAAAGCGTGTCGGTTCGAGTCCGACCACCGGTACCAATATTAAAAACCCTTACAGATTATAGTCTGTAAGGGTTTTTTATTGCCTATGAATTATGCAATTAACACAGTATCAAAGCCTGTATCAAAATGGTTTTGATACTATCTTGATACTTTGACTCCACTGCTGATTACCGTATGATGGTTCTATTAGAACATCTATTAAGAGGCCAGTATGAAAGTTAAACTCACCAAGCGATTTGTAGACTCTGTTGAGTATGCAACAAGTGGTACCGATATTTATATGGATGAGATACTGACAGGTTTCGCATTAAGAGTCGGTAAACAATCAAAAAAATATACCCTACATAAACGAATCAACGGTAAGCTTTATCGTGATGAAGTCGAAGAAACACACTTAATCACTTTGACAGAAGCTCGTGAAAAAGCCCGTACTATGATGGTTAATATCAAAAAAGGTCTGCATGTCTATGATGGCTATCAAGCTGGTCCAGTTAACCAGCCTGCTTCAAACGCTGATGTGCCAACATTAAAAGAAGCATATGAATACTTTAAAACCATGAAACCAAACCTCGCCAGCCGTACTATCGAGACATATGATCAGCAAATACTTGGTCGGCTTAGTGATTGGCTGGACTTGTCGTTAAACGATATTACTAAAACCATGGTTAGTGAAAAACATAAGGAAATTAGCAAACGTAGTAAAGCACAAGCTAATGCCACTATGAGAGCTCTACGCTCTGTTTGGAACTATTGTCAGGATAGTTTTTTAGATGAAAATGAAGAATACATCATCAAAGATCAGCCTATCCGAATTTTAAATGCCAAAAAAGACTGGAATAAAATCAAGCCTCGAACTCGACATGTTGAGGAAGAATATCTTGGTACATACTTTCAAACTCTAATTGAACATAGGGATGGTGGCTCATTCAAACAAGCACCTTATAGTAATAATGCTCGTGACATTCTATTACTGTTCATGTTTACTGGTGTACGTTTAAACGAAGCACAGACTTTAAGGTGGGAAGATGTTGATCTTGAAGCAGGCCGTATCGTATTTAAGGCTACAAAGAATGGCTCTGACTATCACATGCCTACAGGTAAAATCCTACAAGCTATTTTAAAAGAGCGTAAAAGACTAAGTAGTGGTGAAGAATGGGTGTTCCCAAGTGACTTAAAAAGAAGTAGTGATCACGTCAAAGACTTAAGCGGTAGTTACAAAGCTATCTCTGAAAAGGCTGGCTTGTATATTACACCTCATGATTTACGCCGCACATTTGGCACAGTGGCTAATAGCTTAAATGTTAACTACCCTGTACTAAAGAGGCTGTTAAACCATCGTGAGGCAAAATCTAGCGATGATGTGACCTTACAGTACATACAGGTGTCACAACGCCAGCTACGAGATGCTTTAAATGAAATAGAGGCCTTATACTGCAAACGAATCAACCTGAGTCAAGAGGATGTTATTGAAAAATTATTGTAGATTAAAGGGTTGAGCAAACCGTGCTTTCATAAAATCTTAGGTATAAAAACTTGTAAAACTAATGGTATTAGTCTGTTAAGAAGAATACACTTTAAGGATTTTATTATTTCTAGTTTTACGACTTCATAATTCCTAAATCCTGGTATGATATAGCTCTGTAGTTAGGTAAAAGTCAGGGTTTGCCATACCTGTTCTATTTTTTAAATTTGTTGGGTGTAATTTCTCTTAGTTTCTAAGGGTTCAAAATATCAACTTAACTTATCTGAAAAACCGGCTATTTATCACCTTAATGGCTCAAACTTCCTAAACATAAGCAGTCACGACAAGTATAGTTTCTATTTTTTCCTAGGTGCGTAGAAGAAAGTTGGGGTTTGCAGTTTGATGAATATCTAGTACAAGGTTTTGAGCATGTTGCTGATTAATTACTTTGTCATTATAATCTTGAATAACTTCAACAACTGCATTTGATATTGCATCACTATAATTTGGGTGGTCTCCTGAATGATTCGTAGCGCCCATATTGGTACCATTTAACGCATCTGGGTTAGCTGCCAAGGTATTTTTTATGGCGTCTGCCATATTGGCATCTTCAAATAGACGAATACGGTTACTATAATCGTCTTGACCTATTAGGCTTTCATTATCAAAAATTTCAGATAATTTTACACCAAACTCTTTATAAAACTTTTTAGTAAAAATATGATGCGATTGTGTGATAATTGACATAAGTATTTATCCTTTTAATTTATTATTATTTTTATGATTGGATTGTACAACGTACCAAAGCTAAGTCTTCGCTAGTGATGCCCGCATCGAACAAGGCTTGCACTAACGCATCAGATAAAAATAGGGAACGTACTAAAATAGGGTCATGCCAAATATCAACATCGCAGTCCTTGGCAGTGCATTCTAGTTTGATGTCATTGTCTTTAGGGTCATCAATATATCTTCGTTTATCATTAGGTGCATACGGGTTGCCATCCAAACCATCACTCTTTTCGATATCTAAAAACGTTCTAGTTTCGGCAATATTTATAAAATAATAAGGGGTATTGGTCGCCGTCTTATTGGTTTGCATATCAATAATTTCAATCTCACTAAAATGCGTATCACCTAACCTAAATTGACTCATTACCTCATAACATTGCTGATTAACGACCAAATAACCGTTAATAATTTTAAAGGCAACTTCATCGGGTTTTGGTAGTACTTCATTCGGTTCTCGATATACTCTTGTAGGCATATTTTTATCTGCAATATACTCCGAAGCAAACCATTTGTTTATAAATGATATATTTCGATTAAGCTCTTCTTTAAATCTTTTTTCTTCAATATCTGACAATTGATGATGAGTCATTTTCTGATTATTTTCATAAAACGAAACAGCATCGACATATTCTGGAATATCGGCTTGAAGACCATAAATATTAAATAGACTAGTGACAGAATATTGACACAACCAAGCAGTATTTGAGTTAGACATTATTTGTTTCCTTATTGAGTTGAAAAGTATGTAAGATAATTAAGTGATAAAAAGATAGCAAAGGAAGACTTTGTAAGTCTTCCTTTGCTATCTTAAAAATATATTTATCCTCAAATATTTCTCTCGGAAAGATATGATGGGCATTGATTGGTCTTGATGTGTTAGTGTTAGTGTTAGTGTTTGTATGTATTGCTGCACTGTTGTTAGTTTCCTGACTCATAGTTAACTCCCTTTGATATAATATAAAAGCTATAAAATGATATATAGGTTATAAAAATAAGGTTAAACCAAACGACATTGCACCAAGTCAACATCCTGTTGCGGAGTGAGTCCTGCTTTTATTAATGCCTGTACCAATCTATCCGACATAAACCATGAGTCGCGCAACATCGGCTCATGCCATAAGTCCACATCACACTCTGCTGCATCAGCTTTTAAGGCGATATCGCCTGTTTGAGGGCGTCTTATATACTTACACTTGATGCTTGGATCGTAACTATTACCACTCACTTGCTCACTTTGTTCAGCTAAAAAATAATCTCTTTTTTCTGCCAAATCTACATAGTAATATACGTCATCAGTGACTTTTTCATCAGTTAAGATGTTGATAATATCTACTTTTCTAAGCTTTGTTTGCCCTAGCTGAAACTGCATCAATACCGTTGCGATAGACTCATGCAAAAATATTGAACCGTTAGTTAGTATCTTTTCTTGTGGTTTTGGTACATCAATAGGTGGCAGAGCATAAACCGTATGCGGCATGTTTTCAATGGGTAAAGGTTCTTTATTTCTTGCACTGCTTAATATTTCATCATCAATGCTATCAAGTAATGCAAACCTTTGAAGCTCTTCAGATGTTATAGTTTGAGATGATTTTTTTTCTTTAAAAAGAAGTACTCTTTATAATCTAATAAATTAGGATAGCTCTGTCTATACATAAAACTATTGACAAACTCATTATTCTGATGATGGAACAGCCATGGTGCTTGCGACATAGTATTCACCTTTTCTTTGGTTGATAGTGTGTTAACAAATGTTAACGACTAGAATAAAATAGTAAAGGGTTTGATTTTATTAAAGACCACACTATATTCTACTATCCATAGACCTCACGATTTTTAATATAGGCTAATATAGACTAAGGTTAAGGTACCACTGCATAGTAGTTGAGCCATACAAGAGTACTAAGATACCAGCAATAGCAAGATAGGGGCCAAAAGCAAAAGATCGGCTTTCTTTATTTTTAAACAGGAGCATGATACCGATGACAGAACCAAGAAGCGAAGATAGCAGGATGATAAGAGGGAGCATCAGTACCCCTAGCCAAGCACCTAGTGCTGCTAATAGCTTAAAATCACCCTCTGCCATACCCTGTTTTTTAAAAATCAGATAAAACAGTTGAGCCACAATCCACAAACTTAAATACCCTATTATTAGTCCCAAAATAGATTGTGCGGGGGAAACTAATAAACCTTGTGAGTTTATGGCTAAGCCTATTCCTGCTAAAGGGTAAGTTAGTTTATCGGGAAGATATCGAGTTTCAAAATCAATACCTGCTAGAACAATTAAGCACCATACGAATATCAAAGTGAATAGCGTTAATACTTGAACTCCCATCTGATATATCACCATGGCTGATAGCAGTGCAGTGGCAAGCTCTACCAAAGGATATCTTCGGCTAATATCTTGATGACAATATGAGCATCTACCTTTTAAGGCAATCCAACTTATTAAAGGTATATTTTCATACCAGCTAATCTGATGTCTACACTTTGCGCAATGCGATAAGGACTTGAATAAAGATAACCTTTCATTATTACTAATTATATTGTTAATAGGCGTTGTTAATGAAGCAGGGATATCAGGTTGCGACTGCAAAAATTGTATCGAGTCTATTCGCCACTGTTGCATTATGATTAAAGGTGTGCGATAGATGACTAGATTCAAAAAGCTACCTACAATAAGCCCTATAAAAGCAAATAGCATCAGCGCCAGTGTATTATTTTGCTGTAGAAAGTGCCAAAACTGCATAAAACAACCTTAATATAAAGCCAGAGGAAACCAAAGCATAAAATTATAGTGGATTTAACAACGAAGCTTTTCGACAGGGTTAATGACAGTCACCTAGTCCTTTGTAGCTATTTTAGAATTATTAAGCTTAATGACAGCATCTTCGGTTATCGAAAAATATACATTAATGAAATTTTCAAACAATCAGTATCTTTATAACCATACTAAATATCTAAATGAAGATCTAAAAGTCTAGGCTCAACCTACTAGATTATTATGCTTATATTAGTTAATCTTAAAGGATATAATATATAAAAAAAACCAGATACAAGCGCATCTGGTTAATATATTGAATAGCGACATTCATCTATCCTCAAAGCATATCCATGGTTCTGACATAACCGTACTCATCTTTTAAGGTCACATTGCCGTTTTCATCTAAGATAATTTCCATTCTTATTTTTTTAGTAGCCACACTACTGGGTAAGATGGGTGTGCCATCGGCTTTTTTACTACGTTTTACTTGTGACATAAATTGACGAGGATAAACCGTCACTGTCTTCCATGCACTAGCAGGCAATGAAAAAAAGCCAAAAACGAAACGTATTTACCCCTATGAAATTATTTTATCGGAAAACTTAGCTAAATAAATCTTACCAAGGTACTGCTGGATCTAAATACAATATGTTATCTTTTTCAGTAACACTCATATCATAGTGAAAGGTAAGTTCATAATAAATTATCGATGCTCGCATTCTATTAATGACCCCCATTTGTTTATGATATTTCTCCAGAATCTGTCTAGGATAAATAGTATAAGTATGCCAGTCGATTTCTCGCTCCATAGCAGCAAACTTAGCCTCTCGAACTTTCTTATATTCAGGTTTATTGAATACTTTTTTTCTGAAAGCCTCATCCGCCTTTAAATACTCCTGCAGACTTCCATAATCATCTGAATT
>NZ_KB907628.1:0-4459 GCF_000382145.1 Psychrobacter lutiphocae DSM 21542
CGCTTGTTGATTGCATCTCAGGCATGTACATTAGGGTGGCGTATTATGCAAGCATCGGATAAGCAGTCTCAAGAGTTTGCTTTGTTTCTTGTGCGTCTGTCAGGTCGGCAAATGAAGCACAACAAACCGATAACTGCGCCTGCGCTAATGGCTGGGTTGTTCCAGTGGCTTAACTTTACCGAGCTTGTTAATCATTATCCCCCTGATAAGCTAAAGTACTTTGCTGATGCTGCTAGTAAATTTATGTAGATACCTATGCTTTTTTAAAGGAAGGGTTGGGGATGGATTCTAGCCAAGCACAGCTTGACTCTTGCGAAGCTAAGAAGTTCCCCCAGAGCTTTTCTTAACGCTTCTCAGGGGATGGATTCTAGCTGGGTGTCGTTCCTCCACGCCAGCCTACGTCAAATCTACTAGTCAATCCACTATTTAGACTGCGAGGTTAACCACTGCATAAACTGTAAACTGTGTTGCTCACGCTGATTGTCGGCATACTGATAAAACTGAGTACCGATCAGATTGTCTGGCAAATACTGCTGTGGATAATAATGATTGGGGTAATCATGCGGATAGACATAATTCTGCCCATAGCCCTCTGCCTGCATCAGTTTAGTCACCCCATTACGCAGATGTAATGGCACTGGAGACTGGTCTTTTTGTGCCAACTGCATTGCCTTGTTAATTGCCAAATAAGTGCTGTTACTTTTGGCAGAAGTTGCCAAATATACCACCACTTGCCCTAGAATAATACGGGCTTCAGGCATACCAATGGCTTTTACCGAGCGTAACGCAGCATCAGCAAGCAGTAATGCATTGGGATTGGCATTACCGATATCTTCACTGGCCAAAATTACCAAGCGTCGTGCGATAAACTCAGGTGGCTCACCAGCGACCAGCATCCGTGCCATCCAATACAGGGCTGCGTCTGGATCTGAGCCACGCACTGACTTAATCATCGCTGAGATAATGTCATAGTGCTGATCACCATCTTTGTCATAGCGCTGCAAGGCAGTTTGTGCCACACTTGCTAACAGCTTGTCATCAATGATAATCGGTTGTTGTGAGTGATCAGACGCTTGCACTGCCAACTCAAGCAAATTTAAGGCTTTACGGGCATCACCATGTGCCAGCTTAGCTATCTGGGCAGTGGCATCCAGCTGAATAGTCAGCGTCGATAGCAGCTCGTCTTCGCTTAACGCCCGTTGTAACAGTGCCTCTATTTGTGCCTCGTCCAAAGGTTGTAGACGATATACTTGGCAGCGTGACAACAAGGCATTATTGACGCTAAAGGACGGGTTTTCTGTGGTGGCGCCAATTAAGGTAATGTCGCCTGCCTCAACAGCGCCAAGCAGCGCATCTTGTTGCGCCTTATTAAAGCGGTGAATTTCATCAATAAATACCACAGGCGCCGCCATCCCGCCTTTAGCGCCAGCATCGAGCACATCGCGCAGTTGTTTGACCCCAGTATTAATCGCAGATAGTGGATAAAAGGGGCGACCTACTGCATCTGCTAGTAGCATGGCGATGGTGGTCTTACCGATACCTGCCTCACCATGCAAAATCAATGAGGGCAGATGACCATGCTCAACAAAGCGACGAATTGGCGCACCTTCCGCCAATAGGTGGCTTTGACCGATGACCTCGTCCAGTGACTTGGGACGTAGCCGCTGTGCCAAGGGGATGTCCGCTGTGTTAGCGCTGCTTTTTGGTGCAGAAGTTATCGCTGTTGCTAGGCTGTTATCTTCCTCAATCAATGAGGGCTGAACTGGGGTATTAGATGGAGCCATAGTCTGTTTCAGATGCCTTGTGTATTGCTAAGCTTGATTGTTTTGAGCTTGATTGTTTTGAGCTTGATTGTTTTTAGCGTGATTGCTGCTAACAATGTGGGATAAATCTATGACTATAATCTTCCATATTCATTAAAGCAAGTTAAGACGGTTGTCGTTTCTGACATTAAGATACCCAAACCAAAGAGCAGCTGTGTATTGAAATTGCCACTAATCGTAGTCATTAATAGAATGGTAGTAACCCAACTTTTAGCTGATTAGAAATGGTTATTATACCTTTTTTGAAAAACAACCTATCTTTGTCAAACTCGCTAAACCCGCTACTTGTAGCGTTTGCACTCATTGTCCTCGATATCTTAATTTTCAGATTTGGTATTACCTCACTATCAAGTCAGTTAATGCAACTGGAGCGAGTAACCGATGAAATTATCTTTGTTGTGCAACCCTAAGTCTGTCACACAACAAGCCAAACAATTGGCAAATAATGCACAGAAAAAAATAATAAAAAAAACCTCTGGCAACAGCCGACCATTAACAACGGCGGAAGTTGCTATGGTGCACTCTGTTTTTGGTACAGACTTTGATGTCAAACGGGTGCAAATTAAAAGCGCTTGTTGGGTATTAAAAAACTATGCCATCAGTCCCAATGGCAATATCTATTTTCACCCAGACGATTGGGTTGAGGACTTTGGTGAGCAGCCACTGGCAAAACGGGCGTGGCTGATCCATGAGCTGACCCATGTTTGGCAATTGCAACAAGGTTTAAAAGTGGTGCGTGGGGCGCTTATTAACCGCCGTTATGACTATGTGTTGGCAGAGGGCAAGTCATTTTTTAAGTATGGTATTGAGCAGCAAGCACGCATGGTAGAAGATTATTATATGCGCCGAGAGCGTGGGCTGGATTGTCAGGCATGGGAGGCGTGTATTCCGTTTTTGCGTGCATAAGTTAAAAGACAGAAAAAAGCCCTCAGTATCTAAATACCGAGGGCTTTTTTTTAACAAGACGCTTGTCTGTTAATTAGGCTTATTTGCGGTCTTCTAATTTTACGAAGTCGCGTTTTACTTCACCTGTGTATAACTGACGTGGGCGACCAATGTTAAATGGTGCACTGTGCATCTCTAGTAGATGGCTGATCCAACCTGCGGTACGGGCTAGAGCGAAGATTACGGTAAACATAGACGTTGGAATACCGATCGCTTTTAGGATGATACCTGAGTAGAAGTCAACGTTTGGATATAGGTTGCGTTCTACGAAGTATGGGTCTTCTAAAGCGATTTTTTCAAGTTTCATCGCAAGCTCAAGCTTAGGATCTGTAATGCCTAGAGCGCCTAACACTTCGTCACAGGTTTCTTTCATGACTTTGGCACGTGGGTCAAAGTTTTTGTAAACACGGTGACCAAAGCCCATTAAGCGAACTTCTTTACGCTTCACTTTTTCCATGTATTCTTCAACGTTATCGACTGAGCCGATTTCATCAAGCATGGTTAGTACCGCTTCGTTAGCACCACCGTGTGATGGGCCCCATAGCGCAACGATACCGGCTGCGATACAAGCATATGGGTTTGCACCCGTAGATGCTGTTAAGCGGACAGTTGAGGTAGACGCGTTTTGCTCATGGTCTGCGTGTAGCGTAAAGATTTTGTCCATAGCACGAGCGATGACTGGATCTACTTTGTAGTCTACATCCGCTGGTGTTGCAAACATCATGTATAGGAAGTTTTCCGCGTAATTGAAGTCATTACGTGGGTACATGAATGGTTCGCCCTTGGTGTACTTATAGCTCATTGCAGCGATGGTTGGAATTTTTGCAATCAAGCGAATTGCAGTGATGTCACGCTGTTTTGGATCAGTCACATCTAGGTGATCGTGATAGAACGCAGATAGGGCGCCAACCACACCAACCATAACGGCCATTGGGTGAGCGTCACGACGGAAGCCTTCAAAGAATTTACGTAGTTGCTCATGAACGCCAGTGTGCGAAAGTACTTTGTCATAAAAGTCTGCTTTTTGCTCAGCGTTTGGCAGATCTCCATGTAGCAGGGCATAACATACTTCTAGGTATTCAGCATTGTCTGCTAGTTGGTCAATTGGGTAACCACGGTGGAGTAACTCACCTTTTTCACCATTGATGTAAGTGATTTTTGACTCAACTGGTGCAGTTACTTTGAAGCCTGGATCATATGTCCAATAGCCTGCTTTTTGAAATGCAGAAACATCGATAACTGGATTGCCTAAGGTCCCTTTATGAATTGGTAATTCGTATTCCTGTCCATCTACCTTTAAATATGCTGTATCGTTAGCCATAAAATCCTCTTCATTGTTAGAATTAATAGTAAGTTTTGGAAGTCGATAGTATTAACCCTTGTGAGATTGCACCTTGGCATAATACAGATGTACCAAAGCACGGCGATACTGAGCTTAGGTGCGATAGGGGTTAAGTTATCGAAGGGATGACACTGTAAAAATAATGTCGTTAGGAGCTATATAGAATTCATTTACAGTCCTAATAAATGAATTCTATACAGCTCTTAGTTATTAAGGTCTGTTGAATAAGTTTGGTTTGGTTGGTTAAGCCGATCTCAGTTTTTTAGGGAGTCCGACCAGAATAAAATAATCCAAACTTAAACTTGGTATCCATGTAGACAATTTGTATATTACCAGTTAATAACTAGAA
>NZ_KB907628.1:4669-83014 GCF_000382145.1 Psychrobacter lutiphocae DSM 21542
TAGACAATTTGTATATTACCAGTTAATAACTAGAATTGAAAAATATTTATAGCTTAATATTCACCCTTTAGTCAATGCTTATTCATTAATTTGTCTGATTTTCATGTATATAGGGGCTGTTTCAGGCTGTTTGTTAAAATGTGTCTAACTATTACAAGTAGCTACAAATTGCAGTAACAGGTGCTTAGTTGTATATAGAGTTCATAATTGGCAGTACAAGTAGCTACAAATTGCAGTAACAGGTGCTTAGTTGTATATAGAGTTCATAATTGGCTTGGCGTTTTTGGCTTAGTAAGTAAGAGAGCTGTAACAGTTATTTATGTCAATATGGTGACTGCTAGCCTGTTAATTTTGACAAATTGACAAACCTATACAAAGCTTATACAAATCAAGTAATAGAAGGGACGACAGTTAGTAAGCACTTAAAAAATGATGTAAAAAATATTGTTTTTTGATGCTTATTTAGATCTAATTTTGGCGCAAACTACCTCTAAATGAGTATTTTATTTGTAATTGATAGCAACAAACTCTATAATTAGGACATTAATAGATGCTGGCTTAGTTTTTAAGTTGGTGGTTATATCGTTTTTTAACCAGTTAATGAGCGAAAATTAACAAGTTAAGCAACGAAGATATCACAGCTGTAAAGTAAGTCGCCAACGCCTCCCAGATTTATTCTGCCCAGATTTATTCTGTATAGTTGAGCATTCTGTCTTGTGTTGTTAGGAATAGATGGATCTGTAAAACCTAGGTATGAAGACCAGTCTGGTAGCGGTGTCAGCTTTAGCATCGCATCCAAATGCTCTAAGTCTTTTAAATATTATAGATATCTTTTGAATGTAGATATTTAATAGCTCAATATCGATATCATTGCATAATTTGATATCGTGTAATTTGATTATGGCTATCTATATAATTTTGTTATATTATTAAGCATAATATTTAAAATGCTGTAAGCTTTACAGTATGGCTAAAAAATAGCCAGTTAGCTACTCCTTAACTTATCCGTCTCGTGTACGTTTTTAAGCGCGTATCCTGCTTAATAACCAGCTTGCTTGAGCGATTGTTGATCTTAAAGATGTTTTTACTCTAGTTGCTGTTAAACATTCGCTGGGTATTAACATTAAGTCATCACTGGCATAAGCACTGCAAACTCTAAGCAATTGAGCGTTAAAACTTATCCACGAGTGTCAACCGCAAAAGGACGCCCGCTGTGAAAAGCAACCGACCGATAAATCTGCCACTTAGCCAAGTGATAAGCGTTAACAGTTCACCAACGGCCAGAGCTTCGATTTTACATCGTATCTCGGGAATTATTTTATTTGTATTAATTCCGGTGATGTTGTGGCTTTTGCAAACCTCTTTATATTCTCCTCACCATTTTGCAGCTGTATTTAATAATATTGCTGTCCGCTTTGTTGCCTGGATTTTTGTTGCAGCAACGGCATATCATTTCGTTATGGGTATCAAGCACCTGTTTGCTGATATGGGTTATAACGAAGATTTGCAATCTGGTAGAAGAGCGTCAATTGTGAGCTTTGTGATTGCCGCTATATTGATAGTGCTATCATTTATATGGGTGATGTTCTAATGAAAAATGATTCAGGAATTAAAGCTGCGACAGGCCTAACCGGCTCAGGATCGCGCGATTGGATAATGCAGCGTATCAGCGCTGTGGTATTAGCCGTGTATGCCGTAGTGATGGTGGCATTCTTCTTGTTCAATGGCAGTGTTAGCTATGAGCAATGGGTGATGTTCATCATGAGTATGCCGATGCGTTTATTAAGCTTATTGGCAATTGTTGCCTTAGCAGTACACGCATGGGTTGGGATGTGGACGGTATTCACCGACTATATTAAATCTACTGGTCTGCGTATCGTACTACAAGCTGCTATGATCATCGCAATTTTGGTATACCTATTTTGGGGCGTCATGATTTTTTGGGGCCGCGGTATCATGTAGTTGACGAATGCGTTTGAGAGAGTCTCTTAAACGTCTTCTTGTATAAAGGTTAATACTTTGAGTAATCTATCTATTTATAGCTAGCCTGAAGTAACCATAGCTAGCCTGAAACAACAGCTGATCTGACGACTGACGTAATAGATTGAACCATGCGTTAGATTGAAGCCAAGCAAAAGTGACAAAAGCAAGATAGAGCGTCTCGAAGCAATGTTGAATCAATTGATGACCTAAAACTACTTTAGATTTAAGTGGGCCTATCTGGTAATGTAACGCTATAAAATAAAAAATGAACAAGATATTTTATAGCCCATCGCCAGCTAATATGACGACTAACGTATTCATTAGGAAAACGTAATGGCAACTAGACAAGACAATACAATCAGCAATATCAAAACCCTAAATTACGACTCTGTTATCGTTGGCGGTGGCGGCTCAGGTATGCGTGCGGCTCTGCAATTGGCAGAAGGCGGCATGAAAGTAGCTGTCATTACCAAAGTATTCCCAACGCGCTCGCACACAGTGGCAGCGCAAGGTGGTATTGGTGCAAGCCTAGGTAACATGAGTGACGATAACTGGCATTTCCACTTTTATGACACTGTTAAAGGGTCAGACTGGTTGGGTGACCAAGACGCTATCGAATTTATGTGCCGTGAAGCACCAAAAGTGGTGTATGAGCTTGAGCACATGGGTATGCCGTTTGACAGAAACCCAGACGGTACCATTTATCAGCGTCCATTTGGTGGCCACACCTCAAACTATGGTGAAAAAGCGGTACAACGTGCTTGTGCAGCTGCTGACCGTACTGGACATGCTTTATTACACACCTTGTATCAAAAGAACCTTGAAAAAGGGACTGAATTTTTCATCGAGTGGATTGCATTAGACCTTATCAAAGATGAAAAAGGCGATATCAACGGTGTGATTGCTATCGAGCAAGAAACAGGTACGGTTGCAGTATTCCAAGCGGCCAATACTATTTTAGCAACTGGTGGTGCAGGTCGTATTTTTGCCGCCTCAACTAACGCCTATATCAACACAGGTGATGGCCTAGGTATGGCAGTTCGTGCTGGTATCCCATTACAAGATATGGAGTTCTGGCAGTTCCACCCGACTGGTGTATTCGGTGCAGGTGTGCTATTAACTGAAGGTTGTCGTGGTGAAGGTGCTATCTTACGTAACAAAGACGGTGAAGCCTTCATGGAGCGCTATGCACCAACCGTTAAAGACTTAGCACCACGTGATCTAGTATCACGCTCAATGGACCAAGAGATTAAAGAAGGCCGTGGTTGTGGTCCAAACAAAGACCACATCGTAATGGATATGACCCACTTAGGTGTGGATACCATTATGAAGCGCTTACCATCGGTATTTGAAATTGGTAAAAACTTTGCCAACGTTGATATCACCAAAGAGCCAATTCCAGTTATCCCAACCATTCACTATATGATGGGTGGTATTCCAACAACCATGCATGGTCAGGTTATTGTACCTGACCTAGAAGGTAATGTTGATGATCACGGTCTTTATACCGATTCTAAAATCGTTAAAGGCTTATATGCCATTGGTGAGTGTGCTTGTGTGAGTGTCCACGGTGCCAACCGTTTGGGTACTAACTCATTACTTGACTTGGTTGTGTTTGGTCGTGCAGCAGGTAAGCACATCATTGATAACTTCAGCAGCTCAGATCACAATTATCATCCAATGAACCCTCGTGTATTAGACTTCACTATGGGTCGCTTGAATAAGCTACAAAATTCAACTGAAGGCTACAATGCGCAAGACGTTGCCGATGAGATTCGCAGAGTTATGCAATCACACGCCAGTGTATTCCGTACGCAAGCATTGATGGATGAAGGTGTTGAGAAGTTATTGGCACTGCAAGAAAAAGTTGACAATATTCATTTAGACGACAAGTCACAAGTCTTTAATACAGCTCGTATTGAAGCCTTAGAAGTTGCTAACCTTTATGAAGTCGCCAAGGCAACTATGATATCAGCTGCACATCGTCACGAATGCCGTGGTGCGCATACTGTATTAGACTATGATCGTCCTGAAGATGATCCAGTCGCACCAAATGGTCGTAATGATGATGAGTGGATGAAGCACACTATCTGGTACTCTGAAGGCAATAAGATCATTTATAAGCCAGTTCGTAAAGTACCACTGACTGTTGATTACGTAGAGCCTAAAGTACGTGTTTACTAATAAGTTTGTTATTTTATAACAATAAGTCTTATTTAATTTTAAACTTATTTAATTTTAAACTTATTTAATTTTAAATTAGTAACGCTGTTTTACACCGACAACACGTGATGCAAAAACAGCGTTACACCGTGTGGAGTTAGCACTATGAGCCGAGGTACTCGCACCATTGAGATATACCGCTACGATCCAGATAAAGACGCAGCGCCTTACATGCAGACTTATACGATTGAGCTTTTAGACTCAGATCGTATGTTGCTTGACGTTTTACTACGTTTGAAAAAACAAGATG
Source organism: Psychrobacter lutiphocae DSM 21542 (assembly GCF_000382145.1). GTDB lineage: Bacteria > Pseudomonadota > Gammaproteobacteria > Pseudomonadales > Moraxellaceae > Psychrobacter > Psychrobacter lutiphocae. Next base: position 9,126 of record NZ_KB907628.1, read on the forward strand.
AAACCATTACCTTCAGACGCTCTTGCCGTGAAGGCATCTGTGGCTCTGATGGGGTTAATATCAATGGTAAAAACGGTTTGGCATGCTTGATTAATATGAATACCCTGCCAGAGAAAATTACCATTCGTCCACTACCTGGCTTGCCAGTTGTACGTGACCTTGTGGTCGATATGAATCAGTTTTATGAGCAGTATGAAAAGGTACATCCTTTTTTAATTAATGATCAGCCAGCACCACCAACTGAGCGTTTGCAATCACCAGAACAACGTGAAAAGCTAAACGGTCTATATGAATGTATCTTATGTGCTTGTTGTTCAACCAGTTGCCCGTCGTTCTGGTGGAATCCAGAAAAATTCTTGGGCCCTTCAGCACTATTAAACGCCTATCGTTTCGTAGCTGATAGCCGTGATACCGATACCCGTGCACGCTTAGCTCGCTTAGATGATCCATTTAGCCTGTTCCGCTGTCGTGGTATTATGAACTGTGTCGCTGTTTGTCCAAAAGGGTTGAACCCAACACGTGCTATTGGTCATTTACGCGGTCTGCTATTAGAGCAAGCCGGTTAAGCTGATACGCTTAGGTTACAAATTTGCAATACTTTACGTGAATACCACAGACCTCTATTTGTTGATAGGGGTCTTTTTTTGTTAAAATTGTCACAGTACAAATGACGAATATTTAGCTTATAAATAGTTACTATTGAGCAAACAAACGCTAAAGAAGAAGGTTACATGATACTCTTATACTCAGTGTGCAACTGTATGCCCAAATTGCTGTGATAAATACAGCATGTATAATAATTACATTGAAAAAGAGCATACTTACTTAGAACAAGAATCCCACGCTCAACTTATTAATAGGCAATAAAATTAATAGGCAATAAAAGTGTAAATAATAAGTTAAATAACACAATTAACCATATTTTGACGGCTTTAGGCTTGAAATAATTTTAATTTGACATATTTTTAATTTGACATATTTTTAATTTGGTATATAGATGAATTCATCTATTGAAATAGCAACTGCATAAATGCCTGTGTTTTTATTTTAATTAAACCTTAATGTAAACAAGAAAAGACTATGAATACTATGACTAGTAATGACTTAAAAGCTGATGCTACTGAGCTTGCAGGGGACAACGCAAGCTATATCGAGTCTCTTTATGAGCAATATCTACAAGATCCAGATAGTGTAGATGCTGACTGGCAAGCCTATTTTAAAAAATTTGAAACTGGTAATGACGCTTTGCATCATGCCATTCAAGATCAATTCTTGCTATTGGCTCGCAATCAAACAGCGAACAAGATACCAGCACAAGTAACAGGGGCTGTCGGAAGCTCAGCAACGGGTGACATGCATTGCGTAGATCCCCGTCAAATGGGCGTGCAGAAGTTAATTTCTGCCTACCGTCGTCGTGGTCACCGCCGCGCACAGCTAGACCCTTTAAACTTACAAGTTCGTGATGAGGTCGAAGATTTAGCCCTTGAGTATCATGGCTTATCAGAAGCAGATCTTGATACAATCTTCCCTACCAGTGACTTTAATATTGGTAAATCAGAAGCGACACTACGTGAAATTATTGAAATTGCAGAACGCGTGTACTGCCAGCACATAGGCTTGGAATATATGCATGTTACAACCAGCACCGAAAAACGCTGGTTTGAAAAGTACATGGAAAGCAACTTAGGTTATATCAAGTTTGATAATGAAAAGCGTAAATCTATTTTAGAGCGCTTAACTGCAGCCGAAGGCTTAGAAAAATACTTAGCCCGTAAATATACTGGGGTGAAGCGTTTTGGTTTAGAAGGTGGCGAGAGCTTTATTCCTGCAGTGCATGAAATCATTCAACGTGCGGGTAGTTATGGTACCAAAGAGATGGTCATAGGTATGGCCCACCGTGGACGTCTCAACCTATTGGTCAATATCTTAGGTAAAAACCCAGAAGACTTGTTCGATGAGTTCGATGGTAAGAAAATTCCTGAGAAAGGATCTGGTGACGTAAAATATCACAATGGTTATTCTTCTAACGTGATGACACCAGGTGGTGAGGCGCATTTGGCATTGGCCTTTAACCCATCTCATCTAGAAATTGTTTCACCGGTATTAGAAGGCTCAGTACGCGCCCGTCAAGTCCGCCGTAATGATACTAATGGCAACCTAGTGTTACCACTGGTAGTACATGGAGATGCCGCTATTGCTGCGCAAGGTGTGGTACAAGAAACTTTCCAAATGTCACAGACTCGTGCGTATGGCACAGGTGGTACGGTACATATTGTCATTAATAACCAAGTAGGTTTTACTACCAGCCGCAAAGAAGATGCCCGCTCAACTGAATACTGTACTGACATTGCTAAAATGGTACATGCCCCGATTATTCACGTAAACGGTGATGATCCTGAAGCAGTAGTATTCGCAGCGCAAATGGCGTTAGACTACCGTCATAAGTTCCATAAAGATATTGTGATTGATTTGTTCTGTTATCGCCGTAATGGGCATAACGAGGCAGATGAGCCTTCTGCAACACAGCCACTTATGTATGCAGTAATCAAAAAGCAACCAACGACACGTACTTTATACGCCCAAAAGCTACTTGCAGAAGGTGTGATTAAAGAAGGTGATGATAAGAAGCTAGATGATGAATACCGTGAAGCTTTAGACAATCACGAATATGTGGCGAACTCTTTAGTACGTGATCCAAACGAAGAGCTATATGTTGACTGGAGTCCATACTTAGGTCACGATTTAGAAGATGACTGGGATACCAGTGTTAATATTGAAAAGCTAAAAGAATATGGTCGTCGTATGGCAGAAATGCCAGAAGGCTATAAGCTACAACGCCAAGTTAAGCGTGTGGTTGAGCAACGCCTAGCGATGCAAACGGGCGAAGAGGCATTAAACTGGGGTGCTGCTGAAACACTTGCTTATGCATCTTTGGTTGATGAAGGTTACCTAGTACGTATCACAGGGGAAGACGTAGGTCGTGGTACTTTCTCGCATCGCCATGCTGAGATTTACAATACCGAAAATGGTGAGATGTATGTGCCACTAGCCAACCTTAACGAGACACAAGCACGTTTTGCTATCTATAACTCCTTGTTATCAGAAGAAGCGGTACTGGCATTTGAATATGGTTATTCCACCACAGTGCCTAAAGCATTGATCATATGGGAAGCGCAGTTTGGTGACTTTGCCAACGGTGCGCAGGTAGTTATTGACCAATTTATCTCAAGTGGTGAAACCAAGTGGCAGCGTGTGTGTGGCTTAACCATGTTGTTACCACATGGCTTTGAAGGTCAAGGTCCTGAGCATTCATCAGCACGTTTAGAGCGCTTCTTACAGCTATGTGCTGAAGATAATATGCAAGTAATCACACCAACTACCCCAGCGCAAATCTTCCACGTCTTACGTCGTCAGGCAATTCGCCCAAGTCGTGTACCTTTGGTTGTTATGTCACCGAAGAGTTTGTTGCGTCATAAACTAGCAACTTCTGAGCTTGAAGAGCTGGCCAATGGTAAGTTTGAAACAGTATTGCCTGAAATCGATAAGCTAGACAACGACAAGGTCACTCGCATGATTATGTGTGGTGGTAAGGTCTATTATGACTTACTTGAGCAGCGTCGTGAGCTTGGATTAGATCATGTGGCTATTGTACGTATTGAACAACTTTACCCACTACCAGAAGAAAGAATGATCAAAGAAGTACAAAAATATGCCAACCTTAAAGAAATTGTTTGGTGCCAAGAAGAGCCACTAAACCAAGGCGCATGGTACTATTTAGCACCACATATGTACCGCATTTTTGGCCCACAGCCAGATGGTCAGCCACGTGTCACACAAGCACATATCGTTGAACCAGTAGCGCGTGAAGCCTCTGCAGCACCAGCAACAGGTCTTGCATCTATCCACGCCAGGGAGCAAAAACAATTGGTTGCTGGTGGTCTAGGTGTTGATGTAGATCAGCTAAAATAAGGCAAACAAGGTCTAAGTGGTCCGCCACTTAGACCTTTATATGGATAAAGCGAGATACACAGTATTTTGGCTAAACTGTATTTTGATCAAACAATACTTTTACTCAAACTGTTTATCAACGTTAAATACAAGTTATTAAATACAAGTGATTAAATAACTTTCAGCACAAGCTATTAAGTAAGTTAAATAATTAAACAAGTAAATAAATAAAAAAGTAGATTATTAATCTGTCATTTTTATTCACCAATACATAACACATAACATAAATAATGCGCTTATCTTTTTGTCATAACCTTATAAAGTTATCAATTATCCATAAGTCATTAATTAATAATATTAATATACATAACAGGAGCAGTTCCCATGTCAGAGATTAAAGTCCCCGTATTTCCAGAATCAATTGCTGATGGTACCCTTGTTGAGTGGCACGTAAGCGAAGGTCAGCAAGTGAATCGTGATGATGTTCTTGCTGAAATTGAGACCGATAAAGTGGTATTAGAAGTTGTTGCCCCAGATGATGGTGTGGTTACTAAAATAGTTAAGCAAGTAGATGATACTGTACTGTCAGAAGAGGTGATTGCTGAGTTTGAAGCTGGTGCAACAGGCACTACTGGCGCAGACGACAGTGCTGAAGAGGCAACAGAAGAAGCGCCAGCCGCTGAAGCTAGCAAGCCAGCTGCTAGCTCTGATAGCGAAGGTAACTTCAAAGATCAAAGCCCAGCAGTACGTAAAGCAGCTAAAGAGTCTGGCGTAGATCCAAAACAAGTTGAAGGCACAGGCCGTGGCGGTCGTGTGACTAAGCAAGACATGGCAAACCCAACTTTAAAAGCAGACAACTCTATCAAGTCAGACAGCGGTCGTCCGGTTGCTGAGTCAGTTGGTGAGCGCACTGAAAAGCGTGTTCCAATGACACGTCTACGTAAGACGGTTGCAAACCGTCTGTTAGCAGCCACCCAAGAAACAGCCATGTTAACCACTTTCAACGAAGTGAACATGAAGCCATTAATGGACTTACGTGCTAAATACAAAGACGAGTTTGAGAAGCGTCATGGCACTCGTTTAGGCTTTATGTCAATGTTCGTTAAAGCGGCAACTGAAGCTCTTAAGCGCTTCCCAGCAGTGAACGCCTCTATCGATGGCGATGACATTGTTTATCATGGCTACTATGATGTAGGCGTTGCAGTATCTTCAGACCGTGGTCTAGTGGTACCAGTATTACGCGATACTGATCGCATGAGCATGGCTGATGTTGAAGCGGGTATCCGTGAGTTTGCTGGTAAAGCACGTGACGGTAAGTTGGCGCTAGAAGACATGACAGGTGGTACATTCACCATTACTAACGGTGGTGTATTCGGTTCATTAATGTCAACACCAATCTTGAATCCACCACAAACTGCTATCTTAGGTATGCACGCGATCAATGAGCGCCCAATGGCAGTGAATGGTCAAGTTGAAATCCTACCTATGATGTATCTTGCACTGTCTTATGACCACCGTATGATTGATGGTAAAGACGCGGTACAGTTCTTAGTAACGATTAAAGAGCTTATCGAAGATCCAGCAAAAATCTTATTAGACCTATAAGCTCAAAAGGCTTGTACTGGATACAATCTGGTACAAGCTTTTTCATTCCAGATTCATTAATTTGCGTTGATTAGTCAATAAATTATTTTAAAAATAAAAAAACGTTTAATGAATGTTTAATGATTGAATTAATAAAACAAATAAACAGGAAATAATATGAAAGATAATTATGATTTGGTTGTGATCGGTGGTGGTCCTGGTGGTTATGAAGCGGCTATTCGTGCTGGTCAACTTGGTATGAGCGTAGCTTGTATTGAGAAGCGTGTCTATAAAGGCGAGCCTGCTCTTGGTGGTACTTGCCTGAACGTTGGATGTATCCCATCAAAAGCGTTATTAGACTCATCACATCGCTATGAAGTTACCAAGCATGAGCTTGGTGAGCATGGTATTAGTACTGGTGATGTGAGTATCGATGTTGCCAAAATGATTGAGCGCAAAGAAGGCATTGTGAAGCAACTAACTGGTGGCGTTGCTATGCTGTTAAAAGGCAATGGCGTTGACTGGTTACAAGGTTGGGGAACTTTAGTTGACGGTAAAGGTGACGAGAAAAAAGTTAAATTTACTTCACTTGAAGACGAGTCAGAAACCACCATTACTGCTAAAAATGTTATTTTAGCAGCGGGCTCTGTACCAATTGATATTCCAGTTGCACCTGTTAATAATGAAGAAGGTATTATTGTAGATTCAACTGGCGCACTAGACTTCACTGAAGCACCAAAACGTTTGGGTGTGATCGGTGCTGGTGTTATCGGTCTTGAGCTTGGTTCAGTATGGCGTCGCTTAGGCTCAGAAGTGGTTATCTATGAAGCACTACCTGAGTTCTTAGCTGCTGCTGATAAAGACATTTCTAAAGAAGCGGGCAGACTGCTTAAAAAGCAAGGTCTAGATATTCGCGTTGATACCAAAGTAACTGGTACTGAAATTAAAGACGGTCAAGTGGTTGTCACCAGCGAAAAAGGTGGCGAATCTAGTGAAGAAACCTTTGATAAGCTAATTGTGTGTGTGGGTCGTCGTGCTTATTCTGAAAAGCTACTTGCTGAAGGCTGTGGTATTGAGTTAACTGAGCGTGGTCTTGTCGATGTTAATGATCAGTGTAAGACCAATCTAGATGGCGTTTATGCTATCGGTGACTTGGTACGTGGTCCTATGCTTGCGCACAAAGCAATGGAAGAGGGTATGATGGCCGTTGAGCGTATTCATGGTGAAAAAGCACAGGTTAACTATGATACGATTATCAACGTTATTTATACCCATCCAGAAATTGCTTGGGTTGGCTTGACCGAACAGGCGGCAAAAGAGCAAGGTTATGAGGTGAAAACAGGCTCATTCAACCTAGCGGCTAATGGTCGTGCGTTAGCTCAAAGTGAAGGTCAAGGCTCAATCAAAGTGGTTGCCGATGCCAAAACAGATCGTCTGTTAGGTATGCACGCAATTTGTGCTGGTGCAGGCGATATCGTGCACCAAGGTATGATTGCAATGGAGTTTGTCTCTAGTATTGAAGACTTACAGTTAATGACCTTTGCTCATCCAACTATCAGTGAGGCAGTACACGAAGCCGCCTTATCTGCTGATGGTCGTGCAATTCATGCGATTCAGCGTAAAAAACGCAAATAATGCTGATTAGCTGAATAATTATGTTTAGGTTAGTAACATTAATAGCAATAGAGTTAATAAAAAATAGAGTTAATAAAAAGGTTATAGACTTGGCTTCATTCAAATAAGTCTGTTACTAATACAAGTAGCTGATCCTAAAAAGGCTTCATTGAGCAAGTTTGGGGTCAGCATTACCCTGTTAAATAAAAAAACTAAAGGATAACTTTATGAATTTACATGAGTATCAAGCAAAACTATTATTAGAAAGCTATGGATTGCCTATCCAAAAAGGTATCATCGCTCACAATGGCGAAGAAGCAGCGGAAGCTTTTGACAAAACACCAACAGACGTTGCAGTAATTAAAGCACAGGTTCATGCTGGTGGCCGTGGTAAAGCAGGTGGTGTTAAGCTTGCTAAAACTCGTGAAGAAGCCAAAGAAATTGCTGAAAGCCTAATCGGTACAAATCTAGTTACTTATCAAACAGATGCAGAAGGTCAGCCAGTTAACTTTGTCCTTGTTGCAGAAGATATGTACCCAGTACAAACAGAGCTATATTTAGGTGCTGTCGTTGACCGTGCGACTCGTCGTGTGACTTTCATGGCCTCAACTGAAGGTGGTGTTGAGATTGAGAAAGTTGCAGAAGAAACACCAGAGAAAATCTTTAGCATCACCGTAGATCCTTTAGTAGGTTTAATGCCCTTCCAAGCCCGTGAAGTTGGCTTTAAGTTGGGCTTAGAAGGTAAGCAAATTAATCAGTTCGTCAAACTAATGACAGGTGCTTATCAAGCCTTTATCGAAAATGATTTCGATATGATTGAGATCAACCCATTAGCAGTGCGTGAAAATGGCGAATTGGCTTGTGTTGACGGCAAAATCGGTGTGGATTCAAATGCTTTATTCCGTCAGCCAAAAATTGCTGAATTACATGATCCATCACAAGAAAATGAGCGTGAGCTAAAAGCGGCTGAATTTGACTTAAACTACGTTGCATTAGAAGGTAACATTGGTTGTATGGTAAACGGTGCCGGTCTTGCAATGGCAACGATGGATATTATTAAGCTATATGGTGGCAAGCCAGCTAACTTCTTAGATGTTGGTGGTGGTGCGACAAAAGACCGTGTTGTTGAAGCATTCAAAATCATTCTAGAAGATGACAGTGTAAAAGGTGTTCTAATTAACATCTTCGGTGGTATTGTACGTTGTGACATGATTGCTGAAGCCATTATCGCTGCTGTTAAAGAAGTCAATGTTACTGTACCAGTTGTGGTTCGCTTAGAAGGTAACAATGCTGAGATGGGTGCTAAGCTGTTAGATGAGTCTGATGTTGAGGTCATTTCAGCACAAGGCTTGTCTGATGCGGCGCAAAAAATTGTTGACGCTGTTAAAGCATAAACCTAAAAAAATAAGAAACCATAATTAGGAGTAAATAATGAGTGTATTAATTAATAAAGATACCAAAGTATTGGTACAAGGTTTTACTGGTAAAAATGGTACTTTCCATTCAGAGCAAGCGATTGAGTACGGTACAAAAGTTGTTGGTGGTGTTACCCCAGGTAAAGGTGGTCAAACTCACTTAGGCTTACCTGTATTCAATACTATGAGCGAGGCGATGGAAGCGACCAATGCTGATGCATCAGTCATTTATGTTCCAGCACCTTTCGTTCTAGATTCAATCATTGAAGCGGTTGACGCTGGCGTTAAGCTAATCGTTGTGATCACTGAAGGTGTGCCAACACTAGACATGCTAAAAGCAAAACGCTATATCGAGCAAGCTGGCGATGTAAAAATGGTTGGTCCAAACTGCCCAGGCGTTATCACTCCAGGCGAATGTAAAATCGGTATTATGCCAGGTCATATCCATCAGCCAGGTAAAGTGGGCATCATCTCACGCTCTGGTACATTAACTTATGAAGCAGTAGCTCAGACTACTAAACTAGGCTTCGGTCAGTCTACTTGTATCGGTATTGGCGGTGACCCAATCCCAGGTATGAACCAAATCGATTGCTTGAAAATGTTCGAAGAAGATCCACAAACTGAAGCCATCGTACTAATCGGTGAAATCGGTGGTACGGCTGAAGAAGAAGCAGCAGCTTACATCAAAGAGCACGTAACCAAGCCAGTTATCGGTTACATCGCTGGTGTTACTGCGCCTAAAGGTAAGCGTATGGGTCATGCTGGTGCAATTATCTCTGGTGGTAAAGGTACTGCTGAAGAAAAATTCAAAGCATTCGAAGATGCGGGTATTGCGTATACACGTGACCCATCTAAGATTGGTGAGACAGTTAAAGAAGTCACTGGTTGGTAATTTACCAGTCGTTACTTTAGTCAGTACTTATTGTCACTGACGCTGTTTTTAGCAAAAAGAGCATTCCTACGGGGATGCTCTTTTTTGTTTAGAATGTAAGTGGATTAATTTGATACAATACAAACAGAACCAGACAAACAGATTATTGATTCACTTTAAAATGATATTTGGATACTTATGACTACTCAAGTTACGCATGCTGTTATTCCTGTCGCTGGCTTTGGCACCCGCATGTTGCCTTTATCTAAGTCCGTACCCAAAGAGCTGTTGCCACTTGGCAATCGACCTGCCATTCATTATGTGGTGGAAGAGGCCATTGCGGCAGGCATTAAACACATTGTGCTGGTCGGCCATGCGCAAAAGAGTGCCATTGAAAACTATTTTGATGTCAATGCTGAGCTGGACAATCAATTAAGAGCAAAAGGCAAAGATAAGCTGGCAGACAGCTTAAATTGGCTGCCAGTGGATGTGTCTGTGTCTATGATACGTCAAGGCAGACCTTTGGGCTTAGGACATGCGGTATTACAAGCACGTCCTATTGTCGGCGATAATCCTTTTGCCGTGTTGCTACCTGATGTGGTGCTAAACCCTTTTACCACCAATTTGGCACAAGATAACCTCGCCTTTATGATAAAAGCGTTTAGAGAGTCTCAGCATTCTCAAATTTTGGTCAGTGCTGTTGCCGATGAAGATATACATAAATATGGCATTGCTGAACTGAAACAAGCAGAACAGTTAGAGCGAATGTCAGGGGATGAGAATGCCAGCTTTGCTGTGGCTGGATTTGTTGAAAAGCCAAGTTTGGCGCAAGCGCCCTCTAATCTGGCAGTCGTCGGTCGTTATGTATTTGATGCCTGTATCTTCGATTATTTGGCAAAGACTCAGCCTTCGGTCGGTGGTGAGATTCAGTTAACCGATGCCATTGATGCTTTAATCAGTACTCAGGGTGTGGATGTGACGACTATGTTGGGAGACAGCTTTGACGCTGGTGATATGACCAGCTATATGCAGGCGTTCATTTATTTTGCGCAACAGCAATTAGCCGCGCGTTAAAGTTGGGTTGTTAATATTCGAAGTTTACTAACATTGAAGTCATTTACTGAGTATCGTTGTCATGTCTAACCCCTTACCAAACCAGCTTTCACAATGGCAAAATCTACAAAATCTGGCACAGCAAGACTGGTCATTAACTGCCTTATTTGCACAAGATGTCAATAGAGCACACAACTTTAGTGTCAGTGCTCAGGGTATTTATTTTGATTACTCAAAGCAGTGCTTAGATAAACGTGTAAAATCTGAGTTGCTTGCGTTGGCTAAGGCTTGTCAGCTGCAACAAAAAATCAAGGCATTATACCGAGGTGACAAGGTAAATAGCAGTGAAAAGCGGGCAGCATTGCATACCGCATTAAGATTACCAGCAACGTCTCAGTTGGTGGTCGATGGTGAAGATGTGGTCAGTGCCGTACAGGCCAGCTTAGCGAAAGCAGCTGATTTGGTGGCGCGTATTCGTCAGGGGATTTGGCGTGGATATTCGGGCAAAGCCATAACTGACGTAGTGAATATTGGGGTTGGTGGGTCTGATTTAGGTCCAGTGATGGCCAGTACAGCGCTAGATGAGTGGGCAGACAGTGATATTAATGTGCACTTTGTATCAAACATGGATGGCACTCAGTTGGGGAGCTTGTTGGAGCGGTTAAACCCAGAAACCACTTTGTTTATCGTGTCATCCAAATCATTTGGTACGGTTGATACGCTATCTAATGCTCAAACTGCCAGAGCGTGGTTATTAACCACAGGAGCAAGTTTGCCTAGTTTGTTGCGCCGTCATTTTATTGGGGTATCTGCCAATCCAGAGCGGGCATTGGCATGGGGTATTGATGAGGCGCACCTATTGCAACTGTGGGACTGGGTGGGCGGTCGCTTTTCAATGTGGTCATCGATTGGTCTGGCAGTAGCAATTCGTATAGGCATGGCTCGATTTTATGACATGCTGGCAGGCGCACATGCGATGGATGAGCATTTTGTAAACACAGATTTTGAGACTAATTTACCCGTATTATTGGGCTTAATTGGTGTATGGAACAGTACGTTTTTGGGCATTAATGCGCATACGGTGTTGCCTTACGATGGACGTTTAAAGTATTTGCCCAGTTACTTAACGCAGTTAGAGATGGAGAGTAATGGTAAATCGGTAACCCATACTGGGGAGCCTGTCACATATTCGACCTGTCCAATTTTGTGGGGTGAGATTGGCTCAAATGCCCAGCACGCTTTTTATCAGTTGTTGCATCAAGGGACGCAAAAGGTCTCTTGTGACTTTATTGCCTGTGTCCATTATTATGACACTAGTGATGCAGGCGAGTTTAAGCATCAGCATGCACTATCCTTGGCCAACTGCTTGGCACAAAGTCGAGTGCTGGCCTTTGGCAATGATGCGGTCGTTGCCAGTCCAGACCAGCCTGTATCTAGGCTTGATAAATTCAAACGTTATCGTGGCAATCAACCGTCAACAACCTTGTTGTTAGATGAGCTGACACCGACCAGCTTTGGTGCGTTAATCGCTTTGTATGAGCATAAGGTATTTGTGATGGCTAGTATTTGGGACATCAATCCTTTTGATCAGTGGGGAGTGGAGATGGGCAAACAGGTAGCGAATGAGGTATTTGCGCATATTCACTGTCAGCAACCTAATCATCAGCAAGACGATGGTTCAGATGCAAAATTTGATGGCTCAACACAAGCGCTACTGGATCATATTAATCAGCAGTTAGATACCTAAGTTATTAGGGACACGTCCTAAATCGCCGAATAAGCAATTGCTCAATCATTAATCACTTAATACAAATTAATCACCTAATACAAAAAAAGGATGAGTCCCTCATGGCGACATCAGCTTCCGTATCAGATAATAACCCAGCCCAACGACTTGCCAGCAAAGAACCTTGCGTGATTGTCGGCCATTCTATCGACGCCATTACCACAGCGACGGTGATGGTCAGTCTTGGTAACTCAGTGTATTTATATGCCGATACCAAGCAGTTACAACACACTTTAGAAAATTATAGCTTTGAGCATCAGCAACAAGCCCTATGGCAACTGTATCTTAGTCAAGATAACCTGAAAGTATTGCCGATGCCAGCAGAGGCTGGTGATCTATTTTCTCAGATGGATAACAAAAAATTTCAAGCAAATAATCACGTTAGCGCAGCCAGTCAACAGCAGTGCCAGCCCAGCTTGTATTGGCTATTTTATAGTGACTTCCCCACGTCTTGGTGCCAGGCAGATGTGGTGACGCAAGCTGGTACTCAGCCTTGGGTGAGTGCGCTAAATGACAGTCAGATAGCGACTCAAACACCCATTATTTTAAGTGGCATTAGTACTTTAGGAGTATTTGCCGATATTGCTAACCAGTGCCGCCGTCCTTGGGTGTATTATGTGCCTTTTGTATTTTTACAAGATGGGCGTGCTTATCCTTCAATGCTGTCACCTAAGCTGTGGTTGATGGGTGAAAAAACAGCGGATTCAGTTGATAAAGTCGCCCTACTACAACCTCTAATAGCTCAAGCACAGGATAGCTATATTAGTGATATTGCGACTATTGAGTTTGCTCGCAGTGCCATCATGAGTATGCTGGCTACTCGGGTTAGTTTTATGAATGAATGGTCACGATTGGCTGATCAACAGGGTGTCGATATCTTAGAGGTGGCTGACATTATGGGGCTTGATAGCCGTATTGGTAGTAGTTACCTAAAAGCGGGCTGGGGTTTTGGCGGACAAACCTTACCTGCCGAAATTAAAGCATTGCAACAGACTTTAGAGCATACTCAAGTAGAGCATCGCCTGATGCAGGCAGTAAATGTGATTAATGATGATCAAAAAGAGCTGATTTTCCGTAAGTTTTGGCAGTATTTCGATGGGGCGATTGAACAAAAACAGGTCACCATTTGGGGTGCCAGCTATAAGTCAGGCTCTGGGCGTACTTCATCGGCAGCCATTCATCCATTATTGCGTCTGCTTTGGTCCTATGATATTACCACTTATGTCTATGCCTTAGAGGCAGAGTCTGAACTGGCTAGCTTGTATCCTGAACAGCCCTTATTGCAGTTTATTGATCAAGCAACTGCGACATTAGCGGACAGTGATGCGTTGTTTGTGCTGTCATGGCCGGAGACCAAGCGCTTACCGATTGGTGCCATTAATGAGGTGGTTGTGCCTGTATTTGATGCACAAAATGCCTTTAGCAATGCGCAAGTTCAGTCTCTGCAAGGTGAGTATCAGGGCATTGGTCGTCGTAACTAAAGTCATCCATCTTTCTTAATTCAAGTTTTTATGTTTTTTTAAACAACATAGCCGAATAACAGTTGAGCCTATTATGACCACTTCTTTAGCGTTTCCACACAAAAGCATTACCTCGTTTAAAGCCTATGATATCCGTGGCGAGCTGGGGGTTAACCTAGATGAAGACATTGCTTACCGTATTGGCCGAGCCTTTGCGCAAATATTGGGCAATACTAGCAGTAACGAAGACAAAAGCTCTGACAGTGACACCCCATTGCGTCGTTGCATCGTGATAGGCTGTGATATCCGAGACTCTAGCGACAGCTTAAAGCAGGCGACCATTCGTGGTATCGTGGATGCTGGCGTGGATGTGATAGATTTGGGCATGACAGGCACCGAAGAGGTGTATTTTGCGACCAGTCATTATCATGCGTTGGGCGGTATTGAAGTCACAGCCAGCCATAATCCGATTAATTACAATGGTTTAAAGCTAGTACGTGAAGGCTCTCGTCCAATTAGTGCTGATAGCGGTCTTGCGCAAATCCAACAAGTTGCGGAGCAAGGTGACTTTCAACCGGTCACCCAAGTCGGGCAAGTACAACAGCTGTTAGATAAAATCGCTTATATCGATCATTTAATGAGCTTTATTGATACCGATAAGCTTGTGCCATTAAAAATTGTGATTAACTCAGGCAATGGCAGCGCCGGTCCTGTGGTTGATTTGCTAGAGCAGCGCTTACAGCAAGCGCAAGCGCCAATTGAGATAATCAAAGTACATCACACGCCTGATGGCAGCTTCCCGAATGGTATTCCCAACCCCATGATTTTGGCCAATCGTGACTCTACCAAACAGGCGGTATTAGACAATCAAGCAGACCTGGGCATTGCCTTTGATGGTGACTTTGACCGCTGTTTCTTGTTTGATGCCAAAGGCGAGTTTGTGGAAGGTAGTTATGTGGTCGGCATGTTGGCGCAGGCTTTTTTGCAAAAGCACTCTGGTGCCACCATCGTGTATGATCCTAGAGTGTTGTATAACACCGAAGCCATTATTGCTGAAGGGGGCGGTAAGGCAGCCATCAGTAAGTCAGGGCATTCGTTTATTAAGCAGGTGATGCGTGAGTCGGGCGCAATTTATGGCGGTGAGATGAGTGCGCACCATTATTTCCGTGACTTCTTTTATTGTGACAGCGGCATGATTCCTTGGCTATTGACCATTGAGTTGTTATCGACCACAGGTAAATCTTTGGGTGAGCTGGTGAATGAGCGTATTGCGGCTTATCCAAGCTCAGGCGAGATTAACTTTAAATTGACTAAGGCCAGCAGTGATGAAATTTTGAGTGCCATTGAAAGCCACTTTGCGGCAGAAAGTCCGGTTAAAAATACTTTAGATGGGTTAAGCCTTGATTTTGGTGATTGGCGCTTTAATATCCGAGCGTCAAATACAGAACCTTTAATTCGATTAAATATTGAGACCAAAGCCGATGCGCAGTTATTGGCACAAAAAACGGCGCTGATTAAACAATGGTTGGCAGAGCAAGGCGCACAGTTGGCTTAAGTTAGTAAAGGTGGAATCCAAAAGCTTCTATTTTAGGACTGACGCACGAGTAGATATTATGGCAACTGGTAATCATTTATGTATCCTCTGAAGGTAGAGCCAGACGCTCCATAAATAATTAGCAGTCACTTTTAAAGCCTTGAAACCGTATTTTTGCGTAAGCCCTATATTCGAATTAACGAATTAACCAAATGCAGCAGTTAGCTCAAATTAGGTTCTAAACACAAGCTAAGTGCTAAATGTAAATAAGAGGTCAGTCATGCAATCTAATTCAGAGATTCAATCAAGCCAACAGCCACAGCCGCCGCAGCCAGTCGCAGGCACGCCAACAGCTACTGGTGAGCTGGATGACTTATTGGCATTGATGGCACGCCTGAGAGCAGACTGTCCTTGGGACAAAAAACAGACCAATCATAGTCTTATTCCTTATGCCATAGAAGAGGCGTATGAGCTGGCAGAAGCAGTGCAAGAAGGCGATATAGAAGACATCAAAGGCGAGCTTGGTGATGTCTTATTGCAAGTCATTTTCCATTGTCAGCTGTATGCCGAGCAGCATCAGTTTGATTTATCAGATGTGATTTACACTTTGCAAAGTAAGCTGATTCGTCGCCATCCGCATGTGTTTGAAGCAGACAAATTGCCCGATGATGAGGCGGTCAAACAACGCTGGGATGAGATCAAAGCGTTAGAAAATGCCGAGCGAGAGCGCCGTGGTAAGCCCAAACGCAGTTTAGATTCAGTCAAAGCGGGCAGTGCGCTGATGCAAGCGCAAAGTTTGCAACAAGCTGCCAGCAAATTAGGCTTTGACTGGGATGGCGTGGATGGGGCGATTGCCAAGCTTGAAGAAGAGATTGCCGAGCTAAAACAAATCATACCCAAAGCCGGTGAAAAAGCAGATGCGGCTCAAAAAGCAGCGCTAGAAAAAGAGCTGGGTGACTGTGTGTTTGGTCTGGTTAATGTCGCCCGCAAGCTGAAATTGGATGCCGAAGCGGCCACCTTGACTTGCACTCACAAATTCCGCTCCCGCTTTGCTTATATCGAGCAGGAGTTGGCTAAGCAGGGTCAAACCCCAGAAACCAGTAGCTTACAACAGATGGATGCGCTGTGGGAGCAGGCCAAGCAGCATGAATAAGCGCTGGCAGGATGATGTTAAAGACAGCATAAAAGAAGGTGTCAAAGCAAACGGCCAATCAACAGGTGTTATCAGTAAGCGTTTTTCGCCTGTTATTATTAGCAGAGGGCTTTTTGTATTATTTATGCTCTGGATACTGCTGTTTGTGGCAATGGTTAATTCCCATGCTCAAGCCAAAAACAACCTTCAAGTCCAAGCCGAGCAATGCTTTGCAGATCCTAAGCAGGCGTATGCTTACTTAATAGCGCAACAGCAGCAACAACGTCTGCAAGCCGATCAGGCTAAGCACAATACAATCATTAATATCAATCAAGCTGGTGAGGCAGAGTTAACCCAATTGAGCGGTATTGGCAGTCAAAAAGCGCAGCAGATTATTTTGTATCGAGAGACGTTTGGGCTATTTACATCGGTAGATGATTTGGCAAAAGTGAAAGGCATCGGCGCTCAGACGGTCGCAAATAATCGCGATAGAATGATAGTGCAGTAGCGGTTTGTCACTTAAATTGGCTTAAACTAAGGCTTAAATGACATACTTTAAAATCATAATATAGTGACAAATGGCGCCAGCCAGTACAAATAAATGCCAGATGACATGGTTATAAGGTATTTTTTCAACCGCATAAAATATGATGCCTACCGTATAAAATAAACCACCAGCTGCTAAATATAGCAAGCCATTCCATGCCACAGCCGCTTTTAGTGACGTTAAGTCCACCAAGATTAACCAGCCCATGACCAGATACAATAAGGTTGAAAATAATTCAAAGCGGCCAGTAAAAAACAGCTTCATAATGGTGCCAACAGCTGCAATCCCCCAAACACACCCCAATAAAATTAGACCATTGTGATCTAACATATTAATAACCAATACTGGGGTGTAAGTACCGGCAATTAGTAGGTAGATGCTGATATGGTCTAACACTCTCAGCTTTCGTTTCAGCTGCGGCTGAGATACCCAGTGATAACAGGTTGATGCCAAAAACAATACAATAACCGATAGCCCATAAACAGTAATCCCAGCTTGGCTGTATTTGGTTTTATGGCTGTCATTAGCCAGTAACGCCAATAAGCCAAAACCACCCAATATAGCCCCAATGCCATGAGTAAGCGCATTGAGACGTTCTTCTATTACAGTCTGTACGCGCATATTGTTCAAAACTACGATGATGAATGAAGAATTCTGACTATAGCATTGTATAATTCAATTTGAAATACCCGACAGGTGTTGAGAATGCTTCATTCACGTTTACGGCTTAGGTTGGTCTAGTGAGACTCGGTGATGAGTTTAGGTGATGAAAGTAGGGGAGCCAGTGCAAGTTTTATTAAGTCTATATGTTAAAAATAATAATAAAATTAATAAGATAGGTTTGTAATCCACACAAATATATATCCAAAATTTACATCTTATTTCAAGTTAAATATGATGGATTACTCAGTTATTGTTTAATGAGTACAGACGGCTTGCAGAATTTTGTCATCTTTAGCAAGAGGCTGCCAGATAAGTTCATTAAGGGATTTAAGTGTGTTAGGCGCATTGTCTGAGCTAGTGAGACTGTCTTGATCGCTATCTATATTGGTATTGAGACCGATAGGATCGGCAAGGGTTTGCTGGGTGCAGTTAACCAGTTGAGGTACTATCTTAGTGCTCATGCGTCGTTCAAATAAATAGAGATTAACTTGTTTGATGACCTCTGCTTGAGAAGAGTCGAGACGCTTGTTGGGGGCTACGGCCATAAAGCGAATCACTTGTGGTTTGATATAACTCCAAGGACGAAACCAAGTCTTACCTTCAATCAGTTTAAGTACCTGTGCATCTTTGGGGAGTTTTTCTATTTGTTGCTCATGCCAGTGATATTCTTGATGAATTTGAAACCCTAACATGCCAATGCCTGCAAAGATAGGGATAAGCCATTTGGGTGAGTTAAATCCGATAAGTTTAGAGAGGTGGCGGATAATAAGTGCTAAGCCTGCCATCGCAAATCCTGCGCTGATGGTGGCAATAAATTCGTAAATCATTTCTTTTCCTGTGTTGGCTTGTAAGCCCGTACCTGTCAGTGAAATGAGCCAGATAACTCTGGCTCATTTTTATTAACGTGTTCCATTTATACACGAACTAATTCTAATCTTATATCAGCTCGGTAGCTTAGTGATCAACGGCAGCACCAGCACCACGTGGAGAGCGGACGCTTTCTACCAGCTCTTGAATATGAGCAGGAGGTGGCGCAGTCATTGATGACACGACAAAGGCAACGATAAAGTTAATTAAAGCGCCAACAGCACCAAATGATAGTGGTGAAATACCAAATAACCAGTAATCAGCGGTATCTGGGAAGTTGGCAGTCCCTGCCATAAAGAACCAGCCTTTATAGATAAAGATATAAATCAAGGTCAGGACTAGACCAGTTAGCATCCCTGTAATAGCGCCAATACTGTTGATACGCTTCGAGAAGATCCCCATCATTAATGCTGGGAATAAAGACGCACCAGCAATACCGAAGGCGAGAGCAACAACCTGAGCGGCAAATCCTGGGGGATTTAAACCAAGATAAGTGGCAACAATGATAGCAACTGCCATAGAAATACGGGCAGCTAACAATTCACCTTTATCAGTAATATTGGGGTTAATATTACGCTTGATTAAATCATGGCTAATGGCTGATGAGATGGCTAATAATAAGCCAGCAGCGGTCGATAATGCAGCGGCCAAGCCACCAGCAGCAATTAGACCAATAACCCAAGGTGGTAGATTTGCAATTTCGGGGTTGGCAAGTACCATGATGTCCTTGTTAACATCAAGCTCGTTACCCTGCCATCCAGCGCCATCAAATTTACCATCTAATACATTGCTATGGGCGCTACGAGCCGCTTCAACAGCAGCTGTGGCTGCAGCAACATCGCCACCTTCAGCTTCAGCAGTGGCTAATGCTGCTTGAGCTGCACCGAGGCCACTATCATTATACATCTGAATACGGCCATCGCCATTTAAGTCTGAATATTGAATTAAGCCAGTTTCTTCCCAAGTTTGCATCCAGCTTGGACGCTCATCATAAGGAAGGGCAGGTGCATCTACACCTTGTGGATAAACGGTATCGATTAAGTTTAAACGTGCCATAGAACCTACCGCAGGGGCGGTAAAATATAGCAAGGCAATAAATACCAGTGCCCAACCAGCAGACCAGCGTGCATCAGCAACTTTCGGTACCGTGAAAAAGCGAATGATAACGTGTGGTAGACCAGCCGTACCTATCATTAATGATAAGGTAAAGAGCACCATGTTTAACTTATTTGGTACGTCAGCAGTATAAGCGGTAAAACCAAGCTCAGTGACCACTTGATCCAGTTTGGTTAATAGTGGTAAACCAGATTCGGTATGGGTTGAGAACATGCCTAAGCCTGGAATTGGATTGCCAGTAAGCTCAAGTGAAATAAACACCGCAGGGACAGTATAAGCGATAATCAATACCACATATTGTGCAACCTGAGTATAGGTAATGCCTTTCATACCACCCAAGACAGCGTAGAAGAAAACCACGATAGCGGCAATAATAAGCCCTGTGGTATTGTCCACTTCTAAGAAGCGAGAAAATGCTACGCCGGCACCTGTCATCTGACCGATAACGTAAGTGGTCGACGCCACAATTAAACAAACCACAGCGACCAAAGCGGCTGTTTTTGAATAAAAACGATCGCCAATAAAATCTGGTACTGTAAATTTACCAAACTTACGTAAGTAAGGAGCAAGCAGGAGGGCAAGCAATACGTAGCCACCGGTCCAACCCATCAAATAAGATGAGGCACCATAGCCACCTGCGGCCAATAAGCCCGCCATAGAGATGAAGGAGGCGGCACTCATCCAATCAGCGCCTGTTGCCATCCCATTTAAAACAGGGTGAACACCGCCACCTGCGACATAAAATTCTTTGGTAGATCCTGCGCGCGCCCAAATTGCAATACCGAAATACAGCAAGAAAGAGGCACCAACGAACAGAATATTAATTGTAAATTGACTCATTAGGGTTATTCCTCGTCTACACCGTATTTTTTATCAAGCTTATTCATGCGCCAGGCGTAGAAGAAGATGATGGCGATAAAGGTCGCAATCGACCCTTGTTGGGCAAACCAAAAGCCCAAATCAGCGCCGCCGAATTGGATGTTTGCAAGTAGAGGTCGGAATAAAATAGCAAAGCCGTAAGGGACAATGGCCCAAACCGCTAAGCAGCCTAAGATGAGGCGCACATTGGCTTTCCAATAGCCTGAGGCATCATGATTATTACTCATGTGACAAGCTCCTTTTGTCATAGTTATTTTATAAGAGGGCTGTTTGGGGGGAACACAGCCTGATGATAATCCGTTATATCAAGCATAAACGTGTCGCTTTATTTAGACATATTGTCGTAAGCGTATTGTTTTGAAGCTATCAAGGCAGGAGTTACTATTGTAACTTTAAGTGTAAATGTGCTTTAAAGTTAAGCAAATTGTATGAACTAAGTTACTATAATGTTTCAGTTTACAGCTGTAATTGACGGATAGCAACCAACTATTTAGAAAAAGTTAGTCTTTTTGAGTAAAAATAAGGCTTAGAGAGTGATATGAGGTTTATCAAGCGTTGATGACGTTTATGGGATTATGAGAAATACAGAGTCAAAAAATACCCCACTCAATAGAGTAGGGCATTTTTAGCAAAATTGTATTACAAAGCTAAAGTCGATTACATATTTGGATAGTTTGGACCACCGCCACCTTCTGGTGTTATCCAAGTAATATTCTGTGATGGGTCTTTAATATCACAGGTCTTACAGTGCACACAGTTTTGAGCATTAATTACAAACTTGGCACCTTCTGCATTTTTAACGACTTCATAAACCCCTGCTGGACAGTAACGCTGTGCTGGTTCTGCATAGACAGGCAAGTTCACCTCAATAGGCACGGTAGGATCAGTAAGTTTTAAATGGCTTGGCTGATCTTCAGCATGGTTGGTATTTGAAATAAATACCGATGACAGCTTATCGAAAGTCAGCTTACCGTCTGGTTTTGGATAATCAGGCTTGTATGATGTGCTTGCTTTATCCAAAGCCTTATAATCAGGTGTAGTGTCATGGATGGTTAACGGCATTTTGCCACCTAGGATGTTGTGCTCAATAAAGGTGAATGCGCCACCCATAAATAGACCTAAGCGGTGCATGGCCGGGGCAAAGTTACGTGCTGATTTATTGTCTTCATATAGCCAAGACTGCTCAAACTTGTCGGTGTAGCTGGTGACTTCATCATGCTGACGGCCAGCTTGTAGAGCTTCAAAGATGGCTTCAGCTGCCAACATACCTGACTTCATTGAGGTATGTGTGCCTTTGATTTTAACTGGATTTAAGAAGCCAGCATCATCACCAACAAGTACGCCACCTGGGAAAGTTAGCTTAGGTAAAGAGTTTAAGCCACCTTTGGTCATGGCACGTGCACCATAAGATAAGCGTTTGCCGCCTTCTAAGACCTCTTTAATCACTGGATGTGTTTTTAGGCGCTGCATTTCATCAAATGGCGATAGGTAAGGGTTGCTATAAGATAAGTCGATGACCAGTCCAAAGCTGACTTGGTTGTTTTCATCATGGTATAACCACCAACCACCGCTTGAGCCAGTTTCGGTTAACGGCCAGCCTAAGCCATGCATGACGACACCTGGCTCATGCTTGCTAGGATCTACTTCCCATAGTTCTTTGATACCGATACCATAATGCTGGGGATCGCTGTCTTTATCTAGGTCAAAGCGACTGATTAAACGCTTACCTAGGTGACCACGACAGCCTTCGGCAAATACTGTATATTTGGCCAATAGCTCATAGCCTGGCTCATAGCCTGGTTTGTGAGAGCCATCGGCTGCCACGCCCATATCACCCGTTAAGACACCGCGGACTGAGCCATCATCGTTATATAGAATTTCTGCAGCGGCAAAGCCTGGGAACATCATGACTTCAAGCTCTTCTGCCTGCTCAGCCATCCAGCGCACCACGTTGCCTAGAGACACAATGTAGTTGCCTTCGTTGTGCATTGGCGCAGGGATTAAGCCGTTTGGGGTTCTGATTGAGCGGGTTTGTGAGTTGAGATAAAACACTCTGTCTTCGGTGACAGGCACGTTTAGTGGCGCCCCTTTTTCTTTCCAGTCTGGGATAAGTTCATTTAACGCACGAGGTTCGATGACTGCACCAGATAGGGTATGAGCCCCAAACTCTGAGCCTTTTTCAACCACACAGACCATAAACTCTTCATTGCCAGCTTCTAACGCAAGTTGGCGCAGACGAATGGCTGTTGCCAGACCAGAGGGACCACCCCCAACGATAACAACATCAAACTCCATAGATTCACGTTCTATTTGTTCATCTTGCATTTTAGACTCCTTATAGCTGGCTTAATAATCACACAATGCGTGGCTAGACCATGATTGATTTGACAAGTCGTTGCTTAATAGTAAAGTATTTAATATAACTAAAAGTGAAGTAATCAATAGTAAAAATCAACTTAAAATCTTAATGAATAAATTAAGGCCTCAGTTAATTAATAGTTACTAATATCTATAATACAACTACTCATCAGTCACTTGTTCGCTGTGACTGTGCCATTATGTTAATTTTGAATGCTAGCAGATTTGGTTCAAACCGGTCCTTTATACCCAAGAATAATGTCAATTTATGGGCAAAAATCAGATTTTGGCACTTCATCTGGCAGTAATATAAAAAAAAGGGTTGCAGTTAGTGACTCATTATAAAATAAAAGTTAGATAAAGACGATACGATTTGTGACTGAGGCGTGATAAAGTACGAAAGTCATACTTTTCTTGTCAGGATACGATTATAATGTCTAATAATACTCTGAATCAGGTGAAAACAGCGCCTGTTGGATTAGAAGATCTGGTCACTCATCTTGAGCCATCTATTATCGATACACAGCAGAGTGACGAGCAACCGCAAGCAATGCTGCAAGGGCCCAATATTCCACCATTAAAACAGTGGCAGCCTAATTATTGTGCTGATATGGATCTACTCATCAAAGCCAATGGGGAATGGTGGCATGAGGGACGTCAAATTATGCGGCAATCTTTAATTGATTTGTTTGCTACTATTCTTTGGCGTGAAGGCAGTGATGAGGCGCCCCAGTATTTCTTAAAAACACCCGTGGAAAAAATGCGTATTCAAGTAGAGGATGTGCCATTTTTTATCACTCAGGTAAACGAGGTTCAGCAGCAGGGGATGAGTTATTTGCAGTTTGTCACTGCTACTGGTGATGTGGTGTATTTGACTGAGGATAATCTGATTGAGATGCGACCGTATTATCCTCAAGACAGCGCCCAAAAGCAAAGTGCTGAACCAGAGTACAGACCTTATATCCCTGTGAGATTTGGGATGTATGGCTTGATTTCACGTTCTGTCTTTATGCACTTGGTCGGACTTGGTGAGATCACAGAGCAAGATGGTGAAACACGACTGTCGCTGATCAGTGGCGGTAAGACCCACCACTTGTCGGTACCTAGCTAGTCAGCTTATAGCACAACAGCCAGCCAGCAGCATCAAATTGCGACATCAATTTCAACTTCGAAACCAAACGCTATGTCAGAATCTAAATCAAGTGCGACACCAGTCTCTGCCGATAGTACACACTTACTGACTCAAGCACACAGCTTGAGCCGCCCCTTATCTTTGCAAGCCAGTAATGAAGCTGATCTTATGCTGTCCTCTGCTGTCGCCCCTATTGGACTATTTGATTCAGGTGTCGGTGGACTGTCAGTATATATGCACTTAAAGCAGGTACTGCCTAACGAGCGTTATATCTATTATGCAGATACGCTCAATGTGCCTTATGGCCCACGCTCAAGTGACGAGATTAAGCAGTTAACCCTAGCGGCTGTCGATTGGTTGGTGGCTGCTGGCTGTAAGCTGTTAGTCATCGCCTGTAATAGTGCGTCAGCACACGCATTACAGCTGGTACGTCAACACTACCCACATATTCCGATTGTCGGACTGGTACCAGCGCTGAAACCTGCCGTTCTAAATACCGTCAGTAAAAGTGTGGCAGTGCTTGCCACCAAAGCCACCTTAGATGGGGTCTTGCTAAATGCGGTTATAGAGAATTATGCAGTACCAGCGCAGGTGAAGGTTATTAAGTGGTTTAATCCAGATTTGGTACCTTGGGTTGAGTCAGGAATGCCGATGCAAAGTGAGACTGTCTTGCGACTCAAACAGCAGTTGTATCAATTTGCACAAGAGCAGGTAGATCACTTGGTATTGGGCTGTACGCACTATCCATTTTTTCGAGATTATGTGATGGAAGAGGTTGCCAGTCAAAATCTTGGCATCACCGTCATTGACTCTGGTGCGGCGATTGCCAATCGGGTCAAAGATTTGTTGCGGCAATCCAATCAGCTTGAAGCGTTGCAGTTGCCTTTAGGGTCAGTCACTGGTGGCTTGTATGTCAATCATACTCAAGCACTAACTAAGCAAAACGCTAGGTTGGCAGTCAATACGCATAGGTTGTCATTTTTTGTCTCTGATCCTGGTGCTGATTTGAACAGTGTTTCCAACTTGGTGCAACGCTTGATATACCGCTAAGGTGATCAGAGTGCTCATCTAGATAGTGAGTAACAGCGAGATAGTGAGTAATAGCGAGATAGTGAGTAACAGCGCAGGTAAACCAACCAAAATATGAAGTAAGAATAAGAAATAAGAGTTAAGAATAAGTAAGGCTAAACGGGTAAGAAAAAAGAAGTGGTAGATTTGTTTGTACTTGTATTGGGCTTGGAGTAAAATTAAGATACCCTTAAAATTTTGGACCAGCAGGTCTAAGGACAATAAAATGAGTACGCCAGAAACAGAACGCTTAAAAGAAGAACTTGATCATTTAGAAGAAGTGATGCATGAGGTTGAACAGTTTCATACGTTAGAAGAGCAAGTTGAAGATATGAAACGCCGCGGCATCGACCCGCATGAGTCATACAAAAAGTGGGACGATGAAAAGGAAGATAAAGAAGAAGAGACAGACGCTGACAAAGATGACTAAAATCGTTTGGCTCATATCTTTATTGGTCTTAAGTGGTGTTGACTGATATTAATTTATGTTGATTGATATTGTTTGATTCACAAAAAAAGCAGGGAATCCCTGCTTTTTTTGCGTTTATCTATGCCTAAATCCATCCTCAGCCCTGAGAAGCGTTAAAAAAAGCTCTAGGAGAGCTTTTTAGCTTTGCAAGAGCCAAGCTGTGCTTGGCTAAAATCCATCCCCAGCCCTTCCTTTGAGAAAGGAAGGGGGTCAAACCTTGTAAGAGTTAAGGTTTGGTGTGTGGCGTGGAGATTATGGTGTAGGCTGGTGTGGAGGTAACGACACCCAGCAGTGTTACGCAACGAATGTGGACTGAAGGGGTGGTTTAGCCTCGACAGTAGCGGTATCCTGCCAAAGACAATGGCGATGCGGACTGTGGCTAGAGGTGGTGTCGAGATAACAGCAACACCTCTGGCCACGAGAGTCTGCACGCCATTGACGAGGCAGATACAAGCGGATGGCGAGATTTGGCTCCATAGACTCCTATTTATTTGCCACTGTCAATACGAACTAAGCGCACGCTGCCATCTGCACCGACCACACGGCGATAGCCATCTTGGCGCTCAATCAGTTGAGTGATGCTGTCATTGGTGGCACTTGGAGTTTTTTGAACAGGGGTGGTTGGGGTATTAAAAGAACGGCTTGATGCGCCACCGCTGTTGTTGCCCATAATTAGGCGGTAAAACTTCTGTCCAGCACGACCGTCGGCAGGGAACACGCCTTTGCTGGTTTGATACTGTTGAATGGCGGTACGGGTATTGTCACCGATAATGCCGTCTACGTCACCAATGTCGTAGCCTGCGTTGATTAGGGCTTGTTGGATGTCTTTGGCTTGTTGGCGACTGATGCCTGGGTCGTCAGTCGGCCATGCGGTGATAAAGTCTGTTTTACTGCTGTCCTCTTTGGCGATGAGGTCGGATAAGTGGGCGATGGCTAATGCATAGTTTTCTGATGCATTGTATGAGTAGAAGGTGTCGAAGTTTTTGCCTACGAGGAATGCAGGGCCGTTAAGACCAGCAGGTAGTAATAGGCCGGCACGATCTAGATCATAGGGTAGTGGGCGTCCGTCAACTAGCGTGAGACCTTTGTCACGCCAGTAGCTCATTGGCTTTTTGTCATGACGGCTGTTGGCACCCCAGAAGCCTTGTGGCAGCTTGACTTCATAGCCCCAAGGTTCACCGCTTCGGTAGCCACGATTTTTTAGGAAGTTGGCGGTAGAGGCTAGGGCGTCCGGCTTGCTGTTGACTAGATCGCGGCGGCCATCACCGTCAAAGTCGACGGCCAAGTCTAAGAAGGTGCCTGGCATAAACTGCGTCTGACCAAAGGCGCCTGCCCATGAGCCTTTCATGTCGCTGGCGGCGATGTCACCGTTTTGTACAATCTTTAACGCATTGGCAAATTCTCCACGAAAGTATGATTGGCGGCGGTCAAAGCAAGATAGGGTCGCCAGTGATTGGAACAAGTCTTTTTTGCCTAGGGTTTGTCCAAAGTTTGATTCCACGCCCCACACGCCAAGCACGTGCTCCGGCTTAACGCCATATCGTGATTCGATACGGCGTAAGGTGTCCGCCATTTCATATTTGGCGCGGATACCATCTTCGACACGCTCTTTGTCAACTAGGACAGACAGATAATCCCACACATCCTTTTGGAACTCTGGCTGATAATTAAGCGACTGAATGACGCTTGGATCTGGCTCACTGGGACGATAGTTGTTAAAGGTATAGCTGTCAATACTGCGAAAGGCGCTAGATCTTTGTAGGTTGTCTAAGCACTGCTGAAAATGAGCATTGGATAAGTTGGGTGCAGGAGGCTTGGCGGCTTGCGCTGTTGTGGCAGTTAGGGTTAGACCGATGGCAGTGGTGATTGCGGTAATCTTGGCGTAACGCATAAAAAAATCCTTTCATTTAAACGGCTGTGTTGTTATGTGTTTATCTGGCTATTCGGCATGTTGTGTCAGGGTGTCTGTGACAGGGACTACTGCTATGACAGGGACTAGTGTTATAACAGTGACAGCACCTATGACTGTGCCTGAAAACGAGAAGCATAAAATAAGGTTAGCTTAGGGTAACTAAAATCAGCTTTAAATTAAAGCTGTTCGGTATTTTGGTTACGATAAGATGACGTGAGAACAAGGTGAGGGAGAGGTGGGGGTGTGTATCGCCATAGCTTAAGAATCCAGTTTAACTCTATATCCAGCAATAAACATCATTATTTGAACGTAGAAGCTGTCTAATTGCAATGTGGAATTTAACAAGGCTATGTCGTCTATCAATGGCTATGTTGTCTATCAATATAGTAGAAAATACATCGTTAAATTGATTAGTGTTATGTTATAACATATTATGTTAATCCTACTAATTATCATGGAAATTAAACTATTTATCATGGAGCTTAAACTATTTATCATGGAGCTTAAACTATGATTGCCATCAAACAACCTATGTCTCAAGCATGTTTAGCCGAGCAAAGCTTATATCCGCAATTAATATCAGACATTCGGTCGCTATCTAAAACTTGCAAAATAACCTTAAATTATTTTTATGATGCGTTCTCAAGAGGGGTATGCCCAAGCTTAGAGCAATATTTCCTTGCTACACACACAGAACAACGTTTGATGGGCGTTGACTCGCAGCAAGGCGTGGTCACTGGATGCTTTGGGTGCTATTGTCAGTTTAAAAACGAGTACGAATTATCGACTAAAAAAAGGACTGAACATTTGGTGGATTGGTCCACGGGAAAGGTCTATGCCTGGTGTATATGGGATGCGTTTTTTATCGTTAAAACTATTGGCAGGTCTGCAACCATAACCAGCGTAGACCCAATAAATCATGAGCAAATCAAAATTTATTTTGATGGGGTCCACTTTCATATTGACTCTTTATGGTTTAGCTTTCCGCTTGGGTCTTTACACATTACGGACTCGATAAGAGCCTGCTTTTGTTGTCGTACCAAAGCATTTACGTCATTATCTTCAGCCAAACGCTTTGCCAAAGAGTACCAATGTGAAGTGGTGAACTTAGCACAAATGCTTGAGCGCACCGATCAAATGGTTGATGCTTTAAGCGTTGCTTAGAGTTTTAGGTTTTAGATATTACTTCTTTAAGAAACGGTGTCTATCATCGTTTACAACTAAATGTTGTAAGCATTGTATGCGACAACTATGTTGACAAACACCGCTACTAAGAAATCCTTAGTAGTTCAAATACAAGGTAAATCGAACTACTGGGGATTACTCGGTAGTTGTTCAAATCAATAAATACTTATATAACTATAACAATAGACCCCAACTATGATAACCCTAAACTTCGAGCCCAACCTAGAGCATCAAACCCACGCCATCAATGCGGTGGTAGATTTATTTAATGGACAACCCACCCAAGTAAATGGTTTAAACGACAGCTTTATTCTCACTCAACCCAATAC
The DNA here is from genome assembly GCF_000382145.1 of Psychrobacter lutiphocae DSM 21542. Lineage (GTDB taxonomy): Bacteria > Pseudomonadota > Gammaproteobacteria > Pseudomonadales > Moraxellaceae > Psychrobacter > Psychrobacter lutiphocae. The sequence goes on from NZ_KB907628.1 coordinate 38,048, forward strand.
TGACCTTATAACAAATATAGACAGTAGCCAAGATAATCAAAACTCTGCCAGAAAATCTATTGACAGCCAAACTATCGCCAATCAGCGTATCATTAGCGATGAGCAGTTACTAGATAACATTCAATCTATCCAAAAAGCCAATGGTATAGAGCCCTCAAATCTACTCTTTGATGAAGAAGTAGAGTCAAAATCAGTAAAAAGTAAGCAACCTATTCAATATGGCTTGCTAAAATACGGTATCAATGCCTCGATAGAGATGGAGACAGGCACAGGGAAAACCTACGTCTATTTGCGTAGTATCTTTGAGCTGTATCAAAAATACGGTATGCGTAAATTTGTCATTGTCGTACCATCAGTGGCTATCCGTGAAGGGGTGCTTAAGTCCATTGAGATGACCAAAACCCACTTCACCAGTCTTTACGATAACACACCTGTGAATGCTAGAGTCTATGACAGTAAGAACTTAAGCATTTTACGCGACTTTGCTACCAGTAACCTGCTTCAGATTTTGGTTATCAATATTGATGCTTTTGCCAAAGATGAAAATATCATCAATCAAGTGCGTGAGCGTGGTATTGCGCCTATTGAATATATCCAAGCCTGTCAGCCGATAGTCATTGTCGATGAGCCACAGAATATGGAGACGGATAAACGACTAAATGCCATCGCCAGTCTTAATCCTCTTATTACGTTGCGTTATTCAGCCACTCACAAATATAGTCGTCATTTGCTTTACAGTTTAAATCCGGTCAAAGCGTATGAAGCTGGTCTGGTGAAGCAAATTGAAGTCGATTCGATTATGGCGAATGATAAGTTTAACGAAGCCTATATCGAGCTATTAGAAATTACCCCTAAGAAGACCAAAATCACTGCAAAAATCAATGTCTATGCCAATGTAAAAGGCGTGGTAAAAAAGAAAACAATGAGCGTCAGTGATAATGATGACCTGTATAAAAAAACAGAGCGTGAGATTTATAGCAATGGCTATGTGGTCACAGGTATCAATGCATCTGAGGGATATATTGAGTTTGCCAATGGAAGCATTGTACGGGCGGGGCAACAATTGGGCGGTATGAATGACAGTGTCATGCGTTATCAAATTGAGCGCACCATTGAGGCGCATTTAGATAAGCAAAGACAATTACTAAATAAAGGTATTAAAGTGTTGTCTTTGCTGTTTATTGATCGAGTCGATAATTACCTAGTCAATACCGCACAGGGTTATGAGCGCTCAGGCAAGTTTGCGCTATGGTTTGAAGCACTGTATAGACAAGTATTAGATAAACCTAAGTATAAAGAGTTAAAGCAACAGCTGGCAGGTTTGTATCAAGGCAGTATCAGTGATATTCATAATGGCTATTTTTCTGTGGACAGTAAAGGGCGTGCGAAAGACACATCTGGTGCTACTCAAGCTGATGATGATACGTATAGCTTGATTATGAAAGACAAGGAAAAGCTACTTGATCTCTCTAACCCTTTACAATTTATCTTCAGTCATTCAGCGCTACGTGAAGGTTGGGATAACCCAAATGTATTCCAAATATGCACTTTAAATGAAACTAAATCTGGTATGAAAAAACGTCAAGAAATTGGACGTGGTTTGCGCTTGTGTGTTGGTGCAGATGGTAATCGTATTTATGACAAACAGGTCAATGTATTAACCGTTATTGCTAATGAAAGCTATGAAGATTTTGCCAAAAATTTACAGAATGAAATAGCAGAAGACTATGGTATTGAATTTAATGGCACCAAAAATATGGCGCAAAAACGTGAGGTCAAATATCGAAAAGACTTTATGTTAGATGATGACTTTAAAGCCATCTGGGATAAAATTAAACAAAAGACCCACTATCAAGTTCGTTTTGACAGCGATGCCTTAATTGATGCTGTTGCCAATCAGTTACAAGATATGGAAGCCATTCAAGCGCCACATGTGAGCGCGGTAAAAAAACGGCTAATAATGAGCGATGAGGGTATTGACAGTCGTATGGTTTCGGTGAATAGTCAAGCGGAACACTATCAGATTGATGCAGATGACACTGACAATAGTCATCAAAGCCGAACACTGTGGGCATTGCCAAATGTGCTAACGTATTTAGCCCGCCATACTAAACTGACTCGTCAGACGTTGGTTAAAATTTTAGCCAAAAGTGGGCGAATGGCAGACTTGTTTGTTAATCCACAACTATTTTTGGATAGAGCAGTACAAATTATCAAACAGCAACAAGCGACTTTGATGGTTGATGGGGTGGAATACCGTAAAAGTGGTCAAACCTATTCGCAAACATTACTGGCTAACTTAGTCAAGCAAACCACTGCTGTTTATGCGAGTGACTATCACTTTGAGGTAGAAGCCCCCAATAAAACGATTATAGAAAACCTGATACCGTTGGACTCGAATACTGAGCATCAGTTTGCGCAAGATTGCGAAAGTATGCCAACAGTACGTTTTTATTTTAAACTGCCTAATTGGTTTAAAATTGATACACCAGTCGGTACTTATAATCCTGATTGGGCAGTGGTGAAAGAAGATGAGGCAGGGGTCAGTCAATTGTATTTTGTCGCTGAAACCAAAAACACAGGTGGCATGAGTGCAGGTGGACATAACGTTGATATCAGTACATTACCGTTAGCACAGCAACAGCGTATTCATTGCGGGCAAGCCCATTTCAAAGCGCTGGATAATGAGGTGCAGTATAAGGTTGTGAAGACGGTGGCTCAGTTGTAGATATAAAACTGGATTAAATCACTAACATAGAGCGTAATATGAGAATTTTTGACTCAAGACATAATGTTTACGATGCAGTAAACGCATTCATCGAACATGGTGTGGTAGTAATAGGTGGTACTAAAACACCTGCTATTGCTTATATTGAACGCTTAAAAGAATGCTTAAGTGTCTATGCAGATGTAGAACCTATTTTAGGCTATGAAAACGTACCAAATTATGGTTACTTGTATTTTTTATATGATTTAAATAGATTTGAATCGAGAAGTGAAGAATTGCTTCGAGTTGTAACGCACGTTGACGAAATGAATGCCCTCTAATTTGTACTTATTGCATTCACTAATTACACAGCTTTCCGCCTAACCCAAACCCCCATCTCCCAAGCCTCACCAGCGCCCAACGTTACATAATCCAAATGCGCATTGGCAGTTTCGATACATAACATGCGTTGGTAGGCGTCATTAGCAAATTGGGATACTTGTTTAGCGGTGTCGACCCACGGATTCCAAACTACTGTGCTATTGCTACCCATTGCGGTAAGTTGATAAATATGGGCTGGCGTGTTTAGGATGATGTCAGGTGCAGCATGATAAATCCTATCGACTTCACCAGCAAAGCTAATATCACCATGTTGGGTAACTGTTTGGGTGGATGTGTTCCAAGCTTTGGTTAGTGCATCGCTGTAAGATATGCTGTCAAAGCCAGCAATATGGGTGTTGATGATGTCAGCAGTGGGTAAGTAGGTGTGTAGGGCTTGCGAAAAATGTACGGTGTGTTGCGCATTGTTTTGGGTAATTAGGTTAATGGCAAAGCCTTGCTGACTAAAGTTAAATTTGACCTTCAAGTCAAGCTCAACAGATGGTGTTTTATCATGCATTAATTTTAAAACAAGTTGTGACGCTCCATTTAATGGAAAATGGATATTATCGTTATCCATATTGCCATTATTTTTGCTATTAAAGTCATTATTATCAAGGCTTTTGTCAAAACTGTCCATGACAAACGGCTGAATGTCGGCATAGCCATGTTGGGTGATGTCAAACGGACAATCAGCAAAGCATGTTTTCACTGCTGGAGGATTAGCCTCAAACATGCCAAATACAGGCCAGCAAATAGGCACGCCACCACGCACCGATACCCCTTTTTTATACTCTGCTTGTTCGCTTACCCAAAGCCAATTATCCGAAAAATCAGAATGTGCTTTTTGTTTGGCATCAGCACCGTTATCCGTCATAAAATGGATAAGCTGTGCCCCTTGCAATAACACAACGGCACGGTATCCTTCACCCGATATGGTTAGGGTATCTAGTTCGCCTATTTTATTATGGTTAAGAGTAACTGGCATGATGCTGGCTCGATTTAGCTATCAAAGTATAAGCAAGACGATATCCTGAGTTGCCAGCAGTTGATACCACGTCATTTTTTTGGCGTACTATCATGTTGATATCATAATGCTTAGCATAATAGTCATCTAGCATCGCCTCGGTAATGATAAATGGTGGCCGTACTCTTTGCAGTTCATCTTCTAGATACTCATCATCATAGGCAAAGGTTAATAGTAGCTGGTTCGCCCCACCACTTAGGTGAATTAACTGCTGGGTGTAGCGTGTGCGCAAACAGTCAGGTTCAAAGTCAGGTAGGGCAACCAAAGCACCACGGTCATAAATGCTATCAACCTTACCAATATCGGCAGGGGTTAAATCAAAAATATCACCCACCCAAAGCTGGATATCGCATCCATTATGTTCGGCTTGATAGCAGGTTAAATTTGGCGTGGTTGGGTGTGGTGTTATTGTGGCTTCAATGCCACGTTCAGCAAAAAAATCTACAACAGCTCGTTCTACCAGATCAATACCAACCACTTCATACCCTTGCTCGGCAAACCAAATTATATCAGGGCTTTTACCACATAAAGGCACAAAAACCCGCCCTTGCTTAGGCGTGTTTAATACCTCAAAATAATTGACTAACATATAGTTGGGCTTTGATTGGGTAAATCCTGTGTTACCATTTTTCCAAGCGTGTTGCCAAAATTCAGCTTGCATCATTAACATCCATATTTTGTTTTATTGTTTGCTAGAGTAAGGTTTGAGACTATAGCAGAATTTGGCGTACTGGTTAAACCGCTAACCCAAATACTGTTTAAACTCTTTGCGTAGTTTAGCCAGTTTTGGTGGAATAACAGCCGCACAATAGCCTTGGGTTGGGTTTTTATTAAAATAGTCTTGGTGGTATTCCTCTGCTTCATAAAACTCATGCACAGGATGCACCTCGGTGACGATATCCACCCCCATATTGCGTAGTTTATTAATCACACGGTCGATGGTGGGTTTTTGTTTTTCTTCATCGGTATAAAATACCACCGAGCGATACTGGCTACCCACATCATTACCTTGGCGGTCACGTGTGGTGGGGTCATGGGTGGCAAAAAAGATATCCAATATAACCTCTAATGGCACAATCGACTCATCAAAATCTACCTGTACCACTTCGATATGACCTGTTTCCCCGGTACACACATCTTTATAGTTGGCAGAAGCTTCGTCACCGCCCATATAGCCAGAGGTTACCTTTTGTACGCCTTTTACCGACTGAAACACAGATTCAGTACACCAAAAACAACCGCCACCTAATACTAATGTTTGCATAAGAATTATCCTTGTTGTTTGTCGTTTTGATTGTATGTTGAGGATATAAATTTTAGCAGGCGATTGCCAATAGGTGAGTAACAAAGGGTAATGTTATAATGCACTATTGCTATTTATTTTTAGCAAAATATTAGCGCATGATTAGCAAACCGACCTCACCAATACAGCCAAGAGAGTCCCTATGTCAACAACCCCAAATACCCCAGATGCGGTCGTGTATGACAAAGTATTCACCACCCCCCTCGACAAAGCCGCCCGCTTTTCATTTGACGAGCAAGTGGTCGCCTGCTTCCCAGATATGATTCGCCGCAGTGTACCAGGCTATGGGCAGATGCTGGCGATGCTACCGATATTTGCCAAGCGTCATTGCCAGTTTGGTCAGACCAATGAGGCTGGCAAGCGCATCAGCCGTGTCTATGACTTGGGCTGCTCGCTAGGCGGTGCCACCATGGCGTTGTTAAATGAGGCGGGCGGATTTACTGCGGATCAGCTGCAAATCAAAGCGGTGGATATTTCACCAGCGATGACCGAAAAAGCAACCCGTGTATTGGCCGAAAACTATCCAGACCATGATATCGAAGTCATCACTGCCGACATTCGGGGCTTTCAGCTTGAGCCATGCGACATGGTAATTTTAAATTTAACCTTACAATTTTTACCGCCAGAAGACCGCACCCAAGTATTGCAAACCATTTATAACGCCTTAAATGACGGTGGCATCTTAGTATTGACCGAAAAAACCCATACTGGCGATGAGCAAGATGATGCGTGGCTGGTCGAGCGTTATTATGACTTTAAACGGGCAAACGGTTACAGTGAGCTTGAAATTAGCGGCAAACGTAATGCGTTAGAAAACGTGTTGATTACCGATACCTTAGATACCCATCATAAGCGTTTATCAGAAGTGGGCTTTTGCCGCAGTTTGACCTGGTTTCAGTTTTTAAACTTCGCGTCTATGATTGCTTTTAAGTAGGCGTACCTGAGCGCTCTGAATAGACCCTAACAAAACGATAAGTAGCCAATCGCGCCATTCGCTACTATCTTGGTGAGTAAGGCGAGGGGTGCTAATAGACAGTGGCGTTCCTGCGCCACGATACCGCCACCGTCTAAGCACCCCTAACGCCTTACCACACCAAGTATATCCGCTACTGTCACGGCTAAACCGCTTTTTACGGCGACGCTCAGCCCAAAAACCACCCCAAGCTTTTCAACACACAACAGCAAACATTTGCTATCCTTCAAGCTGACTGCCACCGCCTGATTCAGCGTATAGTACAAACACTCTAACGCAAGCTATCATTTTGCACATTGAATAAATCAACCAATAGGTACACCCATGATTCACTACATAACCGGCGGTGAGCGCTCAGGTAAAAGTCGTTATGCCGAGCGCTTAGCCGAAGAGATGAGCGACACGCCTTATTATCTGGCGACCTCTCGGGTGCTTGATGATAATTTTGCTAAGCGTGTTCAGCGCCATGTTAAGGATAGGGTAGAGTCAAGCCGTCAGTGGACGACTATTGAGGCGGATTTGAATTTAGCAGAAGCCTTACAGCGCTATTTTAATCAGCACAAGTCTGATTTAAAGCAGTATAACCAACTGCTAACTATCGTCATCGATTGCGTTACCTTGTGGTTGACCAATTACGTGATGGATTATGACTATGATGTTGACCAGTGTTTGACTTTAGCCAGACAAGACATTGATTCTCTAGTGAATTTTGCCAATCAGAACAAGGCCACACTGTTTATTATCTCCAACGAAATTGGTCTGTGCTTACATGCCAGCACCGCTGAAGGTCGACAATTTGTGTCGTTACAAGGCTGGGTCAATCAGTATTTGGCACAAGTAGCGGATAAAGCGACCTTGGTGGTGTCAGGGCTACCCCTCACTTTAAAGTAAAATTGAATCATTTAATAGATAACATGCTTAATTTTTTTAATCATAGCAGACCACAGTTAGTAAAGGACGACAACATGAGTTTCACCTTAAAAAAAGCCACTCTCGCATTGATGCTGGCATCCGTTTTCTCTGTTTCAGCGCTTGCTGGCAATGATCCTGATTATGATGAGGACTTTGAGGTCGAAGAGGATTGCGATTTGCCTAATATCACAGTTAACAGATACACGGAGATAGGCTGTTTGTATGATGATATTGCTGTTGTTAGAGTGGGAGACAATACCGATAATACTCGCTTTGGTATGGTAAATGCCGATGGAGAGGAGGTTATTGCACCAGAGTATCGTTTTTTTAAGTTTTTTTCAGATGACTTGTTTATCGCTTTTGATAAGGGTTTGAAAGCAGGTCTTATTAGCCGTAACGGTGAGATAGTGCTGCCTGTCATCTATGATTTTGTAGATTCCTTACAAAGCAAGGAGCACACTTTTGATAATCACGCTATTATTCAGGTTGGGAAAAGCGGTGATGATATTAAGACCGGACTGATTAATAGCCAAGGTCAAATTATCATTGAACCCAAATACCTTTTTATCTATAGCGCTAGTGATGATAATAATCAGCTTCTCGATGTGGCTATCAAAGTCGGCGATAGTATGGATGATGTCAAATATGGATTGGTTACTTATTCCGACCAAATTGTTGCACCTCTGATTTATGATGCACCGATTCACTTTAACGGTAACAAATGGGCGAGCCTGTGTAAAGATAACAAATGCAATTTTATAAATACCAAAGGTGAGTTGTTATTGCCGTATTGGGCAGATGATGTCGGTAACTTTTCGGAGTCGATGGCTTGGGTCAAGCAGGAGGGTCGATATGGCTATATTGATGAGTCAGGGCAGTTAGCGATTCCCTTTACTTATAGTGAAGCCGAGGGCTTTGAGCAGGGGCGTGCTATTGTAGTTTATGATGATAACAATCTGAGCTTAGCGCCTGGCTGGGATGAGGCGGAGCAATGGGATACTTATGGCATCATTGATCAAGATAACCATGCCATCGTACCCTTTGAGTATCAATGGATTAAACGGATTAATCCTAACTTATTTTATATTCAGAAGTCTGATGGCTTTGATTTTGTCGATAGCGATGGCAATTTAGCGACGACAAAAAAGTTTGACGAGATTGTCACTGTTTCACTGACGGACGAGTTTTTTGCCGTAAAAAAAGACGGTAAGTGGGGCTTTATTAATCGTGACTTTGAGACAGTCATCCCTTTTGAATATGACAAAGCAGTTGAATTTTACGATGATTTAGCAGCGGTGAAGAAAAACAATAAATTTGGCTTTATTGATAAAGACGGTCAAACCGTTATCCCTTTTGACTATGACGATGCCAATATTGATATCGACGATTGGCGTACGAGGGTTGATAGGAAGTATCGGTTCGGTGACAACATGACAGTCGTGCGCAAAGCAGGTCGTTGGGGCGTCATTGACAAAGGTAATAATATCATTGTGCCTTTTGAGTATGATGATGCGATTGTTGAAACATTCTTTCAAATTAAAGCAACCAAAAACGGTGTGGATTATTTATTTGATATGGATGGTAATCCAGTTGAGGCAGATGATGCTGAGTCTTTAAACCAGTGAGTATTTTCAGCAACTGACATTAACCATACGTTCTGATTTCACCCTCAGCGCATTACCCTTTATAATAGCGACCTTCATTACCAAGCTCACTACCAAATATAAAAACATAACGCCAAATTAAACATAAAAACACAATGAAATCTCTATGATAAATAAAACCATTGAAACTGCCGAACGCGAGCTGTATCTGGCATTGATTCAGCGTGCTCAATATCGTCCCATTGCCACCCAGTGGCTGGCTAAATTGCCACAGTGGTTAAGTGATATCAAAGACAAGCGTAAGTATGCGCATGCGCCGGCATTTTTGGCAGCGGTTGAAAAGTTGCCACAATTGGATATCAACAATGTTGACTTAAACACTGATGTCTTGACCATAGACGCCCAATTAACCGAGGCGCAAAACAAGCAAATCACCGCTTTAATGAAGCAGCTGATGCCGTGGCGTAAAGGTCCGTTTCAGATTGGCACTGGTGATAATAAAGTGTTTATTGACACTGAATGGCACAGTGACTGGAAATGGAATCGAGTAGCACCACATATTGGCTCACTAGAGGGACGTTATGTACTCGATGTTGGCGGTGGCTCGGGCTATCATGGCTGGCGTATGGCAGGGGCGGGCGCAAAGCAGGTGATTATTGCTGATCCGTCTTGCTTGTTTTATCATCAGTTTATGGCGATTAGGCATTTTGTGGGTGGGTTTGATGCCGATATGGCTGAGGATAAAACAGGCATGGGCTACCGCACCCATTATATCCCAGTAGGATTAGAGGCTTTACCAGCCAGTACCGATCAAGGCAATCAATTGTTTGATACGGTGTTTTGTATGGGGGTGTTGTATCACCGCCAATCACCTTTTGAGCATTTGCATCAGCTTAAAAATCAGCTGATAAAAGGCGGACAGTTGGTATTAGAAACTTTGGTTATTGAGGGTGATAAGAATACAGTATTGGTGCCGCATGACAGATACGCTAAGATGAATAATGTGTATTTTATTCCGTCTGTGGCGGCGCTAACCGGCTGGCTAGAAAAGGTAGGTTTTAGTGAGGTGCAATGTGTGGATATTGATATCACCTCGACGGAGGAGCAACGTGCCACCGATTGGATGACTTATCAATCACTGGCTGATTTCTTAGATCCGAATGACTTTAGCAAAACTATCGAAGGCTATCCAGCACCAATGCGGGCAACATTGATTGCGACCAAATAATGCAGGCTGTGAATACGTTATGGATTAAAGGTTGTTTTTGCTGGCAGTTCTGGTGCTGTATCTAGCAAGTGGGTACCACACAATAAATGCCAGCAAATTTGCTATAATACCCACTTCTCAAAGATAACTTCCAATACCAATTTTAATAAAAAGCCGACAAAGCCTGCACCCAATGCCACAAAGATCCAAAACGTACCAGCACGCCCAGCATCTGACTTCTTTGAAATATCCCACATAATAAAGAATAAAAATGCAATAAAAACAGGGAGCAAGATATATAAGCCCCAGTTTGTCACAGTTTCGGCAGAGATGGCAAAGACAGTCGCAATCATGAAAGCAATCCTAATAATGGTTGTGAAAAAAATATCGCTCTAACACCTATTTTGCAATAGGCGCTGTCGGTTAGTACCAGTCGCTACGATGCCAGATTTAGACTGGCTTGAAATAGCGTATGGCTTAATTAAATAGATAGCGTATGGCTTAAATAGATAGGATAACAAATATTGGTCAACCTTGTCGTATATCTTACGTTTTAATCTCTAAAACCTAGGGGTTAGGCCTAAGAATTAAATGTAAATTTTATGGAAAAAAAGCGCTAACCTTGATATATTGAAGGGTTGGTTAAAAGCTCCCTTACACATTTAATAAAAGAGTTTAATAAATTATGTCGCAAGCTCAAATTGATGAAATCCAAGCCTTATTAGACAGCGCTGCTGCTGCCTTAATTGAGCAACAAGTATTGCCTGAAGATTGGCAAAATAACAGCCAGATTACCCGAAGTAAAAATCCTGAGCATGGAGATTACGCCAGTAATATTGCGTTAACCGCCGCCAAAGCTGCCAAGAGCAATCCACGTGCGCTGGCTGAACATCTGATAGCTGCTCTACCAGACAATGATAGCATTGCGAAGATGGAGGTGGCAGGCCCTGGATTTATTAATATCTTTTTGAACAGTGATGCTAAGTTTGCGGTATTAGATACTATTTTTGAACACCAAGCACGTTTTGGTTTAAACGATGAGTTTGCTGGCAAAAAGGTACAGGTTGAGTTTGTTTCTGCCAACCCAACCTCAAGTCTGCATGTCGGTCATGGTCGAGGCGCTGCCTTTGGTATGAGTGTCGCCAATCTACTTGAAGCGGTTGGCTACGATGTCACCCGTGAATACTATGTCAATGATGCTGGTCGTCAGATGGATATTTTGGCAGTCAGTACTTATTTGCGCTATCTTGAGTTAAACGGTGAGCAAATCCATTTCCCAGTGGGCGGTTATCAAGGTGGTTATGTGATTCAAATAGCAGAGGGCGTGCAAGTTGAGCATGGCAGTGTCTATGTGCATCCATATCGTGAAGTCAGCGCTAATATCCCAGAAGATGAGGTCTCTAAAGTTAACGATGCTGGTGAAAAAGAAGTGGTATCTGGCGATAAAAATGCACACGTTGATGGCATCATCGCCAATGCAAGGCGTCTGCTAGGTGAGGGCTATGAGGTCTTTGCCAATGCCGCCTTAAACAGCATCTTGGATGACATCAAAGAGGACTTAGCTGAGTTTGGCGTTCATTATGAGCAGTGGTTTAGTGAAAAGTCATTATCGGATCAGATTGAGCCGGTATTGGCCGAGCTAGACAGCAAAGGCTATCTGTACGAAAAAGATGGCAATACTTGGTTTAAATCGACCGAGTTTGGCGATGAAAAAGACCGTGTGGTACGCCGTGCCAATGGTCTGACCACTTATTTTGCCTCGGATATTGCCTATCATAAGAACAAGTTTGACCGTGGTTTTGATACGGTTATTAATGTCTGGGGCGCTGACCATCATGGTTATATTGCCCGTGTGCGTGCGGCGTTAACGGCGTTGGGTATTGATGAAAAGCGCCTAGAAGTTATTTTGGTACAGTTTGTGGCGCTATGGCGTGGTGAAGAAAAAATCCAAATGTCATCACGCTCAGGTAAATTTGTCACCTTGCGTGAGCTGCGTGAAGAAGTAGGCAATGATGCGGCTCGCTATTATTATGTCGCACGTAAGCCAGAAGTGCATATGGACTTTGATCTTGAGCTAGCAAAGTCTCAAAGCAAAGACAATGCGGTGTATTACATTCAGTATGCGCATGCTCGGGTATGTAGCGTATTAGAAAAGATTGCTAGTAAGGGCTTTGAGGTAGATGATGCACAAGGCAAAGACCATCAAACTTTACTGACAGCCGAAGTTGAAAGTGAGCTGATCAAACTGTTGGCGGCATATCCGTCAACTTTAAAACGAGCAGCGACCGGTCACGATCCTCATGTTTTAACCAATTACTTAAAAGATTTGGCATCGTTATTCCATGCTTGGTATAACGACAATCGTATCTTACCGGTCAGCATTATTGCAGATGAGACACCAAGCGAAGACGAGTTGGCATTAATGCAAGCCCGTTTGCGGCTATCAAAAGCGGTGCGTCAAGTACTGGCCAATGGACTAAGCTTGTTAGGACTGTCTGCACCAAGTAGCATGTAGTTAGCAGAAATTAGATTAGCAAAGGTTAAGTTAGCAAACTTAGCTGATGGTACATTAATGTGTGGTGAATTGAAGCAGTATCCGACTTGATTGAGTCATAAATGGAGAAACTATGTTAGCAAAAAAACCCAAAGGTGGCGTACAAAAGCGACAAAGCAGTAACAGCGCTTCAAGCTTGTTGTGGATCTTTGTTGGTGCTGTATTGACCATAATTATTGGTGGGTTCTTATATTTATGGAATCCATTTGATCTGGGTTCAGAAGAACCAATGACAGAGCGAGTGGTTGAGCCCATCAACCAACAGCCAGTGACCCAAACTGACAGCTATGAATTTTATGATTTGTTGCCAGATCAAGAGATGATTAGCTTGCCGGATGAAGCCATCTTGGGCGATACTCGTCTGCCAGATGAAAATGTGCGTTTGCGACCAGATGTGGTATTAACTCGTCCAGAACAGAGTGGTAATGATGAACAGGCCGACAATAACACTCAGGGTACAGAGTTTGGTGTTGCAGGTGAGACCCAAGGTACTACTGAAGGAACACCAATACAGATGCAGCCATCGACCTCTGAGCCCGATATTGTTATTGTTGAGGAAGAAGGCACGTATGACGATGTGAGCAGTACTCAACAAACTAACCAGCCTGTTGTTGCAGAGCCAAAACAAAGCTATATCTTACAAATTAACAGTTATAGTAATGCGGAAGAGGCGGATAAGCGCCGAGCTCAAGTATTGCTAGCTGGAGTGGATGCTAAGGTTGTCAAAAATACTAAGAATAATGGTCAAGTCTTGTATCAAGTGGTGTCTTCTACGATGACCAGCAAGCAAGCCGTTGCGGTCGCACAACAAAGATTGCAAAACAATGGGATTGACTCATTAATAGTAGAACAGCGGCGCTAGTAGAAAAGCTTGATAGCAAGATGTTTTTTTTGAGAGCAAATCACTTTTCTTGATAATAAAACACTGTGTTTGATGGTAAAGCATATAGTATTTGCCGACCTTAATTCTTTAGGTAAACCATAATTTAGGTGTACAGACTATGCCCAAAGTATCATCGATTACCCGCGTGCTGCGTATCATTGAGGCAGTCTCATATGCGGCAAAGCCGATTACGCCTTTAGAGCTGTCACAAGAGTTAGATATTCCCAAGCCTACGGTGCATCGTCTATTACAGCAATTGATAGAAGATGGTTTTGTGATGGTGGATATCACTGGAGGGATTATTGCTGGTAAGCGTGTGCGTAACTTAGGTGTTGAGTTGTGGCAGCAGCGTCAGTTTTATAGTGAGCGCCATATCATTTTGCAACGTTTAGTACGTGATGTAAAAGAAACTTGTGGCATAGGCGTGCCACATAATATGCATATGGTTTACACCAACCGTGCTATTACCGATTTGCCTTTGCAAATATATTTGCCAGTAGGCTCAAAGTCTCCCATGTGGTGTACCGCAACTGGCAAGCTATATTTAAGTCAACTGCCACCAAATAGACGCCAGAGAATGCTACAAAACCTGAGTTTAGATAAGTTTACCAAAAACACCATTACCGACATTGATGAGCTAAATACTGAGCTTGATAGTATCTCTAAAACGGGTATCGGTATTGATAATGAGGAGTTTATCTCAGAGATGGTAGCAGTCTCTGTGCCAATACTTGATAAACAACACCGTTACTTAGCGTCGCTATATCTACATGCGCCAACCGTACGCATTTCCTTAAAAGAGCTTCATGACTTTGTGCCACGTATGCAAAAGGCGGCACTAGATATCCAAGATTTGGTATATGAGTTGCAAAGCTAGTATTCAATAGCATTAAAGCAATACAGATACTGACAGTGATAATGATAAAAAAAACATCGCAAGTGCTGCTTGCGGTGTTTTTTATGGGCGTATTATTAGTGCAGATTGTAGTTTAAGTTATCAAATAACAAGTTGTTAACGTTACACGTCTTTTAATACACTGTCATCAAAATAACCCATAATACTTGAGAAGTCTTTGTCATTATACTGCTCATTATGGTCATCATAAAGGGTAGTGGCTTGTGTGCCCATCGGCACCTTAGCGCCAGAGTCCTCAGCAGTTTGTAATGCCAAATGCAAATCTTTATGCATGTGCTGAGTCATAAAGCCGCCGCTATAACCACGGCTGGCAGGCACTTTTTCTTGAATCCCAGGATAAGGGTTATACACTTCCAGCGTCCAGTTGCACCCTGAACTTTGCAGCATAACCTCTGATAAAACAGCCGCATCTAAGCCATTTTTCACGCCTAAATTAATCGCCTCTGCTGTCCCTGTCATTAAGATGCCTAGGAGCATATTGTTACAGATTTTTGCGACTTGCCCAGCACCATTGTCTCCAGCATGAAAAATATTTTTTCCCATAATTTTTAGGATAGGGAGTGCGCGCTGGAAGGCATTTTCTTTACCGCCCACAATAAAAGTTAAGGTGCCCGCTTCAGCTCCTGCAGTGCCTCCAGAGACTGGTGCATCAATAATATCAATACCTTTAGCCGCAGCAACATTAGCCACCAGTTTGGCATCTGCAGGGGCAATAGTGCTACTGTCTATGACTAAGGTCGTGCTTGCGATATGTGACAGTATTCCAGCCTCTGTAAGTGCTGTTGCATTGGCATCACCTAAATATACGCTTTTTACATGTTTGCCTGCTGGTAGCATAGTGATGACGACATCTGCCTCTTTGACAGCCTCTACTGGCGATGTGGTGGTATGTGCACCAGCCTGTGCCAGTTGTTGCTGGGCAGTGTCAGATAAGTCAAAAACGGTGACGTTAAAGCCAGCCTTGACTAGGTTTATGGCCATAGGTCCGCCCATATTGCCTAGTCCGATGAAGGTAAGGTTTAAAGGAGAGTTAGTGCTGTGTTTATTAATAATTTTTGAAAGCATGACATCATTCCTTGATGAGTTTTATTTGGGTTTGATCGAATAGAAAAAGGTGGACACCCCTTAATATAGTGACACAGGGACACTTAAAAATAGGGACTGTATAGAGTTGATAAATATCACTGATAGACAGGCAACCCATTTACTCCACCTTCATTGCGCCTAAAGCATCTGTACCTAGCCAGTCGGTAAAAATATGCTTGCCTTGTGGATAGGGGCTAGTAAAGTGATTGGCAATATAGGATCGGCCTTCAGTGCTTAAACAGTCTTCTAAGCTGCGTGACCAAGTTGGATTTTTATCTTTATCAATTAATAACGCACGTACTCCTTCTTTAAAGTCAGGGTTATTAGCGCAGTGTACTGCCACATTAGCCTCCAGGTATAAGATTTGTTCTAACGACAAGTCTTTGACCTTATAATACAGCTCATAAGTTAAGGCGGCGGTGACTGGGCAGCCAGCACGATAGGTGGCTAATGCACGCTGTGCCCAAGCATCTTCTGCAAACTGAGGATTTAATTTAGCAAGCGCTTGATCGTCTTGTAATAAGGCGTCAATTTGTCTTAGGCCGCCGCTGACCATCAAGGTTTGGATAGCTTGCCAATGTTGCACCAGTTTGCTTGGCTTGAGTTCAACTGCTGTATTTTGTGCTAAGGTCGCTAGGCATTGACTGGTGATATGACTGGCGGCACTGGTTAAGTCGTCAGGATATTCGCTAGAGCTGTTTCCCCAATCTGTTTTCGTAAGAGCATCAACCAGTTGCGGATAGCCGTCACTGGGTAGGGCATATTCGGCAAGGCTGGTAAACAGTGCATCACTGGCATTACATAGGGCGCCGGTCAGCCCTAAAAACAAGCCAATTTTGGCTGGCATCCGCTGCAAAAACCAGCTACCAGAGGCATCAGGGAAGAGACCGATGCTAATCTCTGGCATGGCAAACTTAGTGCTGTCAGTGACAATGCGATGACTACAAGCCGCCATCAGCCCCATGCCACCGCCCATAATGATGCCGTTGCCCCATAAGATAATCGGTTTGCTATAAAAGTGCATCTGCCGATAGAGTGCATACTCGCTACCAAAGAAGTCGGTGGCATAAGGGTTGGGCAGTGGTGGGTTATCGAGCATACTGTCATACAGCTTACGAATATCGCCGCCAGCACAAAAGGCCTTATCGCCTGAACCACGTAGTAAGATGGCCACGACTTTATCGTCATTTTGCCACTGTGTTAGCTGCTCACTGATTAGCTGGCACATATCTACGCTCAAGGCGTTGAGTGACTTGGGTGCATTGAGTGTCATCTCACCAATCACATGCCCTGACTTTGTGCTATGGGAGACAAATAAAACTGGCGCATTGTCTGAATGTTGCATTTAAAAATCCCTTTTCCCTGATAGTTAAGCTGCGAGTACCTAGTACCTAGTTATGTTGCTAGTAAACAGTCTTTATTGAGACGTCTTTTTTGGCTTATGTTTTTGTTGAATGATTGTGTTGAATGATTGGGCTTATTTATTGCTCCAAACTGGCTTACGTTTTTCTAAAAACGCATTTACCCCTTCGGTTTGATCAGCGCTATCAAATAGCTTCACAAAGGCTTCGCGCTCATTGATAAGATTGTAGGCAGGTGCCTGATGTCTGGCTGCCTGAATGAGTTGTTTGGAGGAGGTGACAGCCACTGGTGATTGATTGGCAACCTTTTTGGCAAGCGCTAGAGCTGTGCGTAACCCTTCGCCTTTAGCAACCACTTCTTCGACCAAGCCAATACGCAATGCAGTTGCTGCATCAACCCGTTCGCCACAAAGGACCATGCGTTTTGCCCAGCCTTCACCGACCAGCCAAGGTAGATTTTGGGTACCACCAGCGCAAGGTAACAGGCCGACACTGGCTTCTGGTAGCGCCATCACAGCATGATCTTCGGCAATACGAATATCACAGGCCAAGGCAGTTTCTAAGCCGCCACCCATGGCATAGCCATTAATGGCGGCAATGCTGACACCTCGATAGTTAGATAAAGCTTCAAAGGCCTCACCAAAGGCAACCGCCATCGAAATGGCATTGCCTTTGTCGCCATCGGCAAAGCTGTTTAAATCAGCACCAGCGGAGAAGAATTTTTCACCGTCACCATGAATTACTAAGGCATACACTGAGTCGTTATTATTTAAGTCGGTGACCAGATGTTTTAACGCTTGTAAGCTTTGCAGTGTCCAAGTATGTGCTGGCGGGTTGTTTAGGGTTAAGGTGGCGATGTGGCCGTCAATGTTGAGATCTAAATTGGTATAAGTTGTCATAAGGTTCCCTTGTATTTGTTTTATCCTTGATGGGTTTGTCTTTGTCTTTTTTTTAACGCAAACTGTCTGTTAACGTAAGCTGTCTGCTTGTCTGCTAGCGCAAACTGTCTAAGGCGCCTTCACTTAGCATTTTGCGTGACACTATGACTTGCATAATCTCATTTGTTCCTTCCAATATCTGATGCACGCGTAAATCACGCACATGTCGCTCAAGGGGGTATTCGTTTAGATAGCCATAGCCGCCATGTAGCTGTAAGGCTTGATTTGCAACATCAAAACTGAGTTCAGTTGCCATACGTTTTGCCATAGCACAGTAAGTAGTGGCATGGACATCCTTGTTATCCACTTTATTGGCCGCAAGATAAATCATTTGTCGAGCTGCGATAGTTTGGGTCAGCATATCTGCCAATTTAAACTGTACCGATTGCAGCTTACTAATGGCGCTTCCAAACTGTTTGCGCTCTTGTACATAAGTCAGGGCAGTTTCTAGGGCGGCTTGTGCGGTACCGACTGCACAAATACCGATATTAATACGGCCACCATCTAAGCCTTTCATTGCAAACTTAAAGCCTTCGCCCTCACTGCCGAGCAAGTTTTTGGCAGGGACTTTAACGTCTTTAAAATGAATGGTACGGGTTGGCTGCGCTTTCCAGCCCATTTTTTGCTCGTTTTTACCATAACTGATACCGTCACTGTGAGCATCGACCACGAAGGCAGATACGCCTTTTGCGCCTGCGTCGCCGGTGCGTGCCATAACGACTAATATATCAGTTGAGCCAGCACCTGAGATAAAGGTTTTTTCTCCATTTAAAATATAATAGCCTTCATCACCGTCGTCTTCTTTAACTGCTTTGGTGGTGAGCGATCCTGCGTCAGAGCCTGCATTAGGCTCGGTTAAACAGTAGCTGGCAAGTAGCTCACCACTGACCAGCTTGGGAACGATGTCACTGCGCACCTCGTCTTTGGCATACTCGCCAATCATCCATGCCACCATATTGTGAATACTGATATAGGCAGCAATAGCAGTATCGCCCCAAGCTAGCTCTTCAAATACGATTGCAGAGTCAAGGCGAGGAAGGCCAAGACCATCATAATCTGGATTGGTATATAAGCCTAAAAACCCTAATTCTCCTGTTTTTTTGATGACGTCGACAGGGAAGTGGCTGTTTCTATCCCACTCAGCGGCGTTAGGTTTCAATTCCTTTTGGGCAAATTGGCGTGCCATTTTTTGGTAAGCCAATTGATCATCGGTTAATGCAAAGTCCATGATGCATCCTGTTTAACAAGTTTTTATAAGGTGTGACGGTTTTGTTTACGCTAATTTTTTAAGCTCTTTTCTTTTAGCTAAAGAGCCAGGCTAAAAGGTCAGTCTAAAAAGTTAAGCTAGCCCTTTAGTATAGCAATCTAGTATAACAAGCAAAATAGGCTTGGGTACTATTGATGAATAACTAGATCAACTAATCATTACATCGAAATAGTGGTATTTACCTTACCCTGACTGGCTTCATCATCAAACCAGCGCGCGGTGACCGTCTTAGTTTGGGTATAAAACTGTACCGCCTGCTTACCATAAGGCCCTAAGTCACCCAGCTTACTGGCACGTGAGCCTGAAAATGAGAACATTGGCAGTGGTACTGGAATAGGTAGGTTAATACCCACTTGACCTACGTCAATGTCTTGCTGGAATTTATGTGCGGCTGCTCCTGATTGGGTAAAGATGGCTGTACCGTTACCATTTGGATTGGCATTGATAATCTCAATGGCGTCATCCAATGAGTCAGCACGTATGATACATAACACTGGACCAAAGATTTCTTGAGTATAAATCTGCATGTCGGTTGTCACATTATCAAAGATAGTTGGGCCAACGAAGTTCCCCTTTTCATAACCATCAACCACGATGCCCCGACCATCCAATAACAAGTCAGCACCTTCATCGACACCAGTTTGGATCAGATGCTCCACTCGTGCTTTGGCTTGTGGGCTAATTAGTGGTCCTAGATCCTTATCCTCTTTACCAGCAGCGACTACCAAGCCTTCTGCTTTGGCTTTGATGTCATCAATCCAGTTTTGTGCGTTACCAACCAAGATGACTACTGACAGCGCCATACAACGCTGACCAGCTGCACCAAAGGCAGCCCCAGCCAACTGATTTAGAGTTTGTTCTTTATTAGCATCAGGGAGGATGACAGCGTGATTTTTAGCACCCATCATACATTGCACTCGTTTTCCAGCTTCACTGGCACGCTGATAGACGTGTTTGCCGACCTTGGTTGAGCCTACAAAAGAGACCGCTTTAATATCAGGATGGTCACAGATGGCATCAACCGTTGGCTTGCCACCATGCACTACATTCAATACGCCTTCAGGCACACCAGCTTCAATGGCCAATTCGACCAAGCGCATGGTAACCATTGGATCTTGCTCAGACGGTTTTAATACAAAGGTGTTACCGGTGGCAATCGCCATGGGGAACATCCATAGCGGAATCATGGCTGGGAAGTTAAAAGGGGTAATACCAGCACAGACGCCAAGAGGTTGCCAAATGCTGTAAGTGTCCACACCAGAGCCGACATTTTCAACAAAATCCCCCATTTGTAGATTGGTAATGCCAGAGGCATGTTCGACCACTTCCAGACCACGGAAAACATCACCACGAGCATCAGCGATGGTTTTGCCTTGCTCGGCAGTGAGCAACTCAGCCAGCTCATCCATATGCTCACGGATTAAGGCCTGATAGGTTAAAAAGATACGGGCACGTTTGCTAATAGGGGTCTTGCGCCAAGTTTTGAAAGCTTCTTTGGCAGCAGCAACAGCGGCATTGATTTCATCATCTGTGGTTTGCGGAACTTTGGCGATGACTTCTTGGGTGGCTGGGTCAGTAATATCAATCCATTCTGAGGTATTTGACTCAACGAACTGACCATTAATGAGTTGTTTGACGTGGTGCATAAGATGTCCTTATCTTTATTTACTGTTGTGATTATAGTTGCTAATTGATTAGTTAAATAAGGCATTAACTAGTCAATCAACAACAGAATATTAGATTAATTTAGATAATAATGATACAAAATATATCATTTTACAAGTGTAAATTAAAAAATAAGTGGCTAATTTAGATAATATTTTTAATCATAAGTTTGTCTACTGATTAAAATGAGCCAAATAAGGTGCCAAGCATAATAATCACGATTAGGGTAATGATAGGAATGACCACTGCTGTCACAAAAATATCTTTATAGGACTCTTTGTGGGTTAAGCCGCAAATAAGAAGCATAGTAATAATAAAGCCGTTATGAGGCATGGCATCAAGTCCACCACAAGCTAAAGCGGCAATTCTATGTATTAGTTCGGGACTGATATCATACTGCTGAGCCAGTTGCATATAGGTTTCACCCATAATTTCAAGTGAAATACCTAGTCCACCAGATGCTGAGCCTGTAATACCAGATAGTATATTGATCATAATGGCTTCAGAGATCAAAGGATTATCTGGAGATATGCTTGTTAAGTATTTCTTAATAATAGCAAAGCCAGCTAATGTTGCAATGACGGAACCATAGCCCACTTCTGACGCTGTATTAAAGATAGGTAAAAGAGAGCTGGTTGCTCCTTTATTAAGACTATCCACCATATTCTTAATTTTGCCTATATTCATAAGTATGACGAATAAGCAGGCTAGTAATAAAGAAAATAAGATAGACCACATGCCAATAACAGCACTGATATCAATGCCACCAAATTTATCAGCAGATAAATAGCTATGGTTTCCTATGGGCAAAATAATTTTAGAAAAAATATAATTACCAGTGATAACAATCACGATGGGAACTAATGCGAGCCAGAAGTTAGGTAGATTCTCATGAGATAGAGGTGGTGCTTCATTTAATGTATGGTCGCCATAGCCTTCATTGTTTGCAGTGGCTATACGTTGCTGACGATTCATCCAAAGCACCCCACAGCCAAGCATAATAATTGATGCAATGATACCTAAACCTGGTGCGGCAAAGGCATCGGTCTGGAAGTAGGGCATGGGAATTGCATTGTGTATCGCAGGAGTGCCTGGCAAGGCTGTCATTGTAAAAGTGGCTGCACCAATACATATAGCAGCAGGAATAAGCCTTTTAGGAATATTAGCTTGCTTGAATAAAGTGGCTGCAATGGGATAAATAGCAAATACTACGACAAAAACTGAGACACCGCCATAGGTTAAAATTGCGCAAGCGATAACTACAGAAAGTAGAGCGTGTTTTGCCCCTAATTTTTCTACGATGTTACGGGATATACTGTAAGCATATCCTGAATCCTGCATTAGCTTGCCAAACATTGCGCCTAAAATAAATAAGGGGAAGTATTTAACAGCAAAGCCCCCCATACCTTTCATAAAGATTTGGGTATAGACCCCCATGGCTTCAGAGCCTTGACCACTTAAAATAACAGCGAGTACAGATAGTACAGGCGCTAGAATTAAAACACTAACGCCTTTATAAGCAAAATACATTAACAATATGAGGGATAAAACAATTGCGAAAATACTCATTTTTAGCATCCTTGCATAATAGATATTGGTTTAGTATCGAGTATTTCCTAACTCCTTTAAAAAATACTTTGTTTCTAAAAATTCATTAGCCGTTAATGTTGTTTAGCCAAAAGCATCTATCTTCGCAGTAGACTATATCCCTTTTGCCTAATATCCCGCAATTGCTGCCTTCACCGCTTCAATAGCTGTTGGATCATCTAGAGTAGACATATCTCCAGTATCTTGACCTTCAGCAAGCGCACGAATGGCACGGCGCAAGATTTTTCCTGAGCGGGTTTTGGGTAGGGCAGTGGGGAAGTAGACCGCAGCAGGTCGAGCCAGTGCGCCCAATGACTTGGCGACAATGCCAAATATTTGCTGTTCTACTCGAAAGCGATTTTCGGTATCGGCAATAATAGAAGGATCTCGCAAAATACAAAACGCAATCGGCAACTCACCTTTTAGCTCATCTTTGATACCAACCACCCCAACCTCAGCGACCTCAGGATGCTCACTAATGGCAGCCTCGATTTCTTGAGTGCCCAACCGATGACCAGCGACATTAATCACATCATCCGTACGCCCTAAAATATAAAAATAACCATCTGCATCGGTCATTGCGTAGTCTGAGCTAGAGTACTGTTTGCCATCAAATAAATTGTAATAGCTTTTAATAAAGCGCTCATCATTACGCCAGACTGTGGTCAAACAACCAGGGGGAAGTGGTGCCTTAATAGCCAGTAGACCTTTTTCACCGGGTTTACAAGGCTCACCGGTTTCTTCATTAAGCACTTTAACATCAAAGCCATACATCGGATAACCAGGTGAGCCTGGCTTATGATCTTTGTAATCAAACTTAGGCACATGGCTCAAGATGGGCCAGCCAGTTTCCGTTTGCCAGTAATGATCCAAGATTGGTACGCCCAAATGTCTAGATAGCCAATCGGCAGTTGGCTCATCTAACGGCTCACCAGCCAAAAAGAAAGACTTGACACTACTGGTGTTATAACGGGCCAACCAAGACTCATCTTGTTTTTTTAGCATACGGATGCCTGTCGGAGCAGTAAACAGAATATTGACCTTATTGGCTTCCACAATACGCCACCAAATACCTGGATTTGGGCGATGCGGCAGACCTTCATACATAATACTGGTCATACCAGCAAGTAGTGGGGCATAGATAGTATAAGAGTGTCCGACTGCCCAGCCGATATCTGATATTGCCCAAAAAGTTTCACCAGGCTTACCATCATAAATTAAGTCAATAGATGTGGTCAGCGCCACCGCATGACCGCCAGTATCACGCTGCACCCCTTTTGGCGTACCCGTTGTACCCGAAGTGTATAACAGGTATGATGGCTCATTAGACTCAAGCCACACAGGCGTAACCTCAGCCTTAGCATCACGACTGATACGGCGTTCAGTAGCATAGTCGACATCGATAGGCTGTGGTTGATAGGGCATGATGCCTCGGTTAACCACCAGCACTTTTTCTGGTTTATAGCCCGCCTGCTCAACCCCTTGATTGACCAGATTTTTATAATTTATTACCTTACCGCCACGCAGACCAGCATCCACCGTAATCACCACTTTCGCCTGAGCATCCGTCATACGCACTGCCAAATTATGCGCCGCAAAGCCACCGAACACCACAGAATGAACCGCCCCAATTCGGGTACAGGCCAGCATCGCATAAGCCGCCTCCAGTATCATCGGCATATAAATAACCACTCGGTCACCCTTGCCCACACCCAGACGTTGCAGGACATCAGCAAAATAATTGACCTCTTTATACAAGCGGTTATAGGTCAGACGGCGCTTGGCATAATCGGTATAAAACTCGACATGATTATCCAGCGCCTGAAACGCATCGACCACACCTGGATGGTTGTCAATTAAGTCTTGATTAATCTCAGACGACACCCACACAAAGGCATCCTGCTCTGCCCGTTCTGGCACATGACGATCGACACAGTTATAACAAATATTGGTCTCACCACCGACAAACCACCTAGCAAACGGCAACTTACTATCATCCAACACACTCTCAGGCTGTTTATGCCAATAAATACGTTCGGCTTGTTGACGCCAAAAGTCAGAAGGATTGTCTAAAGAGGTTTGATACAGCTCGGCAAACGAGCGGGTGCTACTGGCGGTATAATTTGAATTGGCATATTTCATGGCGCTGTCCTTAGCTAATAAATAAAATAAAAATAAAGGGGTATCCACCCACCTTATTTATGAGGCTTGCTTTCCTTGCACATCCAGTTTCTTTTTTTAAATTAAAAAAGAGTAAAAAACAAAATCGATACAAAACATATCGTTTTAACAGTGAATTCAATTTAACAAAGTTTACAGGCATAGGTCAATACAAAAATAACATAACCGCCAACAACTTAAACCAACAATCTCTACCCCAGCTCAAACTCAAGCTCAAACAAACAACAAAAGCAAAAAAACAAAAGCAAAAAACTGGCCTCAACATCTGGAACACTACCACCCTACGAAATATGCGACTTCACACTCCAAGCTTCTATCCACAGTGGCGCGCGCCTCGTCCCTCGGCCAAGCGCAACGCTTAATGCCTCAAGCCGACACCGCATATATCAAAGCCAGCACCACACGAAGCCAGTCCCTAATATGCCCAATCCAGTTGAGTGCTCATAAGTAGCTTAGTACCCAAATACATCACAATCGACACAACCCAACCCACAACCGTTAACTCTTGATTAAGCTAACTCTTGATTAAGCTAACTCTTGATTAAGCTAACTACTGATTAAGCTAACTACTAGAAGGTCAGTGGTTAGAAATCAGAGGCGTCTTAACCATCGCCACCGAGGCCACCAACAGCGCAAATACCTGCATTGCCAATAAGGCCAACACAGTTGCTGACCACTGACCATGACTATACACCAAGCCACAGACCCAAGCGCCCACCGTACCACCAGCGTAATAACACATATAATACAAACCAGACGCCAACGAACGTCCCTCATGCACATTGCTGGCAATATAGCCGATGGTCGCAGACTGAGTAATAAACACCCCAGACGACATAATCGTAAGCCCAATAATGATTACCCACAAAGGAGACAATAGCGCTATCAATACCCCAATCATCGACATAATAACCGCCACCACGATAGTACGTGCTGAACCAAAGCGTTGAATAAGCTTCGCCGACAGTGGCGTAATGACGACACCGATAAGATAGACAGTAAAGATATTGGCAAGCTCACCTGTATTTAACCGATAAGGCGTATCTGCTAGATGTAAGTTAATAAAGGTAAAGCAACCAACCAGCGAGAACAGCACACAAAACCCAAGCAAACACGCAGAGATGACATAGCGATTATGTAAATGACCCGCCAAGGTGGCTAGTGCTGTCCGAAACTTAGGGCTTGCGACAAAGTGCTGAGACGCAGGCAGAGTCTTAGCGACCCACAGTGCACCAGCCACGGTGAACACCGCCATCAAATAGTAGGCTACACGCCAACCCACCCACTCATGCAAATGGCCGAGTACAAAGCGTCCTGAGAACCCACCTAATACCGTTCCTGACACATAGTACGCCATGAGCTCAGCTATCGCCCCACCCTTAAACTCCTCACCCAGATAGGCGATGGTCACCACCGTAATACCTGGTACCGACAAGCCTTGCAAGAAGCGCCAAAAAGTTAGGCTCTCAATGCTTTGACTATTGGCAATAAGCGCAGTCGGTATCGCCAAAAACAACAACGCCCCAATAATAATAGACTTACGCCCAATGGCATCGGACAGCATACCTAAAAAAGGGGACATAATAGCAACCGCCATCACCGTAGCACCAACAGCCATACCAGCTTGTACTTCACTGGCATTAAAATCAAGCATTAAAACGGGTAAGATAGACTGAATGGAGTAGACCTGCAAAAAGGCAAATACAGCGATAAGCATCACTGTGGCTTTTAAGACCCAAGTTGGTTTTAAATGAGGGTTTACAGGTAGAGTTGAGTCGACTGACTTTAGCATAATATGACCAAGATGTATCTAAGCCTATGTTGTGGATTTCGTGTTATTTTATCACTTACGCAATAATACGATTTTAACCCATTGTAGACATCAGAAAAGCAGTTTATACGACCAAATGCAATCGAGTCATTAAATAGCCCCCTATGTCAGGATAGTTGTCACCCCCTAAGAATAAACTAAATGGGGCAACAAGGTACAAAGATGCCAAGATACAGCAAAGAGAGAAAGCAAGCGATACTAAGCAAACTATCCCCACCCAATAACATGAGTGTAGCCCAAGTTGCAAAAAGTGAAGGCATGGGATTACTTACAGACCCTGTATAATTGGCGTAATCAAGCTCGTCAACAAGGACAGATCATGCCCAGCAATAAAAAAACGCCTATCAACGTAAGATAAGCGTTCTTGTTGTTTTGTTATTTGTCGTTGTATTTTGAAACAAGCTTAAGACAAGCGGTTTGCATTACGCTATTTTAGGAGCAGCACCATCATTAATGACAGTTTCATCGACTAAGACGGTTTTTGCACTGTCCATAGAAGGCAACTCATACATGGTATCGAGTAGCGCATTTTCGACGATAGAGCGCAGACCACGGGCACCAGTTTTGCGTTCCATGGCTTTATGAGCAATGGCTTTTAATGCGTCATCGGTAAAGGTAAGCTCAGCATCTTCCATTTCAAACAAGTATTGATACTGTTTGACAATGGCGTTTTTCGGCTCAGTTAAGATCTGCATTAATGCATCTTCATCAAGCTCTTCAAGCGTTGCAATCACAGGCAAACGACCAATTAACTCTGGAATTAGACCAAATTTAATTAAATCTTCTGGTTCAACTTGCTTAAACAATTCAGACAACTGGCGGTTGTCATCTTTGGATTTCACTTCTGCGTTAAAGCCAATGCCTGTCTTCTCTGTACGCTGCTGAATCACTTTGTCCAGACCAGAGAAGGCACCACCAACGATGACCAAAATGTTACTGGTGTCAACTTGGATAAGCTCTTGGTTTGGATGTTTGCGGCCACCATGAGGTGGAATGGCGGCAACTGTCCCCTCAATTAATTTTAGCAAGGCTTGCTGTACGCCTTCACCCGATACGTCACGGGTAATAGACATGTTTTCGCCTTTTTTACTAATCTTATCAATTTCATCGACGTAGATAATGCCTTGTTCGGCTTTCTCAACGTCATAATCAGCGGCTTGTAATAGCTTTTGGACAATATTTTCAACGTCTTCACCCACATAACCAGCTTCGGTTAAGGTAGTGGCATCGGCCATCGCAAAAGGGACGTCTAGCATACGGGCAAGAGTTTGAGCCAGTAAGGTCTTACCCGATCCAGTTGGACCAATCAGCAAGATATTACTTTTTGACAGCTCAACCATGGCATCATCAGCGCCAATTTTGGTTTGTTTGCGGTCTTCTGCCAACAAGGCTGCCACTTTTAGGCGCT
Organism: Psychrobacter lutiphocae DSM 21542; assembly: GCF_000382145.1. GTDB lineage: Bacteria > Pseudomonadota > Gammaproteobacteria > Pseudomonadales > Moraxellaceae > Psychrobacter > Psychrobacter lutiphocae. The sequence goes on from NZ_KB907628.1 coordinate 65,836, forward strand.
TATAATGATTATAAACGGCAACAGACAGCGCCTTTTTGGCGGTATCTTGGCCAATCACATGACCGTCTAAATGTTCTCTGATTTCTTTCGGTGTTGGTAATTCTTTGGTCAGCCAAGTATTTACTTCGCTGTCCTCATCACCAGTGTCGACACCACCTTCTTCGATTAGGTCGGTGCACAGTGCCACACATTCGTTACAGATATTGGCGTTATCTGCGGCAATCAGCTGTGCTACTTCGTCTTTCTTTTTACCACAAAATGAACAGTGTGGTGTGTTGTCTTTGGCCATGCTTGGCGCTCCTTAATTATTGCTTAGCGTTTTCATAGGGGGTTAGCCGGTATTGATTAGGCCAGCAAGGCGGTTACTTTTCCTCTTCAGGGCGGCGTTCTAAGACCTCATCTACCAGACCATATTCTTTGGCTTCGTAGGCGTCTAGCCAGTAATCTCGCTCTACGTCTTTTTCAATTTTTTCTAATGGTTGACCAGTGCGCTCAGATAAGATGCGGTTGAGGCGGTCACGGATTTTTAAGATTTCGCGGGCGTTAATCTCAATATCTGTCGCCTGACCTTTGGCACCACCAGAAGGCTGGTGAATCATCACACGAGAGTTTGCTAAGGCATAGCGTTTGCCTTTTTCACCTGCGGCCAATAAGAATGAGCCCATGCTATACGCACCGCCCATACAGATGGTTGATACGTCTGGTTTGATGAAGTTCATGGTATCGAACATGGCAAGACCTGCGCTCACTGAGCCACCTGGTGAGTTGATGTATAAGTGGATATCTTTTTCTGGATTTTCTGCTTCCAAAAATAACATCTGTGCCACAATTAAGTTGGCCATATTATCTTCAACTGGGCCTGTTAAAAAGATGACACGCTCACGCAATAGGCGTGAATAAATGTCAAATGAGCGCTCACCACGAGCAGATTGCTCAACAACCATAGGCACTAAAGCCGCTTGAGGCGTACTAACCGTAGCATCATGTAGGTCATTTAATACCGCATCATGGGCAGTAACTAATTGATCAAAGTGTGGGTTGTTTAAGATACGCTCGATGTCCTGCATGTGAGTGTGTTGATTCATAATAATCCTTGTGTTTGGTTGATAACTCTAATCATATATTGATTGCTAATAAATAATAGGTTACCTTTAATTAAAAAAATGAGTATGTTATTGATTTATATTTTGGGGGGTGGTTGCTAATAAATCAAGCGCTTGGTTGATTTCAGCCCCTAATATTTCAGCTATTTCAGGCCTCTGACAAAACTATTAAAGATAAAAAACCAAACTATTTACGGACAAAAAAGCCCCAACTAATTTGAGTTAGGGCATTTTTGTTAATAGCTAACTGGTCGATAGCTAACAGAAACTAACAAAGCGACTAATACGCTTGCTTTGATGTAACAGCGCCTATATTAGACCTTGTTGCTGAGACGCTAGAAGTTCTTGATAATCGACTTCTTTTTCAGTAACTTTTGCTTTTTCTAACAAAAAGTCAATCACTTGATCTTCTAATACCACAGACTCAATGTTAGCACGTTGTTGGGCATCATTGGTGTAGTAGTCGATAACTTCTTGTGGATCTTCGTAGTTTTCAGCAGTTTCTTTAATAAAGGCTTCGACACGATCTTGATCTACTTCCAGATTGTTGGCTTCGATCAGACGTGACACCATAACACCTAGACGTGCAGTGTTGATAGCCTGTTCCTCAAATAACTCACGTGGCAACATATCTTTGTCGATGCTGTTTGGATTACCGCCAAACTGCTGAGCAAAACGTTGCAGCATTAAGTCACGTTGACGTTCTACTTCTTGATCTACCATAGCACTTGGGATGTCAAACTGGTTTTTCTCAAGTAGGGCATCAAAGGTGGCTTTTTTGATTTGAGCACGAGCAGCATTTTTGATTTCACGCAGCATGTTTTTGCGAACATCTTCTTTTAGCTGTTCAACACCACCTTCAGTAACTCCAAATAGCTCTAAGAAATCATCATCGATTTCTGGCAATTTAGCTTCTTCAACTTTTTTGACGTTGATTTTGAACTGTGCTTCTTTACCAGCTAAGTGCTCAGCTTGATAATCTTCTGGAAAAGTCACATCAATGGTTTTGTCTTCGTCAGCACTCATGCCAATGATACCGTCTTCAAAGCCTGGGATCATTTGACCACTGCCTAATACTAGTTTGAAGTCTTCAGCAGCACCGCCTTCAAATTTTTCACCATCAACAGTACCTTCAAAGTCAAAGGTCACTTGGTCGCCTTCAGCAGAAGCCCCTTCTTTTTCGACAAACTCTTGACGCTGTTTGCGAAGGTTTTCGATCATGGTATCAACGTCTTCATCGTTGATGGTCGCTGTGTGACGCTCAACTTCGATTTCATCAAGGCCTACAACTTCAATTTCTGGGAAGATTTCAACAGTGGCTTGATATACTAAGAATTCATCTTCAAGTTTGACATCATCGATATTTGGCATGCCAACCGCACGCACGTCTTCTGCTTTAATTGCTTCAAATACAGTATCACGGATCACATCATTGATCACTTCTTGCTGAATACCAGCGCCATATTGGGCACGAATGTGCGACACAGGTACTTTACCTTTGCGGAAACCGTCAATTTTAGCAGTTTTGGCTACTTTGCGAATACGACTTTCAACTTGGTTTTGAATTTGTTCAACAGGCACTTTGACTGTTAGTTGAGTTTGGTTGTCATTGACTTTATTGGTCGTGACTTGTAGATCTTTTGCCATGGTTATTAACCCTGTATGTTAATCGTTTGAATTTAATGTAAGCAGTACTTTATATCTATTATCTCAGCACTATTGAATGCCATATATTTGATATAGTTAGCATTTGATAGCGTTGGATATAAATAAATAGCATAAAGAGACTGCCAAGAACTTAACGCTAAAACTAGAAACTGGCCTTTAGATATTATCTAAAAAATAAAATAGCCCTTTTATTTTAACATTTGGCGTTTTATTGGGCTAAGCAAAAACGCAAGGGCGTAGGAGTAGGAATAATCCACTTATGTCCCTACGACAAATTAATAAAAGGAGAACAGTATAGTCTATCAGTGAATCAAAGTAAAAATAAAGTAAAAATTACTCAGTTTTATGATATTTTTAATCAGCCATATTTTAGACGAGTGCAAGCCTTAGATTAGCCATAAGTCTTAGAGCGGTATCAGCGTTTAGACAGCTGCTGTAATAATGCTTGCATTGCTTGACCACGATGGCTAAGTTTGTTCTTGGTTTGAGGGTCTAGCTGTGCCGCTGTTTGCAGTCGTTCAGGTAGCCAAAATAAAGGATCATAGCCAAAGCCATATTCTCCTTGTGGCTCAGTTAAAATTTCACCACGCCATAAGCCCTGTGCTACGATAGGTAGTGGGTCATCAGCATGATGTACCCATGCCAGCACGCAGACAAAGTAGCCAATAAGAGGTTGCTCGCCTCGATACGGTAGCAGGTCGGTTAGCAGCTTTTGGTTATTGTGGGCATCGTTGCCATGTTCACCAGCATAACGGGCAGAGTAGATGCCAGGCGCATTATTGAGTATCGGTACGCACAGACCTGAGTCATCCGCAATGGCTGGCAGGCCACTAGCACGACTGGCATGACGGGCCTTGATGATGGCATTTTCAATAAAGCTCAAGCCATCTTCTACTGCATCTTCAATATTCAAAGCACCCTGAGGCACAATGTCGATATCAAGGTTAGCTTGCTGAAACAGACGTTTAAACTCTGCCAGTTTGCCTTTATTGTTGCTGGCGAGTACCCATTTTTCAGCTGTGCTATCACAGCTACTACTCAATGATGTATGGGTTGTATGTGTTGTTGTTGCGTTCATAACTTATCCTTTGGTTTATTTCAATTGTTTCTACGAAGATAATGGCTCAACAGACACTAGAGCTTAGAGCTGTGATTGATTTTATCAATTATAATTATTAAAAAATCATTACGTGGCATAACATTCAGTAACTGAGATGGCCACTTCGTTTTGCTATACTTAAAACCGAGAATTAGCAAAAGTTTAATTAGCGAACGCTCTAGTTATTAGCGCTAGTTGCTATGCGTTGTTAAGTATTTAAATCGTTGTTAAGTATTTAAGCAATTAATACAAGCAATTCAACAGTAGTCAAGCAATTAATAATTAAGCAACAATTCGCAATTAAGCTAGTCGTGGTAATTAGCTATGGTAATATGTAAGCGTCAACCGTGACAAACTTTAACTCTAACTAACCTTTAGCTCCAATTAATCTTTTGCTCTAGCTAATGTAGATAAAAACAGAGAGTTTCAAAGGTTAACTAAAAGGTTACAAAGGATAGAGAGCTATGAGGGATTTTGCTAATTACGATTTTAGGATTTTTCATAAAATAAGCCACTTTAGCCTGATAGTGTGTGTCAGTGAATACATGCTTTTTTAATCAAATAAAAATTGATTAGCAGGCTAAACCAGCCAAGGGATACAATAATATGTCAAACATTAATCTACCAGAGTTACCTTATGCAAAAGATGCACTAGAGCCACATATCAGTGCAGAAACTTTAGAGTTTCACCATGACAAACATCACAATGCATATGTCACTAAGTTAAACGAATTGCTACCAGGTTCAGGTCTTGAAGGTAAGTCACTTGCTGAAATCATCACCGCCACTGCTAAAGATGACAGCAAGCAAGGCATGTTTAACCAAGCAGCTCAAGTTTGGAACCATACTTTTTACTGGAACTGCATGACACCAAATGGTGGTGGTGAACCTACTGGTGATCTAAAAGCAAAAATTGAAGAAGATTTTGGCTCATACGATAAATTCCGTGAAGAGTTCAAAAATGCAGCAACATCTCAGTTTGGTTCAGGTTGGGCATGGTTAGTTGCAGATGCAGTTGGTGGTAAGCTGTCAATCATGAAAACAGCAAACGCTGATACACCACTAGCACATGGTAAAGTTGCCGTACTAACTTGTGACGTGTGGGAACACGCTTACTATATCGACTATCGTAACCGCCGTCCTGACTATGTTGATACTTTCCTAGACAAGCTTGTAAACTGGGATTATGCAAACGCTAAGTACAAAGGTCAAGACGCTGGTGTTGAAGCATAAGTAGCTGACTTATCTATAATTATTAGATGATGACAAAGGATACCCTTCTGGGTGTCCTTTTTTTATACCTTTTCTAAAAAACAACCTATCTTTTTCTAAAAAACAACCTATCTTTTTCTAAAAAACAACCTATCTTTTTCTAAAAAACAACCTATCTTTGTCAAACTCGCTAAACCTACTGCTTGTAGCGTATGCACTTGTTTTCCTCGATATCTTAATTTTCAGATTTGGTATTAGATAAAGCAAGGTATAAGCTGTCACCTTTTTGTCATATTTCAGACTTATAATAATGATGCTACTGGTTTGTAGTCATTATTTTATTAGGGTAGGAGTATATATGTCTGGGGCTGTTGCTACAAAATCGACACAAGGTGGTAATCATGCAGTACGTTGGCTAGCCGTAGCCGGATTGGTTTATTTGCTGATTTGTGCGGTTGGCATGATTGGATCTGGCTTCAAAGGAGCGACACAAGGGCAAGCTGAGCAGTTATTTGCGTTTGCTACTAATCCTTTTATGGGGTTGGTGATTGGTATTGTTGCCACAGCGCTGATTCAGTCTTCCTCTACTGTGACTTCAATTATTGTCGGGTTAGTAGCAGGGGGGTTGCCTGTTGAGCTAGCAGTACCTATGGTGATGGGGGCAAATGTGGGTACGTCTATTACTAATACCATTGTTTCTATGGGACATATTAGTGATAAATTTGAGTTTAAACGTGCGTTTGCGGCAGCCACTGTACATGATTACTTTAATCTATTGTCAGTAATTATTTTTCTACCGCTTGAAATGATGTTTGGCATTTTGGAGAAGGTAGGTACTTATTTATCCTCCTTGATGCTAGGCACAAGTGCTGTGGGCACAGATGCAGCAACTCTTGGTTCTTTTAATTTTGTTAAAGTTGCGACTAAACCAGTTGTTAATTTATTTAAAAGCTTTTCGAGTATATTTGAGCAACCCATAGCTGGAGTTGTGTTGGCTGTATTGGGTGTGGCGTTTATCTTTTTATCAATTACCTATATTGGTAAGTTGTTAAAACAGCTGATGGTCGGTCGGGCGAAAGATATTATGCATACCACAGTGGGACGGGGTCCTATTAGTGGTATTGCTTCGGGTACGATTATTACTGTATTGGTTCAATCCTCCTCAACTACTACCTCGTTAATGGTACCACTGGCTGGTTCAGGTGCTTTTAGTTTAAAGCAGATTTACCCTTTTACTTTGGGCGCAAATATAGGTACTTGTATTACCGCTTTGATTGCTTCAACAGCAGTGGAGGGCGATGTGCAAGCGGCTTTGACCATTGCTCTTATCCATTTAACTTATAATGTTTTGGGTGTGATAGTCATCTACGGTATTCCTTTTTTACGGAATATTCCAACACAGTTAGCAGTATGGCTTGCTAATCTTGCCTCTGAAAAGAAAGTATATGCTTTAGCATACATACTTGGGGTGTTCTTTATCATTCCTTTAGTCTGTGTAGGAGTATCTTATTCTTTAAATACGGTGGTATAGCGGTATAGCAAAGCGTGCTTGTAATAATAATCGGAGCATACATAATGGGGGATAATAATGACCGATGGATTGCATAAAAATACAGTGAAACAGCTTAATACCTTAGATGATATTGCAGGCAATGTTGCCATCAAATCAAATGAAGAAATTAATAAGCTGATTAAAGAAACTGAAGAAACACTAGCTGCATTGATGGCTGAACTCAAACGTCGTCAAACTGATCAAATGCACGATGAAATAGAGCATCTTGATGAGTATTTGGAAGAAGCGGATGTCAGTTTTAAAAACTTACGTAAGTTTATTGCCATGGCATTGGCTGAAATTCGAAGCGAAAAATAACTTTTAGGTTGGTTATTATGCTGTTGTTAATAGGGGCTGTTATTGAAGATGATTCTTCATGACTCATTACTGATAAACAGCTGATGAAAAACTGATATATAAATCGATAAATAAATTAATAAAAATCGCTGCTTTGTCAGCGATTTTTTTATGACTTTTTGGTATTAGCTATAAGACACTCATAAGACAGTAAAGCTAAGATCTAGTAGAGCATCACGTAGCATCTGAATGTTGTAGTAAGCATGCGCTTTGGTGGTATTTTGAAAAAAGATATAAAGCTCGTCAAAGTGCTGTCGCTGATTGGCAATGGCTTGTGCCCAAGCTTGCATTTCTACCACTGAGTAGCGATAGTCATGGCGTTCATTGGCAGATATCGCATCCCACCAGTTTAAATTATTCCCATGCAGACGTAGATAACCCTTACGTGTTTTTGCTAAGGCATTACTGTTTTCTAGATTGGTCTGAGTAAATAGTAGTTTTGATTTCGGCAATCCTGATACCTGGGGATAGTCAACACTGCACCAAATGAGTCCAAAATCTTGGAAGCTGTGCTCTACTTGAGGGGTATGCCAACTGGGATGACGGAACTCTATTGCTAAGTCAAAATCAGCAAACCAATCTACCAATTGAGCCAAGTACAAGCGATTGTTTCGGGTTCTATCAAAACCATGGGGAAACTGGATTAATAAAGGGGCTAAGCAGTTGGCTTCTATTATTGGCTGTAACGCATCGATAAAGGCGGTTGCATGTTTGGGGGTGGCTTTTAAGGTATGACTAAAATCTTGATGTAATTTGATAGCAAATTTAATTTGCGCATCTGATTTTCTAACCATACCTGCATAGGCTTTGTGGCCTAAAGGTGCATAAAAGCTACTATTAATTTCAACTGCTTTATACTGTTTGGCGTATGCGGTCAGAAAGTCAGCTTTTTTGGTGCCTAATGGATACAAAGTCCCTAGCAGATCCGTATCGCTATAACCGCCAGTGCCTAAGTAAATAGTTGGGTAAGTGGCGGATTGTATTTGTGGAAAGTTACTCATAAAAATTACTGGTTGGTTGGGTTTGGCTGACGATTTTAGTTATTCAATCACAATCTTAAACAGACTCTAATACAGTAACTGTGATTGCGCTTGTATTCAATGATATAATCACCTAATTTAAACCATCCGTGATGGTAACTCATAAAGCTAGGTCTTGATATTAGGTTGTTGACGCCCTATTTATAGTAGAGTATGGATATCGTAGAGTGTGGTCGTATCAGCAACTGCTTGGTATGGATGAGCATATTCTATTTTTTGAACCTGCTGAAAGTTACTTATTTGGCCTTATTGGTTTAATTTTAGCCTTACTGGTTTAACGTTACTTATCGACGTTTTTGGTGGGTTATTCTCTAATTAATTGGTAGATTTTACATGAATCTTGTTGTCATCGGTGTGAACCATAAAACTGCCCCCGTTGCATTACGTGAACGGCTAGCATTTGTGGGTGGCGACATACAGGTAGCACAGGCTCATTTACAACGAATGACCGCTGGTAGCCTGATTATCTCTACCTGCAATCGCACCGAAATATATGCCTTAGCGCCCAGTACGCAACAGTCAAGCTTAGACACGAAGCAGTCAAGCTCACAAGAGGCAACCGATGCCTCTGCTAGTGAAGATAGCGCAGAATCAGAGACAGCGTTGGCAGTTAATACAATTCAATTAACCGAACAGTTAATACAGTGGCTAGCTGAATTCAAGGTATTGCCACTTGATGAGGTGCGCCCTTATTTATATGATTACATCGATGGTCAAGCTTTAACCCATCTACTGAGGGTCGCTGCTGGGCTCGATTCTATGATCTTGGGTGAGCCACAAATCTTTGGTCAAATCAAAAAAACTGTCAATACTGCCAAAGAACAAGGGTTTTTGACCAATCAGCTAAGTTGGGTAGTCGAGCAGATATTTGCAGCCGCCAAACGGGTACGTAATGAAACCGATGTCGGCACGCAAGCCATCTCTTTGGGTTATGCGGCAGCCAAACTGGTTACCCAAATCTTTGATAAGCCAGAAGACACCACTTTTATGCTGATAGCAGCGGGTGAAATGAATCGCTTGGTGGCACAAAATATTGCTGCTTTGGGTATGAAGCGTATCATCATCTGTAACCGCACGCCAGAGCGTGCACAGCAGTTGGCATTGGAGTTGCAGCGCCCAGATTTAGAAATTGAGGTACATCCACTTAGTGAGCTAGATGCCTTATTACATCGAGCAGATATCGTCAGTAGTTGTAGTGGTAGTATGGATATGCTCATAGATTATGGCATGACCCGACGTGCGTTAAAAAAACGCCGCTATCGTCCTATGTTGATGGTAGATTTGGCAGTACCTAGAGATATTGACTCAAAGATATCCAAACTTGATGATGTCTATTTATACTCAGTCGATGACTTACAGCATGTGATTGCTGGTAATTTAGAAAAACGGCGTCAAGCAGCGGTAGAGGCCGAGCTATTTGTCAGTCATCTGGTAGTTGAGATTGAGCGTCGTTATCAAGTGCGTAAGGTAGGTCAGGATATTCATGACTATCGCACTGAAGCAGAAAACAAAGCAGCTGAAGTGCTAGCAGATGCCTTACATCAATTAAGATACTCAGATACTGAGCCTGAAGCAGTCATGGTAGAGCTGACACGTAGATTAACGCAAACATTGGCACATGCGCCATCTGCTTTGATGCGGCGAGTAGCTCGTGATGGTGATCCTGAGGTGTTAGATTTAGTGATTTCAGGATTGCAAGAAGCTTATCGCCGTTAATGAGCTCATATTCTTATTATTTAGCCACCGTAGTCAGTTTAGCCACCGTAGTCAGTTTAGTCGCAGTCAGTTAACCGTAGCCAGAGAGTTACAGTTAGGTACAAGCACTATTCACAAGTAAGCGTAACGCTGCTATTTATGAGCTAGAGTTTTTTGATAAAGTTAAAATCTTGGATGCATTAGCTCATGTAGAAAATGTAGCAACACATTAGGTGATAATAAAATGGTGGCTACTACGCCAAAAGCACCGCCCCACAAATGTGCTAAATGGTTGATATTTGAATTGCCTTTATTGTTAGCGTGAATACTGTAAGCCACATAAGCAATGGCAAATACAATGGCTGGAATAGGTATAACAGCAAATAAATACAGCATACTCCAAGGCGCCATTAATATAAACGAAAATAGCACAGCAGACACACCACCAGAAGCACCCAAACTACGATAACGCATGTCATTTTTATGCTTAAAATAGCTAGGCAACATGGCAACCACGATGGCAATTAAATAAATAGCAATAAACCCCAGCCCACCCAGATATCGGTTAAAAAAGTTTTCGACAGCTCGGCCAAAAAAGTATAAGGTAAACATATTAAACAGTAAGTGAGTACCATCTGCATGCACAAAGCCGTGGGTGATAAAGCGATACCATTGTCCTTGTTTGACGGCTAGTGGCGAAAAAATCAATCGATTCATTAGGCTATTATTTTGCCACGCCATGAGACTGACGATCACAGTAATAATGATGATTAAGGTGGTGTGACTACTTAATAAACTATTCACTATTAATCCTTGTTGACACAATGAAGATATAGATTCTGAACAAAAATGATGGCATTGTACTTTAATAATCTAGCTACGACTATAACATGAACATAAAACATGAATATAAATGATGCTGTATAAGGCGTATTTTTGCTATTGGCCTATTGTATCTGGTGTATTTAGTCATATCTAGCGCTCATTGTAACACTGCTTAATACAGATTTTACCTTTTGATAACGTAGTCAGAGTTTATATTGAGGTATGGTAATTGAGGGATGGTAATTGAGGGATGGTAATTGAGGTATGGTATTAAGTCACTGCCATACAGCCTACTATGAAGCTGAACTACTTATAGTCACAGCCATATAAAAGAGTTACAGCGTTAACCTCGTTTAGCCTACTTCAGTAGTACTTGCACTCGGTTGCCTTGTAACTCATTTATCTGACTACAACTATATGAGCTATAAATTAATTTATCTTATCTGGTTAGTAGCTATTAATAAGCTTTTTTTAAAGCTTCTAAATTCACAAATCAATCTTATATAAATATATCTAAAAAATAACGAGGTTTTTACTCAATGGATCTACTTACTCATCTGAGTCGTATTGTTACTCCTAGTGTATTAGAAGAAACTCCGAGCCCAGAAAAAGACAATTTGTTAAAACAGTTTTATGCTATTTTTGCAGCAAAGCTAACAGATCAGGATAGCTTTGAACAAGTGGCAAAACATGATATTCACAGTGAAGACTTGGGCTTCTTTGATCGTTTATGGCCAAAAGAGGCTGATAAAGCAGCCTTAATTGACGGGCTGGCCTCAGATAATAAAGTAAATGCTGCTACCATAAAAGGTTTGCTGGTCAGTGCTGCCCCGTTGGCGTTAAATGAAATAAAAAGCTTGGCAGGCACCACACCTGTTCCTCAGTTTTTAAGAGATAATGTATCATCGTATCAAGGTCTAATCCCGAATTGGGCGTTAGCATTACTTCCTGTTGGCGCTGCAGTGGCCGGTGCTTCAGGGGCAGGGGCGGCTAGTGCTTCAGTGCCAGTCAGTAATTCAGGGGCGGTGGCGACATCTAGTGTAGCCACAACAGCAACCGAAAGTGGCGGTTTTTTAAAAGCCCTATTGCCGGTTATCGGGTTGATTATTTTAGGTGCTTTGGCGTGGGCATTGTTAAAAGGCTGTCAAGAAACACCAATGCCTATTGCTACTCCAGATCACCAAGCACAGCAATCAGTAGCTGAGCAGTCAGCAGCTGGTGGTGTTATGGATCAGACAAGCCTTGCGCCTGCGGTATTAAGCTTAGCAACTGGTGAAGGTAATGAGCTGTATGCGTGCCGTATCAATGCTGGTGATGAGGTTCTGAGTCATTCAATAGTCAGTGCGGTAACTGATGTATTCGGTAGTGCCAATGAGGTAGATATCGATAACTGTCGTGCTGATATAGATAGTAGCTTTGCCACTGAGATGCCAGCAGCAGCTTACTTAGGCGATATATTACCACTGATAAAAAACACAGCGCATGCCAACGTCATTATCGAAGGTAATGAAATCCATGTGGATGCGCCAGACTCAGCACAGCTTGATAAGTTGGTTGCTGATTTACAAGCGGTAGCGCCTGAGATGACAGTGATTGCGACAGGGCCTATTGATTTTGATGCCGAGATTAAGCAAAGTATTACTGATGCTAGTGAAGCCATGGATAGCTTAGAAGCAATGGGCAGTACAGGCGTTCAGCCACAGCCAAAAGATGTGGCACGAGCTTTAAGCATGCAGGTGATTAACTTTGCGGTGGATAAGACCGAAATTCCTGAAGCTAACCAAGAAATCTTAGAGCGTGCGGCTAAGATTATGGTTGATATTCCAGATATGACGTTATTAATTATCGGTCATACCGATAGTGATGGTGCAGAAGTTTATAATCAAAATTTATCTGAACGCCGAGCACAAGCTGTGAAGGATTATTTGGTTGCCCAAGGTGTCAATGACTCACAGCTATTGGTTAAGGGGTTGGGTGAAACAGATCCTATTGCTAGTAACGAAACTGAAAATGGTAAGTTCCGTAATCGCCGTATTGAGTTTGTGGTGCATGATGAGACACAAAGCGATGAGCAGGAGATTGAGGTCGTTGAAGATGCAGCAGTAGTCGAAAACAAGACTAATTCAACGCAAACAGCGGCGCAGTAATTGATTTATGTGCTATTGAGTCTTTGTAGCGCTGAAGAGCATGTATAGTCAGAGAACTACTAAACGGTTACGCTGTTAGCTTCGCTAAGCCTACATGAGTTGTACTTGCAGTCCGCTGCCTTGTAACCATTTGAGATTTCTTTGACTGTAATGAGACGTCTTTGACTGTAATGAGACGTCTTTGACTGTAATGAGACGTCTTTGACTGTAACGAGATGTCTTTGACTGTAACATAGTTGTTCATGCTGACTTTACTCAAATTTACTGAGTTGCTTGTAATTAGTGGGATCAGCCTCAGAGGTTTGATTTGTGTGTAAGGGCACAGCAAAAAAGGCCTCAGTAATATTCTGCTTGGCCTGTGTCCAGTAATTAAACTGGGCGCAAGTGGCCTCTAGGCTGCCTTGCCACTGCGGAAGTTGACTGCGCATGGTATGTAACCGCTGCTGATTGGGCTTCGGCAATTGTTTTGCGGCATCAATTGCCAGTAGAGCCGCTTCTCTATCATTGCACACCAGCGCCATGTCACAACCAGCCGTTATTGCTGCTTTGACTCTCGCACCAGCATCACCAGCGACGTGTGCTGCCTTCATTGATAAGTCATCTGAAAATAACACCCCATCAAAGCCCAAATGATTGCGAGCGATGTCTTGTAACCAAACTTTTGAAAACCCTGCTGGTTTGTCATCGACTTGATTAAAGATAACATGCGCTGGCATCAGAGCATCTAGCCAAGGCTGACACTGAATAAAGGGCTGCAAATCTACTTGTTTAATTTGATCAAAACTACGGTTGTCAATGGCATCGGCTACGTGCGAGTCAGGTGCAATAGAGCCATGTCCAGGGAAGTGCTTGCCAGTAGTAGCCATTCCTGCCGCTTTCATACCACGCATAAACTGCATGGACAAGGCAACTATCGCCTGTGTATGGGCATGAAAGCTACGATCACCAATCACCTTACTGATGCCATTGATGTCTAATACAGGGGCAAAGCTAATATCAATACCAACGGCCAGTACCTCAGTAGCCATTAGATAGCCACAGTCATAAGCTAATGCCAGTGCTTGACAGGGCTGTTGGTCAAATAGATCACCAATTTTTCCCATTGCTGGTAGCGGTGTAAAGCCTTTACGTAAGCGTGCGACTCGGCCACCTTCTTGATCAACGCCGATAATAATGTCGGGCTGTACTTGGCGGATGTCGTCGCATAGCTCCCGTACTTGCTCTGGGGTATCTATGTTGCGGGCAAATAAAATAATGCCTCCAACTTGTGGCTGGCTTAGGACACAGCGGTCTTCTTCTGTCAGCTGCGTACCTGCTACATCAATCATTAATGGCCCGTACATAAGGCTTCCTTTTTTACAGTTTTGTTTGTTTACATTTTTGCTTGGCTTTTTCGAGCTTGGGTCTTTGATATTTAGAGCAAGTCTTCAGTTTGTATCGTACAATTGTCTTTAAATATGCTAACAACAGCTAAATCCTGCCATACAGCCCTAGTCTAACTGTGATTTATCTTATTTTTATCACCATTTTCAAAATGAAGACACGCCCTAGTTACGCTGGTATTTTGGTATGATGTTCACCCAAAAGCTGTTTTGCTATATATTACAATAAAGCTGGCGAAATTAAATAGGAAAGAATGCTTATACAGTTTTAGACAGTTAATTACTCAGTGATATGCTAATATCAGGGCATTATTCAGTGCATATCTTTTTTGTACATATTTATTGTTATGTGCAATATGCTATATGCATATCTATTCTTGATTGTTATGTGCAATATGCTATATGCATATCTATTCTTGATTGTTATGTGCAAATAGATCACCTAGCCTTATGCAAAAATACCATTATACTGTTTGTATGACTGCTAGAGCTTGTATTACTGCTAGAGCCTGCGTTATTGCGAGAGCAAGTAAAAATAACACAACGGCTATATCGAGTGGATATATTAGCACTGTATACATAAATGCCATACAGCCTTAATAGATAAAATTAAAAGACAACACAATATTAAAAGACAACACAATATAGGTGAGAGAGTTCTATGAGATCTAAACCAACACAGCTGGTACTAAGTGCTGCAGCCTTTGGTGTCGCAGGGATCGTGTTTACCCACAGCTATACTTCTGCTGTCGCTGCAGATCAGACTGCATTTGTAGCGACCCCAGAGCAGCGGTTAACCACTCGTCAAGTGGCAGCTTTATTAGATAGAGGCCATTATTCTAATAGACGCTTTGATGAAGCAATGGGTCAAAAAGTTTTGGATATGTATTTTAATCGTTTAGATCCAAATCACACCTTATTTTTGCAATCTGATATTGATGAGCTAACCGAAAAATATGGCAGTACGTTTGCTAATCGACTAAAAAAAGGTGACTTGAGTGCCTCGCAAGAGATATTTAAGCGTTACACCCAGCGCTCGAACGAGTATTATAATTTTGCTAAACAGTTTTTAACAAAAGATATTAACTTATATCGTAATGACTCTGTGGTACTAGATAGAGAGGATGCACCAAGATTTAAGACAGCAGCGGAGCAAAAGACGTATTGGGAACGGCAACTAACCTTACAGGTCATAAACCTGACTCTAGGTCAAGAAGAGGACAAAGCACGTGATGAACTGTATCGACAACATCCTGAGTTAACTAAGGGGAATGACCTTATTTTAGGAGAAGACCGTAGTCCACAAGAGATATTATTAAATCGTTTGCAGCGTCAACAAGAGCAACTTGAACGGATTACCAGTGATGAGATCATGGAGTCTGTGTTAAACAGCGCTACCTTAACTTATGATCCACATAGCAACTATTATGCGCCAGTACAGTCGGTTGAGATGCAAGTACAGTCTAATCTACAATTAGAGGGAATTGGCGTCTCGATTCGACCATATCGTAAAAACCCAGACTACACTCAGATAGTCACCTTAGTTGATGGGGGACCTGCTGCTAAGTCAGGCAAAGTGCAGCCCAATGACTTGATCTTGGCAGTTGCTAAAGATGGTGAGGTTTTACAAGATGTGGTGGGCTGGTCAACACGAGAAGTGGTGGCATTGATACGAGGTAAACGTGGTACTGACGTGACGGTTAAAGTCAAACAGCCGAATAGTCCAGATGCTGCTGCTCGCACTATTGTGCTGACTCGTGATGTGATTGAGCAAGAGGATGCAGGTGTCAGTCAGCGTGTAATTACGGTTACCCCTGATGGCAGCAGTCAACCAAAACGCATTGGTGTGCTTGAAATTCCAAGCTTTTATCTGAACTATCGAGCACGTCGTAGTGGTCAAAATTATCGCAGTGTGAGCATTGATACTCAAAATGCACTGACAGAGTTAAACAAACAAAATATTGATGGCCTGGTGGTCGATTTACGTAATAACCCTGGTGGTTCACTTGATGAAGTAGCCAAAATGTTAGGGTTATTTATTAAAGAAGGTCCATTGGTTCAGATTCGTGATAACCGTGGCAATGTGCAGGTTTATCAAGATGAAGATGGTGGCAAACAGCTTTATTCAGGGGATTTGGTGGTCATTGTCAACAAGGCTTCTGCTTCTGCTTCAGAGATTTTCGCAGCTGCGGTGCAAGACTATGGTCGTGGTCTTGTAGTGGGTAGCACCACAACTGGTAAAGGCACAGCGCAAGTACAGCTAGACAGCCTAGCGTTAGGCTCTGCTACTTTAACTCAGCGTAAATTTTATCGTATCACAGGCGGTAGTACTCAAAATAAAGGAGTGGTACCAGATATTGAGTTGGTTAATATCTATCAGGGTGCTGAATTTAGTGAGCGTGATCAAAAAAATGCCATGGCATGGGATACAATCAAGACCTCACCTTATAAACCTGAAGGTAGGTTCACCAGTAATACGCTAGCGACTTTGAACCAGCAGTCAAAAATTCGTCAGACTATCAATCCGCAATTTGTTTATCTAGATACCTTGAACAAAATCCGTGATATGGAAGATGACAAAAAGTCAGTGACGCTAAATATAGCTGAGCGTCGTGCACATCAAAAACAAGTTGAGCTGCGTACCTTAGATGCAGAAAACGCCCGTCGAACTGCGCTTGGTAAGAAGCCATATGCCAGCTGGACGGAGCATCAAGCAGCCGTAGAAGCCTTGTTTGAAGAGCGTAGTCGTATGAAGACTGATGAGCGTCCTAAGCTGCCAGAGAGTGAAGCCTTTGTAATTGAGGCGGCAAAAATTATGCTCGATGCTAATAAGCTTAAACAGCCATAAAAGTCGCTATACTGCTTAGTGCTATCTTTATATTAGCGCATGATAGAATCTGGACTTTGGATAAGTAGGATTTTTGTTCTGTATGCACTTATTAATCGATCCAGTCTATTGATTTTATTGATATTATATCAGGTGTATTAAAGGGCATCCTACGTTTGTAAGCATATGCTTACAACAACTGACGTTTTAGCGACTATTATCTTATCTAGATATTTGCGATTATAGCTTTACGGCATCAAGGATGATGACTC
>NZ_KB907628.1:83764-107919 GCF_000382145.1 Psychrobacter lutiphocae DSM 21542
AGGATGGGGTAGGTAATAATAGAGCCGTCAAGGATGACAACAGCTAAAGCCGCATAATTTAGATTATGCGGCTTTGTTGTGTTGTATCGTACTGTATTTGATGTAAATGACTAAAACCATACCAATGGCTAAAGCTATAAATGTGTTGGTAAGATAGCTTCAATTACCAGTCCAGACTGATTATCTTGACGATTGTAAGCAACTAACTGCCCTTGATGCGACAAAATAATGGCATGAGCAATCGCTAGCCCTAGCCCATAACCTTGATATTTATAGTTGCCAGTAGCTACCGAACCATCATGCTGAGGTATGCGCTCTCTAGATGAGCTTAAACGTACAAAAGGCTGAAAAATACGGTGTAAGTCACTTTCTGCTACCCCATCACCAGCATCTATGACTTGCACTTTAATAGCTGGAATAGCTGGTTGTTTACTGCCCTCTAAGCTAAGCGTGTCTAAGGAGACAGTAACGGTGGAGTTTGGTGCAGTGTGAGTAAAGGCATTACGAATAATATTTTCAAAGGCACTATGTAGCTGTAATGGATCTGCCAGCAGTTGATATGAGGTGTCAGCTGCGACCTGCCACTGCCAATGGACAGATTTTTCTTGAAATTCAAAACATACATCCGCCTTGATCTCATCTAATAAAGTGCATAAGTCGAGCTGATGGTAGGACTCAAGATTTAAGATGTGCTGGCGCATTTGTAGCGATTGGATACGGATAATATGCTCAATGAGCTGATTCATACGTGATGACTCTTTTTCAATACGATCTAGATAGTGATTAGCCTCTGGTGCAAAGTCACGTGTTAGCTCAGTGGCAATCTCTAACCGAGCCAACGGTGAGCGCAGTTCATGCGAGATATCACTGAGCATTTGTTTACGAGCCAACTCACTTTCAGCCAAGCGGGTTGATAGCTTGGCCACATCTTTGGCTAGCTGTCCCAATTCATCCTTGCCTAGCTTATTATTACTAACATCTGTTAGTTGTTCTGCGGCTTGATAGCTGCCCTCACTCATCATATGAATGGCCTGCTGTAAATTGCGAATGCGTTGTGTTAAGGCTCGACTGAGCCAGTAACAGACCAAGATACTAAATAGTACAATCAGCACAATACGTACCAAAGTATAGTCTTGACGCAGTGCCAATACATCACGTAATGGCAGGCGTGGCATAAGACGAATGGTGTATGAGTGGCCTTGGGCACCAGTGACAATAACCTCTTTGATTTCAGGATAGGCGCTGGCATCTGCACTGATATATTGCCAAGGCGCTGTCCTAGGCATATTCGAGTCACGCAAATCAAGTGTTGTCAGGGTGTTTTTATCAATATTATCTACCGTATGCCGCATCATATGTGGCATAAAAGGGGTCATATGCATGTGCTGCATGTGCATCATATGGCGCTGATGTCGGTTTTGGAATAAAGGACGCCCTTGCTCATCAGTGATAAGTATTTGTGATACTAGGCTTCTATTAGTTTGATACAGTAGCTCAACTGCCTGTAAATCATCGACTTGCAATAATTTGACGATTTGATCTCTGCTAGTAATTAGCTGATTGACATGGTGCTGCATACGATTGTTAATTTGGCGAGTATTAATCCAACGCTCGATGGCCACAGATAAGGTCGAAGTTAGCAGCAGTACTAGTAACATACTTAAAAATAGCCGCCAAAATAGAGTTAGTGGCTGTGTCATTTTACTGATAAAAGTCAGGTTAGGGATCTTACTATTCATTATGTAGATGCTCCTAGACTGCTAGTGTATTAGGGTGTTGCACTGCAATATTGCAATAAGCATAACGAGTTTAGATAGTGGTATGCCGTTTTAAATAGATGAGGCAGATAAGATGATGTAGATAGGTTATAAGACAAGCTGATAGCCTTTTCCACGGACTGCTTTAATTGGATCGTCATGATAGGGCTGAAGCTTTTTTCTAAGACGTGACACGTGGACATCAAGACTTCTATCTAGTGGTTGCAGCTCACGTTGTAATACGGTTTTCGATAACCACTCTTTACTGGCGACCTTACCTTGCTGCTGCAACAAGGCGACTAATAAATCAAACTCAGTACCCGTTACTTGTAATGGTTGTCCATCTACTTTGCATACTCTGTGGATCTGATCTAACTCTAGGCGATCATGCACTAGTGGGACGACCTCTGTATTTAACATAGTAGCCCGCTTAATGACAGCGTTAATCCGAGCCAGTAGCTCACGTGGATTACAGGGCTTGGCAATATAGTCATCTGCACCTAATTCAAGTCCAATAATGCGATCAATCTCATCCCCTTTGGCTGTTAGCATGATCACGGGGGTTTGGGTTAGGGTCGGAAGTTGACGGAGCACACTAAGCCCATCAATTTTGGGCATCATGATATCTAGCACAATCAGATCATAGATATTAGATTTAATTTTTTCGAGGACTTGTTCACCATCATAAGCGGCATCACAGCTAAGCCCATGATTAGTCAGATATTCATCAAGCAGTTCAACCAGCTCTTTGTCGTCATCACCTAATAAAATGCGTGTCATAAATACCCTGTTTTTACGTTCAATTTAGTTTAGCTCTGTATAGAATTGATTGTATTCAAATAACTTTTATATTAAGAATAATTAAGTAGTGCTATGCATGCTGTGTTGGTTTTATTTTTAGATTATATTATCATTAATAGTTTTTATATAAGATATATTAATAAGTGGTGTGTTGTATGATTTTCCCTCATACAGAAGAGAAGTATCTAATAGCAGTGTAAAACAAAGCAGATAGGCTGATATTAACCACAGCTAAGCTAACAAGCAAGAGTAACAGGGTTTGAATGGTGCAATCGTTACCTTTCTTAATGATTCATCATCCTATTTAACATAAAAATAGCCTAATATAGAAACTATCGAGTACAGACGTATTTGGTCTTATTAACCAAAAAAGGACGCGCTCTAGTAATAAAGTTAAAAAACTAGTAATAAAGTTAAAAAGCTAATCTCTAAATAGTAAACGTGTAACACAGCGCAAAATTGTAAGTATTTGACTCAATTTAACTTTAACGTCTTAATTTAAACCAATGTTAATGGAGTTCATTATGAAAAAATTAATAATAAGCTCGTTACTTGTTGCTTCTAGTAGCATTGCGATGGTTGCATGCGCTCAAAACGAAACAGCTTCTGATCTACAATCAACGCCTTCAGTAGGCCAAATGCAACAGCCAATGGCACAAGGCTATCATCATGGTCCTATGAGTGGGGGCTATGGTATGATGGGTCCAGGTCACATGAATGGAGGCCATGGTATGATGGGCTACGGCATGGGAAGACATCATATGGGAGGCTATGGTCGGATGGGAGGTCATATGGGTGGCTATGGCATGAGAGGTGGTGATTATAATCAATTAAGACTGACGCCTGAACAGCAAGAAAAAATGCAACAGCTTCAGCAGTCACAGTGGCAAAGTCAGCAAGGCTATTACAATCAGCACCATGCCCAAATGCAGCAAATGCATGATCAAGCTCAAGCTTTGATTAATAGTCGTAATATGAACCAAGCTGAATTAAATAAGCTAGCAGATCAGCACGCAGCAATATCAAAGGCCATATTTATGCAAAATATGCAAAATATGCATGACATGAATCAAGTATTGACTGATGAACAAAGGAATCAGTTGCAGCAGATGCGCCAGCAGTATCGTGGTAATCAGCCGATGCGTAATGCGCCTACCAACTAGAGGTAAAAGCTAATAAGAGGTAAAAGCTAATAAGAGGTAAAAGCTAATAAGAGGTAAAAGCTAATAAGAGGTAAAAGCTAATAAGAGGTAAAAGCTAATAGAGGTACAAGTAGAAGTACCAGCGAAAAACAACCCTAGCCTAAAATGACATCTAACAAAGCGATCTATTCATTGAATAGGTCGCTTTTAATCAATCGTTTTTCCAGTTGCTTTCCCCATCATTTTTTATCAATACTAAGGCTTAGCGGTTAGAGCTAGCACTTGTTTTTGATGATAAGTTGCTGATGATGGTAGTACCATAGCTGATGATAAGATGGTTGACTACTCATTATCAGCACGCGCAACACTACCTTGTAGTGGCTCAGGCAAGTTCAGTACATTAAGATCTGAATCATCAATCTGCTCAGGTCTTGCAACAACTAGCGCCTCAAAGCCGTCAGAGGTAGCAACGGCATTGACCACCTTAATTCTACCTAAACTATCACCAGCTTGTGGCAGCTCACCCTGACCTTGGACGCGGTGCAAAAAGGCTTTTGGCGAGGCTTTAAAATAAATACGCGCTATCACTTCCTGACCCAAATAGCAGCCTTTATCATAATCAACCCCACCACGCTGATGTAAGCGAAGCTCTTGAGGTTGAAAGGCACCTTGGGTGGCGGCAATGATCCAGTAGTTACCAGTTGCGATGCTATGTGCCATCCACTGTTCAGGTTGATTGTCATCTGGATTGTCACTAAAAGTAGCTATTTTGGTATCTGATAGCGTTTGGACGTAAGGAAAGATGTCACTAGGTGCAGAAAAAGTTACTTTAAAAAAGGCACTATATTTTTTAAGATGCGCTAGCAAACTGTCTAAGCAGTCACTGCTGGTGACGATATCAAATTGGTTATCAGCCGACTTTTTGATCCAAAGGCCAAATTCAATGCGACCTTTGGTGTTAGCAATGGCTGCTGGCAAATAGCTGTCGGTTAGTTTGTGGATGTTGACAGTTAATTGGTTTTGTAGCAACTTACTGCTGTCGTCACCTGTTAGGCTAATTTTCTTAAAACTTACACTGCTCATGGTTTATATCCTTTTATTATATTAGGTTAGCTTCTGGGGTTAACTTATGAGGTTGTTGTATCGAACACGAGGTTATCGTATCTAGAGTAGTTTTAGGAGTTTAGGGTAGCTCTATGAGTTTAGGGCTTAGTTAATTATTAATTAATGGGGATGATTTTTTATTTATCACCCGCTATGAGCAAAACTTTGGCATTTAAGCTACAATAGCCATTGTAATGATTTTAAGCTATAACATTTTGGTGACAGTTTCAATTGACTAACACCACGCAAATTTAATAATGAGGATAAAATGAGTTTACCTAATTGCCCAAGCTGTGATTCTGATTTGACTTATGAAGATGGTGCGTTATTGGTTTGTCCAATGTGCGCTCATGAATGGACCGCCGCTGAAGCAGAAAGTGCTGAAGCTGGTGAAGCTGAAGTCATTATTCGTGACGCAGTTGGTAATGAGTTGCAAGATGGTGATACGGTGACTGTTATTCGTGATTTGAAGGTAAAAGGATCTTCTACACCGATTAAAGTTGGTACAAAAGTCAAAAATATTCGCTTATTGCATGATGCGCCAGATGATCATGATATTGACTGTAAAGTCGATGGCTTTGGCCCAATGAAGCTAAAATCATCTGTGGTAAAAAAAGCCTAGCATCTTTTGACTTAATAGTTTGATTAAAACAGTATAGTTTGATTAAAAAAGCTCATCTTAAAATTAAGATGAGCTTTTTTTTTGTCAGTAGTAAAAATAAGCCAGATCTAATTGTTTTAACCCATCTCAAGAGATGCTAAAAATTATTGTACGAATTGAAGATATGCTCCTAACCAATTGTAGTGGCTTGAAACAGTTGAACAGCTGCTGGCACATCGCCTTTAAATACACACAATCCAAGTCCACTTGGCCCATGGTTTGCTAAAGAAATGGCAGATACGGGTAGTATTGCAATACTATTAAGCCCAGTACGTTGCTTAATCATCTGTAAAAAATATTGATCTAAATCTGGACGACCAGCACTTAATACATAGGCAAAGGAGTCTTGACGTAGCATGATATCCGCTAAAGAATCAATCATGTACTCAAAGGCTTTGTCGATTTTACGAATTTTGCTGATAGGAAGAACTTGTCCAGCATCAGAAACTTGTAATACTGGTTTAATACTAAATAGATTAGCAAAAAAACCAGCCGCACCAGATATTTTTTTATTTTTGATTAAGTAGGATAAGTCGTCAGCGACAAATAGCATTTGATGACTACGGCGCAGCGCATCTAAACGAGCAGCAATATCAAGCATGTCATGGCCTTGCTGCATTAAGCGATCTGCCTCTAGGGCTAGCAGTGCTTCACAGGCATTTAAATCCTTGGTGTCATATACATAGACAGCCATTTTATCTTGAAAGCTATCAGCGACCTGCTTGATAATCTGATAGCTGTCACTGACTTGTGACGATAAAGTGGTAATGAATACCTCTTTCACATCTTGGCTTAGTAGCCTACTTAGTATCATGGCCACTTCATGAGCTGGCGCAGGAGAGGTGCGTACTGGAGAGTGGCTAACTTCGTTCATAAGTTGTTGTAAGCGCTGGCTACTGATGTTTTTGCCATCAATAAACTCTACGTTATTGATATGAATGCGTAGCCGAATCAGCTCAATATTATGTTTGATATCCATATCATCAAGCCCTGATGAGGATGTACTTAGAACGATACGACTCATATTGGGTACCTAAAGTTTCAGTAATCTATAATGACCAGTTGTCTATGATGACTAATTATATCCTATTGTGAAAAATAACCTATCTTTGTCAAGCTCGCTAAACTACGACTTGTAGCGTCTGCACGCATTTTCCTCGATATCTTAATTTTCAGATTTGGTATGAATAACTTGAATTATAGAGGGTAATACTGGCTTAGGATAGTCATAATGAAAAAGTAATTTAGGGATTTAAAAATTTGGTTGGCTTTATGAAACGTGTGATTATGTAGATTTTATATTAGTTTGGCTATTAGCAGTCCTGATAAATGAATTCTATACAGTCGCTAATTTAATGAGTGTTACAGTCATCTATTGGTGTTTAATCCATAACTTTTTTAAGGGATAATTTGTCATAGCAATAAAACAATTAATAAGTAGTATTTTTAGATAAATAACAAAGGTAGATATTGCTATAATGATTATAGTAACCTACTTTTCTTATCGAATATACTTAACAATGAGGGGATCTTATGTCAAAGAAAGACAGCAAAGTTGAAAAAATTGATGACAACTATATCACAAACGAAAAAAAGATTGAGAAGTATGAAACCACTAAGAAAAAGGCAGGTTCTCGTGTAAAAACGAAAGAAGTTATAGATCAAGTCCTATTAAAAGACTTAAAAGAGGGTAATATTGATGGTATCTCAGAGCATTTACAAGCCATTATCCATGATGCCTCTCCTGATGATCTTAAAGCATTAAAAGACTTATTTGCACAACACGCATTAGCAAATCAAGTTAAAACCGGTACTAAAAAAGATGACGAGCTATCAGACAATTGGCGTGAAGGAGGCTATCCGTACAAAAACCGCTTGTCACGTAAAACCTATGAAAAACAAAAATATCACTTACAAGTTGAGCTATTAAAGCTACAAAAATGGGTACGTGAAACAGGTCAAAAAGTAGTCATCGTCTTTGAAGGTCGTGATGCTGCTGGTAAAGGAGGCTCAATCAAGCGCTTTATGGAGCACTTAAACCCTCGTAGTGCTCGTGTTGTGGCTCTTGAAAAACCAACTGAGCGTGAGCTAGGTGAGTGGTACTTCCAACGCTATATCCAACACCTACCGTCAACGGGAGAAATGGTGTTATTTGACCGTTCTTGGTATAACCGTGCGGGTGTAGAGCGTGTGATGGGATTTTGTACTGATGAGCAATACGAGATCTTTATGAAGCAAGCGCCTGAGTTTGAAAGACATTTGATAGATTCAGGTATTTATCTAATTAAGTTCTGGTTCTCAGTGAGCCGTGATGAGCAACGCCGCCGCTTTAAACAACGTGAAGCACATCCTCTAAAACAGTGGAAGCTGTCTCCGATTGATATGGCGTCACTAGATAAGTGGGATGACTATACATTAGCAAAAGAAGCAATGTTTTATAATACAGACAACGCTGAGTCTCCTTGGATTGTTATTAAGTCAGACTGTAAAAAACGTGCCCGTCTTAATGCCATGCGATATGTCCTAAATAAACTTCCGTATGAAGGTAAGGATGCTGAGCAAGTGGGTAATGTCGATCCGCTGATTGTTGGTCGTGCTGGTGCGTTATACGAGCTTGGTGAAAAAGATGATTTGGCTATTTAAATTTAGTCTAGTCTGTATTTAGGGTCTGTTGCATTCGTTTATCTCGATATCTTAATTTTCAGATTTGGTATTAAACAGCCCCTTGATTAAGTATGGCAATCACAAAAAAGCGACCTAGCTAGAGGTCGCTTTTTTTTATCACAAGTCGTCGTAAAACCACCACTTTAGAGAAAAGATATCTTATCTATTGCTGTGTGGCTTTAAACAAATATGCCTTCTTGCAGCGTCAAAGTATCGCATTGCCCCATATGCCACTGATGATGACTAACCACAACCAATAGCCCTTGTTGCTGATGCTCACGTAACTGCTGCCAAAGATGCGCGCGCGTTTGCGCATCTAAGCCAGCAAAAGGCTCATCTAATAGCAACACGCGGCGTGGTTTTAATAACAGCCGAGCCAAAGCGATACGTCGGGCTTGCCCACCAGAGATGGCAGTACCGTATTCACCCAGTGGCGTGTTTAATCCTTGTGGCTGTGCGTGTAGCCATTGATCCAATCCCACCTTTTGCAACACAGCCACCAGATCATCATCACTGGCATCAGGCTTGCCCAAGCGCAAGTTTTCCGCCAAGCTTTGGTCAAAGATATCCAACTGCTGTCCCAAATAGCCCAACTGATCTTGCCAGTCATAGTCAAACCAATCATGCCCGTTTAACCGTACCTGTCCAGATAAAAGCGGTAATTCACCTGCCAGCATTTGCAATAAAGTGGATTTACCACAGCCAGAAGGTCCATTGATAATCAGCGGTTGCCCAGAGCGGATGCTGACAGTGACATCTTGTGCACCTACCAGGGCTTGCGGAATTTTGGCATAGACCTTGTCTAGCTCAGCGTTGAGCGCCGTATCCGTATGCGGCAAAGGAAGCAGCTGTGGTTGATGACGGGTTTTATGGCTCGCTTTATGAGTAGGTTTAGAGCGAGTATTATGACCTGCTGAGTTAGATAACAATTGGTTTAATCGATCTTTGGCAGCCATACTGTTGCCTAAAGCCAAATAATGTTGACCAAGCGGGACAATGATTTCTTGAATACCAAGTAAGCCCAAGGTTACTGCTAGCGCCAAAGGCACATCGAATACCCCTTCATTGAGTGTCGTTACTGGACTAGTTAGGGTTACGCTATTATCAGACAACTGAAATAGAGCAAATAGGATCAACAAGATGGTGGTATAAAATAGCCACTGTATCAGTAGCATATAAATTGAGCGTTGTTTTTGTGCTCGCCATTCAAGCTGTTGTAATTTATTATCTTGATTGATGTAGTCTTGAGTTTGGGTGTGCCACTGTTGCCATAATAGCAGTTGAGTGATAATGGATAGCGGTGCAAGTAACTTTTGACGGCGTGCCTCTGCAACTTTTGACAAGCGCATGGCTTGTCTTACTCCTGTAACGCTAGCTATTAACGGTAACAGTAAACTGGCTGCTAATAATGCCAAAATAAGTAGCTTATTGCTGGTAGAGAGAGGTAAAGCCCAGAGGGTAAATAGAGCCAATAAAATGACACTGATAGTACCAACGAGCCAAGGTGAGATAACTCTGAGCACAAACTCATTAAGCTTATCGATATCGCTGACTAAGCGGTGCATATACTGTGACGCGTGTAAAGTGTTGCGCTGTTGTGTCAAAGGCTGGACAGCCAATTGCTTAAAAAAGCGCAAACGCAACACTTTTAACAATGAAAACACCGCATGATGTGACAGCATCAACTCGCCATAACGCCCTGCGGTGCGAGCCATTGCTAGTACTCGAATGACACCCGCTGGCAACATATAGTTAAAGCTATGTGAACCGATGGCAATCATCCCAGCTAGGGCAGCACTGGTAATAAACCAGCCAGAGGTCATCAGTAGCGCAATCATCGATACGGCAGTGATCAATCCTAATAGCCATGATAGAAGCCATAAGTCAAAAGAAGGCTTAATTAAATCACGCAGACGGAAAGTGGGCGCTGCTTGTGATGATTCTGGATGAGTAGACGTTGCCGCTATTTCGTTAATCGGTGTGTCGTTATTTGTCGGGATCATTGCATCTCTCCTTTAACGAACGCTTGCGGTAGCGACAACTGAACCACGTCATCGAGCCAGTTAAGCTGCTGATGTGCATGCGTAACCCAAATCACAGTTTTGCCACGGCTGACCCGCTCTAATAAATGGTGAATTCGCTGTGCAGTATCTGGATCTAAATGCTCTGTGGGCTCATCTAACAGCCATAAGCTGTCTTTTCGCAGTAGCAATTGTGCAATGCCAAGCCGCTGCTGTTGACCACCTGATAATCCTTGACCACGCTCACCAATCTGGGTGTTGATGCCATCTGGCAAGTGTTGTATTAACTCCCAAAGCTCTACTTGTTGTAGTGCCTCGATCAACTGTTGCTCTGTGGCGTCTGGATTTGCCAAGCGCAAGTTATCGGCAATGCTAAGCGGCATCAGGGCTACTTGTTGTGCCAGATAGCCAATGTGTTGGCGC
Organism: Psychrobacter lutiphocae DSM 21542; assembly: GCF_000382145.1. Taxonomy (GTDB): domain Bacteria; phylum Pseudomonadota; class Gammaproteobacteria; order Pseudomonadales; family Moraxellaceae; genus Psychrobacter; species Psychrobacter lutiphocae. The sequence goes on from NZ_KB907628.1 coordinate 94,338, forward strand.
AGTATATTGATATCCAGCTGTTGGAGGCTGACAGCGGTCATGGCAGTAGGTGAAGATGAAGCTTGCTCTGTTGGCTCGATGGTAGCAGCTGGTTGAGCTTGCCGTTGAGGTTGATCTGGAAGCTGAAGCAGAATCTCACCTTGATAGTCAACAAAACCCATAATTGCTTGCAATAAGCTAGATTTACCACTACCACTATCACCGACTAAGGCCATACGCTGTGCCGGAAGTAGGCTAAAGCTCACAGGTGCTAAGCGGATGCGATAGTGCTGCTCTTGTTGGCTTTTTGAATCAGTGTTTTGTGTATTCTTAGAGTTAACGTCATCAATATGAGCAATAGGTGTGCGAATACTTAGATTGCTAAATATCAGCCCAAAAGCTTGATTTAAAGCAATATCAGCGTCAGTGTCGGTCGGCTTGGTTTGGGTCAGCGTTTGAGCTGTTTTAGCCATATCGGTTGTCGTATTGGCTATGTTGGCAGCTGCAATAATGGGCAGCAAGCTTTGCACCGCACCTTCAGCTTCAGCTTTGGCATGATAATCGGCACCAAGCTGGCGTAAGGGCACATAAAACTCAGGCGCTAATAGCAAAATAAACAACGCGCCAAAGTAGGGAACAGGCACCACATCTTTTTCCCAAGGTAAAATCCCCATCAGTCCAAAACCAAGATAGACTGCAACCAACGCAATACTTAATGCAGCCAATAGCTCTAGTACCGCCCCATTTAAAAAAGCAACTTTTAGTACATCCATGGTACGTTTACGATAATCTTCACTACTTAGTGCCAAATCATGCTCTGCAATATGCGTGGCTTGTAGCCGTTTCAAAGTAGGCATACCTCGTATCCAATCTAAAAATCGCCCACTTAACTGCGATAAGGCCTGAAACTGGGCAGCACTTTTACGTGCGGTAAGATGGCCAATTAAAATCATAAAAATTGGTACCAAAGGTGCGGTCAGCAGCAGTAGAAAGGCGGCGAACTTACTTTGCCATGCTACCGCAATCAGCAAAATAATGGGGGTGGTGACCGTGACTTTCTTTTGCACGCTAAAGCGGCTAATAAAGCCATCTAGTGCATCGGTTTGATCAATAATTTGACTTGATAAACTGCCTTCACTACCAAAGTAGCGCAGGTTAGGGCCAAGGCTTGCCATTGTGTCCAACAAAGATTGACGTAATTGACTTCTCACTTTGAGGCTTGCATGGGCGCTTAGCAACTCACGCCCTGTATTGAGTAATGGACGCAGTGCGAAGCAGAGTAACAGCCCAAGTAGCCAAGAAAAGGAGATGTTGGTTGATAGTGGTAACTGATTAAAGTAGTTATTCAGCCAATGACTGAATATGCTGGCAAGAATCCAAGCTTGCCAAACAAATAGCAGTGTGCTGACTAAGGTGAGTAGCCAAGCTAAGTTAAGTAGACCACGAACTTGTGTCACTATTTTTTTTAAAAAGCTTTTTTCGGCATGAGTAAGTGTTGCCATAATGTATCTGTCTTTAGTAAAAAAAGAAAAATTAAGTGGGTTTTTTTGTAAAAACTTATTTAATATCAGCTAGATAGTTTGGCATTTCATTATTGTAAGCAGGGATTTACAAAAAAGCTAATTTCAGGTAACTTACGACTAAAGTGGTAGTATAATAGTTGAAGTCTAGTTTAAGTGTATATATTATTTTTTCTGCAATAATAAGCACTAGATTGGTCTTAGTATTTAGTAGCAACATTGAAGGCTTTATTGTCCAGATAGCTATGGTTTGAATGACTGTATGTACTATATTATATAATGATATATAAATTGTTATATTATATAATGCAGTGATAAGTATGAAGCTTTGTTGTAACACCAATGTAGCGCTTTTAGTATGGCATTTTGGTAAAACTTCCATAAATGTTGTGTAAAAAAATCATAAAATTTTTCAGAAATAATCAACAGAGACTTTTTTATTGCTATAACAACTGACTGTTTTGGTAAGTATTTAGTTATTATAGTTTTTTTAAAGTGCTCTAAACTTATGGGTAACGCAGGATTAATTTACACAATTGAGTGAGCAGTACATAAGGGGTAAACAAAAGGGTAGGGCATAACAAACAATAAGGACGTTGGGCTAATGATGTTAGCAGTGCCATATCTGTGTAGTGAGACAGTCAACTGTGTGATTTAGTTCTTCTTTTTAGGAGGTTTGGTATGATTACTGAACATCTCGTTGATATATCCCGCTTGCAGTTTGCGGTGACAGCGCTTTACCACTTTTTGTTTGTCCCGCTAACCTTAGGCATGGTGTGGCTTCTGGTCATTATGGAATCTGTCTATGTCACCACAGGTAAGCAGATTTGGAAAGATATGACCAAGTACTGGGGCAAGTTGTTTGGTATTAACTTTGCGCTAGGGGTCACTACTGGTATTACCATGGAATTCCAGTTTGGTACAAACTGGGCATATTATTCGCACTATGTGGGTGATATCTTTGGTGCGCCTTTGGCCATTGAAGGTCTGATGGCTTTCTTCTTAGAATCTACCATGGTAGGTTTGTTCTTCTTTGGTTGGGACAGATTATCGCGCGCGCAACATTTGGTGGTTACCATCTTAATGGCGCTGGGTACCAACCTATCGGCAGTTTGGATTTTGATTGCCAACGGCTGGATGCAAAGTCCAGTAGGCGCAGAGTTCAACTATGCAACCATGCGTATGGAAATGGTTGATTTTGCGGCCATTTTATTAAATCCAGATGCACAAAATAAATTCGTTCACACGGTTTCAGCTGGTTATGTCACAGCGGCGGTCTTTGTGTTGGCGATTTCTGCGCTTTATTTATTACGTAAGCGTGATGTGGCCTTTGCCAAACGCAGTTTCCAAGTGGCCTCAGCCTTTGGTTTGGCGTCTATTTTAAGTGTGATTGTATTGGGAGACGAATCAGGTTACTCCATTGGTGCGGCGCAGCAAACTAAGCTGGCTACGATGGAAGCCATGTGGCATACCGAGCCGGCACCAGCGTCATTTAACCTCATTGCCAGTATTAATGAAGAAGAGCAAAAAAATAACTGGGAAATTCAAATCCCATATGCGATGGGTATTCTTGGTACCCGCTCTTTTGATAAAGAAATACCGGGTATTCATGATATCAAAGAGATGAACCGTGAGCGTATCTTAACTGGTATTACCGCTGTTGGTCTGCTTGAGCAGCTGCATGACAACCCACAAGATCCGGCTTTAATCAGCCAGTTTGAAGAAGTTAAAGATGATCTTGGCTTTGGTTTGTTGCTCAAAAAATACACCACTGATGTGTCACAAGCGACACCAGAGATGATCCAAAAAGCAGTGGATGATACCATTCCTGCGGTGGCGCCTATGTTCTGGTCATTCCGTGGCATGGTGGCGTTAGGATTCTTAATGCTGGCGTTATTTGCCGTCAGTATGTGGTACACCATTAAAGGCACCTTTACGGACAAAAAATGGCTATTAAAGTGGGCTGTACTTATGTTGCCTGCCCCTTGGTTAGCGGTTGAGCTTGGCTGGTTTGTGGCAGAGTACGGTCGTCAGCCTTGGACCATTTATGGTGTTCTGCCTACCCACTTATCGGTTTCAAACTTTAGTGTTGCCAATGTTTATGGGTCTTTAGCAGGGTTTGTTGGCCTATACACTTTCTTATTAATTATTGAGATTTACTTGATGGTTAAATATGTGAAGTTAGGGCCAGGTAGCTTGGGTACAGGCCGCTATTATGGCGAAACCCCTCGCAATGTAACCCCTGTTGCTGCAGATAAGGAGGCAGACCATGTTGTTTGATTATGAAACGCTAAAAATCATCTGGTGGTTGCTCGTTGGTGTGCTACTGATAGGTTTTGCCATCATGGATGGACATGATATGGGGGTGTGTAGCTTACTGCCTTTTGTTGGCAAAGACGATGAGGAAAGACGTATTATTGTCAACACAGTAGGCCCGCACTGGGAAGGTAACCAAGTTTGGTTTATTACTGCAGGTGGTGCTTTATTTGCTGCCTGGCCTATGGTTTATGCACTGGCTTTTAGTGGCTTTTATTGGGCGCTAATGGCGGTACTTTGGGCATTATTCTTCCGTCCTGTGGGCTTTAAATATCGCAGTATGGTCAAAGATCTACGCTGGCGTTATGCATGGGACTGGGGTCTATTTGTCGGCTCATTTGTACCAGCAGTTGTCTTCGGTGTCGCCTTTGGTAACTTGTTCTTAGGCGTGCCATTTAGCTTTGATGATACGCTAGTATCTACCTATACTGGCAGCTTCTGGCAATTACTAAACCCATTTTCTATTTTATGTGGTTTGGTGAGTGCGACCATGCTGATTATGCAAGGTGGTGCTTATTTAGCACACCGTACAGTTGGCGACGTACAGGCACGTACCATCAAGTTCACCTCAATTTCTGCGGTATTGATGACAGTGTTATTTATCGCAGCTGGGGTGTGGATTCAGTCTATCGATGGGTATGCGATTGTGTCACAAGTTGACCCTGCCGCATTACCAAACCCTTTGGGTAAAGAAGTAGAAGTCCAGCAAGGTGCTTGGATGGCTAACTATGCAAAATATCCTATCGCTTGGGTGTTCCCAGTGCTGGGTGTGGTGATGCCATTGTTAACTGCTTTGTTGTTAAAAGCGGGTAAAACCTTGACCGCTTTTGTTACTTCTAGCTTGGCGATTGTTGGGGTTATTATGACAGCGGGCATCTCACTCTTCCCATTTGTGATGCCATCTTCTACTTTCCCAAATGCCAGCTTAACCATGTGGGACAGTGTCTCAAGTCATCTGACCTTAATGGTGATGTTGTATGCTGTGGTTATTTTCTTACCGATCATCTTGATTTATACCAGTTGGGCTTACAGCGTGATGCGTGGTAAAGTAACAGCGGCTTATATCCGTGAAAATGATCATACCCTTTACTAAATAGTGAGATATTTTAGGAGTACATTATGTGGTATTTTGCATGGATACTAGGACTTGGGTTTGCAGTACTACTGGCGATTGTGAATGCAGTATGGTTAGAGCATGAGCAAGGTCGTAAAGACGCCTTTGGTCCAAAAGCCAAGAAGCCTAATGCGATAAATCCAGAAGACTAGTACAGTAAATCTAGAAGTTCAGTTACTTGGTAATACAGACAGCAAAACTCGGTTTAACCGTACTGTTGCTTATCGGTAACTGAGTCATAAGTTAGGCTATAATAAAGTGGGCTCGATGATATTGAGCCCACTTTTTTTGTTAGGATAGAATTTTTGTTAAGATAGGGGCTAACAGTAATAAATATCAAAAACAAATATCAAAATAATATAGACAGCCGCTAATCATTAACAGAGCGATTTTAACCACAGTAGCTTTTTTTAATCAGTAACGTTTTAATCAGTAACGTTTTTAATTATTAATTTTTCACTCCCTAATGAAGCAGTAAATAATAAACAGGTAGACAACTATGAGTACCAAAAACGAACAGTTATTTTTACAAGCCAAAAAACACATTCCAGGTGGCGTTAACTCACCAGTGCGTGCCTTTGCAGGCGTTGGTGGCACACCGGTATTTATGCACAAAGCTGCTGGCAGCAAAATCTATGACACCGAAGACAATGAGTATATTGACTATGTTGGCTCTTGGGGCCCAATGATTTTGGGTCACGCCCATCCAAAAGTCATCGATGCGGTCAAAGCAGCGGCTGATGACGGTCTGAGCTTTGGTACGCCAACCACTTTTGAGACCTCAGTGGCCGATACCATCTGTGACATTGTGCCCAGCGTTGACATGATTCGTATGACCAGCTCAGGCACAGAAGCGACGATGAGTGCGATTCGCTTGGCACGTGGTTATACGGGACGTGACAAAATTGTGAAGTTCGAAGGCTGTTATCACGGTCACTCAGACAGTCTGTTGGTGAAAGCAGGCTCAGGCATGCTTGACATTGGCGAGCCTACCTCGCAAGGCGTACCAGCTGACTTTGCCAAGCATACTATTACTTTGCCTTACAATGATCCACAAGCGGTAAAAGACTGCTTTGCCAAATGGGGTGATGAGATTGCCTGTGTTATTGTTGAGCCAATCGCTGGCAACATGAACATGGTGATACCCACTCAAGAGTTCCACAATACTTTGCGTGATCAGTGCACCCAAGGCGGTGCAGTGTTAATCTTTGATGAAGTTATGACCGGCTTCCGTGTGGGTCTAGGTGGCGCACAAGCTCATTTTGGTATTGAGCCAGATCTAACTTGCTTTGGTAAGATTATTGGTGCAGGATTACCCGTCGGTGCCTTCGGTGGTAAGCGTGAGATTATGGAGTGTATCGCACCGTTGGGCGGCGTTTATCAAGCTGGTACTTTATCAGGTAACCCGTTGGCGATGCGTGCAGGTATTGCTATGTTTGAAGAGCTAACGGTTGCTGGTTTTTATGATCAAGTAGCAGATAAAGCCAGCTATCTAGTAGAAGGCATCCAAGCCGCAGCAGAAAAGCATGGTATTTTATTACGCTCAACCCAGCTTGGCGGTATGTTTGGCTTATTCTTCGTCAAAGACGAAGCAACTGGTGTACCGCAGAACTTTGATGAAGTGACTGCCTGTGATATGGATAAGTTCAATACCTTCTTTCATGGTATGTTAGATAGGGGTATTTATTTGGCGCCATCGGCCTATGAAGTGGGCTTTATGTCGGTGAAGCATTCAACAGAAGACCTAGATGCAACGATTAAAGCAGCTGATGAGGTGTTTGCATCAATGGTGGCATAAAAGAGTGACTATCACTTGATTATGGCTTACAGTCTGTATTCGATTATTGCTTACAGCCTGTTAAAGCATTAAATCAAAATAAAGCGTCATATCCAAAATATAGAATATAAAAACACCATTTTAAGATTAATTAAGATGGTGTTTTATTTTATCAGCGACTTCTTTTTGTTTATATTGTGCTAGATTTAGCCTATCGCTTTTAGAATTTGGTAGAATAGGATGACATATATTGTTACGATTATACAGCACCTGTATAACATTCATGACAGCACAATTGCCGTTAACTGGTAGTCTGACTGTGATTAGCTGTCGCTTTTAATGCATCAATGTAAGGTAAAATAATTCCCTATGCCTAATAACTTTCTTGCAAATGATGAACTGATGGCAGCCATTGATATTGGCTCAAATAGTTTTCACTTGGCCATCGCCCGCCTAGATCATGGTGAGGTTCGCAAAGTCGCCTCTATGTCAGAAAAAGTACAGCTGGCAGCTGGTTTGGATAAAAATAAAATACTAAGTGAAGAGTCACAGCAACGAGGGCTAGATTGTTTGGCTCGTTTTATGGGAAGATTAGAATCAGTGTCTGCTGACAGGTTGCGTATTGTGGCAACTAATGCCTTGCGTCAAGCCAAGAATGCGGATGAATTTATTCGCCGTGCCAACGCTGTTTTGCCCAAGCCAATTGAGATTATTGCTGGGCGTGAAGAAGCACGTTTGATTTATTTGGGCGTGTCACATACCAATGCCAGTAGTGAGCAGCGTTTGGTGATTGATATTGGTGGCGGCTCAACCGAGTTTATTATCGGCCAAGGGTTTGAGCCGTTATTGACAGAAAGCTTGCAACTTGGCTGCGTGGCACATACGCAGTGGTTCTTTGCAGACGGTAATATTACAGAAAAAGCATTTGAGCTTGCTATTGCCGATGCCCGCAAAGAGATTTTACGTATCAGCCGTCAATATCAAAAAGCAGGGTGGAGCAGTGTTACTGGCTCAAGTGGTACGATTAAGGCGGTACGTAACGTCTTAGTATCTAAAGGTTGGGCAGATGAGCAAGAGCGCATCACTTATGCAGGTGTCAAAAAATTACAGCAACATTTGTTAAAAGTTGGCCGAGTTGAAGACATCAGCCTAGAGGGTGTCAAAGAGCATCGTAAGGCAGTGTTCCCAGCTGGCGTAGCTGTATTACGAGCTGCGATGAAGGTGCTGGGTATCGAGACCATTGCCTACTCTGATGGTGCTCTGCGTGAAGGGGTGATGTATGACATGCTGGGTCGCTTTGCTAGTGAAGATGTCCGAGATCGCAGTGTACAGGCATTAATCGAACGTTATTCGGTGGACAAAAAACAAGCAAAACGGGTGGTAAAAAGCTGTGAGCGTTTGTACGCTATGGCACACACTGCCTTAGGGCTAGAGAATGAAGACAATGATTTACTGCGTCGTACCGCTTATTTACATGAGATAGGTTTGGCGGTGAGTCACAGTGGCTACCATCATCACAGTGCTTACTTGTTGCAACACTCTGATATTCCTGGATTTTCACAAGTTGATCAGTTGCACATGGCGCAATTGGCTCGTAATCACAGACGCAAATTAAAAGCAGAAGGCTTAGAGCAGGCTCAAAGTGTAGGTGGTGATAGTTTGGTATATTTATGCTTGCTACTGCGGCTAGCGGTACTGGTACATCGTAGCCGTAATGATCAAGATAAAAGCGACTTAAAACTCAATATTGCTGATAAACACAACTGGCGAATTAGTGTTAAAGCTGATGCAGAAGATCATGCCTTGCTGGTTTTTGATCTTAAAGATGACATAGATCAGTTCAAGAAGTGGGGCGTTAATTTAAGCGTAGTATGTCGCTAACGTCTAACACTGGATTAGTAGTTTGCCAGTAGTCAATAAGTGGTAATAGTTGTTTTAATACAAGTGGTTAAAAGTAACATAAAAAAGTAACATAAAAAAGTAACAAAAAAAGCAACATTAATAATAATGATTAAGGATATATTATGAGCGCAGTATGGGATAGCGTTAGCTTAGCAAGACATGCCAAACGACCTTTGTTTTTGGATTATGTCGGTCAACTTTTTACTGAATTTGATGAGCTGCATGGCGACAGAGCCTTTGCAGATGATCGAGCCGTCATCGGTGGATTGGCACGATTCAATGGTAAGCCTGTGCTTATCATCGGTCAGCACCGTGGACGTAGTACCCGTGAGCGTATTGCCCACAACTTCGGCATGGCTTATCCAGAAGGCTACCGCAAAGCGATTCGCTTAGTGAAGCTGGCAGAGCGCTTTGGTCTGCCGGTCATGACTTTCATTGACACTCAAGGTGCATACCCAGGCGTCGGTGCTGAAGAGCGTGGACAAGCACAAGCCATTGCCGAAAGCATCGCTACTTTTAGTAGCTTAAAAACACCGATTATAGTCACTATTATCGGTGAAGGTGGCTCAGGTGGTGCTTTAGCGATTGGTGTAGGTGATAAAGTTAATATGTTGCAAAATAGCATCTACTCGGTGATTTCTCCAGAGGGCTGTGCCTCAATTTTGTGGAAAACTGCCGAAAAAGCACCAGAAGCTTCAGATGCGCTTAAACTAAATGCTGATAACCTCTATCAGCTTGGCCTTATAGATCATATCGTAGATGAAGGTGAGGGCGCACATATTGATGCAAAACCTGTCATGAAAAACTTACAACAACTGCTTAGCGAGCAATTGGACGAATTACAACAAAAGCCAATCGATGAGCTACTTGAGCAGCGTTATGCCAGACTAAAAAGTTTTGACTCAACCGTAGGGCTAGATAGTGTTTAATCCGCCCTAGCCAGTCTAAAGCTATGGCCATAAGCCTGTGAAAACCCTGATTCTCAATTATTGATCATCAGGGTTTTTTAATGTCACAGACTGGTGTTAAGATGGGATAACCAAAAGTTTTACATAGAGGTCTATCCATCCGCTTTAGCACAAAAGCCAGTTTGCGTAATCAGGTTGACTGAGTCAAACCACACACTTTTTTTCAGCGAGAAATACGCTGCTATTCACTGATTATACTTCTGTATTCATAAGGATATTTATGCGCAAGATACCCGTTTACAACCATCCCGCTGCTGGATGGTCTGCTCTGATAGACTCCTCTCGTGTCCTGATGGATTATCATGCCTTTTTGCGTGGTAGCATCAGCGTTTTGCACAGTAACCAGCCCAATGGCGGATTCGACTGCCCTGGCTGTGCTTGGCCAGATCATAAAACGCACAAAACCATAGACGTCTGTGAATCTGGTATCAAAGTACTGGCCAGTGAGACCATGAGTACTCAAGCCACGGCGGAATTTTTCGCCAATCACAGTGTCAGCGAATTACAGCAGTGGTCTGGCTATCAGCTAGATCAAGCTGGTCGTCTTAGCGAGCCAATGCGCTATGATGTCAGCCAAGACCGCTATGTTCCTATTAGCTGGGAAGAGGCGTTTGATTGCATTGCAGAGGTGTTAAATAGCCTAGAGTCACCGGATGAGGCATTGTTCTATACCTCAGGACGAGTGACCAACGAACCGGCCTTTTTATATCAATTATTTGTGCGCCTATTTGGCACAAACAACTTACCAGACTGCTCAAATATGTGCCATGAGCCAACCTCAGTGATGCTCACGAAACAGTTGGGTGTGGGTAAGGCAACTGTGACGCTAGAGGATTTTGAACAGGCAGAGTTAATCTTGATGTTTGGTCAAAACCCAGCCACCAACCACCCACGTATGCTAGAAGTACTGGCTGATACCCACGAAGAAGGTTGTCGTATTATCTCGATTAACCCAATGCGTGAGCAAGGTTTAAGCCGCTTCAAAAACCCACAACGAGTCGGGCATATGCTCACTGGTGGCAGTGAAGGCATGGTCGATGATGTCATCCAGATTCAAATTGGCGGTGATGCTGCTCTGTTAACAGGTCTGGCAAAATGGCTGATTGATAATGACAAAATTAATCAAGATTTTATCCAAACCCACACCTCAGGATTTGATGAGTTAAAGAAGTGGGTACAAGCACAAAGCTGGGAAGATATTGAGTATGGTAGTGGCATTAGCCAAGCTGAGATAATTAGTCTTGCTCAGGTTGTTGCTGAGAGTAAGGCAACGATTTGTACTTGGGGTATGGGCATCACTCAGCATGTGCAGGGTGATGATAATGTGGGCATGATTACCAATCTGTTATTACTGATGGGTATGATAGGCGTCACAGGAACGGGAGCGTCTCCTGTGCGTGGGCATTCCAATGTGCAAGGTGATCGCACTATGGGCATTCATGAGCGCCCAGCAGCGGCTTTGTTAGACAGCTTAGAGCAGGTATTCCAACGTCCGATGCCTAGAGAAGACGGTTACGATGTGGTAACCGGCGCCCAAGCGATGCAACAAGGCAAAATTAAAGCATTTATGGCGATGGGTGGTAACTATTCGGTAGCAGCGCCTGATACCAAAGCCATTCAGCGTGCCTTGACCAACAATCAGCTAAATGTGCTCGTGGCAACTAAGCTTAATGAAACCATGCTGTATCCAGGAACTAATCCTGATCAGCACAATATTATCTTGCCTTGCTTAAGCCGTACCGAGAAGTTTGTGACCGCCAACGGAGCACAGTTTGCCACGATTGAAGACTCTATGTGTCAAGTGGTTGCCACACAAGGACATCTGAAGCCTATTAGTGATAAGCTAAAGTCAGAAGCGCAGATTGTCGCTGGTATCGCCAGTCGTGTGTTTGCAACACGATCGCAGCAGCAGACCTCACCTGATGCACCGGTCATAGACTGGGAGGCGTTGGCAGAAGATTATGACTTAATTCGTGACTACATTGCGCAAGCGATTGGTGGTTTTGAAGACTTTAATCAGCGCATTCGTGAAAGCAAACGAGGGTTTCATTTATACCATCCAGCACGCCATCATCAGTGGCACACAGCGACTGGCAAAGCACAGTTTTTTGTCCCTCAATATCCCATCACTTATGTCGCCAACGAGATGCAGCAGCATACTGAGCAAGCGCAACAACGCCATCAATACTCACAAGCGGCAGAAGAACAAGTATCTGATCAGTCGGAGCAAACCGTCTGGCAATTCACCTCAGTGCGCAGCCATGATCAGTTTAATACCACGATTTTTGGTATGGAAGATCGTTATCGTCAGACTAAGCGTCGTGATGTGCTGTTTATGCACCCAGATGAGATTCAGCGTATGGGCTGGCAAGCTGGCAACAAGATTGTTGTTAGCCGTCAAGATAGCCAAGGCAATACCCGTCAGCTTGGCCCGTTGGTGCTTACTGAAATGGACATCGCTTCCAATGCTGTGGCAGCCTACTATCCTGAATGTAATGACTTAATGGATCTTGACAGTTTTGCGCCCAATTCGCATATTCCAGCTTATAAGTCAGTGACTGTGAGCTTGAAGCGGATATTAGAACCAGCGGTGCAATAATGTTAGTAGATGCGCAGAGTCTGATGCTAAAGCCGCTTAAGCAGCCAAGGCAACGACAGTTGGTTCTAGCAAGGTCTAAGACAGCAGAGCAGAATTCACAGACACAGCTACCAGTTGCGCGAACCCAGCAAGCGACAACTCAGGCGCAGTTGGCGCGTGAACACATGACTCAGCAGCAGATGCTGAGTCAGGATTCGGCTGAGTCTGCTCAAGCTGACCATGATCAAATCAATTATGCAGAAGCCAGCTTAGCGGTTGAAGCGGCAATATCCATTGTGATTAATGGCATTCATTATGCGGTATTGATGGCCAGCCCGAGCGAGCTTGAATATCTGGCGATTGGCTTTTTGTATAGTGAAGGTCTGATAGATCATAGTCACGAGCTATTAGATTGGGAGGTAACCTATCTAAATAGCGCTTCAGACTTGCAACAATTCACAGACTCAAATGCCAAGGACAGCACTGCTGTTGAGCACGACTTATTACAGCAGTTACAGGATTATGATGCCTATGTGGTCAGCATTACCCTAAATCAGCGCTGCCATCAGCGCATACAATCTCAGCGTCGGCAGTTGGCTGGGCGTACCGGATGCGGTATGTGTGGCATGATAGGGCTAACTCAAGCACTGCCCGACTTGAGTGGCTATCAGCAGTCTGTGGGTGCTCGGCCGAGTTTGGCGTATCTACTGAGGATGCGGGAACAAATCGATAGGGCGCAAAAGACGCATCAATTAACTGGTGCCGTGCATGCAGCAGCGGCAATTTATCAAGGTCAGCTGTATTTATTTGAGGATGTCGGACGTCACAACGCTTTAGATAAGCTCATCGGCTGGCAGCTGCGCCACAAGGTGATGGCTGAGTGTGTGGTGATGACTTCTAGGCTATCTATTGAACTGGTACAAAAGGCGGTACGTTGCCGTATTCCTTGGCTAGTGGGAATGTCTGCGCCGACCAGTACCGCAGTGCGTGTGGCACAGCGCTATGGGCTGGGGCTGGCTGGATTTTTGCGTGATAATCGAGTGACTTTTTACTGTTAGTGCGTATTATTGTTAGTGCGTATTTAACGGCAAGGGTCAGGCTGGGCTTGGCTGAAATCCATCCCTAGCCCTTCCTTTGGTAAAGCATAGGTATCTACATAAATTTACTAGCAGCATCAGCAAAGTACTTTAGCTTATCAGGGGGATAATGATTAACAAGCTCGGTAAAGTTAAGCCACTGGAACAACCCAGCCATTAGCGCAGGCGCAGTTATCGGTTTGTTGTGCTTCATTTGCCGACCTGACAGACGCACAAGAAACAAAGCAAACTCTTGAGACTGCTTATCCGATGCTTGCATAATACGCCACCCTAATGTACATGCCTGAGATGCAATCAACAAGCGCTTAAAATAAGCATCCCCACTTTGTTG
>NZ_KB907629.1 GCF_000382145.1 Psychrobacter lutiphocae DSM 21542
TGCACAAAACAAAGTAGCGGCTGCTGAGGAAGCTCAACGAGAAGCTGAACAGGCGCTTAAAGATGCAGAAGCTAACGGCTCTATTACTCAACAAGAGCATGACGATCTACAAGATCTACAAGACAAAGTTGTTGAAGCTAAGCAAGCAGCACAAGAGGCTATTAATCTACTTGATCCAAGTAAAGATAAAGAAGGTCTACAAGCGAAGCTTGGAGAGGTTGACGGCATTGTTGTGCCTGAGGTTACTGATATCACACCGCCAGAGACTTTAGATGCTGAATTTAACGAAGAAGGCACGCAAGTCACGGGTAAAACGGAACCTGGTGCGACAGTGATTGTTAAAAACAAAGCTGGTGACATTATCGGTACAGCCGAAGCTGATGCACAAACTGGTGCTTACACAGTAGAGCTAAATACGCCATTAACCAATGGTGAGCCTGTGACTGTGATTGCCACAGATGCCAATAACAACAGCACAGATCCAGTTGATGCAACAGCGCCTGACACCACAAAACCTGAAGCGCCACAAGTGAGCATCAGTGATGATGGCAGCTCTGTGACGGTTAGCGGTGAAGAGGGGGCAAGCGTCACCATTACAGTGCCTGGCGTAGCAGATCCGATCACAGGGGTTATTACAAATGGTGAGTTTACAACCAGACTAGATCCAGCCTTAACCAATGGCGAGACAGTAAGTGCCACCTTAACTGATGCGGCTGACAATATCTCTGATGCAGGGTCAGCGACAGCGCCAGACACCACAGGTCCTGACTCAATTACAGCTCAAATTACTGATAATGGTGCTGCAGTTACTGGTCAAACAGAAGCAGGTGCAACCGTTGAGGTAAAAAATACTGCTGGAGAAACTATTGGCACAACCAAAGCCAATGCCGATGGTAGCTATACAATATTATTAAGCCCAGCATTAATTAACTCAGAAACCATCACCGTAACAGCAACAGATATTGCGGGTAACCCTGGTAAGTCTGTTAATGCAGTTGCTCCTGATTTAACAGCGCCAAGCGCACCTACAATCGAAGTACCAAGTCCATCGGGCGTTAATGGTGAGTACAATAAAGATGATGTTGATGAAAATGGTGACATTACAGTGACCATTAAACTGCCAGATGACGCAGAGCCAAACGATAAGTTAATCGTGAATGGTGATGAGATTGTTATTACTGAATCTATGCTGACAGAAGATTATCAGGTGGCCGTCAAGCCAGGTAGCCAAGTGACTGCCAGTGTGAAAGATGCGTCAGGCAACCTAGGTGACAGTGTCACAAAAGAGCTGGCGGAGGCAGATACCATTGCACCAAACGCACCGATTATCACTGTGCCTGTACCAAGTGCTGGTGCGGATGCTGACTATAACAAAGATGATGTTAATCAAGATGGCACCATTACCATTAATGTTAAGCCAAGACCGGATGCACAGCAGGGCGACACCTTAACCATTGTGGTAGAAGGTGGTGAAACAGTTACCGTGGAGGTGACTGAAGACATCTTGTTAGACGGTCATAACATTGACGTACAACCTGGCAGTAAAGTCACTGCAACGGTCACAGACCAAGCTGGTAACCAAGGTACTAGTGAACAAGCTACGGTTGCCAATGCGGATACAACTATATCCACTCCTAATGTTGGACTCGTTAACGATACTGGTGCTGCTGCTGATGACAACATCACCAATGATGGTACGCTTAGCATCACAGGTATGGATGAAGGCGATACCATCACCAGTGTAGTAGCGATTAAGCCAGATGGTTCACGCTTGATTATCGAAGCTAATGGTGATGGTAACTATGTACTGCCAGAAGGTGAATATGACAAAGTTGAAGTTACTACCACAGATGCCGCTGGTAACACAGTGACTGCAGAAACAACAGGTAAGATTGTTGTTGATACGACTGCGCCTGAGCTGGGTATCAGTATCGATATCATTGCAGGTGATGATATTGTGAATGCTGCGGAGGCAGGCTCACAACAGGTTGTTACTGGTAAGGTCACTGGTGAATATAACGTAAATGATACGGTTACTTTGACAGTCAATAATAAGAGTTACGAAGGTACTGTTAGTCAGGATGGTAGCTTCCGTATTGAGAACGTCGCTGGATCAGATTTGGCAGCTGATAGTAAGGTTAGTGTCAGTGTGACCACTGCTGATAAGGCGGGTAATTCAACTACGGTCAGTGCCGAGCGTCCATACGAGGTGGATATTGTTGTACCAGGTCAGCCAGTTATTAGCTTCCCAGAAAATATTGATGACAATGAGTACATCAATAGTGAAGAAAATGGTACTGGTTATAATGCTGGTAATACACCAATTCAAGTATCATTACCTGAAGGTACAGAGGTAGGTGATCGGGTACAACTGGCTATTACTATTACCGACAAAGACAATAACGAAACCACTGAAAACGTGACCATTATTGTATCCAAAACAGACCTAGCACGAGGTAATGTCAAAACCTTGGTAGATCTGGATAGCAATGCTGATGGTTCAACGCTGGAAGTTAAAGCTACTATCTCTGATCAGGCAGGCAATACTTCTGAAGAAGGTATTAACAGTATATTGGTTGATATTGTCGCACCAGAGGTAACAGTTGATGATGTGGTCACTATTGATCAAACACCGACCTTAACAGGTACGGTAGATGATGCGGATGCGACTGTGTTGGTCACTGTTAATGGTGTTGAGTACGAGGCTGTTAACAATGGCAACGGCACTTGGACGCTTGCTGATGATATGATTAAAGAAATGCTGGCGACCAAAGAGTACGAGGTTATTGCTAAAGCTACTGATAAGGCAGGTAACTTAGGTCAAGGCTCAGGTACGTTAAACGTTGTTAATATCCCTAATATTGAGTCTATTCAACTCATTGATAATGATAACGAAGAAGCAAAATCAATCATTGGGGATATTAAGAGCTACGCTGCCACTAGTGTAATTGATCAAAACATTGATCTAGATCCTGAAAACTATGTGGGCGTTATTAACGAGGGTGAAGCAAGTGTTTCACCAGCAATAAATAACTTAACTAATGATCGCACAGTAGATGTTAAAGTTAAGCTAACTGACGTATTACCAGATGGCTTTGATGTTGTTGTGTATGATGATAATGGCAATATTTTAGCCTCTACTAATCCTACAGATGCAGATATAATTGCAAAACTGGTACCAGTTGAAGGAGAGGATAGAACTTATACCTTTGAAGACAAGCGTTTTGAGGAACAAGATTTACCAGATGGTGTGTATCAGTATAAGGTTGAGGTGGTTAATTCAACCAATCCTGATGCACCGCAAAGTGTCTACGAAAGTACTACAGAGATGACGTTAGATACTAAAATTGACCTACTGCTAGAGAAGGTTAGTTATACCTCTGCAACCGAAGGTAAGATGGTATTAGAGTTTAGTGGTGAACAATATTCAAGAGTATATATGACTTATACTGGTAAAGATGGTAAGTCTAAGCTATTTGGTGGTAACTATGTTGATGATGTCTTCCGCATCAATATGGATAATTACTGGGGTAAATCAAGTGGCGATGCGCATATTTATGCCATCGATGCTGCAGGTAATGCCATCAAAGCGAAGTTTGCTTATTTTGATTATCTTTATAATGATATTGTTAATGATAAACAGACCATCCCTTATGAAGATATGACCGACAACAGATACGCAGCTGATTCTGCTGTGGTGGGTAAAAACCAAGGTTACCTCACAAGTGATGAAAATGAATACATCATTGTTAAAGAATTCTTGAGTGCATCATTATTAGGTTCAAAAAAACCTTCAGTGTTAGAGACCAAGGGTGGTAATGATGTTGTATTCGTGGGTAGTAACCTTGACTTTTCTTCCGTTATTGACGTAGGTACAGGTAATAACGAAGTTATTGTTGGTGCATCGGATGCAATTAACCTCAGTAGATTTGGTTATATCAGAGGCGGAAGTAAAATTACTGCAACGGATGGTAATGGCAATCTAGCTGATGGGGATAACAGTTTTTCAACACGCACATATATTGGTGGTGGATCTATTGTTGAGTTTGGTAATGGTAAAAACACCGTAAAAACAGGAACTTATATCGATAACTCATCTAAAATTATCACTGGTAATAATGATGATTTAGTTGAAATTGGCAGTTATGTCGATAAAGCAACAATCAGCTTAGGTGATGGTGATAACACGCTTAAGGTTGGCACGTCAGTGTCTGGTTCGTCTGCTATTACAGCAGGGAAAGATGCTGATACCGTTAATATTGGTACTTATGTGTCTGGCTCATCAGCTATTAACTTAGGTGGTGGTGATAATACCTTGACGATAGGTGAGTCAGTGTCTGGTTCAGCTTCTATTACTACTG
The DNA here is from genome assembly GCF_000382145.1 of Psychrobacter lutiphocae DSM 21542. Classification (GTDB taxonomy): domain Bacteria; phylum Pseudomonadota; class Gammaproteobacteria; order Pseudomonadales; family Moraxellaceae; genus Psychrobacter; species Psychrobacter lutiphocae. The sequence continues at coordinate 4,362 of NZ_KB907629.1, forward strand.
GTACAGGTAAGGATACAGTTGATATTAAGACCTATCTTGAAAGTGCCTCAGTTAAACTTGGTGATGGCGAAAATATCCTAAAAGTGGGTACATCGGTTTCTGGATCATCAACTATTACAGCAGGGAAAGATGCTGACACCGTTAATATCGGTACTTATGTTTCTGGCTCAACTGTCAACTTAGGAGGCGGTAACAACACCCTAACTATTGGCGAGTCAGTATCAGGCTCAGCATCTATTATGACTGGTGATGGTAAAGATACGGTTGATATCGAAACCTATGTTGATAATGCTTCTATTAATCTAGGTGATGGTGAAAACACGCTTAATATAGGAACAACTGTTACAGACTCTGCTTATATCAAAACGGGTAAGCATAAAGATATTGTCACTATTGGTACCGAAATTTTAAACTCAACCATTGATTTGGGCGATGGTGATAACGAGCTTACAACGGGCTCTGACTTAAGGGGTACATCAAGTATTACTGCTGGTAGTGGTAATGATGTGATTACTATTGGTGGTAGTTTTAATCCATCAGCTGGAGGGTACTTAGGTCATAAACTTAAAATTGAGGCGGGTGATGGTAACAATACAATCACAGTTGGTAAAAAAGATGAGTCTGGTAATATAACTGGTGGTAATGTAACAGCAGGAGAACCAGGCCAACAAGCCTTCATTATTACTGGAAATGGTAACGATAAAATTACAGTCTTCGGTACTATTTATGGTCAAAAAGCCATCATCAGAGCTGGAGCTGGTGATGATGTGCTTGAGCTAGGTAATATTGAAGCTCAAGCTAAGATTTATACAGGTGTTGATACACTTGAAGAGGGACAGACTGATGATGATACCGTGACAGCTAACTCATTTATTGGTGCCTCTAGCATTAGTACTGGAGCAGGTATTGATAAAGTAACTATTGGTACTATGGGTGAGACAGCTCTTATATCTAGTTCACCATTATTAGATGTTGGCTCAGATAATGATATTGTCAGTATCGGTAACTTCCACAAAGGTGATATCGTCTTAGGTACAGGTCAGGATGAGTTATCAATAACTACCATGACAGGTGGCACCGTATATACCGGTACTGAACAGGCTAATGAGGACAACGAAGTTGATACTGTTAAAGTGGATAACCTACAAGGTGGTACTATCAATTTAGGAGTCAATGATGTCATTAGCATCGACGCAATGTCTAATGGTACAGTTAAATCTACCGCAGGAGCTAACCAAGTTACGGTTACCAAAGAGATGAGTCGTGGTACGCTTGACCTTGGTGCTGGTGATGATACCGTTACCATTGAAAAACTGTCTGGCGGTAATATTTATTTAGCTGATGGTAATGATACTATTAATATAGAAACCTTAACAGGAGGCAGTGTTAATGCTGGTGGTGGTGATGATAAGCTTTACATTGAGAAGTTCACAGGAGGTAGTATTAACGGTGGTGCAGGCCATGATATCTTAACCATCACTGGTGGTGGAAATACGATCAGTGCTAGTAATATTACTGCTATTGAAGTTCTAGATTTAGGCACTGGTGATGCGGGTAATACCTTTAGCGGAAGCTTTATGCAGATACGTGGAAGCTCTCAATCAGGTCTTTATATTAAAGGTGATGCTAACGATAAAGTTGATTTAAGTGGTGCAGGAAATTGGACCAAATCAGATACTACTGTCCAAGACAGTGATGGTCATCAGTATTATGAATATAAAGGTAGTTATCTATCTTATAGCCATCAAACGCTTTATATAGATATCGATATTACTAATGTCGTAGGTGTCTAAAACTAAAAGTGTTAATAAATAGCAGAAAAACCGCCCTCGAAAGAGGGCGGTTTTTTATTGGAAACTATTCCCAACCAAAAAAACCCAGCAACACCTAAAGCATCGCTGGGTTTTTAGCTTTCTTTATAATGAAGGCTTAGTTAGACAATTTCTCACGGCCATGAGGCGTAGTATAATCAATAGCTGGTCCACGAGGCACAATCAGCGTTGGATTAATGGTATCATGGCTACCATAATAATGGCTCTTAATGTGATCCATATTGACCGTTTCAGCGACACCAGGCTGTTGATATAAATCACGGGTATAACCCCATAAGTTTGGATAGTCGTAGATACGGCGAATATTACATTTGAAATGACCAACATACACAGGGTCAAAACGGACTAGCGTAGTAAACAAGCGCCAGTCTGCTTCAGTAATGGTGTCACCGGTCAAATAACGTTTGTCTGCCAAACGTGCTTCGATGGTATCTAAAGCTTTAAATAAATCGACAACCGCCTCGTCATAAGCTTCTTGAGTAGTTGCAAAGCCTGATTTGTATACGCCATTATTGATATTAGGGTAGATATAATCGTTTAATTCATCAATCTCACTACGTAAATCTTCTGGTAAGAAGTTTACCTCTTTGTTAGCGCCCACTTCATCAAAGGCTGAGTTAAACATACGAATGATTTCTGATGATTCATTGCTTACAATGGTGTTGTTCTTTTTATCCCAAAGCACAGGCACAGTCACACGGCCGCTGTAATCAGATTTGGCTTTGGTATAGATTTGATGCATATATTTGGCGTTAAAGATAGGATCTGCAATCACGCCGTCGCCTTCTTCGAATGTCCAGCCATGCTCATGCATTAATGGATGCACCACAGACACTGAAATCATATCTTCTAAGCCTTTTAGCTTACGATAAATGAGCGTACGGTGCGCCCAAGGGCAGGCTAATGACACATAAAGATGATAACGATTTGGCTCTGCTTTAAATCCCTCAACACCACTAGGGCCTGCGCTGCCATCAACAGTTACCCAGTTTCTAAACCGAGAAATGTCACGTTCGAAACGACCACCAGTTTCTTCCGTGTCATACCACTGGTCGTGCCATACGCCATCTACTAATAGTCCCATTAATTTATCTCCTAAGTTATGAGTTTAAATCTTAATAAAAATTGAAACCAAACTATATCTGTTGTCTTGGTAATAATAAACACCTGTTTATGCAATTAATTGTTCTACTTATGGCAACAATGTAAAAGGCGCAAAAGGCTTCCAAGGCGATACTAGCGCATGAATTATGAGCTGAGCATGGCCTCTCGCTGTATAGCTTCAAAGCTTAAAGTGATAGACCTGCTAGTCTAGCTTACTACTCAATATACTACCTGTATTGGCATCCACTTTAACTTCGTGTTTTTGATTGTCAGCAACTAAGTTGATCTCATAAATTGCTTGACCATGTTCTAAGTCAAAGCTGGCTTCGGTAACCACAGAGTTAGGTATACTGTCAGCGGCTACTTGCATCGCTTGCTCAAGCGTGACTTGGGCTTGTTGTAGCGCTTGATATTCGGCTTGATCTTCGGCATCCAGGCTTTCTTGTTTGACATTAACGACATCTGAGGTGATGGCATTAATTTTGACTTCATGTTGTAGATCATTAGCAATAATCTCAACTTTGTATTCAGCTTTGGTACCATTTTGATAGGTATCAAAATCGATGCTAATGATATCACCCATGGTGTTTTTTAGTGCAACAGCAATAGCATCATCGATACCAATAAATTCAGGCTGTGCCATATCAGTTTGAGCACCTTGCTCTGTGGTCACAGGCTCTGAAGCAACGGGATCTGTATTCTTGCTGTTATTACAGCCTGTCAAGGTAAGTGCAAGTACGCAGGCTGAAGTAATGAAAGTCATTGGTTTCATGAGATATTCCTATATATAAATAATTTTGTGGCTAAAAGGATTGTTTTTATATTAGTGCTTTATTGAGTTAATAGACTCAAGTGTCAACAGACTCTATTGAACGACTATACACTATACGAAGTACAAACTGAAAACAGGCTTTAGCCAGATGTTTTGTTGTTTGGAGCATTTTGGTGTAGGCTGTGGCTTTAGCTCAGCATTTTAATAAATCAATTTTATACAGCCACATCAGCTTAATACCGAATCCATTGTACTATCGAAAAAAATGGTCGTGCTGTAACATTTTGCTAAAGTATGTGTATTTATGCTGTTATGATCTGCTTGGCTTTGTCTAGGCTGTTTTTTTAATGTTTTTTGACGTTCTTAAGGTTTTTAACGTTATTGTGCACGAATTGAAGACACGTCTTAGTGTTTTTTATTCGCCAGTATTGGTTTTTTTGGATAGCTCAGGTACGATAGCGCCTTTTTGTTTGCCACCTTTTTATGCGAGGCTGTTTTTATGTCGATAAATGATAGACCTTCTGGTAACACAGCAGCAACTTTGCCTGCAAACGCTTTGATAGATCCTTTGGACGAAAACAAATCGTCTGGAGAATCCTTAACGAATGGATCTACTGATGGTAGGACTTTACTAAAGCAGCCTACGGATAAAAAGGCTTTGTTGCGTATTCGTGGTATTAGTAAATCCTATGATGATAACCAAATTTTAAAAAATATTGATTTAGATATTTATGATGGCGAGTTTTTAACCTTATTAGGCCCTTCAGGCTGTGGTAAAACCACGTTATTACGTCTGATTGGTGGCTTTGAGATGCCTGATGCAGGCAGTATGACCCTTGATGGTGTTGATATCACAGAAATGCCAGCTGAGAGGCGTCCGATTAATACCGTATTTCAGCAGTATGCGTTGTTTCCGCACATGAATGTGTTTGACAATATTGCTTATGGACTAAAATTAAAAAAAGTACCAAAAGCTGAGATTAAACAACGGGTAAAAGAGGCGCTGGCAATGGTGCAGCTTGAGCACACCATTAACAGGCGACCCCAAGACTTATCGGGCGGTCAGCAGCAGCGCATTGCGATAGCACGTGCGGTGGTTAATCGACCAAAAATGCTGCTACTTGATGAGCCACTATCAGCGCTGGATGCCAAGATGCGGGTACAAATGCAGTCTGAATTGAAGCGACTACAACGAGAGCTGGGCATTACCTTTGTGTTTGTCACTCATGATCAAGAAGAAGCCTTATCTATGTCAGATCGCATTGCGGTGATGAAGGCAGGCGAGTTTCAACAAATTGATACGCCAATTGGTATTTATGAATCACCAGCCAACTTATTTACTGCCAACTTTATTGGGGAGACTAATTTATTTACCGCACGTGTACTTAAGGTGGGAGCAACCCAGATAAAAGTAGAGGTCACTGAGCAAAAAGAAGGCTATCACCCAATTCGTGAGTTGCCACGTCCCAAATTTGAGGTGCAAGTGGGACAAAGCATTAATTTATTACTGCGCCCTGAGGACATTCGGGTTTATTATCTGAATGAAGGACATGATGGGCTAATAGGGCACGTGATTGACAGTGCCTATAAAGGTAGCACCCTAGACTCGGTGATACGATTGCAAAATGGCAATTTGATTAAAGCATCAGAATACTTCAATGAAGACGATCCAAACTTTAATTATAAGCTTGGGCAGGAAGTCCGTGTTGATTGGGTAGATGGATGGGAGTGGATATTACCAGATGAATAAATCCAATATGTCTAATATAGCAGCGGCGAACGTCAATAAGCAGCCAAATAAGCCAAATAAAAAGCAGGCCAAAAAGCAACAGGGTGGGCGACTTTTTCAGCGAGTCACTGTGTTTGTTATTTGGGCTTGGTTGGTTATCTTTGCCTTAATTCCAAATATCTTGGTAGTGCTTGCGAGCATTATGACCCGTGATGACGATACCTTTTTGGCATTTCCCTTAACCGTAGAAAGCTATTTGCGTTTTGTCGATCCTTTGTATGTGAAGGTATTTTTGCATTCACTGAGTATGGCGGCTATCACTACGTTAATCTGTCTGCTACTTGGCTATCCATTTGCTTGGCTAATTAGTCGTACCTCAAAGCGTTGGCAGTCATTTTTGATGCTGTTATTGATTATTCCATTTTGGACCAACTCTTTGGTGCGCTTGTACGCAGTGAAGTTAATTATTGCTGCCAATGGATTGCTTAGTACTGCCTTAATTGGCATCGGTTTGATTGATGAGCCGTTACAAATTTTATATACCCAAAAGGCGGTTATTGGCGGGCTGGTGTATTTGCTGTTTCCATTTATGGTCATGCCCTTATATGCGGTATTTACTGATATGCGTCAGGACATCGTGCTTGCTTCCAAAGATTTAGGGGCTAATAAGCTTCAAACCTTTTGGCATATTATCTTACCTTTGACCACACCTGGGATTATTTCAGGTGTGCTCTTGGTGTTATTACCAGCCATGGGTATGTTCTATGTCGCAGATATCCTTGGTGGCTCGCGCAACTTATTGGTGGGCAATATCATCAAGGCGCAGTTTTTGGATGCTAGGGATTGGCCGTTTGGGGCAGCAGCCAGTGTGCTGTTAACTGTGGCTATGGCTATCTTAATTGCCGCTTATTACGCTAGTAGCAAGCGTATCGGCAAAACTGATCATCATGATGTAAGCTAGGGGAGTGGCATTGATATGAGTAACTCAATGAAATGGTTGGCTCGACTGTATTTGACGGTGATGTATTTGCTTATCTTTGCCCCTATTGTGGTGATGGTGGTGTTTTCATTTAATGCGTCAAAGGTTGGTTATCACTGGGGCGGTCTTAGCACTACTTGGTATCAAGAGCTGTTTGCCAATGAGGGCATGATCCAAGCGGCAATTAACTCGGTTGTCTTGGCGGTGGTGGCGGCAACCGTAACTACCCTGATAGGTGCGTTAACTGCTTTGTCATTTCAGCGCTATGATTTTAATGGAAAAGGGGTGCTACAAGGCTTATTGTTTGTGTTGATGATGTCACCTGAGATTGTATTGGCAATTTCACTTTTGGCATTATTTTTAATGTTGGGTATTAAGTTGGGCTTTGTCACCTTATTGTTGGCGCATATTACCTTTTGCTTACCCTTTGTGGTGATTACAGTGTCAGCACGCTTAAGCAGTATGGACAATAGTGTCTTAGAAGCAGCACGTGATCTGGGTGCCAGTGAGATGACCATGATACGCACTGTGTTATTGCCGATTATCATGCCAGCAGTAATGGCAGGCTGGGTACTGGCGTTTACCTTATCACTGGATGATGTGGTGGTCTCCACCTTTAATACAGGTGCAGATTTTGAGATTTTGCCGTTACAGATTTATTCTATGGTACGGGTTGGCGTTAAGCCAGAAGTCAATGCGGTGGGTACTATCTTGTTGGTCATTTCATTAATTGGTTTGCTGCTTTCACAGTGGTTGTTATTTAAAAAGCGTTAAACCATAGATCATAGAATAGCCTCAACCCAGAACCATAAAGCATTAAGGAGCAGTGATGTCTAAACCCGATAAATTAAAATCACCCATCAGTCGCAGACGTTTTTTGAGTACAGCAGCCATTGCTGGACTTGCTGGTATTACAGGTATAGGTTTAACTGGTTGTCAACCTAAATCGGATGCTAGTAGTGACTTAGACTCATCAGCTAACAGCATAAGCAATACGAATAGTAATGTGGTCAAAGTCTATAATTGGACCGAATACATTGCCGATAGTGTGTTAAAAGCCTTTACTGCCGAAACTGGTATCGAGGTGGTATACAGCACCTTTGACTCTAACGAAGCCATGTATGCCAAGCTAAAACTGATGAATAACAGTGGCGATTATGACGTTATTTTTCCCAGTACTGACTTTGTCGATAAGATGCGACGTGAAGGGATGCTTGAGACCATAGACCACAATAAGCTGTCTAATTTTAATCATTTAAATACCGCTTTTTTGGATGCGGATTTTGACCCAGGTAATCAGATCAGTATTCCTTATTTGTGGGGATCATCTGGTATTGCGGTCAATACCAACCGATTGAACATCAATGATATCAAGTCTTGGGAAGACTTATGGCGACCTGAGTTTGAAGGTCGTGTTATGTTGATGAACGATATGCGTGATGTGTTTATGTTTGCGCTTTTAACGCTAGGGTTGCCCACGACCACAGAAGACCCTGAACATATCCGTCAAGCTTATCAGAAGCTGTCAACCTTGATGCCCAATGTGCGTACCTTTAACTCGGATGCACCGCGGATGCCCTTTATGGAAGGCGAGACGTATCTGGGTATGTGCTGGAATGGTGAAGTCATCATGGCGCAAGATCAGGGTATGCCTGAGCTAGACTTCGTGTATCCAGAAGAAGGGGTAATTATGTGGATGGACAATATGTGTATCCCCAAAAACGCCAAAAATATAGATAATGCACACCGCTTTATTGACTTTATACTACGCCCTGAAAACTCAGCCATTATCAGTGAAGAGATTGGCTATGGTTCTCCTAGCGAGGCAGCCAAAAAACTGCTGCCTGCTGAGATTGCCAATAATCCGACCGTATACCCACCTGATGAGTTATTGGCGCATGCGCTGTTTCGAAGTGATGTGAGTGACCGTACCATGGCGTTGTTATTGCAATACTGGGATAGATTAAAGGTGGATATGTGATTGATTGCCATAAGCAGTAAGACGGTCTAGCAAAGTTTGATATAGTCAGCGAAATACTAAAGGGTTACGGTGTTAATCTCGCTAAGCCTACCTTTGTAGTACTTGCGCTCGGTTGCCTTGTAACCATTTTAGGTTTCTTTGGCTATATTGTGTAGTTTACAGCCTGAAACTAAGCGTTTGGTTAAGAAAAATTATCCAATTGAGATTCATTCTTATTTATGCTGTTTTTGTGTCGACTATTTGCTACAATTAAGCGATCAGTAATTCCCTACAAAAGAGGTGGATATGACACAACACAGTGATATTATCGTGGTTGGTGCAGGACCAGCTGGACTTAGTTTTTGTCGCAATCTGGCCGATACAGGATTAACGATAACCTTAATTGATCCGCACACTGCTGAGCAACTGGCCAATGCGCCTTTTGATGGCAGAGAGATTGCTTTAACTCATCCGTCTAAGAAGATTATGCAGCAGCTGGGTATATGGCAACTGGTGGCAGAAGAAGATATTCATCCACTGCGCCAAGCCAAAGTTATCAATGGTAGCTTTGATTATGCGCTGCACTTTAAGACGCCTAAGCAAGACAGCAAAAAGCAAGCGCTCGATACGCTTGGCTATTTTATTTCCAACTATCATATCCGCCGAGCCGCTTATCAAAGTGTCGCCAATCAGGACAATATCACCTGGCGTTTAAATGAGAAGGTTAAAACCGCCTTTAGCGATGAAAAACAGGCCACCGTCATTTTAGAAAGTGGTGAGCAGTTGACCGCAGATTTACTGATTGCTGCGGACAGTAGATTTTCAACCATTCGCCGTCAAATGGGTATTACCAGTGATACTTACGACTTTGGGCGTACAGTGATGGTGTTCCGAGTAGAGCATGAGCTACCCAGTGACCATACAGCGATGGAGTGCTTCTTTTATGGCTCGACTTTAGCATTATTGCCACTTAGCGATCATGTAACCAACTGTGTGGTGACCATCGATAGCCGTAAAGCACAAAGCTTGCGTGAGTTAACAGATGATGAGTTGGCAGCGCATATTGCTAAGCAATTAGATTACCGTTTTGGTGCCATGAAAATGGCCAGTGAGGTCAATGAATATCCGCTAGCTGGTGTACATGCTCGCCACTTTTATAGCAAGCGCTGTGCATTAATCGGTGATGCCGCTTGTGGTATGCATCCAGTGACGGCACAAGGCTTTAACTTGGGGTTACAAAGTCAGGATATCCTAGCCAAGCTGATCAAAAGATCAAAGCGCTTAGGTTGGGATATTAGCAGTGACCGCTTGTTAAGAGAATACAATTTGCGTCATCAGAAGAATACACGAGTTATTTATCATGGCACCAATGCGGTCGTAAAATTATTTACCGATGATAGATTGCCTGCCCGTATATTGCGTGATGGGGTACTGCATGTGAGTAATAATTTACCGCCATTGAAGCGTATGATTACTCGTCGATTGACTGGTTAATGAACACTTAGTGACTATCAGCTAACTAGCAGTACTTATTAAAAATCCATCCCCAGCCCTTCCTTTGGAAAAGGAAGGGAGTTAAACCCCACACAAGCCACCGCCTGTATTTTAAGTTGAGATTGGCGTTAATTAACCAACAATTAATCAACTGTCTAATAGCCAACAACCGCAGAGTCTGTGCGTCTTGGGTCTGATGAGCCATAAAGCCCCTGTGGTGTAACCATAATTGACTGTGTCGAGCCCATTGCAGCTTTTTGGCTAACCTTATGCCCCATTGACTCTAGCTTGTTTACCGTATCGATATTCAGTGCTTTTTCAACCCGTATCTCATCTGGCATCCACTGATCATGGATGCGTGGAGCGTGAGTGGCTTCAGCGATATTCATATCATGGTCAATCACATTCGAGATAACTTGGGTAACAGTGGTAATGATACGGCTACCGCCAGGACTGCCTGTCACGATATAGGGCTTGCTGTCTTTGAACACAATCGTTGGGCTCATCGATGACAAAGGACGCTTGCCAGCGGCAACGGCATTGGCCTCATTGCCCAGTAGACCATAGGCATTTGCCACGCCTGCTTTGGCCGAAAAGTCATCCATTTCATTGTTTAGCAAGATGCCAGTGCCTTCAGCTACCAAGCCGGTACCGTAAGAGAAGTTTAGGGTATAAGTGTTGGCGACTGCATTTCCGTCTTTATCAACGATTGAAAAATGAGTGGTCTCATTGCTTTCATAGGGCAATGGATTGTTCGGCTTCACCAAGCTGGCAGGCGTCGCCTTATTTGGATTAATCTTGGCACGCAGCTGCTGGGCATAATCTTTGGAGGTGATACCAGTTAACGGTACCTGCACAAAGTCTGCATCACCCAAATACTCAGAGCGATCCGCATAAGCCAATTGCATCGCCTCTGACATTAAATGAATGGTCTGGGCGCTGTTATGGCCATAGTCTTTTAGCGGATAGCCTTCTAAGATATTTAGAATCTGAATAATATGTGCGCCACCAGAAGAGGGCGGCGGCATAGAGGCAATTTGATAACCTCGGTAATCACCAACCACAGGTTGACGAATCAGCGCCTGATAGTCCGCCATGTCTTGCATACTAAGAACACCGCCAGCATCATTAACTGCTTTGACAATCTTTTCTGCCGTATCACCAGTATAAAAACCGGCTGCCCCTTGCTGTGCGATACGCTTTAATGAGGTGGCCAATTCAGGCTGATACAAGCGCTCACCGACCTGATAATGACTGCCATCGGCTTTAAAGAATATCTTAGCGCTGCTTGGCCACTTTTTGAGTCTGTCTTCTAGTGATACCAGTGACTCTGCTAAGCCTGGGGTAACTTCTATCCCATTTTCAGCCAGATCTATTGCAGGCGCCATCACTTGTGGCAATGTCATGCTGCCGTAGTTTTCTAGTGCAGTGACCAGACCGGCAACAGTGCCAGGCACGCCTACCGCCAAGCCATGATAGCGAGAGAGCTGCTTGTCAGCATTGCCCTCGCTATCAAGATACATGTCTTTGTCAGCTTTGAGCGGTGCTTTTTCACGATAATCAAGTGCAACCGTTTTACCCGTTTTGGCATCATAGATTATCATAAAGCCGCCACCACCGATATTGCCCGCACGTGGTAAAGTGACTGCCAGTGCAAAGCCTACGGCTACCGCCGCATCGACCGCATTGCCACCTTCTTTGAGTATTTGCAATCCAATTTCAGAGGCCAAAGCCTCTTGACTGGCAACCATCCCATTTTTAGCCCACAGCGGATGATGGATGGCATCGGCTGAGAAGATGGCTTGATCTTCGCTTTTATTGGTGGCACTGACAGCAGTTGTAGAGTTGGCACTGGCAGATAGGGCTTTAATGGTTTTGGTTTCAGATATTTGTAAGGGATTAGCATTTGCATTGGCTAGCGTTTCTGCACTGGCCAGTGATGACACTGCGAGGCTAACACTTAGAAAGCTGGTAACGACTAGCTTTCTAGCGAATCGGTGAGGCAGTCTAGGTGTCTGTTTAGACTGTGGAGTAATGGCGTTAATTTGTTGGCAGTTTGGGTTTGTCATATTATTTCTCACGTCCTTGTTGAATATAAAGCATCCTTGTTGTATGGCATACTTAGTTGAGAGGCAGGCTTAGTTGAGAGGCAAACTTAGTTGAGAGGCAAACTTAGTTGAGAGGCAAACTGGTTGCTGATAACAGCTTATGCCTATGAATAACTTAAGCCTATAAATAACTTATGCCTATAAATAACCCATATTATCTGATTTATCAGTGATTCGCATTAAAATGCTTAATATATTGCTGATATAAAGACTCTGCATGCGACAGCGAGGCTGAGTCCGTCAGCATCGTTTTGATTTTGCTCGCAGATTGCTGATCACCAGTCAGTTTTGCTAACACATAATATCTTTCTAGCGCCACAGGCTGAGTGTCTTTTAAATTGCTAATCAGCTTATAGATAGAGTCTGGCTGGGTATATTTAGTTTTAAATGATCCCTGATAATCATTAAAAATTAACAACAGTTGCATGTCGTCAACCAGCTCAGGATATAGCGTAGCATCTTTGGCTTGCAGTACATTTTTTAAATACTCAAACACATCACTTCTGGCGTTATCTATTGAATAATCAAAGTACTGATAAATAGATTGAGTTTCAGGGTCAAAGGCTTTCGCATCTTGCATCAGCCCATTTAAGCCTTGTTTAAACTTGCTGATGTCAGTGATGACTTGAGTATCAGTGTTCACCTGTGATGGGTTAGTAGCTTTTACACTGGTAAAAATAAGCAACTGGTTATAATCTCGTGCTGCCTGATTATCACCAAGTTTGGCGGCAGCTTGGATGTGTGAGGTATGCAGTTTTAAATAATCTGCTTTTGGCTCTGGCAATTCATAAGCACCACGTAAGGCATTGCGTAGAAGCCTTGCCATTGTTATATGTTCTTTTGCTGTCAGTGTGCCAGTTGCTTGATACTTTTGTTTTAAAGCAATGTAGTTGTCAATAGAGGGCTGTTTTTCACGCTCAGCGGTGCGCTCTTGTTTTGCTTTATCAATCGCCATCAATGCCGAATTACAGCCACTAATACCCAAAATTGAGACGATTAAAGTAGATAATAGAAGTTTGTTTGACATTATGTTCCCTTATTTTTAAGTTCTTTTCCCCACTCTCAACTTATTAGCATTTGATGTAGGCTGGTGCTTTTAGCCCAGCTATAGAATGAATTTTTATGACAGATGCTCAGCTAAAGCCACAACCTATTTAAAGAGTTGATATTGAGGAGTTTATAATTCTGGAGCTTGGTTACATTGTTTTTGTTAGATGGTGTAGTAAATGCAGCTAAGTTAAATCAAATTAAGTTGAATCAAGGGTTATTTACGACTAAAGCCTTGTCCTAACTTTAAGGTAGTGGCTAATTGATACGCTGTTCGAGCAACATTGGGGTAGGCATCAGCCAATATGTTTTCTAGTTTATCAAGCTTATGAATACTGGGTAGGACAATATCAAATGGTGAATTGTCTGTCGGTAAGAGGGTGAACTCATTTTGAGTGGCGGTATTTTTCATATTTTCACTATTTGTGCTATTTATATTATTTTCATTATGCTCAACGCTCCCACAGATAGCAATAATTGGTAGGTCTGGATTAATTACTTTAGCTCGTAAAGCCACGCCACTAGCTACTTTACCCATAGCAGTCTGGGCATCAAGTTTACCTTCACCAGTAATAACCAAGTCAGCATGGGCTAACTGCTTATCTAGTTGAACCACTTCAGAGATGGTGTCAAATCCTGATTTTAATTCAGCTTGGCAGTAAGCCATCAGCGCAAATCCTAAGCCACCAGCAGCGCCCGCACCCTCGACCTCTGCACAGTGTGGCTTGATATTGTGAGCATCTGTTGCGCTAACAGCAGCAGAGTCACTGGCAGCGGCAAAATGTGCTAAAGCCTTATCTAAAGCTTCAACATGCTCAGGGGCTGCGCCTTTTTGTGGACCAAAGACGTGACTCGCCCCTGTCAGACCACACAGGGGACTGGTTACATCACAAGCGACGGTAATCTTAGTAGTAGACAGCAACTCTTTTAAAGGTGTGGCATCGATACGGCGGGCATCAATAAGACTTGCACCGCCTGCGCTTACTAGATTGCCATTGGCGTCGGATATTTTGACCCCAAGCGCTTGTAACATACCAGCGCCAGCATCATTAGTGGCACTACCACCAAGCCCAATTAGCAATTGGCTGGCACCTTTGCTAATGGCATCGGCTATCATTTCACCGACCCCGTAAGTGGTCGTAATTAAAGGATTGCGCTCGCTTGATGTTAATAAATGCAGTCCGCATGCTTCAGCGACTTCAATAATCGCCATGCCATCATGAGTCAAAAAGTATTTAGCGATGACTGGGCGCATTAATGGATCATGCACCTCAACTTGTTGCCATGCGCCATCTAACACATAGGATAAAACGCTTGATGTGCCTTCACCGCCGTCAGCCAGTGGCAATAGATGGTATGTAGCCTGTGGGAAAACTTGGTTAAAGCCTTGTTTGATAGCCTTGCAAACATCAATAGCGTCTAGGCTTTCTTTGAAAGAGTCGGGGGCGATTAGAATGTTCACGACTGGGTTGAGTTTGCTTCTGTCGTTTTCGAGGCATCTACCACAACCGCTTGTTTTTCCTCTTCTTCATCCGCCTTATCTTCATCTTCCACACCCTCTTCATCAAAAGCGGCATCAAGCGCTTGTTGTACCGCTTCAATACGTGCTTGGCAAACTTTATAAGCAGCGATAGATTGCTCAACTGTATTCATCAGGTTATCAATGTCGGGCTCATTTGAGTTTTGCAGCTCTTCGGCATTGGTTTTTAGAATTTGATACGCATCTTTGAATGTTTTTGGGGTCGCTTTTTTACGAGTACGTGTGGCCATAATAGAATCCTTATAATCAATAAAGTGAACAAATTTTTGAGAAAGTAAATTAAAGGTCGATATAAAAGTAAGTCAGAATACAGTTAGTACTCAGCTCTGATTAGTTTCAGTAGAATCTGTATCAGCAGTTGGATGTTTATTGACATCATACACCACAGCTTTCACTTCGCCATCACTCATGGATACTTTAACAAAGTCGCCTTTTTCAATGCTGGAGACAGAGTTAAGGTATTTGTCATCTGAATTTTGGACAAAGGCATAACCTTGATCCAGCAAGCGAGCAGGGTTTTGGATTAACACCACTTGCTGATAATAACGCACTTGCTTGGCTGCATCTGAAAGACGCTGAAAACAGCTCTCTTTGAAAGTTTGATAGCGTGTGTCAATGGCGCTGCTGGCACGTGATAAGTGGTTATAGCTGAGTTGCTGAATTTGCTTCATATTGGAATTGCTAGTCATAGAAGCCTGACGTAGCTCAAATTTAGCATGCTGTTTAATGGTATTAAAATGCGAGTAACTTAAATGCTGCCAGCGTTGCAAGTTATAGCTGCTGGTATTTTGAATGGCAGTGAATTGACGCTCGGTCGCCATCGCCGCTTGGGTAACTTGTTGCTGGCTGGCGTGCCAAATGGTATCGGCAAAGTCTTGAGTGCGCTGCATCAGGCTAGCAAGGTGATTAACGATACCGGCAATCACCTTTGATGGCGTGTCAAAACTGGTGTGCGCAATCTCATCTAAAATGACACTGTCACGTTCATGACCGATACCGACCCACACTGGAATCGGCTGCTCAGCGACCAAAGCGGCCAACTCATAATCGTTCAGATAGGCTAGGTCGCCAACTGCACCGCCGCCACGAATAATCACCATCACATCGGGCAGGCAATCGTACTGTTTTTTAAAGGTTAGCATGGCTTTGGTAATGGCGTGACGTATCTCTTTTGGGGCGTGATTGCCTTGGAATGTGGCGTAATGATAATGGAAGTGACAAGCACCGGTGCGCTGCAGCTTATCGGCATCGGCTCGGAAGTCACCAAGGCCTGCCGCCTTTTCGGGCGCAATAACTAACACATGCTCAATATCAAATGGGGCAGGCACTTGCTTGTTTAAGCTGAGTAGGCCTTCAGCGCTAAGTCGTTCCAGCATGGCTGCATATTGGCGAGCCAAGTCACCTAAGGTATAACTGGGATCAATGTCATTAATGGTTAATGAAAACCCGTAGAGCGGATGGAAGTTTGCTGTTACGTTAAGTAAAACGGTAACGTCACGCTCTAACGCCATACCAGTAGCGCGTTCAAACTTAGCCAATACACGTGCCGCTTTAAATCGCCATAAGTTACCTCGGCAACTGGCGATAACTTTGCCATCATCGTCTTTTTCGGCCAGTTCAAAGTAATAATGCCCACCTTTACTGGATAAGTTACGAATTTCGGCTTTGACCCACACGCTGTGTTGAAAGGTTTCTTTGACGACCAGCTCGATGGCTGCCAGATAATCGCTCAGTCTAAGTACGGTGTTTTCTAATTCATCCGCTAGGGTGTCGCTGTCGTCAATATCAAGATATTTGGTATGGGCACTGGCATCGGCATCAAGCTCGGCTGTCAGTGCATCTAGGCGTGATAAGTCTGGCTTAGGCATAAGTATCTGTCTGTATCAGGGAGGTGGGTTTTATAATTATTATGCTTGTTTCATAAGCAGAAGGCTATTATAGCCAGTATGACATCAATCGCAACTTTTGGCTGAGATAATGCCTTTTATGAAAAACAATCTATCTTTGTCACACTCGCTAGACTTAATACATGTAGCGTTGCACTCGTTTTGCTTGATATCTTGATTTTCAGATTTGATAAAATCTAGGGCGTGTCTTCATTTGCAACTTTATAATTTATGGGCTAAAAATGGCTATATTTCCGCCAAACTGTGTCTAATTTCTAGCTAATATATCTATATTATCTGCGAAACTATCCTTGTTTGACAAAAATCTATCTCATTTTTAGCCACATAATCCAATTGAAGACACGCCCTAGTAATAAAGAGCGTTACAAAAGCCGTAGTAATTACTTAGCGTCATTGGCAGAAAAGGCATTAATAGATAACGCTTAAACGTCTGAGATAAACCTAAAAAGCCTCAATTATCAGTGATTGAGGTTTTTTTATGACCTAAAATTAATGAAATTCGATGCCCTGTAATTGAAAAACCCTCTATTGCGATGACGGTGAATTGAAGGTGCGGTTTAGCCTCGATTGTAGCGGATATACTTGGTAAAGCACGGGGTTACAGACGCTTAGCTAGGGGCGGTATCGCTGAGTCAGGAACGCCACTGGCTAGTAGCGTCTGTCCCCGTGCAAGCCAAGATAGTAGCGGAAAGCGAGAATAGCTACTCATGTGTTTTTTGATAATGATAATTAGCTTCGGTATTGGTTGTGGGCTTGGGCGGTAAATAATTGTGTTTGACTGCGTTGACAGCCTGTTATAGAAATAAACGCCTGAATGTATTACAGTGGAAGAGAGTTTTGATTCGTTTAAATATTTAGAATAAAGGGATTTTAGTATGATAAATAACTATAACGCTGCGCCAGAAGCCTATAACTTTCAGCTAACGATCAAGCAGCTATTAAACCGCTCAAAAGTTACTTCGCAAGATGAGGAAATCGTCTATGCGGATAAAAAACGCATGACTTATCGTGAGCTGTTTTCGCGTATTGCGAAGCTTGCGAATGTGTTAGATGGGTTAAATCTTGAGAAAGGCGATGTGGTTGCGGTGATGGATTGGGACAGTCATCGCTTTTTGGAGTCGTATTTTGCGGTGCCGATGTCGCAATATGTGCTGCAAACGGTGAATATTCGACTGTCTCCTGAAAAAGTGCTGTACACCATTAATCATGCCAAGCCTAAGGTGCTACTGCTAAACTCTGAGTTTGCGCCTATGGTGAAAGACTATCAATTTGAAAACTCCTCTATTGAGCATATTATTTGGCTTGATGATAATGAGACCAGTAGTGATGGGGTGTTTGGTATTAGCCAGAATCGTTTGCTTGGTGAATATGAAGCACTGCTAGCAGATGCCAGTGATGAATTTGAGTTTCAAGACTTTGATGAAAATACCATCGCGACTACGTTTTATACTTCTGGTACGACTGGTAACCCGAAGGGAGTGTTCTTTAGTCATCGCCAAATTGTTCTGCACGCCATGGCAGAAGCGGCCAGCTTAGGGGTATTGCCACAAAAGCAAGGCCTAGTGCTCGGTGATGTGTATATGCCGATGACGCCTATGTTTCATGTGATGGCGTGGGGCTTCCCTTATACGGCGACCATGCTGGGTATAAAGCAGGTGTATCCAGGGCGCTATATGCCTGATGTGATGCTTAAATTAATTGAGACTGAAAAGGTGAGTATTACTCATTGTGTGCCAACGATTTTGCAGATGCTACTAAAACAAGCAGAGGCGGAGGGCAAAGGCTTTAATGGTTTGAAAATGATTATTGGTGGGTCACGCTTGTCTGAGGGCTTGGCAAAAACGGCATTGTCAGCGGGCATTGAGGTTTATACGGGCTATGGTATGTCAGAAACTGCTCCGCTGATTGGATTAACAGAGTTTCGCTCAGATGAGCCTGAAATGACCGCAGAAGAAGATGTTAAGCGTCGTTGTTTGACTGGTAAGCCTGTGATTATGGTAGATGCCCAAATCTGGGATGGTAATAATGAGCGTGTTGCTAATGACGGTAAACAGACCGGTGAGCTTGTGCTACGTGCGCCTTGGTTAACTCAAAGCTACTTTAAAAATGCGGATGCAGGTAGTGAACTGTGGGCGGATGGTTACATGCATACTGAAGATATTGCCTTTATGACAGAAGATGGCACTATGAAAATTACTGACCGTTTAAAAGATGTGATTAAGTCGGGTGGTGAGTGGATTTCATCGCTTGAAATTGAAACTATCTTATCCTTGCACCCTGCGGTAGCTGATGTCGCTGTAATCGGGGTACGTGATGAGAAATGGGGCGAGCGTCCACTGGCCGCCATTGTCTTAAAACCAAACTATCAGGATACCAAGCCTGAGGATATCAAGGCTCTGGCCGAGCAAGCAGCTGAAAAAGGTATGATTCCCAAATATGGGGTGCCTGATCAGTATAAAGTCGTTGATGAGTTGCCAAAAACGTCAGTTGGTAAACATGACAAAAAGAAAATGCGTGAGCTGTATGTCGGACAGACCCAAATTTAATTTACTATAAGCGTATTGTTTTAGAAAACTTTAAGTTGTTTTATGGTTAGCAAAGCCGTTGCCCTTAAGGTAACGGCTTTTTGTATAAAAATCAATGTGATAGTATAGCTGTTTTTTTAGAGCTTTATTAGGGCAATGATGACCATGAATAATTTACAAAAACCAACGTCAGACAGCGCAGAGGTATTGTTTGAGCTAATTGATATCAAACAGGGGCTACAAATCGGCTTAATCACCTTAAATCGTGAAAAATCACTTAATGCGCTGACCACAGGTATGTGCCAAGCAATGAGTGCACAGCTGGGCGAGTGGGAAGCTAAGCTGGATTTGGTGGCTGTGGTGATTCGCAGTGCAGGCGAGCGCGCCTTATGTGCTGGTGGTGATATACGTATGTTATATCAAGCCCGTCAACAATGGGATGGCGAGGGCATAGCGCCACCTGAAGCGGTTGATTTCTTCGCCAGTGAGTATCATTTGGATACTCAAATGCATGAGTATCATAAGCCGATTATTATCTGGGGCAGTGGCATTGTGATGGGCGGTGGTATGGGTTTATTAAGTAGCAGTAGCCACCGTATTGTGACGGAAACCACCCGAGCAGCGATGCCTGAAGTGAATATTGGTCTGTTTCCTGATGCGACGGGCAGTTGGTTTTTACAGCGCTTCCCTGCCAAAACAGGGCTATTTATGGGATTAACTGGTGCAGATGCCAATGCCAATGATGCCTTGCTGTGCAACTTGGCTGATTTTAAAGCCAGTAGTCAGGACTTTGATCTGATGCTGCACTGTTTATGTGAAGCAGACTGGTACAGTGCGCTTACTGAGTCAGAAAAAAATAGCCTAAGCAGAGAAAATGACCTTGTCGAAATAAGCAGCTTTAATGGATTCAGTAATCGTAAAAGTAAGCTGATGGCTATTGCTAATAATACGTTAAACAAATTCAGCCTAGAGTCTGCTGCAACAGCTGAGTTTGCACCCAGTAATGTTGCTAAATTTATGCGACCTATTCAGCGCTTAATGAACTGTGGCGGATTGGATAAAATAGATGATATCTTGCAGTCTGATGAAAATATTGAAAGCTTTTGTTCTGAGTTTGTCGATAATGATTGGTTTAAAGCTGCCATAGGCAATTATCGCTATGGTTGTCCTGTGACCAAAGCGATTACTTATGAGATGTATCAGCGTGCGCATAACT
This sequence comes from Psychrobacter lutiphocae DSM 21542, assembly GCF_000382145.1. Taxonomy (GTDB): domain Bacteria; phylum Pseudomonadota; class Gammaproteobacteria; order Pseudomonadales; family Moraxellaceae; genus Psychrobacter; species Psychrobacter lutiphocae. The sequence continues at coordinate 24,575 of NZ_KB907629.1, forward strand.
TGTCATTGACCGAGGTGATGGCACTTGAGACCAATGTGGCGCTACACTGTGTCAATTATCCTGACTTTAGCGAGGGTGTACGGGCGTTATTGATAGATAAAGACCGCAATCCGCAGTGGAGTCGTAGTTTGGCTGAGTGTCTTGATGTAGAGGGGCAGGCTTATATCCATGAGCATTTTGAAAAGCTGGGTTAAAAGTGGGATAGTATTGATGTAGGCTTATAACAGCATGACTATCGTCATGCTGTTTTTTTGATGATAGAAAGAGACGACGCATCAGTTTTTATATTTTCCTATATAAAGAGAGACTTAACGATTATATTAATAATAAGGATGCGCTAATATAGTCATAGTTGGATAGAAGCGTAACAGTTTTAGTGGTGTGGCCATTGTTTGGTTAGTATTTTAGTTCGTTAACTCAACCTATTTTCTAATGACGACTATGACTGTCCTCATTGTGCTCGTGATTGTTGACTTAAGTCAACTGACGCTTCAAACTTGTAAGACTTTAATATTGCTGAAATTATTTTAATTTAAGGAATGCAAAATGGATTTTGCTCAATTAGACTCGCCCAAAAAACCCTCTGCATGGCTCGATTTAGACGCACTTGACCATAATATCAAATTGGTAAATGAAAAAACCAAAGCCGTTCATCTTCGCCTTGCCACCAAATCAATTCGCTCTATTGATGTTCTAAAATATATTATCGATAAATCCCCCAATTATATTGGCTTAATGTCATATGCAGCAGACGAGTCAGCATATCTGTTAGAAAATGGATTTGATAATATCCTTTGCGCTTATCCCACCTTAGATACCCAGAGTATTGCTAAAACTTTTGAATACACCAAGCAAGGGGCAACGATGGTTTGGATGGTTGACCGCCCTGAGCAGGTAGATGTCTTAAATCAAATCGCTAAAAGTCAAAACCAAACGGTAGAGATTTGTCTTGATATTAATATGTCGATGCCACTTCCTAAGCTGTATTTTGGCACCAAACGTTCTGCGCTTATCAAAAAAAGAGATGTTAAAAAGCTGCTTAAACATATTAAAAGCTGCCGACATGTAAAATTAGTCGCCTTGATGGGCTATGAGGCTCAAATAGCAGGACTGCCTGAGCATCTGCCGGGTAAGACCATGCTTAGTCCAGCAATAAAAATGTTAAAAAATCGCTCACAGAAGCAGGTGTCAACTCGCCGAGGTTCATTGGTTAGCTGGTTAATTAAACAAGGGGTTGATTTAAAGATAGTAAATGGGGGTGGTAGTGGGAGTATGGATTTTACTTCCAGTCAGCCTGAAGTGACCGAAATCACAGTGGGCTCAGCCTATTACAAGCCAGCTTATTTTGATTATATGGATAGTATGGCAGACTTTAAGCCCGCCGCAGGATTTGCGTTACCCATTACAAGACGGCCTGAGAAACATGTCATTACCTGTCACGGGGGCGGATTTATTGCTTCTGGTGCAGTAGGTATCGACAAAGCGCCTATTGTGCACTATCCACAAGGCTTGTCTATCTTGCCTGATGAGGGCTATGGTGAAGTTCAGACCCCACTTGTGGTTGATTCTAAAATTATTAAAAACGGCATGATGCCACAAATAGGCGATGCGGTATGGTGTCGCCACGCCAAAGCTGGCGAGTTATGTGAACATTTCAATGAGCTTGTGTGCTATCGCGCAAACGCTCAATTAACCGCAGAAGGAGCTGCATATACTATGACAACGTATAGAGGAGAGGGACAATGTTTTCACTAAATAACTGGAATAATAAAAAAAGCTGGGAAAACTGGGTCGGCTATGTGACAGCAGAACCAGAGCAAAAATTGACACCCTCATCGGTAGAAGAACTGCAAAGTATTATTAAGCAAGCTCGCATTGATAAGAAGCGAGTACGTGTCACAGGGGCAGCGCACTCATTTAGTGGTTGCGCCAAACCTGAAGAAATTGCCATTAGTCTTGATAATATTAGAGGCTTAATATCAGTAGATAAGGAGAAAAAACAAGCGACTTTGTACGCCGGTACGTATTTACATGAAATTGGTGACGCCCTGCGCGAACATGGCTTAGCGCTTGAGAATATGGGCGATGTGCAAGCACAAACCATAGCTGGTGCAGCAAGTACAGCAACCCACGGGACGGGTATTACTTTAGGCTCAGTTGCCAATCAAGTTGTTGCGTGGGAGTGGGTAGATGGTACTGGTGAGCTGCATACGCATGAACGTGGTAACCCTGAAACCGATGACCTTGGCAATGCGCTACATGTCAGCTTAGGTATGTTAGGTGTGTTTACTAAGTTAACCATTCAAGCGGTAGATATTTATGGTTTGCGGGAATCTAACGAGCGCCTAGAGTTCGAAGAGGGTCTTGCAGGCTGGCATGATGCCATTCATAGTCACCGACATTTAGAATGGTTTTTGTTTCCTGGCACTAATATGTTGCAGCAAAAGACTTTATCTGTGATTGAGCCTACACCAATGCGTCGTGGTCAAAAGCTTAAAGACAATTTTGAGAGCTGGGTGGTATTAAATGGAGCGTTTTATCTGCTATCTGAAATAGCAAGAATCTATCCAAAGCTGACCAAAAGAGTGAGCCAAATAGCCGCTGGATCTGTGCCTAATACCTTTCGTGAAGGGTATAGTTATGAGGTGTTTCCAACGCCTCGTGGGGTTAAATTTAACGAGACTGAATATTTTATTAAGCTGAGTGATTTTGATGCCTGTATTACCGAGGTGAATGATATCTTACTAGCGGATAATAAAAACTCGCATTTTCCAATTGAGGTGCGGACTCATAAGGGTGAAACTGGCATGCTAAGCCCTACTCAAGGTGAGGACAGTGTGGTATTGTCTTTCCACGTCTATAAAGGCATGGACAGTGATCCCTTGTTTGATTGGGTCTATGAGTATATGAAAAAGTGGAATGGTCGTCCGCATTGGGGTAAGGTGAATAAACTCAGTAGTGAAGAATTACACGCCTTGTATCCGCAGCTTAAGCGGTTTTTAGAGATTCGTGAGCAATATGATCCTGACAAAGTATTTTTTAACAGTTGGTTTGAGCAAAAATTTCAGTAGTGTTGCAGGTGCTCGGCAAATAATATGCTTAATCTATCGTATCTGGTATGCGTAACATCTTTGCTGGATTATTTTATTTTGTCGGTTTCTTTGGTTTTTCTGCTATGTTTACGCTAAACTTATCAATCGCTAAACTTATCAATGTTTTAATTTTTTACTAGAGCCTGTCTTTATTTGATATTGATGATTTGATAATGATGTAAAAATCAGGCTCTATAAAATCAACCTATGACCAACGACTTAATCAACCTTATGATAATAGCAAACACCATGAGTAATCCAACCAGTGCCCAAGGTAGATATTTAAAAAAACATCTTTGTAATCTAAAAGCATCAACCGCTGTGGGTAAGTTCAAATCCACTTTATTAAAATTGGGTGTGGTTAGCGCCATAATGACAGCACCACTAGCAGCGTATGCTTGTCAAGTACCTAATAGCTACTATTCAAACGTATTTTGTACGGCTAGTAGCCAATACTTTTTGGCACTAAAAGACTCAGGGCAACCTGTTGCTTTAATAAACAAAGCTGGTCGTCCAGTTGCAGATTTAACCCGCTATAATGGGATTGATGTTAATAAGTTAAAAGATGGGCTAGTGCCTGTACAAAGACTTGGCAAAGTTGGTTATATTGATATGGCAGGACGTGAGGTTATTCCGCCTATTTACGATATCATTAGCAATGATAGCCAGACCAAGGGCTGGTCACGAGCAGTTAGCAACAATCGTATTGTAGTCAAAAAAGATGGAAAGTTTGGCGTGATAGATACCAACAACCGGGTGATAGTCCCATTTTCAGCCAATAATCAGAGTATCAGTGACTATCATGGCAATATGGCCAGTATTCGTTACAACAATCAAGCCCAGTGGTTGGATTTAAATGGACGTATCATTAACAAGCAGCCAGCGGTTTCAAGCAGTAGACAAAGTATAGCGATACCTGTTGCTGCATCGAGCGGCCATAGCAGAGTACAAGCGAATACTCAGACAGCCACCACTTCATATCCCTCAGTAATCACCAGCAACAAAATTACCATAGTTAATAGCAGACCGACGTCAACTTCAAGCCTACCACCAGATGTGGCGACCCCGATCAAGCCAACCAACTCTGGACTTACGGCTGCACAAAGTCTTGGCAGTAGCACAACCAATCGTTCATCTATTCAAATCATTAATCCCACACCATTAAGCTCATCGTCAGTACCAAGTACAAATAGTACAACAGCGGGGCCAAATGGTACAGTAGCAGGCTTGGTAGCAGAGACTATTGAGGTTAATGCCAAACCAAAACCCAGCTCAATGGATAGAGAAATTTGGAAGCCTGAACAACGTGACGGTAAATGGGGTTTTGTCAACCGCACTGGTATACCGATGATTACTTTTTCGTTTAGCCAAGTAACTCCATTTTCAGAAGGACTGGCAGGTGTGCGTATGCAGGATAAATGGGGCTTTGTCAACTTAGCTGGCGAGCTGGTCATTCCGTTTGATTTTGCAGAGTCTGCGGTACACCGAGGCACAGGCGTCACTTACAAAGGTGTAAAGCCCTTTGTGTTCACTGGAGGCAAAGCGTGGGTTGCCAATATGCCAAATGGTACGCAAATGTGTATTAACTTTGAAGGCATCTATGTGGGTTGTTAGGTAGAACAGGTAGAACAGTTTATACCTTTTCTAAAAATTAACCTATCTTTGTCAAGCTCGCTAAACCTACAACTATTTGTAGCGTTTGCACTTGTTTTCCTCGATATCTTAATTTTCAGATTTGGTGTTATTTGTACCTAGGCTGATCGTTCAAAATAGCCTAAGCATAAAAAATAAGCGACCACAAATCAGTGGTCGCCAAGGGATATCCATTATCAAAAAGCCAATCTTAAAGAATTGTCTTTTGTATATCTGCTACTTTGACCACAGTTTTGCCAAAGTTACCACCTTCTAACATATCAATAAAGCCCTGTGGCGCATTGCCTAGACCATCAACGATGTGCTCTTTGGTTTTCACTTTACCTTCCGAGACCCATTTACCCATGGTTTGTAAGAACTCAGGGAAGTGATCGCTATACTCTTCAAAGATGATAAAGCCTTTAACCGTTAAGCGCTGTCTTAAGATGGTGCTCATAAGTAAGCTTAAACGATCTTTACCATCTGGTAGCTCGGTTTGGTTATAGTGAGCGGCGAGGCCACAAACAGGAATACGAGCATGAGCATTTAGCAGTGGCAATACGGCATCGAACACATGGCCACCGACGTTTTCATAATAGATATCAATACCATCTGGGCAAGCTGCGGCTAATTGAACTTCAAAATCATCAGCACGGTGATCGATACAAGCATCAAAGCCTAATTCTTCAACAGCGAATTTGCATTTATCTTCACCACCAGCGACACCGATGACTTTTAGACCCTGCAATTTACCCACTTGACCGACGGTGGCACCAACAGGCCCCGTTGCCGCTGCGACTACTAAGGTTTCGCCCGCTTGCGGTTTACCGATATCGGTGAGACCCATAAAACCGGTAAAACCTGGCATGCCTAATACGCCTAAACCATAAGAAGGGTTAGACATCTCTTTGGTCAGCTTATACACGCCTTCGCCATTACTTAGCGCATAGTCTTGCCATCCAGAATAGGCGATGACAATATCACCTTTACTAAACTCCTCAAGGTTTGATTCAACAACTTGAGAGACAGTGGCGCCAAGCATCACATCGCCAACTTCTAACGGATCAGCATAGCTTTTGGCATCACTCATGCGCCCACGCATGTAAGGATCTAGTGATAGGTATATAGTGCGTAATAGCATTTGATTTTTTGCTGGGGTTGGGATCTCGGTTGTGGTTAGTTTAAAGTTGTCATCAACAGGCTTACCATGTGGACGACTGGCAAGTTTAATTTGACGATTGGTATGACTTGATTGGGCATTGTCAAAACTCATTGTAATAATCCTTATTTATCTTATTAATCTTAGGTAAGCTTTATAATTATAATTAAGTTTAAGCGTGAGCTGCACGTTGCAGAATACGGCTCGAGACCTCTAAGTCATTGGTTTTGTGTTCACCCAGTTTGGTCATGCCGTGGGCTTCTAACTGCTTGATGATGGGGTCAATGGCGGTTTCATCTAAGTTTGCATCTGCAAAATTAATCGGCAAACCTAACTCTTTAAAGAAGTTTTCGGTGCGCACGATTGCTTGTTCAATTGCTTCATCGTTATCTTTCATATCTTCAGCACTGATACCCCAAACGTTACGAGCATATTGCAGTAGTTTATCTTGCTTACTATCTTTTAACTCACGCATCAGCGATGGTAATACGATAGTCAAGGTACGAGCGTGATCGATGCCATGTAATGAGGTTAACTCATGACCAATCATGTGTGTGGTCCAATCTTGTGGCACGCCAGTACCGATAAGACCGTTTAGCGCCATAGTCGCTGTCCACATGATATTTTTACGTACTTCTAAATCATCTGGGTTGGCTTTGACCGCTCGACCTTCAGTAATTAAAATTTTAAGTAAGCTTTCAGCAAAGGCATCTTGCACCTTCGCATTCACAGGGTAAGTTAAATACTGCTCCATGACATGGACAAAGGCATCTGCCACTCCATTCATGACTTGACGTTCAGGCAGGGTTAAGGTTTTCGTTGGATCCAAAATTGAGAATTTAGGATAAGCAAGTGGGTTACCAAATGGCAGTTTTGCTTGACGTTCATTATAGTTAATCACACCCCCAGAGTTCATTTCAGAACCCGTAGCTGGAATGGTCAATACCGCACCTAAATCTATGGCTGAGTTGATATTTTTGGTATAGCTGGTAAGGGCATCCCATGCTTTATCGCGAGATACTCTTTGTGAAATATCAGAATTTGAAGTGTCGCCATCTTCTTCGGTTAAGTGAGAAACCAAGGCAACAAATTTACTGCCGTCAATTACTGAGCCTCCGCCAACTGCTAAAATGAAGTCAATATTATGCTTATTAACCATATCGGCTGCTTGCATAAGCGTGGTAAATTCTGGATTTGGCTCAATACCACCAAACTCAAATATTTCACGTTTGCTGCCCTCAGCATTTAGAGCGTCTTTTACTTCATCAAGGGTGCCAGTGCGCTTGGCTGAACCGCCACCATAAGTGATAAGTACACGAGCGTCAGTTGGTACTAACTTTGATAATTCTCTGATTTGGCCTTCACCAAACACGATGCGTACTGGGTTGTGGTATTGAAAGTTATTCATAAAAACCCCTAAGTTTAGTAACTAGTTAGTGCAATAGTAGATAATAAAAAAATAATAATTGAAAACATATATAGCTTAAAGATAAAAATGAGCTGATAGCACAACCACGTAACCAACCCCCAACCCTTAATACGTTTGAAATAAATCTCGATTGATGGGGGCTATAATATAGTTAGATTAGACTGGTCGTCTAGTTGTTTTACAAAACTATCTCATAATTAGTGGAAACGCCTCACTTAATAGGAGCGTATTAAATTGCTTCTGGATTTTTAAAATCTTATATTTTAGAGTCCAAGCTCAGAAATTGTCATCTGCCACACTTCGTTAAGCGGGCTGTTTGTGCGACTGGTTTTAGCGATAAGACTTGCCCCAAGCCATGCATAATACCAGCGATTGGCAATACTTTTAGCATTTAAGTCCGTGTTTTTAAGTATTGAGCCGTCAATCCAGCCAGCTTTAATTTGTTCACTAATCCAGCTAATAGTTTGCATAGAGCCACCCGCTAATGCTTCTCGCATCGGATCTGAGATATCTGATACTTCACCACTTAATTTAACCACTAAGCATTTTTCGTGGTTATATCCATTTTGTTGGGTGTTGTACCAAAATTCAAAATAGTTAACCAGCTTTTGTTGCGCGCTAGTATCTTCACCAGAGATGGCATCAAGGCGGTGTTTGTAGTGCTCAAAGTAACTTTTAATAATAGCCTCACCAAACGCTTCTTTTGATGCAAAGTAGTGATAAAACGAACCTTTAGGCACGCCAGCGGTATCTAATATTTGTTTAATACCTACGGCTGTAAACCCTTTTTGAGACAGTAACTGATAACCTGTCGCTAAAAGGTGGGATTTAGTGTCTCTAGCGGGAGTATTTAATAAATCGGATTTGGCGGAAGTCATAATCTTGTCGTCCTTTAATAATAAGTCTAAGTCCTTTATACCTAATAATAAGCTCTTAACACTATCAAGCGCATATAGAATCGAAAATTTAATAATACTGAAATATTCAAAAAATGAGTAACTTAGCAGACACTTCAATCAATGGTATAGGTTGTTGTGGTGATTACCGTTGTAATCAGACTATGTAGGGAGGTGATTAAGATCGGAACAGTTCAATTAGAGAGTGTAGTAGGGCATCTAGGTCAGTTGTCTATTAGCTCTTATGTTAACATATAAAAACTCTTGAAAGGTTTGAATTGAGGGGTGAGTGAAATGACTGAGACTAAACTCATAGCCATGACGTAAACACAGTTATTCATTGTTAAACCACAACCTATTACGTGCTCATATTTTTGGTTAATCGTATTTCGTGTTCGTTATATCTTGTATTTAGCATATAACAGAACCTGACTTATTCACTTGCTGATAAATGACATGTTTTTAACCAAATAATAAATTTAATAAATGGTGTCTATTTATCTAAGCATGCACGCCAATTGTGTTTCGGGTGTTAATTTGCAATCTTATAACACCCCGTTCCACTAATCTGACTGTGCCCACCTGATATTTTCTCAACCTTAATTTGAGTCAATATTCGCTCTTTTAAGCTCTGAACATGTGAGATGACCCCAATCAATTTGCCTTCTGCTTGCAGGTTAGTCAATGTATTAAGGGCAATATCAAGCGAGTCCTCATCAAGCGTACCAAACCCTTCATCCAAAAATAACGAGTCCACACTGATATTTTGACTCGCCATTTTGGACAATCCAAGCGCCAACGCCAAACTAATAATAAACCCTTCACCGCCCGATAAGTTTTTGGTACTGCGAATCTCGCCACCTTGATAGTCATCAATGACATTTAGCTCTAATGGATTTTCCTCATCACGGGTAAGCAGGTAACGGTCACTCATCTTTTTAAGCTGCGTATTGGCGTTACTGACCATGATTTGGAAGGTCAAGCCTTGCGCAAAGGTGCGATATTTTTTACCATCTGCTGAGCCAATAAGCTCTCGTAAATTACGCCACACTGCAAATGATTGTTGTTGCTCTTTAATTGCCTCAAGTTGTGCCTGTTGGTTGGCTTTATTGGCTTCATTGTCTTTAAGCTTTTGTTCAAGTGCGCCGATTTGTTTATTAAGCTCTGATATCTCAACCTCTATTGCTGACAGTTTGATTGTAAGTGTCTTCTTATCAGTAGCATCGTCCTCAACCAACGGATGTGCCAGTTTTTCTGCTAATTGCTGTTTGGTATCTTGAAGTTTATGTTGCGCAATTTTTAAATCACTGTCTATCTGTTGTTGTTGTCTGGCTAACGCTTCACGAGTCTCACGCTCCAACATAGCTTCTTTAAACTGAATTTCATCGGCAAAATTATTATCTTTTAACAATTTATCGAATACCGCTTGTTGCTGGGTTAAGTTTTCACTGGTTTCTGTTATGACTTTATCCAGCTTTAACCCTTGTTGCTTAAGTTGTTCGATACGCTGTTGGTTATTATTATATGATTCTCTCACTTTAGATAGCGTTAGTCTGGCAGTATCCATTGCCAAACGCAGGCGTTTTTCAATGGCGTCTATATCTGCTCTTAGATAAGTATGATCATCTGCCTTGCTATTATTTGAGTCAGCTATTTGAATATCTAACTCGTTCTGCATTTTTTGATATAGGGTTTGTCTATTGTCTTGATGCGACTTTAAGTTGGTTTGCAAATCATTAATAGACCCAGTTAAAGCATCCCGTTCCCCTTGCAATTGTTCAAGCTGACTCTCTAAGCCTTTAATCTTAGTAACTAAATTACTAATCTCGCTATTCAACGATTGGCTAAGCTCTCGCTGTTGCTCATAGTCCTTTTGCAGTAGTCGTATCCCTCTACAATACTCACGCAGAGGCTCTATATCTGTTTCAGGATCAAGCTTTGTTAAAGCCTGCTTATCGCTTATAGAGTTGTTTAACTGGTTCAATTCATTGTCAAGCGTTATCCACTTATCGTTATCATCCGACTTATAGCTACTTGCTAACTCACCGATAGACTGCACCAAACGCTTAATTTCAGCGGTATTACTCTCGATATAACGGTCATCACTGGCAACTTGTTGTTGACTCAGTTTAATCTCAGTTTCGATATCATTTATTGCTTGCAAGGCAGAGTGGGCGTTATCTTGCAGAGCTTTAAGTGCTGTTTCGCTTTGATTAATATCGTGCATTAACCTATCGTTGTCATCTAGCACCGTGTTAAGCGCGTCCTTTTGCGATGCTAAATCCTGTATAACGCTTTGCAACAACGTCAATAAATCATCGATAACCGCTTTAACCTTATCTAAATCTTCGTTAGAAACATTATTGGCAGGTTTATCAAAATCAAGTCTATTAAAGAATGATTCCAAACCTTTTTGTGAGTCATTGAGTTTGGATATTAACGAAAACTTATCAAAATTCGCTAAAAGGGTAGGGCTAACCTTCTCCAAAGACTGCTCAAAACTCGCTATCTGTAAGGCATTATCAGTGACCAATTTAGATACTTGAGCTAACTGCTCACTTAACTGTTTTTGATAACCATTCAGCTCATTTTTCGAAGTTGCCAAATTAATTTTATCTTCAGCAATAAGCTTCTCAACATCCTTAATTTCAATCGATAATTCACCCAAACGGTTTTTAAGTTCCACTATGGGTGAGGGCTTCAAAGCATCTTGTGACGTGTTCTCTAACAACGGATGATTGCTCGCATAAGGATGCTCAAGCGAGCCACACAGCGGGCAAGGCTCATTGTCTTGCAACAAATGGATAAAGTCCTCAAGCTTTGCAACTTGTTGTAATAGCTCTAAATTGGTTTTCTTATCCTCATGCTCGGTATTTAGCCTAGCAAGCGTCTGTTCATTCGTCTCAATACGGTGCTGACACTTATTAATCTTAGCCTGATTATTAGGTAGTAAAGCCATTAACGCTTGTACTTGAGCAGTAACCTCACCGATCTGTCCAAATTGCGCACGCATATCATTAAGTTGTTTGCTACTTTGGTCGATATGGTTTTGTTGATGACGTAGTGACTGCAACGTTTGCCCCTGCAATAAGTTACGATGTTGCGCCTTTAAAGAGTCAACCTCTTGTTTTTTACTTTCAATTTGAGCATCCGCTTGTTGCTGACTACTTTTGAGTGATTCAAGTTTCTGCGATAACTGCGCTAAATTATTAACTGCCTGTTGCCGATGTAACGCCTTATCCTTAGTGTTGGTTAACAAATTTTTAACCTGCAAACCCAACTGATGAAACGACTCAATATCACGAGAAAGTGACTCATGATGCGAGCGAGTCGAGAGATAATCAGTTGCTTTATCCAGCTTAGTCTGCAACTGTGCTTGCTCAATGTTAGACGTCTTTAAAGAGGCGTTTAGCCCATCAATATTGGTGGTCAGCGAGTCATAACGAGTCTGTTGGTCATCCAAACGCTGTTGCGTCTGCGAAATTTGACCATTGAGTCCCCGTATCTCACCAATCAGAGGTTGTGCTTTCTCATACTGATTCGATGCCGTTTGCTCGGCTGATACGGCATGGTCTAAATCAACTTTATTTTGGCTAAGCTGAGCTTCAGCCTCTCTCAAATCGTGCTTACATTGAAGCTGGTCTGTTTTTAAGCTGTCCAAATGCTGACGATAGATCACCAGTTGATTAAAATCATTGCTAATCTCAAGCGCCTTGTTTGCCTTATCCAAACGCTCGGCATCCGCTATAAATCCCAACTTCGCCTGCTCAGCACCCTGTACATCCTGCTGATACTGTTTTTGCTTACCTTGCAAATCCGCAACCGCATCCAGCCATTTAATTTGCGCCTCAAACCCTGCCTGCGTGGCTTTCTTAGTATCAAGCTCACCACTCAAAGTGTCAATCGTCTCTCGGTACTCTGCTTCGGTATCGGCATCCAACAGCGACAAACTATTTGCCACCGCTTGCATCCGCTCAAGCTCTTCCTTCTCGATACGAAACTTCTCATGCACGTTTTTTGAGATATCGGCATAAATTTCAGTACCGGTAATCTTCTCCAAAATATCAGCACGTTCATCTGCTTTTGCTTTTAAGAATGCTGAAAAACTGCCCTGCGCCAGCAAAATAGAGCGGGTAAACTGCGAAAAATCCATCGACGTCAGTTCAATAATTTTCTTTTTAGTCAGCGACGATTTTTCCTCTAATACTTTATCGCCCGCACTCGGATTATCGATATTTACTTCGGCGATCTCATGCGTCGCACTCTGCAAATTCCCATCAGACTTACCATACGCACGGCGTTGTCCCCAACGGCAACGGTATTGTTTACCGTTAAGCTCAATCACCACTTCGGCATAACATTCACCCGTTAGCCGTGTCATCACATCATTGGTTGAGGTAATCTCACCAAGGCGAGGGGTCGCTCCATACAGCGCCAAACAAATGGCGTCCAAAATCGTGGTCTTGCCAGCGCCCGTTTGACCCGTAATGGCAAAAATCCCTTCATTCACAAACGCCGTATCGCTAAAATCGATATGCCATTCGCCTTTTAAAGAGTTTAAGTTTTTCAGTCGTAATTCGATTAAGCGCATGATGTCATCACAGAAATAATATTAGAAATAGTTGGGGTTGGAAGTATAAAGGTAGTTGTAAAGGTAGTTTTAAAAATAATCAGTATTTGTAGCTAATCTCGCTTTTCGCTACTATCTTGGCTTGCACGGGGACAGACGCTATTAGCCAGTGGCGTTCCTGACTCAGCGATAACGCTCCTAGCTAAGTCACCGCAACACTGTGGTCAAACAAGTATATCCTTTCAGAAAATCCCCTTTAAGGGATTTTCTCTTGCGAACCTAAAATTGCAGTGCAATTTTTTAACGGTTCTCAAATCGAGGCTAAACCGCTCCTTCGATGAAAGGTTAGCATAATAATTGAAGCTTAGCGTTCACATAAAATCGGTAGGGCATGACATGCGCACCAATCACACTATATAATATAAAAGTGCGCGGGGCGTACCCTACTTTAACTTCGAATTGAACGTTATTTTATGTATATGATTATCTTATAGAACTTTAACAGTTATTAGTTATAGCTATTATTGATACTAATTTTTATTCTTTTGCTTTCAGATAGTTAATGAACGCTGAACAGGATACGAGCATAAACTTTGCATCTTCCATAGAAACTTCAATGTTATCTTCCAATAAAGAATGTCTAATTCCACCTGAATCACTTGTATAACCATACAAAGCAGTAAAGGCACTCCTTAACGCTCCATGAATTTTATGAGATTTTTCAATTTTATTCAAAGCCTTACCTAATGTTGCAGTAGAGTCACCGGTCAATATTTTGCAAAATGATTCAACCGCAGAAATAGATTCTTTTATTGAATTTCTATAATCTGGATTTTCTCTACTGGATAGATATTCTAAAGCCGTTCTAAGATGTGTCTCAACAGATTTCATAGAGATAGAAGAATTTATCGCATCCTCAATAGCTAGAATTTCTTCTTCTGAAGTTATTTGTATTATTTTGTGTTCAACAATTCTATAACCAGCAGACTCCCTTTCTAAAGTTGAGTTGCAACTTTCAGTGAAGTTAGTATTTACATCTGTATAGTCTAAAAATGAGATATATTCCATGAAATCATATTTTTCATACCAATTGGAATTAAAGAACCAATCTTTTATATATTTTATGACGCTACTTACATGAACTGTACCACTTGTTAACAAAGGGATTTCGTCTGATCTTTGCTCGAAAAAATCACACCAAATAATTTTGCAAATTTTTTGTTGCTTCGAATTTATGCCATAATTAGTATTATTATAAATTTTATCTAAAAAATAATTTAAAAAATTATTCCAAAGTTTAGTTTCAAGAACTTTATCAATACTTTCTATTTGAAGCGACTGTCTTACTGATTTTTTTGCCAATTCTTTGTGAAAATCTCATATTGTTCAACTCTCTATTGATATCCAAATACATGACTTTATTACGTTTAAAGGTATAAGCCAGTGTAGCGTGTTTGATAACCCACGAATAAAATTTTAGCTATGTGAGTAGCACCCATGCTATGCTTGCTATAGAATGTTGTTCGTATACTTTCCTACAGCTTTTAATTTCGCTATCCCACTTTGGCTTTCAGCTAATAATTTCAGTTCATCACAAAAAATATCAATAGCGTTCGGTTCAACTATCAGTTCCATTTTTAGCTTATCTTTCTCTTCTTTTCTGAATTCCGTTGGAACATTTTCTTCCATTGTAATGAGCACTCCGCATTTTCCAGTCAATCCGATTTTATAAAACTCCATTTTGAAATAAGCGTAACTGTCTTTTTCTCCGCAAGAATGAGTCACTTTTTCTTTTCCCAAGGGAAATCCATTAAGGTCATTTACGAATTTGATTAAAGAATCAGATACTTCATAAACTTCTGTGATTCCAGAGTATCTGCCATTATTTGCCATAACTTTTAATTCAAACATATGCTCATCTTTCCAGATGACTTCTAATTTTAAATATCTTTCGTTCATTATTTCTCCAATACATAACAACGTGGCAATAAAAGACACTATTAGGTTTATCAGGGATAATATGTTATTAAATTCGTTTATTTGCTAGATAAGGCTGGACTTTAAGCCTAACCTAACCCGAATTAACATCCTCTTGACTCGCCTCATGCAATATCTGCTGATAAGCATCTCGTAGCTCGTCTTTTTGCCACTAAGCGATTTCATGCACCGTCATACATCGTTCAAATACTTCTTCATGCTATGTACAAGTGACATTAAAATTGATCGGGCAAACGATATTTTCTAGCTTTACGCTCGCCACTGGCGATTAATAAATCTTGCTGGACTAATGCGTTTAGGTAGCGTCTGATGGTAGAGGCGGATTTGTTTATCAAGATTTGAGCGTCACTATTACTAATACTCGAATTTGTCTGTAAGAATTCGCTAATCAACAAATAAGCTTGTTTTTCATTGTCAGTCAGCTTACTTAATTTATCGCTCACTATATCAACTTTATCGTCCATTTTTCTATCTTTATCGCTCAAAACATCATTTTTATCGCTCATTTCTACCGATTTATCGCTCAAATCAGTGGTTTTGGCGTTATCAGGATTATAGCTAACGTCTTTATCAGTACCTTCATTAATGTAGGCATTGACCATATTCAAAATAGCATCAAGCATAAACTCAATAAACACAGTGGCGTTATTGGCTTTATCAGCGAGCCCTAGTACTCTATAATATTCTGCTTGGTTTTCATAAACAATCGTCTCCACAGGTAACCATGCAAACACAGGGTTTTGAATACTTAATAATACGGTTTGCCACAACCTACCCATGCGCCCATTTCCATCACTAAAGGGGTGTATGACTTCAATTTCATAGTGCATCACCGCACTTTTTATTAAGATAGGCGTGTCGTCGGTTTTTGCCCAGTTAAATAAATCCGTCATGAGCTTAGGGACAAACTGTGGGCGTGCTCCCATATGGATAAGGTTGCCTGAACTGTCATAGATGCCAATATCGCTTTGTCGCCACTTCCCTGAATAATCTGCCAAGCCCTTTGTCATCATCCCATGTGCTCTTAAAAAATCATTAATGCTATAAGGGTCGAATTTTAAGATTTGCTCATACGCATCATAGGCGTTTTTAACCTCTTGAATTTCTTTAGGGTTGCCAAGCACCCGTTTACCGTTAATAATATCAGTCACTTGCGTTAGGGTTAATGAGTTATTTTCTATGGCTAATGACGACTGAATAGAACGCAGGCGATTGTCTTTTCTTAGGTGCAGTTGCCTTTCATAGGCTAGTTCTAATCGTCCTATTTGTTGTGAGATTAGCACGATTTGATTAAGCATGGTATTGGTAAGAATAAAGGGTGGCTTCATAGCATATCCAAATTTTACAACCTGTATTTATGTTTATATTGGTTGGGGCTTTATAGGATAAACCCTTAAGGTGTAATTTACGAGTTAAGAGTATTTAAGACGACTAGATGCGGTGTTGATAAGTGTTATTTAGTTTTCTTGAAGATTTGACTGTTTAAATATGTCTTAATTAAATCAAACCCCACCCGAATTAACATCCTCTTGACTCGCCTCATGCAATATCTGCTGATAGGCATCTCGTAGCTCGTCCTTTTGTGACTCAGCGATTTCATGCACCGTCATACAGCGCTCAAATACTTCCATCACATTTAAGTCTTGAAGGGTCTCGGTACTATTCTCAGACGTTAATACTTTATTATAATTATTCGTGTTCTTTATCTTTAGCGCTTTAAATGGAGTATTTTCAAGTAACGTCTGTATTTCCTCATTAAGATTACTCACGATTTCATTACCTTCATAAATAACTTCCAACCATATCACCGCATCTTTTGGGAGCTCATTTATGGACTTCGCAATATACGTCATATCGCCTTTAATCTGCATTAACTTTTGAAAAGTAGGGATGGGTATAGAGGTAATCTGCATCTGCTTATGGTGATCGTGATAAACAGGGGTGGGCGAATCGGTGCCATCTGTCTTAAAGCTATCTGTCTCAAAACTGTCTATATCAAAACTATCTACATTAACTGGCTCAGCTGGAATCTCATCATTCGGAATTTCTTCAGAAGCCTTATCTACTTTATCTTGCTCGTTATTACTTTCATTAAGTTCATCATCAAGACCTGCAAACAGATCATCTATAAATTGATTGTCTTTATTTTTAAGCTTAGGCTTAACCGATGTTTTTGAGGGTGTTTCAGAAGTAGATTTTTCTGACGTAGAGGTTTGTAATGTTGAGGTGCTCAAGGTTTCATTTGGCTTAGATCGCAAAGGTTGAGTATCATCAAAATGCTCATCAATCGTGTCGCCAAACTGAATCAACAAAACTTGCTTTTGCTGGCGAGCCTCCCCAAAACCCATCGGAATCGGCGAACCACTATATCGAATGTGCTCACGTCCACCGACACGTTGGGGTACATGCAAATGACCAAGCGCCACATAATCAAAGCAGTCTGCAAACATATCAGCAGATATTTTACCCAATGAGCCCACATAAAGATTGCGTACACCGTCATCATCCGTGGTGCGTCCCCCTGATGCAAACAAATGACCGGTAGCGATAATCGGAATATGGTACTGATATTGGTTGGTAAGCTCATTTTGTCGAGCTTTGGCGATGTCCGCTACGCCATCATAATGGGCTTTGATACCTTCGATGACTTTGCTGTCTTTATCACTATCAGACTCGCCCGCACGGCTACTGCGAACATCACGATCACGCAGATAAGGAACAGCAGTTATGATGCAAAACGGATTGCCTTCGTTATCGCTAAGCGTCAATACTTCATCCTCTAAATCTTCACAAGCTGTACCGACCACATGTACGTTTAAAAACTTGAGTACGTTGGCTGGCGCGTCCAAAAAAGTAGGGGAGTCGTGATTGCCTGCAACGATAACGATATGCTGACAGATTGAATGCGCAACCCGACCCAAAAATTCATAGTACAGTGATTGTGCTCGATTGCTTGGAGTCATGGTATCGAAAATATCACCTGCCACGATTAAGATATCGACTTGATAGTGGCTAATGGCGTCTTCTAGCCATGCTAAAAATGCTTCAAATTCTTCATAGCGCAATTGACCATACAAACGGCGACCTAAATGCCAGTCTGAGGTATGTAATACGGTTAAAGGCTTTGAGTGGGTAGATAGTTCGATAGACTTCGACATAGTAGATTTTACAACGATTTAATAGTTAATATTATTTTAATAGTTAAGGGCTCGGCTTATTGGTTGACACAGTGTCAATCAGGCTATATCAATAAGTGTTTGAAAGTTAAATAATCATACCACAAAAGATAAATACTCAATATGAGTGGCTAAAGAATATGTCCGTTAAATATTATGGCAGAATTGACAAATAAACGATGTTTGCTCTTCCTGAGGGATGAAGGGCGGACATAGTGCTGCATGCTAGTAGCACAGGCTGATGGACTTTCGTGTATGATAGCAACTTATTAGCGAGTTAAGAATCAAAAGTAGTTGTAAATAAAAAAGGATAGAGCAGGTGTTCCAAACAACAAAGCAGTATGTACAGTGGCAAGAAGATGGGGCTGAGCAGCAGGCACGGTGGTTGTCACAAAGTGGTTATGAGGTGCCTAAGCGTATCGTGATTGTCGATGATACGACCACTGCCAATGAAGCCTACCGCTTGGCTAACGCTGGCACGTCTATGTTATGGCGTGGTGATTTTCATAATGCCAAGCAGTTACTGCAAGCCATAACTAGGCGTATAGACAAAGCTGAAAAGCGAAAGCTTAGTAAAGTAAAAGCCAAATTAGATAATAACTCTGAACCACAACAAGTCTTACCCAACCTATTTCATCAAAATCGTCTGGCACAAGCACAACGCACACGTCTGTTAAGTCGTTTGCTGTTACAGTTTGAAGCTAATTTTGAGCTTAATCTTCGCCGCGCACCCGATGTGAGCGCTGTCTGTACTGCTGCCTTTGGCGAGATAGATGAGCCGTGTGTTTTGTCGTTTCGTGATTTGCAAGGGGCGATAAGTGCGGCGCAGTGGCGCAAAAAGGGAGTACCTATAAATGCTTTGGGTGTGTCTATTTATCCGCATTACAGCGTATTTGCGCCGACTCGTCAGGAATATGTTCAATTGCTGCTTGATGCGCCATTGCCTGAGCGCCATGATTTAGCCTTAGACATTGGAACGGGGACAGGACTGTTGTCTGTGATACTTGCTAAGCGTGGATTTGTTAAAATTATTGCCACCGATCTAAACCCACGAGCGCTGGCATGTGCGCAAGACAACTTTCAGCGCTTAGCTTTGTCAAATATCCAGTTGCAACAGGTGGATTTGTTTCCTAAGGATGCACCACTTGCCGATCTAATCGTCTGTAATCCGCCTTGGCTGCCTGCAAAGCCAAGCTCTCCTTTAGAGTATGGGGTATATGATGCCAATAGTGCCATGCTGCGGGGCTTTTTGGCTCAGGCAAAACAATATTTGGCAGAGGGGGGTGTGATTTGGTTGATTATGTCTGATTTGGCAGAGCATTTAAACCTTAGGTCTCGTGAGCAGTTGCTAAGTTGGTTTGATGAGGCTGGTCTAGCGGTTCAATATAGGCTGGATACGAAGCCAACGCATGGTAAAAGTCAAGATGCCACTGATCCGCTATATGTCGCACGTCAGGCAGAAGTCACATCGTTGTGGTGTTTACAGTAATATTGGATACAATGAAGCTTATTAAAAAAATAATAGCATAGAGTTTTGAAAATAGCCTGAGAATGACTATTTGAGAACAATAAAAACACCCTTATACATATAAAAGGGTGTTTTTATTATTATGGTTTATACCATAGTTAGCGCATGCGCCTGCTGACCACTGTTGATGATAGGTTCGCCATACCAAGCCAGTTCATCATGCAATTTGGCAACGTCACCCACGATAAGAAGTGCAGGTGTTGGCAAGGGACTGTCCTCATGTTTTTTAGCAATATCTTGTAAGCTTCCTGTCATCGTCTGCTGGGTTGGTAGGCTGGCATGAGACACAATTGCGATAGGGGTATTTGGATCTCGACCTGCCTCAATCAAGCCTGCTGTCAAGCGTCCAAGTGAATGCAGCCCCATATAAAATACAAGGGTCTCTTTGGGATTGGTCAAGGCTGCAAAACCAGTATTAGGCTCACCAGATTTTAAGAAGCCAGTGACGAATCTTACCGACTGTGCATAATCTCTATGGGTGAGTGGGATGCCTGTATAACATGCAGCGGCACCAGCAGCGGTAATACCTGGTACCACTTGATAGGGGATATTGGCGGCTCGCAGGGCTTGTATTTCTTCACCACCACGACCAAACACAAAAGGGTCTCCGCCTTTAAGACGAACCACACGTTTACCGGTATTGGCAGCGTCAATCATCATCTGATTGATATTTTGCTGTGCTACCGCATGATTGCTTCTTTTCTTGCCAACGAATACTTTGTCGGCATCACGTCGGCATAAATCAAGCACCTCAGCGGATACCAACGCATCATAATAAACGATATCGGCTTGCTGCATTAAGCGCAGTGCTTTAAACGTCAGTAATTCGGGATCGCCAGGACCTGCGCCAACAATATAAACTTCCCCTACGTTGCCAAGTTTATTAGACTCTGCGCTTTTAGCAGCATCCAAGTTGCTAAGTCGGTTATGGGTAGCTTCTAAATCTTGTTTAAGTGCTTGCTCAGCCTCTGACTCACGTCCTGCGAACATAAGCTCGCTTACCTTGCCTTCAAACGCTTTTTCCCAAAACTGGCGTCTGCCTGTTAAAGTCGGAATTTTGGATTTTACTTCATCGCGCATATCACCAGCAAGCTTGGCTAATTTGCCATAACCTTGCGGAATTAAGGCCTCTAAACGAGCACGAGTTAGGCGAGCCAGCACGGGCGCTTTACCATTTGAAGAAATACCAATGACAATGGGGCTTCTATCGACAATAGCGGGAAAGATAAAGTCACATAGGGGCGGAGTATCCACCACGTTTACAGGTATGTTTAATGCTTGGCAATCAGCATGTACTTGATGGTTCAGCATTTCATCATCGGTACCAGCGATGACAATACGCTTGCCTGCTAGATACTGCTTGTCATATTGTTCAGCAATAAGCGTGTGCTTGCTATCAGAAAGCAAGTGACGGATGCTATCACTTATTTGCGGCGCTACAATAGTAATGTTAGCGCCAGTTCGTGATAATAAATCCGCTTTACGTTGAGCAACTTCGCCACCACCCACAATTAATACAGGTTGGTTGGTAAATTTAAAAAATAGGGGAAAGGTGTTCATAACTCAAAAACTTACTCTTAGAATATGCTGACATTATGTCGTATTTATGGCTTACTATCACTAAAGACTTCGTTATTACTAAATTCTTAATATTCATAAGCTGTTATATTAAGTCTGCGTTTTAGACTTTAGAAGGCATTATTAGCTGTTATATTAAGTTGTTAAATGCAGTGAATGGATACATTCATATGCTTGAAAGGTAAGTGTATTAAGGTGTTGAAAGTTTATATATAGTAGATATATAATTGGTAAATACTCAGTATATACCAGTAATTGGTTGCCTTTTATTACCCGTTTAAATTAAAAAATAATTGCTATTTAGCAGTAAGTTATTAGCAAATCTTAAGTTAGTAAGTGGCGTTAAGGATAAAGGAAAACTTTATGGGCAAAGACAAATTATTTACCGCAAAAGTAGAAGAAAATTTGCTAACTTCGTTTAAGCACGCCTGTGCCAATCAGGACACCACGGCTTCACAAGCTGTACGAGCTTTTATGCGTGAATATGTGCGTAAGCATGGTCAGGCGGATTTGTTTGCATCACCGAGACGGGGGAGAAAGTAACAATATTAGTCAAAACAAGATTAGTCAAAACAAGTCAGTTTATTCAAAACAAGCTATAAATGTTTACATTAAAGTGATTTCACCATCAGGCATTTTTGCTGTAATAGATACCTCGCCACCTAATGATTGTACGTATTTTTGTAAAGTAGATAGTTGAATATCTTTACCACTTTCAACTTTTGAGATACTGGCTTGAGACACGCCCATCTTTTTAGCCAGTTCAGCCTGTTTAAGATGGTAGCTTTGACGTAATTTAGCCAGTTCAATAGACTGACTTATTATTTTTGCTTTAGCATTGATGCGCTCTTGACGTTCTGCTGGCAAATCCGCCATGAAGTCGTCTAAGCTAGTAAATTTTGTCATTGTTATTTCCTTGATTCTGCTAAATAACGTTTATAGTTGTATAAACTATGGATGTTTTCAGCAAGTAGTAGCAGTATTAAATGATTATCTATAAGTTAATATATAACAATACGGTTACGTCAATCTCAACAAGAATAGTTGGCAACATCAATAATTGGTTTATTGACAGTATCTGTATCGCTTATTTATTACAAAATATCGACAAGGATGGAAGTCCCCCTTTTTAAAGGGGGATTTAGGGGGATTTTAGAGATATTTACCGAAAATCCATCCCCAGCCCTTCCTTTGGAAAAGGAAGGGAGTTGAATCTTGCATAAACCACAGCCTGCATTTTAAGTTGAGAGTGGGGTATACGGTTATATATTGTAATTATTTTAGGTGGTACTTAATTAAGATAGTAAAAACCCCTAGTTTTATAGCTCAGTTAAAGCGTTAAACCAGGGGTGTTACTAGATTTTTAGATTATATCTAAGCTGAAAACTAAAGCTGAGTATGCAGTCCACACTCACGGTTTTCTTCAACTTTAGTTGGATCAAAGTAATCAAACTCATTTGGCAAATCGTTTTCTTCTAAATAAACATCTAAGTCAGCATCCGTTTTGTAGAACAAAGGCGCAACTTTTAAGACACCATCTTTTGACTGACTAAGTACATCAAGACCTTGACGGAATTCAGTCTGATCTTTACGAATGGCGTTAAACCAAACGTCAGGCTTTAGCTCGCTTAGCGCACGCTTGAACGGTTCAAGTTTTACCTGTTCAGTAAACTCTGCGTGAAGTGGATTGTTAACACTAGGAATACCATTCATAGTAGCATCACGATGAGCACTGGTCTGCTTGGGAATATAAGTCACCACATTTAAGTTTAGATCTTTGATAAGCTTATTGGCAAAGTCATAAGTTGCACGAGTGTTATATCCTGAGTCCACCCATAATACAGTGATATCTGGCTTTTGCTTAGCTACTAGATGCAAAATCGCTGATTCGTATGGACGAAAATTGGTGGTGATAATTGGGTTTTTGGCTTGAGCCAACGCCCACTCTACGATTTGTTCTGGAGTTTTGCCGTGTAACTCTTGGTTGGCTTGATCGATGTTGATTTCAATAGTCATGATGCTTCCTTACTATAAAAATTTAGCTAGGTTAAAAAGTTAGCTAGGTTAAAAAGTTAGCTGGGTTAAAAAGTTAGCTGGGTTAAAAAAATTAGCTGGGTTAAAAAAATTAGCTGGGTTAAAAAAATTAGCTGGGTTAAAAAAATTAGCTGGGTTGGTATGACTGCTTGTTAATTGTTGGCTATCTGTTGCTAGGGTATATTCTTGGTTTTGATTTTAAGTTCTAAACATTGGCAATTGGTTTGCCACACTACCGTCATATGAGGAAGGTAATGCGTAAAATGCATTGACAACATCGTCATTCAGATCTTCAGCGGTAATGATAAAGCTGTCGATGCCAGCACGCTTTAGATATGCAATTTGATCTACACCGAAGTCGCCTGCGATGCGTATTTCACCTTCATAGCCTTGTTGGCGTAAATGTCGTGCTTGGCTAAAGCTACGCCCATCAGCAAAGCTTGGTTGGTACAGTATGATTAAGTCTAGGTGTTGTAGTAGCGGTAGGCTATCATCACTACGAGACTTGAGTAGCGTATCTATTTGTTCGGTACTCAAGTCTGTATTTGCCCAGAGACCGATACGGCTACTACGGCGATGGATTAACCCCAACGTTTCAGCCAATAAGTCTTGTGGATTAAGCACATCGGTAAAGGGTAATATCACATCTAGTCGCTCTTTTTTGTGCAATAGTTCGCTTAGATGAATGTTTTTAATCGCTAGGTTTTCAGGCAGTGACTTTGTGTCGATCACGTACCAATTATCCTGTGCTGTAATGTCAGTAGCTTGACTGTCTAGGATATGATAATTACCCATATACCGCCTCCTTAAATGGCTTGATTCCGACACGTTGTACGAAGTCAGCAAAGGGTTCAGGGGTATCGCCCTCAACATGACGTTGATCTGTATATACGTTTAATATTTTTTCTAACGTTGGAGCAACTTGATCAGTAGCCACAGAGCGACCAAGTATGTTGCCTAGGCGAGTGTCTGACTTTGAGCTGCCACCTAGGCTTATTTGATACCAATGTTCGCCTTTTTTATCCACCCCTAAGATGCCAATATCACCGACGTGGTGGTGAGCGCAGGCATTCATACAGCCTGACATATTAAGCTGGATATCGCCTAAGTCATATAGGTAATCTAGATCATTAAAGTGCTTTTCGATCTGCTCGGCAATATTATAAGTGGTTGCATTGGCCAAGGCGCATAAGTCAAAGCCTGGGCAAACAATCATATCTGTCAACGTTCCTATATTAGGGCGGGCTAGATTTATCTGTTGTAGCGCTTGCCATAACTCATATAGATCGCTTTGTTTGACATCTGCAAAGACCAAATTTTGTTGATGTGTGCTTCGAATCTCACCAAAGCTGTACTTATCAGCTAAATCAGCTAGGGTGTCAAGTTGATCGGCTGTAATATCACCAGCTGGCACGTATTTTCCGTCTACCAAACCTGCTTTTAATGACATTAATACTGCTCGATAGCCAGCCACTTTATGCGCTACTGTGTTATGGGTGTACCAGTCAGCAAAGCCTTTGTTTTGCGCAAATTGTTTAGCTAGCTGAGACTTGCTGTCTAGCTCATCAATGTTATCGTAATCAAACTCTGGAAAGTAGCTTTTAGCAGTTGCAAAATTTTCATCACTTAGCGTTAAGTCACCATCTTTGGTATAAGTTTCCCACTCTTTTTCAACCAGCTTGGTAAACTCTTTAGCGCCTAAGCTGTCAACAAGAATTTTGATGCGAGATTTATATTTTGCCTTACTATCACGACGACCGTGAAGGTTGTACACCCGCAAAATAGCATCTAAATAGCTAAGTAAATGTTTTCGTGGTAAAAATTTATTGATAGTTTTACCAATAATAGGTGTACGGCCAAGACCACCCCCCACAATGACCTCAAATCCAATCTCATCGTCTTCATTTTTTAGCAGGTGCAGACCGATGTCATGTACCTGTGTTGCAGCACGATCTTCAGGGCTACCTATTACTGCAATTTTAAATTTGCGGGGTAAAAAGGCAAACTCAGGATGGAAGGTTGACCACTGACGGATAATCTCACAGTAAGGGCGTGGATCTTCAACTTCATTGGCGTTAACACCGGCGTAAGGGTCGGTAGTGGTATTACGGATACAGTTTCCTGAAGTTTGGATCGCATGCATCTGTACCGATGCCAATTCTTCTAAGATGTCTGGCACTTGCTCAAGCTTTGGCCAGTTGAGCTGTAAATTGGTACGGGTAGTGAAGTGACCATAGCCCCTGTCATATTTGCGGGTAATTTCAGCTAACTTTCGAACTTGATAGCTTGCCATTAAGCCATAAGGTACTGCGATACGTAGCATAGGGGCATGACGCTGGATATATAGCCCATTTTGTAGTCGCAGTGGTAAATATTGCTCTTCGGGCAACTCCCCGGCTAGGTAACGACGGGTTTGGTCACGAAACTGCTCAACCCGTTCATCGACCATGGCTTGGTCCGCATGAGTGTATTTGTACATAGTTAATATGCCTTATTAATATACCTTCAGGTGAATAAAAATCATGGCTCTATACTACCGATGCATTGTCAAATCTATAAATTCATAATAGTCATATCTATATCCAAACACAGCATAGAAAAGAATAAGCAAAGTTGGGTAGTCTAGGCGTGTTAAAATCAAGAAACGAGCAACTAACATTAAGTTTTTAAAATAGCCTAAGCAGAAGATTTTGATTAATAATATTGATATTTATAATCTGTTGAATACATCTTCGCAGTATAAGTTGAGATAAATTTGTTTTAATCAATTAAATGCTTTTCTATAAAAATCAACACACTAGAATATATTGGGAAAATTTATGACCACACAAAAAATCGTAAAGCGCCTTGGTAAAACCAGTATAGTGCCACCACATGGCAGCGATGAGTTAAAGCCCTTGTTGCTAGAAGGCGAGGCGCTTGATAGCGCATTGCAAGCAGCACAGTCATTGCCACAAATCACCCTAAGTTCACGTGAGCGTGGTGATTTAATTATGCTGGGTATAGGTGGGTTTACACCGCTCAATGGCTTTATGAATCAGGCTGATTGGCAAGGTGTGGTGGATGACATGAGCTTAAAAACTGGCGATAATGCAGGACTGTTTTGGCCAATTCCGATTACTTTATCAACCAGCAAAGCTCAAGCGGATACGCTGTCAGCTGGTGATGAGGTGGCTTTGGTAAGCGAAGATGGTGAAATTATGGGGGTTATCACTGTTGAAGAGACATATACGATAGATAAGGCGCATGAGTGTCAACAAGTGTTTACCACCACAGATGAGGCACATCCTGGTGTCAAGCAAGTATTAGAGCAGGGTGAGGTAAACGTTGCGGGTTCGGTTAAAGTATTTAGTCAAGGTGAGTTTCCAGCGCTATACCCTGAGATTTACAAGACACCTGCCGAGACCCGTGCTTTATTTGAAGAAAAAAACTGGCAAACAGTGGCAGCATTTCAGACTCGTAATCCTATGCACCGCTCGCATGAGTATTTAGCAAAAATTGCCATTGAAATCTGTGATGGGGTGATGATCCACTCGCTACTTGGTGCGCTAAAGCCAGGCGATATCCCTGCTGAAGTACGTCAAGAAGCCATTAAAACCTTGATTGATAATTACTTCAAAAAAGATACAGTGATTCAAGCGGGCTATCCGCTAGATATGCGTTATGCTGGGCCTCGTGAAGCGTTATTGCATGCGTTATTCCGTCAAAACTATGGGTGTAGTCATTTGATTGTTGGCCGAGATCATGCAGGTGTTGGGGATTATTACGGACCATTTGATGCACAAGCAATATTTGATGAGATTGATAAAGATGCTATGCAAACCAAGCCTCTAAAAATTGATTGGACTTTTTGGTGCAATGCCTGTCAAGCGATGGCATCGACTAAGACTTGCCCTCATGATGCTGAGCACCATGTCAAAGTATCGGGTACTAAGTTACGTAAGGCGCTATCAGAAGATGCTCCTGTTCCAGAAAACTTTAGCCGTCCAGAGGTATTACAGATACTGCGCCGGTATTATGCTGGTATAGCTAAAGAGGACCGTGCTGAGATTAAGCTTACGGGTGCTTCAGCTCAGTAAATTTATTCTAGCGGTAGCAGTAAAGGCTACATAATAAAGTACAAGCTCATAGAAAATATAAACACCGAGAAGTAGAGTAATAAACGCGCAGGAAATAAAAAGGTTGAGTTAATGCTCGACCTTTTTTTTATGGTTTTGTTCGGCTACTGCCTACAACTATACGACTATATGGTCAATTTATTGCAAGCCTGCTACGTACGCTATCCTCTGCTTTTGCTGTTATAGCCTTTAGGTATTACAATATTGATAATCGAGTAGTTCTTGATAAACTAGTATCTATCTACGGTTGATACCCTTAACTAAAAAATTAAAAAAGCGCGAAGGTTAAAAAACATGGTGGCATAGATACAATTACTATATAGTGTCACCTTTAATTCAGTGTCACCTTTAGTTTAATCTTAATCTCACTTTATGCTTGACAGGACCAGGGTATGTCCTTTATGGATACATTAATATTTAAATGGACTAAATATAGCTAAATCTTGTTATAAGGCATCAGATAACGGAGTTAATATCATGATATTAACTCCGTTATTTTCCTTGTTTGGCTGTGATATTAAGTTTAGAGTTATCTTTTTTATTACTGTTTTTTATCATTATTTCCAAAATAAGGATAGGTTCTAACTGTATCAGAAAGATACAGTGCTTGAATAAGCTGAGAATGTGAGATATGTGTCTGCAAAATCAGTCCAAAACTTAACCATAACAGTGAAGGCGAGTCAGTTATAATGAAAAATATGAGTTTGTTAACCTTAGCAGGGTTAAGTTTAACCGCTTGCGTCAGTAGCGGTTATCCTACCAGTACACCACATGAGCTAGCTAATACCGACAGCACTTTAACAAATCAGTCTATAATTACTAATGATCCAGAAGTGACTGAATATCCAGTCGAGTCGGTAATGATTCATCTGTTAGAAGATTATGATGCGGATTTGTTTAGTAATTATGCAGGAATGCCTATCAAGCTTGAGCTAGAAACATTTAAACGTGGCACTGCCATCTTTGAAGGTAAGTCCGTCTTAAGCTCTGAGGTAGTGACTGACTTTAACCTAGATGGTGAGTATGTGATAACCACTAATATTCAGAACTTTTATAGTTTAAACCCCTTAATTTTTCATGGGGATTTACTAGAAGATGGGACTTATACGGTGGCAAAGCAGTTATCTAAAATACCAAAACAGGCTAAAGTTGGAGATTCAAACACTTTTTCGCAGCAAATTACTTATGCTGATAGCAATAAGGCACAGCAGGTAAGTAGCACAGTGCTGGCATGGAGTTTAAATACAGCCACAGATAGTACGGCATGGTTATGTATGACGGCTAAGTCGCAAGCCATATCTTTTGATTATGATTACAGTGGTAGTGAGTGTTATGAGATTACCCAAGCTGGTGAGATATTGCGTGGAAAGATAGCTACCCCTTCTGCGTTTGATGAAGGTAAGTCGATGATGCAGTTTATCACCAAGTAAGTTTTTATTCATATAGGACTTACGCAAAAATACGCTTTCAAGGCTTTAAAAGCGACTGTTTATTATTTATGGAGCGTCTGGCTCTACCTTCAGATTCATAAATGATTAGCAGTTGCCATCATATCTACTCGTGCGTTAGTCTTATAATGGCTTTTGTCGATAAACTTTATTAGCATATAAGACCTTTACAGTTTTCATTGTTACTGTAAGGGTTTTTTTACTGGATTTATTTTATTCAAGCGTGTTCCTATGTGCATTTGGTATAAGAATAGCTGGTGAGGATGGTGAGGGTGGTTGATAAGGTCGAACATGAGATAGTTTGTTAACAATCTTCAACCAGTAAATTACAATAAAATACGCATTATTGACTATAATCCCTAAAGTTATCAAGGTAATCCCTAAAGTTATCAAGGTAATCCCTAAAGTTATCAAGGTAATCCCTAAAGTTATCAAGGTAATAAGTCCTTAAAATCAAAACGTTAACACATAAATACAGTCAATACACAAACATCACAATAAGAATGGAGAGTGGTTATGTCTTATTATAGGGTGTGTCAAGCTGCGATAGCGGTAGGTAGTATGATGCTGTGCCTAACAGCTTTCGGTAAGGAGCCAGTGATAGAGGCCCGTAAAGCCGCACTGTATGTTGGCAGATCGGCCTTGGTTTGTGGTAATCTGGTCGAAATAAAACATTTGCCCAATCGACACTATTTAAACTTAGATAAAAAATACCCCAATCAAAATCTTACAGTCTTGCTTTGGAATAAAGACTATCAGTTATTTGAACAACGTTTTGGCAAAATAGAAAACCATCTTGGCAGTCGTTTGTGTGCTCATGGTAAGATAAATGAGTATAAAGATAAGTTACAAATTAATATCGCAAATCTTCAATTACTCAGGCTTATTGATTAGGGTGTGTGTTTAATTCGTGCAATGACATTACAATAGTAAACTATCGACAATAATAAAAAACTATCGATAATAAAAGCTGTATAAGCACTGATAAACTTCACTGATAGATATTTTTTTAAACACAACGCTTAAAGCTACGCTTAAAACAACGCTTAAACACAAGGACTTGTTTAGGCAATGAGCAGCGGTTTTGGTCCATAATTTACAATCATGCCTTAGTGATGGTAAATAAGATAGATAATGGAAGCAACTAATAATAATTAATAGGATTGATCTATGTTTTTTGATGTGCTGTTTTACTTCCATTTTTTTATCTGGGTAGTCATCTCTTTACGAGTGCTATCACGCCATGATCTAAGCGCACCAGCACGATTGGCATGGTTGGTAGTGCTGTTTATCTTGCCTTATGTCGGTGTGGTGGTGTACTGGATGTTTGGAGAGGTTCATCTAGGAATTAACTTCAGCTATCGCCATGACCAAATCAAACAAAAACTACAAACCAGCTTCCCACAAGTATTGGGTAATAAGGCAACGTTAAGCCAAGTCATTGCCCCTGAATATCAAACAGGATTTACTTATGCTTCGTCAGTGACTGGTTTTCAAACGACTTTAGGTAACAAAGCAGAGCTAATGGACGATGCTCAACACACCCAACAACAGATGATAGCTGACTTTGATGCGGCAACAGATCATATCCATGTACTGTATTATATTTGGTTAGAAGATAACATGGGAACAGCGGTTGCTGATGCTTTGATACGAGCAGCCCAACGGGGAGTTAAATGCCGTGCAATGGTAGATGGGCTTGGCTCACGAAAGCTCATAAAGTCAAAGTTATGGCAATCTATGCGTGACGCTGGCGTGGAAGTTAGTATTGCTTTACCAATTGATAATATTATAAAAGTACTGTTATTTAGCCGTATAGATCTACGCAATCACCGTAAGATTACGGTGATTGATGGACATATAGGCTATGTTGGTAGCCGCAATAGTGCAGATCCTGAGTTTCGAGTAAAACCAAAGTATGCACCGTGGGTCGATATCATGATTAGAGTAGAAGGACCTGTGGTGGCGCAAAACCAAATGCTGTTTGCCAGCGATTGGTTAATGCAAAATCCAGATACCAAGTTAGACAGCTTTCCTTTCATTACTACCCCTGTTAGTAGTTCAGATGATCAACGTGCTGATAGTAACGGTTATGTCGCTCAAGTCTTTGCAGATGGACCCAATCAAAGACAAGGTACTACTCCTCAGTTTTTGAGCACTTTGATGAGTCAAGCCAGACGTAAGTTAATCATTTCTACGCCTTATTTTGTACCTGATTATACTTTGATAAATATGCTGTGCTCAGTGTCACTGCGTGGGGTAGAAGTAACTCTTATTTTGCCAAAAAATAACGACTCTTTTATTGTCGCCGCTACCAGCCATAGCTATTATGGTCAGATGCTTGAGGCAGGTATTAAAATCTATGAGTATAAGCCTGGATTATTACACGCCAAGACTTTGACGATTGATGAGCATATTAGTATGGTTGGCTCTACCAATTTGGATTTACGTAGCTTTGACTTAAACTATGAAAATAATATGATTTTTTATGACAAAGGGCTAACTGCGCAGATTCAAAGACGTCAGCACCAGTATATCGCTCATTCCGATTCTGTGACTTTACAGCAAGTGAGGCAATGGCCTTTGTATTATCGTATTTGGGTTAATGTGGTGGCGACCACAGGTCCATTACTATAAGATAAACCAATGATAATGTAAGACAGTATAAAATAATAAAGCTAAGTCCCTGATATATGCTACTCACAAACATCAAGGCAGACCACAAACATCAAGGCAGACAATGAACCAGTTATATCAGTTATTACATCGGTTATCAAAGGTATTGATTAGACGCTTATTAGCTCCTGTACGTATAGTCATGCTAGGGATAGCTGTATTCATGATAACTGCCTTACCAGCACAAGCACATGATGAGCTGTGTGAGCAGATATCAGAGCTGGCAGGATTGGTGATGATGGCTAGGCAAGAAGGGTTATCGGCACAAGAGATGCTACAAGTGGCGGATCGGGTATTGGTGGGCTATGGTGAAGATTATCATCACTTAGTGGGTGTGATGATAGGGGATGCCTTTCGAGTGCCACGTTATGTAGATCAGCAGGTGAAAGAAAGTGAAATAACTGACTTTAGTAAACAGTATTTTATAGGATGTCAGCAGTCCTATCGCAATCAATCAACCAACCCACGCATTCCTTAAATTAAAACTTATGATAATGACCTTTTATAGAAGTCATGCCAGTACAGAAGCTGGTTAGCATCTGTGGGTTGTTGCTATCTATACTAAGTACATCATCTTTAAATCTGAAAAATAACAGGCCGTCACTATTAGTGGTTGTCTGACTAGTAGCCGCTGTCTGTCTAGTAGTAGCCTGACTGGTGCTGATATTAATACTGCTAATCGGAAGGGTATAAATTAGGCCATGCAGTGCATCTTGTCCCATTAATATTGCGGTGCCTTGATAGTTACATTTTGGAGGTGGTGTTGTTAATGAGTCTGAATTTCTAGATTGTAAATTGCGGGTAGTTTGTCTAGCAGTGGCATCGCTGCTGATCTGAAACTGAATTTTTTTTCTGGGTGTCTTAATCCATCCAATTTTACCATCTTTTATTGTTTCAACATGGACACGTACTTGCCTTATTTGAGAATTTGTGTTGATGGAATCAATATGGGCTATACCTGTGTCATTGCTTATATCTGTACTGCTCAAAGGTAAATTGCGGGCGTAATATCCGTTAATATCCATTGCTTTGTGGTTGGTTTTAGATTGAGGTGACTTTTGTTTATGTATTGAAGTGGTATGAGATAGGTGATCTATATTAGGTTGTGATTGTAACTGACAGCCTGTTGTTAAGCAGGGCAATAAAGCTATGATAAACAAAGATTTGGAGGTTGTTGCTTTGAGCGATGTTGCTGTCATTGAAACTGCCTTTAAAAAATATAGCGAACTGTGTTTTGCATCTGTTATTGATTATCATCATACCTTATTTGGTTGATTTATTGTACTGGCTTTTTTTGGCGTTTTCCTAGATTGAGTTTTGTTGATATTCCTTTTATTCACTAAGATAGCCTTAATCATCATTAAACTTAATAAATAAGCCCTGTTAGCATAAGCCCTCTGCCTGTATCGAAAGGCTGATTACAAATTAAATTTAAAATACAGGATCTAACTTATGGTAAATATATTGACAGCAGGTACTCACAAGGCCACTCATCGCTTAAAGCTTGCTTCTATTGCCACCATGACTTCGTTAGCCCTAGCGCTAACTGCTTGTGGTAATAAAGGTGAAGAGGTCAGCGCTGATAGTGCTGACGGTGGTAGCCAAGCGGCTACCCAAGAAATTGAATTGTTAAACGTCTCTTACGATGTGGCACGTGACTTTTATAAAGATTACAATCCTATGTTTGTAGAGCATTTTCAAGCAGAGCATCCAGGGGTCACAATCAATATCAAACAGTCGCATGGTGGCTCAAGTAAGCAAGCTTTGTCTGTGGCTAATGGATTACAAGCCGATGTCGCTACCATGAACCAAGGCTCAGATATTGAGCTACTTGAAGAAAAAGGCTTGGTTGATAGCAACTGGGAAGAGGTGCTACCAGATCATTCAGTACCTTTTACTAGTACTATTGTGTTTTTAGTGCGTAAGGACAATCCAAAGAACATTCAGGGCTGGCAGGATCTGACCCAACCAGGATTAGAGATTGTATTGGCTAATCCAAAAGTTACTGGAAATGGCCGTTATGCCTTCTTAGGTGCTTATGGCTATGGCTTACATGCCTTTAATCAAGATGAAGATCAGACTAAAGCTTATGTCCGTGACCTGTTAAAGAATGTCAAAGTCTATGAAAATGGTGGTCGTGCCGCAACCACTACCTTTGTGCAGCGCAATATTGGTGATGTGTTGGTTACTTTTGAAAATGAAGCTAATCTAGCAGCGACTAAGTTTGGTAAGGGTCAGGTAGATATTGTGTTTCCTGAGTACTCTATTAAATCAGAAAGCCCTGTCGCTGTGGTCAAGGCTGTTACTGATAAAAAAGGTACGACAGAGGCTGCAACAGAGTACTTAAAATATCTATGGAGCGAGCCTGCTCAGCAATTGGCAGCGGACTTATATTTACGTCCTAGCGTACAAACAGTGCTAGATGCCAATAGTGATAAATTACCACCTGTTGATACTTTCCGTCCAAATGATGTGTTTGGCAGTTGGGATGAGATTATGGATACCTTCTTTAGTGAAGGTGGCGTGTTTGATCAGTTGGCGGTTAATGACGCCAGCTAAGCTTGCTAGTTGTAAGTTGTATTTCAATCTTCAAAAAAGTAGTTAAGTGATTGTACTTAGCTACTTTTTTTATAACAAAACCCATTTTTTTTATTATACCAAATCTGAAAATTAAGATATCGAGGAAAACAAGTGCAAACGCTACAAGTAGTAGGTTTAGCGAGTTTGACAAAGATATAGTCATATAAAAGAGGTACGGCGTTAACCTCGCTTAACCCACATTTGTAGTATTTACGCTCGGTTGCCTTGTACCCCAAATATATGATTGCGACAGCGCATATTCCTTTTATTCACTAAGATAGCTTTAATCATCATTAAACTTAATAAGCAAGCCCTGTTAGCATGAGCAGCATTACCAGTTGTCTTATAAGCAGTGAGTGAACAGCGAATAGTCAGAGAACCACTCAACCCACTCAACATAGTGTCTTGCTAAGTCTAGATGAGGAGTCATTGCGCTCGGTTTTGCCTGTACTTTAGCTTGCCATTTTATTTGGTCATTTAAGCATAAGCGTTTGGTCTATACAAATTCACAGCAACAAATTAGCACTGATTGAATACCTAAAAAAATATATAAGTTTTTTACCCAATTTAGCACATCAATTTAAATGCTAAATTTTTCTAATAAGTAGTGAGAGTACCATGAAGCAGACAGCGCCAGTTACCGTACATCCAGTACGCAAACGCTCTTGGATAACAAGATTGCGTCAGCGTAATGTTTTGCCAGGATTTGGCTTGTCTATGGGCATTACGGTATTAAGCCTATCTTTGTTGGTAATTTTGCCATTTGCGATGATGGCATATACCACGACTCAGATGGGCTGGACAGGTTTTGTTGACGCCATCACTCAGCCGCAAGTACAGGCAGCGATTATCTTATCATTAAAGATGTCGTTTTATGCGATGTTGACCAATATGATATTTGGTACCTTGGTAGCCTGGGTATTGGTGCGTTATCAGTTTAAAGGTAAGTCTATCATTAATGCACTTGTGGACTTACCTTTTGCGCTACCAACTGCGGTGACTGGCATCTCATTGGCAACCTTATATGCACCTAATGGATTGATTGGTCAGTTTTTTGATAAAGTTGACATCCAAGTTGCATTTACGCCGATAGGCATTTGGCTCGCTTTGGTAGTGGTTAGCTTCCCTTTTATTGTACGTGCGGTACAGCCAGTATTAGAGGAGCTATCAGTGGAGTATGAGGAAGCTGCTGCTGTATT
Source organism: Psychrobacter lutiphocae DSM 21542 (assembly GCF_000382145.1). Lineage (GTDB taxonomy): Bacteria > Pseudomonadota > Gammaproteobacteria > Pseudomonadales > Moraxellaceae > Psychrobacter > Psychrobacter lutiphocae. Next base: position 59,688 of record NZ_KB907629.1, read on the forward strand.
GGGTGCTAATCGTCTTACCACATTCCGTACTGTAATCTTACCAGAGTTATTTCCAGCATTACTTATGGGGGCAGGCATGATGTTTGCGCGTGCTACTGGTGAGTATGGCTCTGTTATATTTATTGCAGGTAATATTCCGATGCAGTCTGAGATTTTGCCGCTGATTATTATCAGTAAGCTTGAGCAGTACGATATTCAAGGTGCTTCTGCGGTGGCATTATTTATGTTGTTGATTTCATTTGTCATCTTATTAGCAATTAACTTGTTACAGTGGCGTTTATCACGCCGTGTTGGTGCTAAATAGGTAGCAAAAATAACTAGTAAAATATTTACACCATTTGTAAATCAGTGAATTAGGACAATGATATGCAAGTATCGAATAGTTATAACTATCAAGATAATGCGGCCACACGTGATGCGCCTTGGGTGCGTGCCTTATTTATAGGTATTGCCTCTTTATTTATGTTTGTGATGTTGGTAATCCCACTATTTGCAGTGTTTTATGAGGCTTTTAAAGGCGGTTGGGAGCTTTATTTGGCGGCCTTGATTGAGCCTGAAGCGTTAGCGGCGATTAAGCTGACCTTGATTACAGCAGCCATTGTCTTGCCAATTAATATTGTGATGGGTGTGGCAATTGCCTGGTTAGTAACTCGTTATCAGTTTAAAGGTAAACAGTTTGTGACTACCTTGTTAGATTTACCTTTTTCGGTATCTCCGGTCGTGGCAGGCTTGATGTTTGTAATGCTATTTGGTCTTAATTCAACTATGGGTGGCTGGCTTGAGTCGATGGGTTTTCAGGTCATATACGCAGTTCCTGGTATTGTGTTAGCAACTTTGTTTGTCACTTTCCCGTTTATTGCGCGTGAGTTGATTCCAGTCATGCAGTCGCAAGGTGACAGTGAGGAACAAGCAGCGTTAACTTTGGGCGCCTCTGGCTGGCAGGTATTTTGGCACATTACCTTACCGAATATTAAATGGGCGTTGTTATATGGCATTATCCTAACCAATGCTCGTGCTATGGGTGAGTTTGGGGCTGTAAGTGTGGTGTCTGGTCATATCCGTGGTGAAACTAACACCATGCCACTGTTGGTAGAGATTGCCTATAACGAATATAACTTTACCGCAGCTTTTGCGTTATCAAGCTTGTTAGCTGCATTGGCGTTAGTTACTTTATTAGTGCAACAAATTATGACTAAGCTTCAAGCTCGAAAATACGCTAAATCAGATGATAGAGATCCTATTGTTGCCCCCACTTTAGTGATTTCTAACCAGGGTAGTCATAGTCACAATAGTAGCAATAGTCAAAATAGCCAAAATAGTCAAAATAGTCAAAACGGCAGTCAAGTTGAGCAACAGTTAAGTAGCTTTGAATCAAATAGTGTGCAATCAAATAGTCCTAAAGGCGATACCAAAACGGTCACAGTGACAACGACAATAAGCTAAGTGCTGTAAATTTCAATAAAAAAAGAGTGATAACATGAGCATAGATATTCAAAATATCCATAAAAGCTTTGGTAACTTCGTGGCCCTAGAAGACATTTCTTTGACAGTGCCCACTGGTAAGCTAACCACTTTGTTAGGTCCATCAGGCTGTGGCAAGACTACTTTGCTACGGATCATTGCAGGTCTAGAGTTCGCTGATCGTGGGCGTATCTTATTTGATGGGTTGGATGTAACTGATACCCCAGTACAAAAGCGTCATATTGGCTTTATGTTTCAGCATTATGCGTTGTTTCGGCATAAGACTATTCGTGAAAATATTGGCTTTGGTTTAAAGTTGTTGCCCAAAGATAAGCGTCCTACAAATGCTGAGATTAAAAAGCGGGTAGATTATTTACTGCAATTGGTACAGCTGCCAAGCTTGGCCAATGCCTATCCACACCAGCTATCAGGTGGTCAGCGTCAGCGGATTGCTTTGGCACGAGCATTAGCGGTTGAGCCTAAGCTATTGTTATTAGATGAGCCATTTGGTGCGCTAGATGCCAAAGTACGCAAAGAGCTACGCACTTGGCTTAAGAACATTCACCATGAGCTTGGAGTAACCAGTATTATGGTAACTCATGACCAAGAGGAAGCGCGGGATGTTTCTGATGAGATTGTGGTGATGAATCATGGTTCGATAGAACAGATTGGCTCTCCTGAAGCGTTAATTAGCAATCCTGCTAGTGAGTTTGTGGCTGACTTTTTAGACTTAGTATAAGGGATAAGAAGTAAGAGATAAGAGCTGTTTGCTATTTTTGTTTGTAACTTGGTTAGCTGTACTCGTATCACAAACGCAGCTTTTGATATATAGAGATGGCTGTGGCTTTATTTTCCCAACACAATTAAACAATATCTAGAGGTTTAGACCTCTAGATTGTCGTGTAACAACTTAAACAATATTATCTTAATAATATAACGGGTACAGTAGATTGAGCCAACAGCTTGGTCGTTGTGCTACCAACAAAAAATTGGCGAAACTTTGAGTGTCCATAAGCACCGATGACAAATACACTAATATCATGCGTCTGACGAAAGTTAATGAGTGCATTAACTATTCCTTTATTGCCAGAGCCCTGGCTATTGATAACATGGGCAGTGATATCCATGCCTACCTGCCGCATTTGTAGTTGTGCTTTATATAAGGCTGTTTCACGATCACTGTCTTTACTACCTACCAATACAAGATGGCCTTTTAGCGTTTTTGCAACTTGATTATGACAAAGTAGGTCAACTGCTTTTTTTGCTGTTGCACTGCCATCAAAAGCCATCAAAAAAGAATCTGGTGTATGAAACGGCTCTGAACATAATATAATAGGGCGATCTGCTGCTCTTACCACAGTTTCGATTTGACTACCGATATTAATGCGACCTTGTTGATGGTCTTTGCCGCGCCGTCCTAATATGATAGCGTGTGTATTTTTGAGTAAGTGTTCTATTGCTGGTAGTAGCTTGCTATGGCGTAAGTGAGCCTGTATTGCAACGTTAGCCTGAGTATTCGCCTTAGACTGTGTGATATAAGATTTTGCATTTTTAAGTAATGTGTCACCATGTTTATTTGCAATCCTTGCCTTTTTTTCATCAAGCAAGGCTATCTCTTGCATTAATGATTTATGGCCACCCATACCAATAGTGCCGCTTAAATCATGGCGCTTCGATTTGGGCACTTCAATGACATGTAACAGTGAGATAGATAAATTTAGTTGGCTGGCATACCAAGCTGCATAGTCACAAACTGATTGTGTCACATTTGAGCCATCAATACAGGCTAATATGCTTTGATTGGCTTTTGATAGGTTGTTTGGACTGTTTGTGCCAGTGTAATCTGAGTTTGGCATATTAACTTCCCTATTGTCTGTATTACTTATTCTTTTGTTTAGTTGTTGCTAGATATCTTGCAGATCTATATAGCTAATAGTCTCATTGCACCATTGTGGTAGCTCTGGGGCTAAAGCATACCACATCCATGTCCCTTTGCGCTCACAGGTTACTAATCCTGCGTTGCGAAGATGAGACAAGTGACGCGATATAGTAGGTTGTGGTTGTTCTAACCTTTCTATCAAATCACAAACGCAAATAGCGTCATGATTACTTATTTCTACCATTAATTTGAGTCGCGTTGGATCAGATAAAGCCTTAAAGAAAGTAACGGGTTGCATGTTTTATCTCGATAGTTTTCAAATAAGTCCAAAGCTGTGTAGTAGGCTATATATTCGCTTATCCGAATATATTATAATAATTTTAAAGCAGGTTTTTATTCATATTAGCACATTAACTCGACACTTGAGAGGTTCTATGCTTGTCGCTGTATTCATATTTATCATCACCTTAGTATTTGTTATCTGGCAACCAAAAGGACTAGGAATCGGTATTAGTGCAAGCATAGGTGCGATCGTGGCTCTTATCGCTGGCGTTATATCTATACAAGATATTCCTGTGGTTTGGGATATAGTTTGGAATGCTACTTTTGCGTTTATTGCCATTATTATTATCAGCTTATTGTTAGATCAAGCTGGGTTTTTTGAATGGATTGCCTTGCACATGGCTCGGCTTGGTGGTGGCAATGCCAAAAAACTATTTGCGCTTATAGTGTTGTTGGGTGCTGTGGTAGCGGCGTTATTTGCTAATGATGGGGCGGCCCTTATTTTGACGCCTATTGTCATAGCCATGCTACTTAAAATGAGGGTGTCAGCAGCCACTACGTTGGCCTTTATAATGGCAGCTGGCTTTATAGCAGATACTGCTAGTTTACCCTTAGTTGTTTCAAACTTAGTGAACATCGTGTCAGCAGACTTTTTTAATATATCCTTTGACCGTTATGCTCAGGTAATGTTACCTGTTAACTTGGTATCAGTTTTTAGTTCACTATTCGTGCTTTATTTTTTCTATCGTCGTGACATACCCGATAGCTATGATGTTGAAAGCTTGCCTCTGCCTAAGACAGCTATAAAAGACACTGCAACCTTTTATATGGGCTGGCTGGTCTTGGTGTCTTTATTAGTCGGTTTCTTCGTTCTAGAACCCATGGGTATCCCTATTAGCTTTATCGCTGGAGTAGGGGCACTGACATTAGTGGCAACTGCATTGATCAATAAAAAGCTATCTGTACCGACTGTTCTTAAAGAAGCACCTTGGCAAGTGGTGGTATTTTCTTTGGGAATGTATTTGGTGGTATATGGTCTTAAAAATGAAGGTTTAACTGATTATTTAACCATAGCACTAAATAGCTTAGGTCAACAGGGAATATGGGTGGCTACCATAGGCACAGGCTTTATGTCAGCAGGGCTATCCTCGGTTATGAATAATATGCCTACGGTTTTAATACAATCGTTAGCGATAACAGATACTACGCAAACAAATACCATTACCCAAGCCATGGTGTATGCCAATGTCATTGGCTGTGATTTGGGACCTAAAATTACACCTATTGGGTCTTTAGCGACTTTATTATGGCTACACGTACTAGCAACTAAAGAGGTGGTAATTAGCTGGGGGTATTATTTTAAGGTAGGTATAGTGCTTACCGTCCCCGTCTTATTAGCTACTTTGGTAGCTTTAGCCATGTGGTTGCCTATTATTAGTTAATAAATAAAATAGCCTAAGCAATTAATAATGATATAAAACAAATAACACCTATTAAATTAAGGAAAAAATTTGAACCCTTTAAAAATACTTTACATCTGTACACACAATCGCTGTCGTAGCATTTTATCAGAAGCCATTACCAATCAGTATAAAGCCAACATAGACGCTGGGAATGGCTCAGCCTTAGTTGAGACCAAAAGCGCAGGAAGCGCACCAGCAGGTGAGGTGCATCCTTTAACTCTATTATATTTAACTAAAGCAGGCTATTCGACACAAGGTTTGTCTAGTAATAGCTGGGATGATAAAGAGTATATGGCTGGTTTTGAACCCGATGTACTTATTACAGTCTGTGATAATGCAGCTGGTGAAAGTTGTCCAATTTGGCTAGGTGAGTTGCCTACCTTAATTAAGTTACATTGGGGTTTGGCAGATCCATCAAAAAATACCCATAATAATCTTCAAACTAAAAATAACTTTGAACAAGCTATCGCTGCTATTGAGCATAGGGTAGAACAGCTAATACAAGTAGCAAAATTGCCTGAATCCGAGCGCAAGCCAGCTTTATTGAATTTGGTGGATAAATAAATCTTTATTAATATATAAAATAGCCTAAGCAAAAAATCCTAAAAAATAGTTACTCATACGTACGTCATAATCTAGCAAGCTTAACAGAGATAAAAAGATAGAAAGATAAGTTATTTTTTTAGGTAAAGTATTTACAGCCATTAATTGATAAAATCCAAATAACACATATCAACAAAAATAGATATAACTATGCGTCCCTTATCTAAATCAACCAAAACCATTACCATACTCACACTATCATTTATGTTACTAACAATAAATGGCTGTCTATCAGTGGCGACCGTTAGCAAAGCTAACAAAACCAGATTCCAAGAGACATATACAACAGTGGATAGCGATATTATTCGCCAAATGGGGAAGGTTACAACCGATGAAAAAAAAGAAAAGCTCGTGTTTTTTGGTGATAAATATACTTACTTAATTGAGCAAGGAGCGGATAAAGTTCAATTGACTGCCAAGCTTGATTCACAGTACTTGCAATTTGAAAATCCCATTTATGTTAATCGTGGCAACAATAACGAGTTGCGCACTTTTTTAAAGTTCAACTACGATAAGCCTGATGCTAACTATCAGAAACATGAGGTTACAATATTGGATCAGTTTTGTCATCTCATGAATAGTACCGTAGAGGCTGAGAAAATACAGAGCCATCCTCACTCTGAATTATCGCATATCAATGACTATAAAATAAAAAGCGAATACTATCGCTGTCAAATTTATCTTGATGGCAAACTGTATCAAGCCAGTCAACAATTTATAGCTAAGACACCTTTTAGACAAGGACAACCCATTGTCATTCAACAAGTCGCCACGAGACAATATAAGCATCAAGCTAATTTATTAGCCTTGCCGATAACTGCTGTTATTGATGTGGTTACTTTGCCTTTTCAGTTGATAGGGGTGGGGGCTACTTTGGCGGTGATGCATGAATAGCATCAGGGGTTTTTCACTTTTTAAGCTAAAGCTGGCTTTATTAAGCGTGGCGTTGGTGACAACGCAAATGACAGGTTGTATATCTAGGATGAATACCATGTTACCTGACAAGGTGTCTGATGGGCTGTCTGCCACAAGCAAAATTAACCACAGAAAATCAGATGTCATTCGTAATATTGGCTATCCTAGCTATCAAGGAATACGTCAAAAAGGCATGGTGCTTTTGGCAGATCAACATTCCTATCTGATATCAAGAGGGGATGACTTGCTTGAGCAGTTGACTAGCTTAGATCAGAATAATTTGCACATTAAGCATCCCGTTTATATCCAGGCTTATTCTGATAATACGGTGATTATTCGTCTTGATTTTAGTTATCAGCTTACACCTAATCAGCAGTCTAGTCAGCAAGGTAGTGCATCTGGTTTAAATGTACAGCAACAAAACTTGTTGTCGCAGCTGTGTAAGCCGTCAACCACTGAGCCTTATGGCAACTGTCATCTTGATTTGCAAGGAGGGATGTATCAGGCTGTCTCACAACAAGATATTACTTGTACCAGCCTTAATTGCAGTAGTTATCATTTACAACAAGGCCTGCCAGTACAGATAGATTATCTACAAGCTAAGCGGTCGAAAAATCAAACAGAAATTGGGGTTATTCCGATATCTGTGGTTGTGGATGCCATAACCTTACCATTACAGATTTTACTAATTGGCAAGGCGTTTGAAGGCTTGTAAGCTGATTATCCATAAAAATAATTAGTTATAAAAAAGGTAAGTCCATCATATTGATAGACTTACCTTTTGTTTTATTGCTTTATTGCTTATTTTATAGCTCTTGGATTTAAGTTAAATCAGTTTGAATTAGTTTAAAATACCATAAGCAATCAAGGCATTAGCGACACGATTATAACCTGCAATATTAGCACCTGACATATAGTCAATGCACTCATCACAGTTAAAGCCATACTCAGCGGCAGCAGCAGCGGCATCATCATGAATATTGCGCATGATGATCTGAAGCTGTTGGTCAACGTCTTCAAATGTTCGATATTGACGCACAGAGTTTTGGGACATTTCTAGACCTGATACTGCAACACCACCTGCGTTAGCAGCTTTACCTGGGGCATAGTGCATCTTTTTGGCACGTACATAGTCAATGGCATCAGCATCTAGCGGCATATTCGCGCCTTCGACCACATAGCGAATACCATGCTCGAACATGCTTCTTGCATCTTCTTCGGTCACTTCGTTTTGAGTGGCACAAGGGATGGCGATATCCCCATCAAACTGCCAAGGTTTTGCACCGGGTATCCATAAACCACCAAATTCACGATGATACTCAAATAAAGGACGACGGGCTGCTTTTTGTTGTTTTACCCAATCAATCTTTTCTTGAGTAAAGCCCAGCTCATCGTACAAAGTACCTTTTGAGTCGGATAGAGTGATTACTTTTGCGCCCAAGGCCAATGCTTTTTCGGCCGCATGTACGGCAACGTTCCCTGCACCTGATACTAAGACCGTTTTGCCCTCGATGTTGTCATTGCGGGCTTTTAGCATATTTTGTAAGAAGTAAACTGCGCCATAACCTGTGGCTTCAGAGCGACACAAACTGCCACCAAAACCAACACCTTTACCAGTTAATACGCCTGTGTATTCATGGCTTAAGTTTTTGTACATGGCAAACATATAGCTAACCTCTTTGCCACTGACGCCAATATCACCGGCCGGCACATCCATATCTTGACCAATGTAGTGATATAGCTCGCGGATAAAGGCATAACAAAAACGGCGAATTTCATTATCAGATTTGTCTTCAGGATTGAAGTCAGAGCCGCCTTTAGCGCCGCCCATAGGTAGGCCGGTAAGTGCGTTTTTGAAGATTTGTTCGAAGCCTAAGAACTTTAAGATAGACTCGTTAACTGTGGGGTGGAAGCGGATGCCGCCTTTGTAAGGACCGATGGCATTGCTAAATTGGACACGCCAGCCACGGTTAATTTGGATGTTGCCTTCATCATCTTCCCAATTGATTCGAAAGCTTATGATACGATCTGGTTCTGTGAGACGTTCAAATACTTTGTATTTTGCAAAATTTGGGTCTCGGTCATAAACAACTTGAATGGTGCTCGCGACCTCTTTGACCGCTTGAATGAACTCAGGTTGATGGGGATAGCGTTGTTCAATGCTATTGATGACGTCTTGCATACTCATAGGCCCTGTCCTTATCAAAATCAAATTGGAGTTGTATTACCGCGATTGAAAAAATTACAGTAATTTTGTCATAAATTCAACATATTTTTATGACACAAGATGAACTCATTACTAATTCATATGTATTTAAACAAAATAAAGTTTTTTTATTTATATAAATTAACAAAGTGTAGGTGCGGAATATTCAAAAGTTAGTTGCTTGTTTTAATGTCCGTTGGAGCTCAATACATACCACGACCATCATCAGTATTCAGACGTAAAAAGTAAAATCCAGATAAAATAGTTAAAACACCCATCACCCAAAAAGTACTTGTAAAAGCTGTGGCAACTTCAAAATTAAAGCGTTCACTAAATATCACCAAGACGGTCGCACCAAATGCTAAGCCAAAGCTCATAGCAAGCTGTTGATTAACTGCCATTAAACTATTACCACTGCTGGTTTGTGTGCCTTTTAAGTCTCCGATAGTGATGGTATTCATAGCACTGAATTGTAATGAATTACAACCACCCATGAGAAAGAGTACAGGCGCAATAAAGTACCATGGCATCTTAGCATCTAACTGTCCTAACATGATGATTAAAATACCAAGTAGTGTTGTATTGAAAAGCAAGACTTTACGGTAGCTGAACTTTCGAATAATAGGGCTTACCCAAGGTTTTACTAACATAGACCCAGCGGCAATAGGCATCAGCAACCAGCCAGCTTGGGAAGGCGTATAATGAAAAGCAACTTGTAATAACAGGGGCATTAAATAGGGAACACCACTAATACCCAATCGGGTAAATAGGTTGCCAACAATACCCACTCTAAAAGTACGCACCGAAAATAATGAAAGTGGGAATAGAGGTGCTAATTTATGCTTGGCATGAGCAAAATAACCAAACAATAATGCTATACCCAGTCCGATAAAGACAACTCCTACGATAGTGCTTTCGGGTCTTGAAACCATTTCAACGGCAAGGGTCAATAACGCTGCTGCTGCTGCAAACAAGGCAAACCCAGCCCAGTCAAACTTAGCAACGTTTTCTGATAAGTCGGGCACAAACTTCATGGCAATTGCCAGTCCCAAAGCACCCATAGGAATATTTATCAAAAAAATCCATTCCCAACTGGCATATTCAACAATATAACCACCGATTAAAGGTCCAATCAGTGGCGCAATCAATGCTGGTATCACTGCATAATTCATGACAGTAAGCAACTGATTGCGCGGAAACGATTTAAATAATATCAGGCGTGCAACAGGTGTCATCATTGCACCGCCAATGCCTTGCAATACTCTAGAAGCCACTAACACATTAAGAGTTGGAGATAAGGCACAAAATAAGGAACCAATACTAAATATAATTAACGAAGAAAAAAACACTCTGCGAGTACCAAACTTATCTGCTAAATAACCGCTAATCGGTATAAAGATAGCCAAGGTTAATGCGTAACTAATAACTGCCCATTGCATTTTTAGCGGTGACTCACCAAGCGCAATAGCCATACGTGGTAAAGCGGTATTTAAGATACTAGCATCTAAAATTTGCATGAATAGAGCAACTGCCATTACATACGGCAGAAACTTTATTTGTGCGGCTGTTAGTTTAACTTTTGGTTCTGTATCTTCTGATAAAAGAGTTGTTTTAATAGAATTATTCGAGTCATTGGACATAAGGCAAGCTAAATATTTAGGTAATATTAGGGGCTGTATAGAACTCATTCACGGGATTGATAGCCCCTAAAGTTTATCAGAGTAAACGAAGCATTCTATCACGAAGATAACCTGCCTTATTTAGTGTTAATGTTAGTGTATCTATTTCTTTTCGTCTTTAAAAACCGTTTAAAGGTTAAAAGTCTAAATTATCACAAACAGCATTTATAACTATCTCTGGTCTTTTAATCCACACCCCATGAGGATTTCCTATTAGATCATCATCAAGAGTTACTTGAATAACTTTTGACCTAGAACACATCTGAGCCAACTTCCAAGTAGACAGCATAGGTGCAAATTTATCACCTTCTATATTAATATATAAACCATGCCCCTTATCTGTGTCAAGTGGCTGCGTGATATAATCAAATTTTCCTGTCAAAGCAGTTTCACACCATTCTTGCATCATGGTTTTGGCTTCTCGTTCACCCAAACCTATCTTATAACCAGGCAGAAACCCATAAACTCTTATCAAAGCCTGAATCACGGCAACCGCCAGCAATATCCTAATACGTCCACGACCTTTCCAACTTTTGTAATGGGTACTACCACAAGCGATACCTATAACAGGTACATTGTGAATCGCAGAATAAATTGTACCGAGATGCCCACCCAGACTATGACCTATTAAAACGATATCATTGTCAGGCGTATGGTCTTTGGCTATTTGAACTAAATTATGCACAAAATGATTCACCAGCTCATCGTAGCCGTAATCAATGCCCCGTTTTATATGTGGCGTATTTTCACCACAATTTGGATAATCGGTACTGATAACAGTAAACCCTTTTTCAGTCAAGCCGTTTATAAACTTGCTATATTTTCGTAAGGGAACGCCTAGTGCATTTAGAAATATGATGGTTGTTTTTGATGCTTTATCGATTAATGCTTGGTTTGGGCGGTGTTCAGTAGAAGAGGGGTTAATATTGACATTAACTGGGTAGGCACCATTAGTGGTTTTAAATTGAAAACTTGTCACGATAGATTATCCTTAATCCTATTTGGAAGTAATCATAGCATTAAAATTTTGTTAATAAAAACTCGTGGGGGAATTTATTAATGGGGTTTGTCTCTATTTTTAGGAACTATTTCTAGGAACTAACTTTTGTTAATAAGGCTATCTCCAAGCCAGCATAGCTACCTTAACCGCCATTATCCATAGAATAATATAGGATAAAAAATAAAGCGCAAAAAAGCGAGAATAGCTCTTTTATATAGTTATCCATTACTATCAATCCCTTGTGTGGATGCTTGTCAATAAAATCTAGTATAGTTACTCGTCACTGTGGCTATCTTTTTTTAAATCAGTTAATAAAGCTGCCATTAAAATAAACTAATAAATTTACTAGTTATTTAAAACGATTGATTTAAATAACAGTACTGCTTTTGATGTATTGATAGACTATATCCTATAATAGTATTACTAAAATATCGTTAATAAAAATTAGGACAAAATTATGAATACCACTTATATCAATGATTTAAACAATCAGACCACTATTAATAACATCGACTATACACCGCCAAAAGTATGGGAGCCGGTTGCAGACAATGGTGGTAAATTCACCTCTATTAACCGCCCAACGGCAGGGGCACGTCATGAGCAGACGTTGCCAGTTGGCGAACAACCATTGCAGCTGTATTCGCTGAATACACCCAATGGCATTAAAGTAAATATATTGCTAGAAGAGTTGGCTGAGCTTGGTGTCGAAGGTGCAGGCTATGATGCTTACAAAATTGACATCATGGAGTTGGATCAGTTTGGTTCTGATTTTGTCGCCATTAACCCGAACTCAAAGATTCCAGCACTGGTTGATTATAGTGATAAGCAAAATCCGGTTAGACTGTTTGAATCAGGCGCTATCTTGATGTATTTGGCAGAGAAGTTTGACAAATTTGCCCCAGATACGAGTGACAAACAAAAATACGCAGACTATTTAAGCTGGTCAATGTGGCAGATGGCAAGTGCTCCTTATGTCGGTGGCGGCTTTGGACACTTCTTTAACTATGCACCGTATCCGATGCAGTATCCGATAGATAGATTTACGATGGAGACCAAGCGCCAGTTGGATGTGCTAGATCAGCATTTGGCCAAGCGTGAGTATATGCTTGGTGATGGTGAAGACTATTATAGTATTGTTGATATGCTGATTTGGCCTTGGTATGGGCGTTTGGCACTGGATGAGTCTTATGAGCGAGCAGGGGAGTTTTTGCAAGTTGATCAGTACACGCATTTGCAGCGCTGGGCAAAACAAATTGCGCAGCGTCCGGCGGTCAAACGTGCTGTTGAGCTGGAGTTAACGCCACTGCATTAATTGCTCTTAGTTTATATTTGTACTCAGTTTATATTTTACAGTGACACTCTGCTTAGCAGTTTGTCACTGCCTTACGACATAAAAATGGGTTGGTTGTGTTGATATTTATGTACATTAGCCTTACATTATAAGTACGGATGTCAATAAGAAGTCAGATGATGACGACAACTAATTATAATATTCAACTTGATACTAAGAGTTAAAAGATAAAGCATTTTCAGTATTTGATGGTTATGGTTTAACGCCGTCACAAGCAATTAAACTATTTCTTAATCAAGTGGCTGAAACCAATACCGTTCCTTTGTCTTTTGATTACAAACAACAACCGAGCGCCAGCACTCTACAAGCCATAGCAGAGCTTGAAAGCGGTGATTATACCGAAAGCACATTAGATGAATTGCTGGAGTCATAAACATATAGACTGCTTAGAGTAGACGACCCTTTTTTTAAATAATTTAGAAAATAACCCACCTATTACAAATAGTTGTGTTATACTAGCGCCTTGCTGATTGATAACATCGCCCGCAATTGTCGTCTGGAGAAGACACCTTTTAAGATTGTTGCCGATGATTTTGTTATTAGTTCAATGCATGACACATTGTCATGATTGCTAATATATTCACGGTAACAACCACCAAAATACGTGATTAACCTGTACATAGGATGTACTACTTAATACACGCTTATCTGTGTTGTGCCTATAATTTTTTAACCGCTCACTCATTGCCTTCAGCATCGGCAATACATTCTAGTGACGGTAATATATACTGGACACAATATGTCAAACTTAGAAACTCTTTTAAACAATGCCGCTAACGAAATCGAAGGCGTTGTTACTAATCAAGATTTAAACGACAAAACACACCCAAATACAAACGTAGAAACCGAAGATCAAGTCACCTTTGTTGACCTTGACTTAGCACCTGAAATTTTGGCTGCCTTAACTTCAAGTGGCTACAAGCACCCAACGCCTATTCAAGCTCAGTCAATTCCGCCTGCATTAGCCGGTCGTGACTTATTGCTATCTGCCCAAACGGGTAGTGGTAAAACAGCTGCTTTCGTTCTACCTATGCTTGATAAAATCATTCGTGATAAAGCAACCAACAAAGTTGTGCATACCGTCATCTTAACGCCAACTCGTGAACTTGCCAACCAAGTTAGCGACAGCGTACGTCAATATAGTTCAAAAACTCGCAATATCTTTAGTGTGCCTTTAGTAGGCGGCGCCCCTTACGGTGGTCAGATTCGTGCCTTAAACAAAGGTGTGCAAGTGATTATCGCTACCCCAGGTCGTTTTATTGATCACATGAACTCAGGTCGTATCGACTTATCAGAGCTAGATATTCTAATTCTTGATGAAGCGGATCGCATGTTAGACATGGGCTTTGCTGAAGATATCGAAAAAGTAATGAAAGCGGCACCAAAAACTCGCCAAACCATTATGTGTTCTGCAACTTGGGATGGTCCTGTCGGCAAGATTGCTGCCAGCTTCACTAACAATCCAGAACGTATTGATATTAAAGCAGAAACTAAGCACATTGATGAGTCTGTATATTATGCAGATGACTTTAATCATAAAAACCGTCTATTAGACAGCTTACTGACGCAAAAAGATGTGAATCAAGCGATTATCTTTGCTGCTACTAAGCGCAGCTGTGAAACCTTAGCAAAAAGCTTGAAAGAACAGGGTCATAAAGCCAGCTTCCTACACGGTGACTTGCCACAAGCCAAACGCACACGCATTATTAATGATGTAAAAGCGGGCAAAATCACTATCCTAGTAGCAACCGACGTTGCCGCTCGTGGTATTGATGTGAGCGGTATTACCCATGTATTTAACTATGACTTACCACGTCAAACTGAAGATTACGTGCATCGCATCGGTCGTAGTGGTCGTGCTGGCCGTACTGGTATCGCTATTAACATTTGTAGCATCGATGATCGTCCACAACTTGACGCCATCAACCGTTATTTAAAGCGCACCATGTCAGTTGAAGAAGTTGATGGTATGGCACCTAAGAAAAACACCAAAGATATGAAAGTTGGCACAGGCGCAAAACGTGGCCGTGGTGGCAATCGTCGTGGTGGTCCAGGTGCGGGCAACCGTCGTGGCGCAAACGGTGGCGGTGGCTATCGTGGCAAATCAGCAGACAATGCTGGTGGCGAAAGACGTGGCAATGGCGCTGGTCGTCCAAGTGGCAAGCCAGCAGGCCGTCGCTTTGGTAAACCTGCCGGCTCAAGTGCTGGTAAGCCAGGTGGACAGCGTCGCAGTGCCGCTTCTCGCTCAGGCGAAGGTCGTCCAGCCCGTCGCAGCAGCAATGGCTAGTAAATTGTTAGTTAGTTATTGATTCGTTAGTGATACTGTCATCAATTAATCAATAACAAACTGATAAGAAATCAACTTATAAGCAAAAAAGACCGTTCCTTTATAGGGAATGGTCTTTTTTTTGGTTATTTATTGGCTGGTTAAAATCGTTGTTAGTGTTAAAGGCTGTTGGTGTTAAAGATCATTGATGTTAAAAACAGCTGTTAAGCTCTAAGCATATTTGGCAAACAAAACCAAACCGCTCATAATCAACATAATACCAATAATGCCAGTAACAGAAGGCAAGGGCGTACCCAGTAAAATAATTCCGCCTATTAACGCAAAAATAATCTCACTTGCTTGAGTGGCATCAACACCGGCAACTTGCTGTGAGCTACGTGCCTGTCCCCGAGCATACAAAAACAGCGCAGTGGCAATAATCCCTGAAAACAAAGCGACCAAAAAAGTATTAAATACCTGATCAGCATTTGGTAAAGGCGGTCGTATCACCACTGCCAATAACCCCCAAAGCGGAAAGCTGCCCAAGGTCATTAGCCATATCTTATTAAAAGCATTGCTTAATAAGTCAGTCTCTATGGTAGGAATGAATCTGTGTAGCAGACTGACGGGCAATAAAGTATCGCTTGTAGTGTTGCTGGTGCTAGACTGGTTACTGGCATTGTGTGACGCTTGCCATACCAACTGATTGCCAAATGGATAACTAAACGCGGCAACTAACGCAGGCAATGCACCAAAAACTATCACTTGCCAGCCACTGCTACTGCCGCTGACTGCTTCTGTTGGACTAGCCTGACTGACTTCACTAAGATTAACCAGTACTACGCCCAAAAAGATAAGCAAAGCAAAGACAATCACCTGCTTAGAAAAACGCTGACCAAAAGCGGCAAGCACAAATAAGCTGGCAACCACAGTAAACATAAAGGTAGAGGCCACCACCCAGCCACTGGCATGATCTGCAGCATAGCAGATACCGGCATAAAATAGCCCAGAACCTATACCACCGGTGACACACCAAAAGCGCCAATGCTTGGTAAAAATCGCAAATAGATCAATAATTCTCTGCAAGCCATGTTGAGCGCCAATAACTAGGGTCAAGATAGCAAACATAAATAAGTATCTAAGGCTGGCCGACCAAAACCAATGGCCATTGGCATGACTCATGAGTTCATTGAGTACAAAGGTTGAGCTAAAAAAAACGCCTGCCAACAAGCCGATGACTATCAGTTTTAGCATTGGAAATCCAGTATTTGGCTATATAGTCAGTGAAATACTAAACGGTTATGGTGTCAACCTCGCTAAGCCAACCTTTGTAGTACTTGCGCTCGGTTGCTTTGCAACCATTTTAGATTTCTTTGACTGTAAACTATGTTTATAATAAAAAAAGGTATTTAACCGTTAGAATAACAGACAATGAGTCACAGCTTATAGGGTTTTAACTTTAATATTGAGCAGTTAGATGGTGAGTATCCGTTAATACTTTAAGCAATCTCACAACAATCATTGGTTATGGACAGCGATGGCTCCTTTATTCAAAAACAAAAATAACAAACAGCCTTGCTGGTTTGATAGCGGTAAAGCTTATATCAAAAATAGGCTTCTAGAAACTAGACCTCACTATTTGACCGCCCCTGCTGCATTAGAGGTTTGCTATATAGCAGCAGACTTTAATTTTTATATTAAACACTATGAAGCAGGTATCTTACATGAGATAGATGGGGATATGCGCTATGAGCCTCGTGAAGGCTGGGTTAATAGTTATGCAGGCATAGATAAAGTTGAAACGGCTGAAGATGCGCAAAACAATAATCGAATTGCTTTAGACTTGATAAAAGCGGATATTGCTAGTGGACATACTGCTTTTTGTGTGCAATTAAAAGAGTTATAATGACCAAGAGGGTGGGCGGTGGATAGTCGTAAAAAGTCAGCGACCTTGATAATAGAAACTTTGTGGACAGTTCCGCTAGCTGCGATATTAAAATATAATAAAAAACCTGTTAAATAAAACTTTAAGATAAAAAAGATCAGATAGTTAATTATCTGGTCTTTTTTTATATGTTTTATACAGCAAATAAAAAAAACCAATAAAACAATAAAAATAATAACGTTTGCTTGCAATAGTTCAATATACATACTACCTTTTGTGGGCATATACTTACATTACTGACTGTTATATTTAAATAAACTACTTAATTGAGTTCAGTTAATTGAGTTTGGATAATTAAATTTAGTCAGAACGACGCATAAAAATATAAAATAAAAAGATAAAATGTTATCGAACAAAATAACAATTAAATAAAGACTGAATGTTAAATTCTGAATATTAAATAAGGATACATGACTATGAAACCCTTTAAATTAGTTATTAATGGAAGTTTAGTAGAAACATCCGAGTATTTTGATGTACTGAACCCTGCTGATAAGTCTGTTGTTGCACGCTGTCCAAAGGCGACAGAAGCTGATTTAAATAATGCTGTCGCAGCAGCAAACACCGCTTTTGAAAGCTGGTCAGCATTAGATATTTCTGAACGCCGTGAGTTGCTATTGAAGCTTGCTGATGTAGTTGAAGATAAAGCTGAAGAATTTAAAACCTTACTCACAAAAGAGCAGGGTAAGCCTTTACAAGGATTTGCCAATCTAGGTGCAGGATTTGAATTTGAAGGTACACTGAACTGGATACGCACAACTGCAAATTTTGATATCAAGCCAAAAATTATTGAAGATAACGATACGGTAAGAATTGAATTGCACCGTAAACCTTTAGGGGTTGTCGGCTCCATAACCCCTTGGAACTATCCACTATTAATTAGTATTTGGCATATTATTCCTGCTTTATTAGCGGGTAATACAGTAGTCATGAAGCCTTCTGAGATGACCCCACTAACCATGTTGCGCTTTGGTGAAGTTGCTCAAGAAATACTGCCTCCTGGCGTACTCAATATCGTAACTGGTGCTGGTGAGCTTGGAGCTTTAATATCTTCTCACGAAGACATACAAAAGATTGTCTTTACTGGCTCTACACCTACTGGTAAAGCTATTATGAAAAGTGCATCAGGTAACTTAAAACGCCTGACCCTAGAATTAGGCGGTAATGATGCAGGTATTGTATTAGACGATGTTAATGTGGATGATATTGCAGAAAAAATATTTGCATCAGCATTTATAAATAATGGACAAACCTGTGCAGCCCTTAAACGACTTTATGTCCATGAGTCTGTCTATGATGAGATGTGTAATGCACTCACTAAAATTGCTACCAGTATGAAAAATGGCAATGGCATGGATAAAGACACAGACTTAGGCCCATTACAAAACGAACAACAACTAAATATTGTCAAAGAATTGGCAGAAGATGCTAAACAACGCGGCGCTACCTTCCTATGTGGTGGTGAAGTCGTTGATGAAAAAGGTTATTTTTATCCGCCAACACTGGTCAGTAATATCGAAGATGGTGCAAAACTTGTAGACATTGAACAGTTTGGACCCATCTTACCTATCATCAAATTCCATGATGTTGAAGATGCCATAGCCAGTGCAAACCGTTTAGGGGTTGGACTTGGGGGCTCGGTATGGTCACAAGATCTTATCAAAGCCCAGCGTGTCGCATCTCGTATGCAGTGTGGTACGGTATGGATTAATAGCCATGCTGCCGTATTACCCATTGCACCTTTTGGCGGGGTAAAAGACTCAGGGTTTGGGGTTGAATTTGGTGAAGAAGGGTTGAATGAGTACACTTCTGTGCATACCATTCATATCTATAAGTAGTGTCTTATATTAAAAACTAAATTCAGTATATTAAAATGGGACAAGTCTTAATCTTGTCCCATTTTCTATACCTAACTTTATAGTCCACAAGGTTAATAGCTATTAAACCTCACTCTCAACCCTTTGCATAGACTGTGCGGGGGTAGAGGGGTTGACAACATAAGTGACATTAAGCTGAAAGCTGTCGTCTTAGAGTAGGCGCTGGTCTCGTTCAGTAATATGGCTTGAAGCAATGGGAATGGCTGAACGTTAAAAGCTGAAGGCATGAAGCATCCTTGCATTTATAAATATATGATTAACATGATATAAGAGTTTTTAAAGTCAATTAACAGCTTGGATAAAAATATGAGCCAACAAAGAAGGAAGGTGTACTGATCACCCGCTCATGAGGACTTGAGAAGTGCGGTATCACAAGTGGCTTAACACTGCGGATAGCCGACACCCACTTCAACCACCTCAATACGAGATGCATCCGTGCCTGCCTGTTGCGGATTATAAGCATGTACCGCCAGCCCGCCCATTGCGGTTTCTTTATATTTATCCATCATATCCGCACCCGTCGCCTTCATCGTAGCAATGGCTTTATCAAGCGACACATGATGCTCACCATCGCCACGACTTGCCAGCCGTGCTGCATTAATGGCTTTGACAGCGCCCATCGCATTGCGCTCGATACAGGGGATTTGTACCAATCCGCCGATGGGGTCACAGGTCAATCCCAGGTTATGCTCAATACCAATTTCAGCGGCATTAGTACACTGAGAAGGGCTTAATCCCAGCAGATGCGCCAAACCAGCAGCTGCCATCGAACAGGCAGAGCCCACTTCACCTTGGCAGCCAACTTCAGCGCCTGAAATAGAGGCGTTTTGTTTGATAATAGTGCCGATTGCTGCCGCTGTTAACAAAAACTCACGTACCCCTTGCAGGCTATAATTTGGAAAAAAATCACGATAATAATGCAACACTGCAGGAATAATACCGGCCGCACCGTTAGTCGGGGCAGTGACCACACGCCCACCATTAGCATTTTCTTCATTGACGGCCAGAGCGTAGAGGTCAACCCAATCCATTGCCATCAGCTTATCTGTGACTTTTTGTGGACTTTCAAGCTCGTCCAATAGTTGCTGATAGATATCTTTTGCTCGGCGTTTTACCTTTAAGCCGCCTGGTAAGACACCTTTGCCTTTACAACCATTTTTGACGCACTGTTGCATCACTTCCCACACTTCATCTAGATAATTGTATATGGTGTCTTTGTCACGAATCGACATCTCATTGGCCAGCATAATATCGCTGATACTCATTTGATGCGCTTCACACAGGGCTAACAGCTCGTTGCCATTTTTAAAGGGATAAGGCACATGGCTGTCACTGGTAATGGCCACATCATCGGCCTCTGCGCTGGCATCTTCGGTGGTCACAAAGCCGCCGCCAATGGAGTAATAGGTTTGGCTAAACTCATTACCCTGATTATCAGAAGTGGTAAAGCTCAAGCCATTGGGGTGAAATGGTAAGCTATTTTGGGGATGCCAGACGATGTCTTGGTCGTACTCAAAGCGGATAAGATGCTCGTTATTTAAGAGCAGCTGTTGATCGTTTAATACAGGCGCCAGATAGTCATCCACATGATTGGTATCTATGCTAT
The DNA here is from genome assembly GCF_000382145.1 of Psychrobacter lutiphocae DSM 21542. Taxonomy (GTDB): domain Bacteria; phylum Pseudomonadota; class Gammaproteobacteria; order Pseudomonadales; family Moraxellaceae; genus Psychrobacter; species Psychrobacter lutiphocae. Next base: position 80,224 of record NZ_KB907629.1, read on the forward strand.
GGGCTTTAAACCCCAACAACCCCAAAATACAGGCAGTATCTGTCGCATGCCCTTTGCCAGTTGAGGCCAATGAGCCATATAGGTCAACTTGAATTCGTTTAATGTGCTGCAAATGATGATGCTGGCGGACTTCATCTAAGAACAAGCCGGCCGCTACCATAGGTCCCATGGTGTGTGAGCTGGATGGGCCGATGCCTATCTTAAACATATCAAATAAGCTAATCATGGAGTTTCCTTTTGAAAAAACACAAATTTAAAAACTAAAAATTAAAAATTTAAAAACTACAAAGTCGAAAATTGAAATTTAAAAGTCGTAAGTGAATAAACAGGTCAGGGCTGAAATTTGTTACACTAATCATTTATACCGTCAATTTTGTCACTACTAGTAGCATACGTCTAAAAACCAACTAATCAACTAAAAATTAATCAATTAAAAACTAACTCACTAAAAACTAACTAAAAAACGAATTAACAACGAATATAGATAAAAATCAAAGGATTTATTATGATTTTCCGTGGATTTGTACAATTAACCGCCATCACCACAGGCGCTATCTTGATCGCTGCTTGTAATCAAAGCCCTTCAACTGATACAGACGCAGCCAATTCAGAGAATAATGAAGCCAGCACCAGCGCAGATAGTGATTTGCTACAACGCATTAATAATGGCGGTGTCATTAATGTCGGTACAGAGGGTACGTATCCTCCTTATACCTATCATAATGAACAAAATGAGCTGACAGGCTATGATGTGGAAGTCACTCGTGCTGTTGCTGACAAACTAGGTGTTAGCGTAGAATTCAAAGAGACCCAGTGGGATGCCATGCTTGCTGGTCTTGATGCAGGACGCTTCGATATGGTTGCCAACCAAGTATCGCTAACCACGCCTGAGCGCCGTGCTAAATATGATGTGGCTGAGCCATATAATTGGTCGGGCGCCGCTGTACTTGCACCAAAATCTGATAGCCGCTTTAATGCCTGGGAATCACTAAAAGGTCTAAAGTCAGCACAATCACTAAGCAGTAATTATGGTGAAATGGCGATCAAATATGAAGCTGAGGTTGTGCCTGTTGATGGTATGGCGCAAGCTATTGAGCTGGTGAAACAAGGACGTGCAGACGTTACTTTGAATGATCACTTAGCCATTCTTGATTACTTAAATAAGTTCCCAGACAGCGATTTAGAAGTAAAATTGGTCGCACCTGCTGAAGAAAAAAGAGGCTCTGGCTTGGTATTAGTAAAAGGTAATGATGAGGTATTGGCGAAAATTAATGAAGCCATGACCGAGTTACAAGCAGATGGTACTTTGACCAAGCTAAGCGAACAATTCTTCGGTGAGGATGTCAGTAAAAGATGATAACATCGCTGTTAACCGTCTTACAAAATCTGCTCGCTATGCTGCCATTTATGTCACCAGCGCGAGCAGAAATTGTTATAGAGTCGTTTTGGCCGATGTTAAAAGGCGCCATTTACTATTCTATTCCTCTGGCCATTGCCTCTTTTATTTTCGGCATGCTCATCGCTTTAGTGGTGGCGCTTATTCGTGTCGTCCCTCGCCAAGCATTGTGGCATAAGGTAGCTTATCGTTTGGCACGCATTTACGTGTCAGCGATTCGTGGCACACCCATGTTGGTACAGTTATTCATTATCTTTTATGGATTACCCAGTATCGGCGTGATGTTAGACCCATTTCCAGCAGCTGTTATTGCTTTTTCATTGAATATTGGTGCTTATGCTTCAGAAACGGTACGAGCATCTATTCTTTCTATTCCAAAGGGGCAGTGGGAAGCGGGTGCAACTGTGGGACTAAGCTACCTTCAGACCTTTCGCCATGTTATTTTGCCGCAAGCTCTACGGGTGTCGGTACCGCCTTTATCCAATACCTTTATTAGCCTAGTCAAAGACACTTCATTGGCCTCGCTTATCTTAGTCACTGAGATGTTTAAACAGGCGCAGATCATCACAGCACGCAACTATGAGTTTATGTTGGTTTATACGGAAGCTGCGTTAATTTATTGGGTAATTTGTCTAGCGTTAAGTAGTGCGCAAGGACGCTTAGAAACCCATTTAGATCGTTACGTTGCAAAATAGTGAATACTCATTATTTAACATTTTCAATATTTAAACCCCAATCTCAACATGAATGGCTAGTAACATTAATAACTGATTTTTTAGCTGTGTCTTTAGCTTATTTATTGCAATATATTAAAACGGAGGGCAGGTCCTCCTTTCTCAAAGGGGGATTTAGGGGGATTTTTGCGATGCTTGTTACAAATCCATCCCCAGCCCTTCCTTTGGAAAAGGAAGGGAGTCAAATCCCGCATAAGCCACCGACTGTATTTTAATTTGAGATTGGCATATATTTAACTTAACATTGAAAGGCAAAGGGATAATAAACCGATAAAGGGACAACTAAATAAGCATGATAACAATCAGCAATATTCATAAAGCCTTTGGTGATAACGAGGTGCTCAAAGGCATTGATTTAAATATTAAAAAGGGGAGTGTGGTGGTTATTCTTGGGCCTTCTGGCTCAGGAAAAACCACTTTTTTGCGCTGCTTAAACTCGCTAGAAACGCCAGAACAAGGGGGGATAGCCTTTGATGATAGCAGCCTTAATATAGATTTTGCAGCCAAGCCGACAAAAAAGCAGCTGCGTGCACTACAAAAAAAATCAGGCATGGTGTTTCAATCCTATAACCTGTTTCCACACAAAACCGCACTAGAAAACCTGATGCTAGGTCCTATGGTAGCGCAGGGTATGAGTAAGCAGCAAGCACAAGCTAAAGCGCTAGCACTACTCGAAAAAGTAGGTTTGTCTGACAAAACGGATTTATATCCATTTCAGCTATCTGGCGGACAACAGCAACGGGTGGGTATTGCACGTGCGTTGGCAATTGAGCCTGAGCTATTGTTATTTGATGAGCCAACTTCTGCGCTTGATCCAGAGCTGGTGCATGAAGTACTAAAGACCATGCAGCAGTTGGCATCAGAAGGCTGGACCATGGTAGTGGTCACCCATGAGATTAACTTTGCGCGCAATGTGGCCGATGTGGTGATGCTAATGGAAGATGGACATGTGGTCGAAGTTGGGCCGCCTGAGCAGTTATTTGAGCGCTCTGAGCATCCTCGTACGCAGGCATTTTTGCAGCGAATTAAGGCGTGATGAATGGTTTTAGGCGTCTTACTTTCGTGATGAAGGCAGCTTACTTATTTCGGTGGTGAAATAGGAACTAAGCCCACCTTTAAACCAAAAGGTCTAAATACTTGGTTTAAAGTATCCATACTATAATTGCCTTTGTCATTTTCGATATCAGATAAGGTTTTTCTTGATACTTTCACCATTTGAGCAAACTTATCTTGTTTAACATTAAGCACTTGTACTCTGAGTGCTTTAAGCGCTTCACCTTGGCTGATCCTACCCGCAAACAATTGCTCAATAACAATATCTCTGGCTTGCGTTCGAGCACTTGCTGGCATTGCAACAGGTGCTCTTGAAGCCCTTTGACGTCCGTGCTGTAAGTTAACCGCTAATTCAGACACTAAGTTGTTTTGATTTGTATACATATTATGCTCTTAGGTTGAGCTTGTGCCAACGCTATAATAATCGCCATTGAGTAAGCTTTTGAGTTAAATTGCTAAAATTCATACTAGGGTAGTTTAAGATGCGCTCAGAAACACAATGGTGGCTGTTTTTAACAGCTTATAATTTTGTTCCGCCAGAGAATAACGTGATAAATCAAGGCGTTGTAACCAATAACGGCGACTGGCACCCGCTGGGACAATATCATCCAAAAAAGGAAGCCAATTATTATCCACTGTGTATTCAAACAGTTCGATAGGATAGTTTATAGACGTTGAGAAGTAATTATCTGCCAAAAAATGCTCTAACGCATAGTCCGACAAATAAGCAAAGCTTGTTATATGCTTACTGTCATCAAAGGTTATTTTAGCAATGTCTAGCCATTGATTGTCTAAATAAGCTTGAATGGTGAGCGGTTGTATGGCCATTTTTTTATAAAACTGGTTAAGAATATTATGTGCAATATGACACACATTATATTAAAGAGTATAAGTTTATGTGTAATATATCACCTATTAATGAGAAATAACCCTAATAATGAGTGATATACTACACTTAAAATCCTATTATCAAACTAGACCTGTTGCAAAAAGTTGGTCAATAAGCGTTTCGCCCCTTCAGTGGCAAATGACTCTGGGTGAAACTGTACGCCTTGAATTGGATAACTGTTATGGCGCACACCCATAATTTCATCACCTGCCAGCGCTCGGTCTGTTAAGCTTAACCCTGAATTTTTTGGATTTTCAACGACAGCAGTGATGGTTAAGCACTCAGGTAAGCTGTCAGTCTGAACCATCAATGAGTGATAGCGCATAATCTCAATCTCTTGGGGCAGGCCTTGATAGACGCCTTGCTGGTCGTGATATATCGGTGAGGTTTTGCCATGCATCGGCACAGAAGCGCGTACCACATCGCCACCAAACACATGAGCAATACCTTGCATGCCAAGGCAGACGCCAAGTAGAGGTATGCTTGCTCCAAGCTCACGAATCACTTCCGCACAGACACCAAAATACGCAGGATCATCTGGTGACCCAGGACCAGGTGAGATGATAATGCGATCTGGATTGAGCTGCTTTATTTGCTCTAAGCTGATTTCATTATTACGTTTAACGATAACTTGATTGTCAGTATCTTGGTTTAACCGAGTTTGTAGTATTTCGCCAACATATTGATATAGATTAAAGGTAAACGAGTCGTAGTTATCTATGATTAACACCTTCATAACAAATCCTTGCGCTGTTTTTTTATGTTCCGATTTTATAATGCTCTTAGGCAAAGCTTTCTAACACCACTTTCATGGCAGATAATTTGCGCTGAATCTCTAAATACTCATCTTCTGGGTTGGAGTCATAGACATTACCGCCACAAGTCTGAGCGTAGGCTGACTCGCCTTTAATAAATAAACTGCGGATGGGAATGGCAAAAATACAATCGCCATTAAAGTTAAATGAACCCAAAGCACCACCATAAGCACCGCGTCCATCTGGCTCTAGCTTGTTGATGATCTTAATGGCTTCAATCTTAGGTGCACCAGATAGCGTGCCTGCTGGGAAGTTGCTGGCCAAAGCGGTAAACATATCTTCATCTGGATGCAAAATCCCGACTATTTCTGAAGAGATATGTTGTACGTGCGAGTAACGTTTGATATCCATTAAGCTGCGCACTTTTACGGTTCCAAAGCGGGCAACACGGCCAATGTCATTGCGGTGCAAGTCCACTAGCATATTGTGCTCGGCAATCTCTTTGGCATCGTTTAGTAACGCACGAGCCAGCTGTCTGTCTTCAATATCATCTTTGCCACGTTTTGCAGTGCCTGCCAGCGGATAGGTCTCCATCTCGCCTTGACGTAAGCGGAACAAAAGCTCAGGGGATGCACCAATGATGCGCTGCTCACCAAACTTCATAAAATACATGTGTGGTGACGGATTAACTTGACGCAATTTTTCATAAATTGGCATCTGATCGCCGCTGATTTTATAATTGGATTTAAAGCCGACTTCGCACTGGAAGATACGCCCTGAAACAATATCCTCTTTTACTTGCAGCACAGTATTGGCGTGCTGTTCACGGCTCATGCTATCGCCTAAGAACTCAACTTGTGGCGTTTGGTATTCAGGTACAGGCGCTTGTAATAATGTCTTTACCAGCGCAATACGGTTTTGTTGCTGCTCAGTGGGGTAATAAAAATAAAAGATTTCCCCCGTCATTTTGTCTAAGGTAAGTCCGTCTAGATATACGCCAAATTTAAAGGCTTCAAAGTAATCACTGGCTTTGGCATTTAAACTGGGTTCAAAAAAGTTGATGCTGTCATAGCCTAGATACCCAACCAAGCCACCAGTTTGATCACGCGCAATCACATGTTGCGGTGTGATGCTACGTAGCAGCTGATAAGGGTTGTCTGTGTGGTAATTATTGACCTGACCGGTATGATTGTCGATAATTTGCAATGTATGTCTATCTGGCGCAGCAATGGTCATGACTGGTGCAAAGCCAATGGCATGATGGCGTGACATATGACCTTCCGCCCCGAGTGATTCGAGCAAGTAGCAGGTGTCAAATTTGACTTCAATACGTTTGAATAACTCAAAAAAATCTATATCTTCAGTCAGTTTAATACGAACTGGCTTACTGGGGATTTGGATGGGTTGTGGCTCATTGCTCATAATTTTGTTTCCAACTAGGCTAGTTATTAGTTTTTTTATTTAATAGGTTGATTGACGATGTGTCGCCAATAAGTCGTGAATGGCTTCTAAGTTATCAGTGTTTTGTATCGCTTTTGCACCACGTGATACAGTGGCAATACCCACGCCCAAGGCTTGCGAGACCTGTCTTTGGGTCGTGCCTTGCTCCAGCAAATCAAAAATGCGAATACGATTAGCAATATCTTGACGTTCTTTGTCAGTCAATAACGCCGACAACACCGTATCAATCTGTTCTGGGTCTGTCAGCTGTGCCAAATGGGTCAGTAAGCTATGATAAGTTTGATCAGTAGGATTCATGTCTGGCTCTAGTGGTGATGTATAAAATAAAGGTTATATTAAAAACGATGTTTCAGTATTCTAGTACAATAGAACATTGCTGTAAAGCATAATTTCCGATTATTTCTTATTTAGCATTACTATTATTTAGCATTACATTGATTAATAGCAGATAGTTATCGATTCAAAACTTGTAGTAATCAGGTCTTACGATTTGCACTAATGGTAGTTAGTAGTTAGTAGTTAGTAGTTAGTAGGTAATAAAAAACAGCTCATAAAAACAGAAAAAAAGCACATAAAAGTGTGCTTTAAATCTTGCAGATAAAGAAATATAAAGAGCTAAATGAGGCTACTTAATAGGCTGGGGCGCTGGCAAATCTACATGAACCTGCCACTCACGAATATCAACCTCAATACAATTATTGCCCGCACCAGAAATCCGATCTACTACCAAAAAAGGACTGCTGGTACTTAATGCCAATAGCGGATGATGCCACACGCCAGCATCGTATTGCACGCCTTGATGTGACTTGGCATAGAATACAGACAAATCTTCAGGCGATTGAGGTGGTTGACCTTTAGGTGCGACCACCACAATATAGTCTTGCTGCTGCATTGAGAAGAACGCCTGCGTACCAAGCGGATGATGTTCCATTACCGTCAATAAAGTAGGTAACTGACGTGGATTGGCCATAAAGATACTCATGCCAACCTCGCCGCCATCAACCTGTGCCTGACAAAGTGCATGATGACGCACCGCAAAGCCTTCATTGATCTCAAAGCAATTGGCCTCGGTTTGTTGCGCCTTGGCATAAGGCTCAATGACAGTACCAAAAGGGGCAAAATTTTGCTGGGTTAAAGGCTGTGCAATTAAAGTACGCATACTGATTGTAGATCCTCATTGAGTGATGGTGGGGCATTAACTGGCTCAAGTGAGTTATTAACATGCTTTGATTAACGGTTATTTAACAACCTTACCAAATACACGAACACGACTGATACCGCCATCTGGGAAAATATTGACACGGATATGGGTAATTGGCTGCTGGGTCAATAAAGCGTCGCTTTCAAAACGGTGTACGCTGTCAGCTTGTGTTTTTTGCGCAGGCAATAAGGTCTCCCAAAACATACTTTGCGTAATCAAAGTGGCCTCAGGTGTGTTGGGCGCATAGACCGCCTGAATCGATACGGCATCTGGAAAATTACCCTTAAAGAAGGCGGTATCAATCTCAATGCTCTCAGCAATACCAGGCTGACCCAATTCAATAATACACCAGTCGTTACCCGGCTCACGGCGGCGGCGTGTTTCCCAACCTTCACCCATATTAGGCGCTTTGCTGGGCAACAGTAAGTTTGCAACTGCGCCAAAGTGTGCATCATTGCTAGCAATGGCACGACCACCATTTAGAGCACCAACCAAGTCAATAACCTCATCATTGATGTTTTGGCTATCAAGCTGAATATCGCCATACACTCGCAATCTGGCGACACCACCGTCAGGATAGATGTTCAAACGCAAATGAGTGACTACCTGCTCATTATCAACTGCTACGAAATGGTGAGAGTTGCCTTGTAAGTCAGTCATTGCAACCAGTGGCTGCCAACTTAAGGCATCCCACTGTGCTTCGCTCAATGAGTCTTGATTGTTATCTTGCAGTAGCTCTGGCGCATAAATAGCATCAATACTGGCAGATGGTGGAAAGTTGCCCGTGAAGTGACTGGTATCAATATCAACACCTGCCACCTTAGTAGCACGAGCCAGCTGAACAATCACATAGTCATGGCCAAGGTGACGCTTACGGCGTGTTTCCCACCCATCCATCCATTTGCCGTTGTCATCAAACTTGGCAACCACAAATACAGGGGCTTGAGGCTCAAGCAAACGCTCTTTTGGGGCAAAAAAATCATCACTGGCGAATAAGGCTTTTGCGCCCAAGCGGCTGTCAGCAACATTGGTTTTAGTGACAAACTCAGGAAGAATGTCAGGTAGATTGTTGGCTAAAATAACTTGTCCAGGTTGTCCGGCTGAGTGACTCATCGAAGGTTCCTTATCTGCTTTTGGATTGGTAGTTGTTGTCTTGCTTGGTTGTAATTATTATAAATAGGTTAGTCTTAGCATTGATATTGATATTGATATTGACATTAGGTTAGCCATTACAGCCAATTGGCGGTATTGTCAGCTGTGGCAGGATGCTGCTGATACCAATGCTTGGCAATCTCATCACGGCGACAAACCCAAACGTCTGGCTTATCACTGATATATTTTAAAAATCGTTGTAGCGCACTAATACGACCTGCACGTCCTATCATACGGCAATGTAGGCCAATAGACAGCATTTTGGGTACTTGGTAAGATGGTGCGTTGTCAGTTGCATTCGCCTCAGCATATAGAGTATCAAAACTGTCTTTTAGATATTGATAAAAAGGCTCAGCATGAGTAAAGCCAGGGCTTGAAGCAAAGCGCATGTCATTGGTCTCAAGCGAATAAGGAATGACCAAGTGCGGTTTGCGCACAATCTGATCGCCTTGCTGAGTTTTGACATTAACCCAATAGGGCAGCTCATCAGCGTATGAGTCTGAATCGTATAAATAGCCACCTTGCTCAACCACCAATTCACGAGTGTTCGGGCTGTCACGTCCGGTATACCAACCGCTTGGTTGGTAGCCAAGCATCTTTTGAAATATCTCGGTGGCTTGGCGAATATGCTCACGCTCCGTTTCACGGTACATATTTTGATAAGTAATCCAGCGTAAGCCGTGACTGGCAATCTCATGCCCATCTTTTAACACCCTGTCTATGATATGTGGGGTGAGCACCGCAGCTGATGCACAGACAAAGGTGGTTATCGGGAAGTTGTATTGCTTGAATGCATCAAGCACACGCCAAACTCCGACTCGGCTACCATATTCAAAGGCAGATTCAATCGATTGATGACGATTATCAAAAGAGGGTGTACCTAAGATATCTGATAAAAAGCGTTCCGATTGTCCATCACCGTGAATGACGTTGTTTTCTGCGCCTTCTTCAATATTAAGCACAAATTGAACCGCAATCTTAGCGCCACCTGGCCATTTTGGGTCTGGTGGATTGCTGCCATAACCCACCATATCTCTTGGGTAGTTAGTGGCTGTGCTGGTGTCAAAATCAGCTGTTAGGTGCTTGAATGGTCCTGATAGTAGCGCTTGCTTTAACCGTGCATCAGATTTGGTATCAGAGTTTTGCTGACTCATATTGATATCCTTAAAATACGTTAAAAGAATAGGGACTTATGAGGTTGGATTGAGTTCGACAACGGTTTGTTGGTTACTCTCATCAAGCTCTGCGATGGGCGTCGCTTGTTTGCGCATTAATACCCAGTAAACAGCGCCACCCACTGCGGAACCCAATATAAAGCCAAACCCTTCTAATGCTGCTGAAGATGGGGTGAGTGCAACCATTAGCGATACGACTGCTGCCACCGCAAAGGCTATGACGCCTCGTATGTTCCAACCATTTTGATAATAGTACTTGCCAGCAGGTGAGGCATCAAATAAAGATTGAATATCAAGCTGCTGCTTTTTAATCAAATAATAATCAACCACTAAGATACCAAAAAACGGGGCAATAATGGCACCAATGATATTTACAAAGCCGACCACACCCACTTGACTGATAACTGACAACCACAAGCCACCAACAAAAAAGGCTATTACTGCAGTAATTAAGCCGCCTCGGCGAAAGCTGATATGTTTCGGAAATAAATTGGCCAAATCATAAGCCGGTGGAATAAAGTTAGCGACCATATTGATACCAACCGTGGCAGCAAAAAAGGTCAAGGCAGAGACAATGGTCAGCGGCACAGCATCTACCCGCTTAACAATATCAGACGGATTGGTTAACGGCTCACCAAATAACACCAAGGTGCCGGCGGTAATGATTAATGCAATGAATGAGAAAAACACCATATTAAAAGGTAGGCCAATAAGATTGCCAAGGCGCATCTGTTTTTCACTTTTTACAAAGCGAGCAAAGTCACCAAAGTTGATCACCACAGCAGCAAAATAAGCGATCATGGTACCAACAATTGCGGTGAAGCCATCAAACTTGCTGCCGGTATAGCTGCTATTATCAGAAAAAATGGTGCTAATCGCAGGTATTAACTCAGACCCTGCACTATACCAAACCACGCCCATCAGAATAATCATCACCAGATAGACCAAAGGACCTGCCCAGTTTAAAAAGTGCTTGATCGGCTCAATGCCTGCCCAAAATAGCATAATCTGGAACACCCAAACGATAACGAAAGCCAACCAAGCGGTCGCAGATAATTCTAGGAAGGTGGTGCTAGATTCGCCCATATACAGGGTCAATAAGATGACAACTGCGGTTGAGGCAAAATAAGTCTGCACCCCATACCAGAAGATGCCGATAATGGCACGTAAAATAGCAGGAAGGTTCGCCCCATTGATGCCCATACTGGCACGAATGACGACTGGGAAGGGGATGCCGTATTTGACACCTGGGCGACCTGTTAAGTTGACCATCCACATGACTATGGCACCTGCCAGCATGATGGCAGCCATCACCCACCAGCCACTTAGACCGTAACTTAAAAATAAGGAAGCGGCTAGGGTATAGCCAAATAAGCTCTGGACATCGTTGGACCAGACATTAAATATCTCAAACCAGCCCCAGTTGCGCTTAGCGGATAAGGTGGGGATAAGATCTTCATTGCATAGCCTTGAGCTGGTATCTTTGACGGTTAACTGATGATCGGTTTGCATAATAAATAGTACCTTTTGCGGTTAAAGACTCGTTATGAGTCGTGCTTTTGGGTTATGCTACATTCAAGATCACTGTATCGAATCATCGATTAACGTATCTGGACCATCCGTACTGGATCAAAAACAATATTCCCTTTTATTTAGAATATCTTGCAATAGGATACAAATGCAATATGTTTTTTATCTTTTTTGAAACAAACCAGTAACTTAACCTCAAATATAGGATTCAAAAGAAGGTTTTTAAGTACGAAAGAGTCATAGTAGGCATTAAATGATTACCTTTTTTCATCATTTTATTTATTTTTTAATCATTTTTATTCGAGGATTGGTTGGCTAATAACTAACTATTAATAACAATATACGCCATGACTTAGCCCTATAAAACTATTTATACCTACAAAACAAGGCGCTTAACTTGATATTAAGCGCCTTGTTTGCAGATTGTTTGATTAAACTAAGCGTCAGTAGTAACTTAAATATGTCCAAAAGGAGTCAAAGCGTCTTGCTTGTTTAAAAATGCATCGTGCTCTGGTTCTGGCTCCTCTGGATTATCTATATCGACAGGTGATGGAATCTTTTGGCTGCCGCTGTCATCTTTCAACACATACGCCCAAGCTTGTTTGCGACCATTGGCAGCATACTCCCAGTATACGCCTTGTACTTCTGGTTCAAAACCTGGTAAAGAGTTGACGCCTTCTTCTAAAGCTAAGAAGTAATCGAGCACAGCACCACCCCAAACTTCCCCAGGGACAATACAGTAAACACCAGGAGGATAAGGAAGTGCCCCTTCCATAGCGATGCGACCTTTAATATGTGATAAAGGCACCAGCTCAATGTCATTACGGACAAACGCATTATGCGCATCAAACGCACGCATCGCAAACTTAGGACGGTGCTCACGCTTGAACATTTGCTGCTGAAGATGATTTAATTTATGTTTGGCATAAAAATCATGCAATCTCTGGCACAGCTCATTGATACCCAGTGCCCGATATTGTGGGTAAGACTTTGCGAGCGAAGGCAGTACTTCACTGACAGGGCTATTGGCTTTGATATGGGCTTCAAATCTGACAATACGAGCAACCAAATGTTGAAACTTGGCTAAAGTCTCGGCAGGGGTTAGCAAGAATAAGATAGAGTTTAAATCCGCTTTCTCAGGAATTACCGAGCTTTCTCGTAGATAATGCGCAAGCAGAGGTGCAGGGATGCCGGTGGCTTCATATTCACCTGTATTCATATCAATCCCAGGCGTGGTCAATAGTAGCTTACAAGGATCGATAAAATACTGCTTATCGGCATATTGTTCAAAGTCATGCCAGCGCTCGCCAGCTTTAAATTCAAAAAAACGAATGTCATTGGCAATTTGTTCAGTGTCGTAATCTTGCCACGGTTTACCATCAATTTTCGGTGGTACAAATGGCTTTATCAGATCACAAGTATCAAGTAGCATCTTGCGCGCTTCAATCCCTCCGATAATGCACTCATGCCACATACGCTGACCAGCTTTGCCTTCATGCATCTTAGCATTGACATCCAGTGAAGCAAATAGCGGATAAAAAGGGCTGGTTGAAACGTGCATCATAAATGCATTGTTAAAACGCTTGTGATTTACATAGCGAGACTGCCCACTGATGTGATTATCTTTTTTGTGTATTTGAGACGCTTGTGAGAAACCAGCTTGCTGCTTGTGAACGGATTGGGTAACCAAAATACCAGGATCATCAGGGGTGAGATCAAGTAATAGCGGAGAGCAATCTCGCATCATAGGTATGAATTGCTCATAACCTACCCAAGCACTGTCAAATAAGATGTAATCACATAAATGACCTATTTTATCGACCACTTGACGAGCATTATAAATAGTTCCATCATAGGTGCCTAATTGAATAACTGCCAGTCTAAAGGGACGTTTTGCATCGGCTTTATCAGGGGCTACTTCTCGAATGCGATCTCGAATTTCAGCTTCATCAAAGCAATGAGCAGCGATACCGCCAATTAACCCATAAGCATTGCGTTCGGTTTCTAGATAAACGGCTGTACCACCACTCATGGACAATGCACCCTGATACACTGATTTGTGATTATTGCGATCAAAAAGCACTAAATCACCATGAGCCACTAAGGCACCAATAGCAATTTTGTTCGAAGAGGACGTGCCGTTAAGCACAAAATAAGTCTTATCAGCGTTAAATACTTTAGCTGCATGAGCCTGCGCTTGGTAGGCAGGGCCTTCATGAATTAATAAATCACCCAAGCCTACATCGGCATTGCATGAATCGGAACGAAATAAAGTTTCTCCAAAATATAAGAAGAAACGTTTGCCTGAGGGATGACGGCGAAAAAACTGACCCCCTTGATGCCCAGGGCAATCAAAAGCAGCATTTCCATAGTCCGTATATTCGCGAAGAGCTTGGAAGAAAGGAGGGTCTAGAGTATCAATGTAATGAGCTGCAGCGGCGTTTACTAATTGTCCATTATAATATTTTTGATCATCAGCAAGTTCTAAAACACCATACACTTTAGGTAGCCACTCATCAGGAACGCTGTCCCCGTATTTAATAGCCACAAAGATAGGAATCGAAAACCCTAAGTCTTCAATTTCGGCATGTGCAGTAGGTAAATCCTGCATAGTTACCACTATGGCAGCTATATTGGTAAAGTCGGTAGCTTCAACTTCCGTTAACCGATAATTACAGTTAAGAGCATATTCGATGCCATCGCTGACCGCTATTTTCATGTTACTTTCCTTTAATGAGTGCTATCCTAAAAAACAAAGAGCTTTGCACTTTTAATATGCATTTTAAGCCATGTGTTTAATACCAGCATAGCCAAAATACCAGCATAGCCAAGTTCAAACAACTTAAATTGTGCATACTGCTGAATAGTTTATGCTATTTTATCGACTGCTAAAATTCTAACTCTGTTGTGGTTAAAATTTGCCTCTATTATACTCAGATGTTTTTAACTAATAATATATATTTTTATCCCTTCTGGAGTCAGCTCATGTCTGATATATCCAATTTTGCTAAGAACTCTTTGGCTATCGAAAGTTTGCCTTTAGCTTTTGGTATTATTATGGCCATTATTGGCTTAGTTTTTTATACCCAAGGGTTGCCTGGTAAGTTTTGGCGTCGCTTTTATGCCGTGCTACCCGGTATTGTACTCTGTTGTTTTATACCAGCGATTTTGAATAGTTTGGGCGTGTTTGCAGAGGGGGTTGGTAGCCAAATTTACGGCTTTACCGCCACTTATCTATTACCAGCCAGCTTATTATTGATGACACTTTCAATGGATGTGCCAAAGATTTTGGGTCTAGGCTGGAAAGCAGTGGCGATGTTTTTTACGGCCAGTATTGCCATTATTATAAGTGGCCCAATCAGTTTGGGTATAGCAAAGTGGTTGTCACCAGAGATGTTTTTGGACGATACATTATGGCGTGGATTTTCAGCGGTTGCAGGTAGCTGGATAGGGGGCGCTGCCAACCAAGCAGCAATGAAAGAGCTATTTGGAGTAAGTGATGATTTGTTTGGCATGATGATATTGGTTGATACTACTAATGCTTCATTATGGCTGCTAGCTATTCTTATTATGGCCAAACATAGTAACAAAATAGACAAACTTTTGAGAGCAGATACAAACAGTATTGATAGGGTAGTTGCTGCCGTTGAAAGCTATGAAAAAGACAATGCACGCCCAGGATCGCTCAATGATTTAATGGTAATGTTTGGGCTGTGCTTTGCGATGGTGGGACTGGCTCATTTTTTTGGTGGACAAATAGCCAATTATTTTTCTCCCTATACTTGGGCGGTACAGTATAGCTTTGCCAGTTCCTTTTTTTGGATGGTGGTAATAATTACCTTGATAGGGGTTGGTTTTTCATTTACCAAAATTCGCCGCCTAGATCATGTCGGTGCCTCAAAGATAGGGACTGTGTTTATCTTTGTATTGATCGCCGCAATTGGTATGCAAATTAACCTGAATGGCTTAGTATCGCAGTGGCGACTGCTGCTCATTGGCTTATTATGGATGAGTATCCATGTGATGATTATCTTTATGGTTGCCAGACTGATTCGAGCGCCATTTTTCTTCTTGGCAGTCGGCTCTAATGCCAATACTGGCGGCGCATCGTCAGCGCCTATTGTAGCAACCGCTTTTCATCCGTCATTAGCGCCTGTTGGCGTGTTTTTAGGCATTTTAGGGTATGCTGTCGGTACAGTTGGTGGTTATGTTAGCACTCAGCTCATGCGTATTGTGGTTGGTCATTAAATAACAAGATTAAGGCTTATATATAAGACCCCAATCTCAACTCTTTGCGTAGGCTGAGGCTTTAGCCCAGCATATTTGGCTAAAAATTAGGTTTTGCTGGGCTAAAAGCACCAGCCTACATGAGATTGTAATAAGTTGAGAGTGGGGTATATAAGTTATATATTTACTCGATATTATCATTAGGTTAACACTAGGATAATCTACATGCTTGACAAAATTAAAGACTGGCACCAGCAGCGTATTATTGATAATAGTCCGTATAGCTTAGAAAGCTGGCATAAAGTCGCTCAAGATATAGACATTTTAAATCGATTAACTCAATCAGAGTTAGAGCAATTGATTGAGCTGGCAATTTTATTGCTACATGAGAAGAAAATACAAGGTGCTCAAGGTCTTGAGATAACACAACGAATGAAACAGTCCATTGCCCTGCAAGCCTGCTTGCCTATCTTGAATTTAGGGTTGGAGTGGTATAAAGGTTGGAGTTCTATTATTGTTTATCCTGGTTCGTATTTTACTAAAACTTCAAGAACAGATGAATTCGGGATAGTGCATGAAGGTCATCAGCACCGCAGTGGAGAGGCATGGCTACGTGGTCCTGTTATTCTGTCATGGAGGGATGTCAAGCATGCGGGTGCCCGTGATGGTAACAATGTGGTTATTCATGAATTTGTGCATAAGCTAGATATGCTAAATGGTCGGGCAAACGGATTTCCTCCTATGCAAAAAGGGATGAATCCAGCGCAATGGACACAAATTATGGAGAAGGGGTTTGCTGATTTTCAGCACAATCCTAAAGCAGGTATTAATAGTTATGGGGCGACTAATCCTGCCGAACTTATTGCGGTGTTAAGTGAAGTGTTTTTTGAAAGACCTGAGGTATTACAAGATGCTTATCCTGATATTTACCAGTTGATGGTTGAGTTTTTTAAACAGAATCCGTTGTAAATTCATTTAGTCTTTATCTTAAACCGAGTGGGGTTAACGATCCAATCAAAACATTGAATACAGTAACTTAATACTTAATAACACACATATCACCCCTAAAATTTGTTTGAGTCTTTTATTTGGTAAGTCGTGCGAAACGCTCGCACCTACGGGTACCATGATTACGCTAGATAAGGTGACCAAAACTAATGCAGGTAAATATATATATCCTAAACTGTAAGTTATGTTGATACTTTGTGGACTTGAAAAGAGATAACCAAAAGTTGCTAAAGTAATGGCTACAAAACCTATTGCAGAAGAGGTTCCGATGGCTTTTTTTAAATCTATATTGTTATAAGTAAGATAAAGTATCGTGAAAAAAGCGCCCCCAACAGAAATAAGCGCTGAAATTATGCCAATACAGACCCCGCTAATTATTGAAGAAAATCCCAGCATAGGCTTCTCTTTTGACTTAGGTTGCCAGTTTGAAAACATTTTCAGCGCAACCATCATCATAAAAAAAGCAAAAAATAACGCAAGATATTTTCCGTCTATATTAACGGAGATTATTATGCCCATTAAAGAACCTAAAGCGATACCAGGGCTAACCAACTTAACAATTTGCCAAAGCACAGCGCCTTTTCTATGGTGCGAATAAGCACTCGTGGCTGTAATCGGCAATGAGCAAGCCAGTGAAGTACCCAGAGCCATTTGCATAATATTATCTTTATCTATACCTTGATAAGTAAAAATTGAGACAAGTAGGGGCACTAAAATACCCCCGCCCCCGACGCCTAAAAGGCCTGATAAAAAACCCACTACTGCGCCTAATGACACATACATCATTAAATAAAAAATTAAATCCATATCCATTTTAACACCTTAAAATGACCCAATATGCGTTCAGGCGCTATAAAAAACTTGACTTCTAGCAGTCTACAACCTAAAGTCAACTTCAAGTCAAGCTCTTTTTTTATTATATAGAAGGTTTAAGATATGGACATCGGAGAGGTCGCTAAAGAAACGGGGCTAACGCCAGCGACGTTAAGATATTATGAAAAGTTTGGTCTCATTCACTCCATTGGGCGTAATGGATTACGAAGGGTATTTGCTGAGAGTGTCGTCAAGAAACTGAAACTTATTATTTTGCTTAAAAACAATTGCTTTACCTTACATGAAATAAAAGAGATGGCGGATAGAAACCAAGTTGACCGTCAGTTTATATCAGTAAAAGCAGAGGAGATAAGTAGCAGGATTCAAGAGTTAACAGTGGTTTATAACACCTTAAACCATATTGTACAGTACCCCGAGCAAGACCACTTTAACTGTGATAGTTTTGAGAAGTTGTTAAATACGCAAGATGCTTAACCTAAGTATGCAATAAAAATCTAACCCCAGCCTCTGCATGAATCTGAGTCGTATCAAAAACAGGAATTGGACTATCCTCAGGCTTAATTAATAGTCCAATTTCAGTACAGCCTAAAATGACGCCTTGTGCACCTTGCTGCGCCAATTCTTTTATTACCTCAATATAATAATCACGAGATTCGCTTAATAATTGACCTTGACATAGCTCGTTATAAATTATGTCATGAATTTTATCTTGTGCCTTTGATTCAGGAACGAGCACTGTTAGTCCTGCATCTATAAGGCGTTGTTGATAAAAGTGTGGCTCAGCCGACTCATTATTCATCGTAAATTTAGTCCCCAATAGCGCCACCGTTTTTAGCTTTTGATTTAAAATAATATTTGCGGTGGCATCAGCGATATGGATCAACGGTAAATCGACTGCTAGTTGCACTTGCTCAGCAACTTTGTGCATTGTATTGCTAGCAATGAGTAATCCTTCCACCCCAGCACGCTTTAAGCCTAGTCCGCTATCAATGAGCAGCTTGGCTAGTTTGTTCCAGTCGTCTTTAGCTTGCAGGGCAGCGATAGGGGCAAAATCTAAACTGTGTATGATTATATCAGCGGAATGCAGACCCCCAAGCTCATCTTTAACCCCTTTATTAATCAGCTGATAATACGTTTGCGTACTCTCCCAACTCATACCCCCAATGATACCTAACGTTTTTTGAGTTCTCATATTTTCATCCTGTTTTAAATTATTCTCAGAGTTAAAGGCGTTATCATTAGGGTCTGTTGAACATTCAAAGTAATCAATTAACCTAACACGATATCTATTATCCTAAACCCATAAAGCCACCGCGCAATATAAAGTCATTGCCACTATGATGATATGAATCAGTTTCATTAACTTAGGATTGTGTACTAAACGACGTAACCATTGCCCGCCAGCTGCCCATACGGCTATGGATAAAAGACTTACGAGCATGCATAAAATAATTAAGGGCCAATTTGCTAGCCCTGCGTATTTAGCGCCAATATCCGCAGTATGAATTAGTGCAATACTGGGTAGCATGACCGTCATTGTCCAAGTCTTTGGATTTAACCATTGAAACAACGCGGCTTGCCAAAAGGTAAGGGGCAGTTCTCCAAATTTCTTTTTAATCTTTGCATCCGCATCCTCAGAAGACTCAAGTTTTAAAGCCTCAGTGACCATCGCGCTAAAGTCACTCATCGCCATTTGATAGGTTAGCCATAATAGATATAACGTACCCAGTATTTTTATACCCAACATAAGGGTAGGGTGGTCAACGACGATAGCGGCCATCCCCCAATAGCTTAACCACGTCATCACGCCAGCACCAAACGTTATGCCTAATAGGTGACCTCGACATCCCCACAGCCCTTTTTTAATACCGCCATGTAATAGCATTAAATTATTTGGCCCAGGCGTTATGGAGTTGATAAGTATAAATACGGCTAAAGCAAAAATACTGCCTTCTAATCCTGTCATCATATTGGTTAACATCGGTGATTAACGCTCCAAGTATGCTGGGAAATTAATAAATATTATGTATTATCAGTTAATAGTTATAGAAATATTTTAACAAAATTAATCTAAATTTTAGGGTTACAAACTTAACTTTTAAATCTTCCTTGAAAACCGAATCGTTAACAACGCCAATCCCACCATAATAAACACCGATCCAATAATCTCAATTCTCGATAAAGTCTCGTTATAAACCAGCCAGCCAAAAAACAAACCAAATATGGGTATGAGTAAGGTATAGGGCGTGACAACGGCAAGTCCATGTTTGGTAATCAATCTTGCCATAATAGAGTACCCTATTATGGTGATAATAAAGGATTCAAAAAATACAACCATCCAACTTTTAAAGCTTGGAAATTGTATAAAAAGCGAAAAATCAACTTCGGTTAAGTTTGCAGTCACAATAGCTAATGCTAAAACGGGTAGGGGAATAAATAAACTTGACCACACCGTAAAGCTCACCACATCTTGCGGTTTCACAATTTTAATAATCACGTTGCTTAAGGTCATAAATACTGAGGCTAACAGCACTAATAACAAACTTGCAAAAAGACCCCAACGGATCACCATAAAGTTAGCACCCCACACGAGGACGACCATTAATAGTAATATCTTTTCTTTAAGAGTTATATCAAGTCCAAACACAAGTCCATCTATTATTTAATTTGCAAATGCAGTTGTACTAACTATATAGCCTATTACCAACACAATACCTATACAGAATAAATAACAGCTAACAAAGTGTACTGATAAATAAATCATGACAATTTTTTAAAAGAATTAAATTTAGAAATTTTTATTAAATAAAATTACCTATACAGCAGCAATACAGTTTTTATAAGTGCTTATAAAGTGTTAAGATTAACGTTCAACACAGTTCAATTTAACTATCTATTTAATTCACACTATTTAAAGCTAATAATGAGTTTGAAATATCCATATTTTTAAGAACCACAACCATAAAAACCATAGGCTTAATAACCGTAGTCTTAACAACATTAGATAAAAAAACCAAAGCCATAAATATGGACAAAGTTATGTCAGAAACTTATACCCTTAATCCACGCTTGACCAAAACAGAAGCCATCATCGAATGGATCAATAAGCGCATTGAATGGCAAGTTTACAAGCCAAATCAGCGTGTGCCTTCGGTCAGGAAATTAGCAAAGTTACTAGAGGTTTCAAGCTTTACCGTGTCGCAAGCTTATGAGCAATTAGTTGCTACTAATGTATTAACGGCCAAGCAAGGCTCGGGCTATTATGTGAATACCCCAATTATTGAGGAAACCCTCACCGAAGAAAGCATAAAAGAAGTAGATAAAAATCCTGAGATTGATACCAAGTGGTTAGTGCGACAAATGTTCAGCAAAACGCCACTTGAGAGAGCCCCTGGTTCAGGCGTTTTGCCAGTGGAGTGGGTGCGCAATGATAAAATGCAGTGGGCAATACGACAAATTGCCAATCAAGCGGATGGCTTTATTTATGACTATGGAGATATACAGGGTTTCCTGCCCTTAAGACAACAACTTGTTCAGTATTTGGGGCAGCTAGGCATGCAAACCACTCCTGATCATGTCATTACCACGGCAGGTATTTCTCAAGCCGTTTTAATGGTTTCTCAAGTGTTGTTGAACGAAGGGGATACCGTCCTTGTTGATGAACCGGGGTGGTTTTGGCTATCGAGTAGCTTACAGCGACAAGGTTTAAAGGTAGTGAGCGTAAGGCGTGATCATCAAGGGCCTGATATTGAACAAATGTCGCAAGTATTTGAACGTCATCGTCCTAAGATGTATTTAACCAACAGCGTGCTTCACAATCCAACGTCTTATAATCTGCATCCTGCACGAGTGCACCAAGTGCTCAACCTTATTCACAAATACGATGCTTATATCTTTGAAGATGACTTGTATGCCTCCTTATTACCAGAGGACAATGCGCTAAGGTATTCTAGTCTAGATCAGTTTGAAAGGGTGTTTTATGCCACGGGTTTTTCGAAATATATGGCATCAGGTTGGCGGGTCGGGATGCTGGTATGCCCTGATAAGTTCATAGATGATGTCATCGGAATAAAAACGTTAAGCAATATGACCACCCCTGAATTTGGCGAACGAGTGATACATAAGCTCTGGACGCATGGCGAAAGTCGTCGTCAACTCAAAAAACTGCAACAACATCTATATATCGCCCATCAACAACTACGTCAAAAACTGATCGCTATGGAACTTGAGTATCCTGAACACACGCAGGCGGGGATGTTTGTTTGGATTGATGTCGGATGTGATACCGCCAAGCTTGCTCTTAAAGCGCACAATGACGGCTGGCTCATAGCACCGGGGCAGTTGTTTAACCCAAATGGAGAATATTCGACACACTTGCGCTTAAACGTTGCGACTACCAGTGATGGTTTTTTGGCATGGTTAGAGGGATATATCTCTGATACGAAGGGTTATATCTCTGATGCAAAAAAATAGTGAACACATAATTTGAAGCTAATCCTGCCATCCGCTTCTATCTTGCTTGCCCACTGGAGCGGTGTCTAATAGCTAGAAATGTTCCTGTTATCTCGATACCACTTCTAGCTAAGTCACCGCAACCAGTGGTCAAGCAAGTATATCCGCTACTGTCAGGGCTAAACCGCTCCTTCGAGTTAACCTTAAATTGCATCTACGAATCATTTAATCTGAAAAAAGAGATACAGACTCAAACTCAAATCCAATTCTCTAGCTTCAAATCAGGCACTCGCTCAAACTCTTTGGTGTTATTTGCTCCTATATCTATAGTTACTTATTTTAAAACAACTCACCCCGTACTTGGTCACCTTGTGGCGCACGTTCCATTTTAAAATTGGGTTCAAAATCATCTAATGCTGATCGCATGATTTGCCACGGAGACTCGACAGGTAATAATAAAACCCCAACGCCCATGCGTTTGACCGTCACTTCTTCACCCTCAAAACGAAACGCTTTAGGCAAGCGCACCTCTTGCCAGCGTCCTGAGACGAATAACTTAGCTGTTCGCATAATGTCCTCACCAATACTATTTAATCTCATATTCTATATAAATAGAGATAGTTGTCATTGAACTGTGCCAATAACAACTATCATATTCCTAATATTAAGGGCATTCAATTTAATTTGAAGGCTATTGACATTAATTATGACAACCAAATACCCTCTGCCATTAAGCAAGGGGGTATTTGGTTTGAGGAATTTTGATTAATTACTATAAGCGGACGAACGTTGTTCTATATTCTTAACATAGTTCATAAATGTGTTATAAGAAGTTAAGTCAAAAAATTTCTCAAAATCTGAAATATCACCTTTCTTTTGATATATTCTTATTTTATTAAATTCATTAGCAATTTTTTCTACAAATTTTTTATTTTCAATCCAATTGTCTTTATTTACGTTGTGCAGATCCACTGGTATAAAGCTTACCTTATCATTATTGCAATGCTTTAATACGGTTAATTTTATTCTAGGCAAGGCATATAACTTACCCATCACATGCCATTCTTCATCTTTATAGTTTTCTAGAAGTGGCGTAGAAAATATTATATTTTCTAAAGTATTCTTTGCTTCTGACTCTAGTATTAATTTGCTCGGAGAAACCCCTCTTTTACGAAGATTTAAAGCTATATTTTCTGCCTCACCATTATAACCACTTATAATAATTTTTTTATAATTATAAATCTGATTATATTTAACTATTTTTTCAGAAAAATAATCGACACTATGTGCAGTTCCTAAAACAAGAAGTATTGATGGTTTTTTATATTCAATATTATTATCAAAAATAAAATCAATGGCCTTTAACATGATTTTCTCCTAAAAATTTATATATTTTATCAAAATCACTTGTAAAATTATCATAATCAACAGTTAAGATGAGTGCCAATGCTTTGGCTAATCATCTCGGTGTCACGCCAGCTCGTATCAATGAAATTGTTCGTGAAAAGCGGGGCATAACAGCGGATACAGCATTGCGACTTGCTAAATATTTTGGCGGTAGTGCCCAGCTTTGGTTAAGTTTACAATCGACCTATGAACTAAGGCTGATTGAAAGTTTTAGATAGTATTGAGCCTATCGAATATGCTTAATACTTTTTATCTAACGCTAAACTGTATTTATTTACTTCGTAAGTCCTAAATCAAATGCTCAGCGTAATTATTAAGAGATGACCTGCAATCTGAATCTGATAAATCATCTGTATTGATTGCTGAATTGTTAGGCAAATCAATCCAGTGAGAATCAGGATGATTGTTAGCTAAATAAGTCTGTAAATAGTCTTTGGTGCTATCCACAATCTCATCGTCAGGTGAATATTCTGACGCTAAACGCTTATCAGGTTGCCAGTCATTATAGATAATTGCATGCAAAGGCAGGTTGCGCTTTGCTAACGCCTCTATACTTAATAAGGTATGATTAATACTGCCGAGTCGACCAGATGTAACCAATACTACGGGGTAGCCTTGAGCTTCAATATAATCAATAGTCAGTAATTTATCGGAAAGTGGCACCATAAGCCCACCAGCACCTTCTAAGAGCACAATGTCATAATCTTGTTTCAGCGTATTGGTTGCATCGGAAATACGGCTTGGTTCAATAATAGTATTTTCAAGTTTCGATGCTAAATGGGGCGAGGCGGGCTTTTGGAATACATAGGGACAAGTCGTCATATCGATATCGCACGACTGTAAGCCTATGCCCATTATCTCTCTATGCGTCATAATATCCTCAGCGATACCATTACATCCTGTTTGCACCAACTTTTGAGTGATGACTTTACAGCCTTTTTGATGTAAAGCTCTCGCTAAGCTTCCAGTAGCAATAGTTTTACCTATATCTGTATCAATCCCAGTTATAAAATACACACTCATAATTTTATTGATCCAATATTATATTTAATCGCATAACCTAAATTCGTGATAATCAACTCATCTAATTTAAGGTTACAGGCATCCCTCTATTGCAAACCAATGCATTTTATCTTTTAAAAAACGGTCATTTATCTCATTTTAAATCTGTAAAGGTTAGCTCCCTTCCTTTTCCAAAGGAAGGGTTGGGGATGGATTTTTAAAACCAATAAAAACAATGGCTTAAAAAACTCTTATCCAAAATTCATTTTAGTTAATAAATTAACCATTATTAAAACTATGGATTAAAATAATCCGCCAAAACCTGCTTTAACCTATCACATAAAATTAGAATTTCATCATCCGTCATTATAATTGGCGGCATAATATAGACCAATTTGCCAAAGGGTCTAATCCATACCTTATTTTCAATTAACAAACGCTGAAACCTTGGCATATCAACCGCATCACTCAATTCAACAACACCAATTGCACCCAATACACGCACATCAGTGACTTGTTCATACTCTGCTAACGGCTGTAAATAACGCTTTAATTGTGACTCGATATGGCGAGCACGTTTAGGATAATCACCGTCAATAATCAGTTCAATAGATGACAAAGCCACAGAGCAGGCGAGGGGATTGCCCATAAACGTAGGGCCGTGCATTAGAGCAGAATACTCACTATTAGCAATGTGCTCAGCAACATGACGCTGACATATTGTCGCAGCAAATGTCATATAACCACCTGTCAGCGCTTTACCCACGGTCATAATATCAGGCGAAATATTGGCATGTTCACAAGCAAACATTTTTCCAGTGCGTCCAAAGCCAGTAGCGATTTCATCAGCGATTAATAAGACATCATATTTGTCACAAAGCTCACGTAGCAGTGTTAAATACTCAGGACTATAAAACCGCATTCCACCAGCACCTTGAACCACAGGTTCTATGATAAAAGCCGATATAAGATACTGATTTTGTTTAAAAAACTCGATTAATCGCTGCTTAATATCCGTACTTAATGGCGTATCAAAGCCATTTTCAGGTTTATCAGTGAACAATTGTACTGGTAACTGCTTGCCATAGATACTGTGCATACCAGTGACCGGATCACAGATGCTCATTGCATGCCAGGTATCACCATAATAGCCAGAACGAGTGGTCGCTATTTGTTTACGTTCAGGCTTATTTTGGGATAATTGGTACTGTAAGGCCATCTTTAAAGCAACTTCAACCGCAATACTACCGCTATCTGCATAGAAGATGGCATCTAAACCTTTAGGCACGATAGAGAGGAGTTTTTGACCCAGATCAATGGCAGGCTGATGTGTAAGACCGCCAAACATGACATGTGCCATACTAGATAGCTGATTGGTGATAGCAGCATTTAGTTTGGGATGATTGTAGCCATGAGTGGCTGCCCACCAAGATGACATGCCATCTATGAGAGCATCGCCAGAGGCAGTATATAAGTAGACGCCATCAGCTTTGTCGATGACTAAGTTAGGATATGATGGCGGCAGACTTGCGTATGGATGCCACAAATGATTGTGATCAAAGTTGTCAGAGTTAGCATTGTTGTCAGAGTTTTGGTTTTGCGGATTAGAATAATTATTTTGCATAATGTTTTGTATGGTGTCGGGTGTGTCAAATCAATTGTGATAAATATAAGAAACAAAGAATAAGAAATTAAAACAGCCGACACATGTTAGCATTAATCATAATCGAGATGGCCGTAACATTAATGTTTATAGAAACATTTGGCAAATGACTAATAGAGTCGTTAACATAGGGTCCTTAACAAGGAATCTAAATATTCTAAAAGCGGTTGGTTTGTTTTCGTATAATGTATATTATGTTAAATAAGATGTATAAACTTATAATCGTATGCTATATTCATGTACAGACATTTTCAAAGACTCTAACTTTATTATGAATAATCAGCTATCAAAACCATCCCTCCTCCAAAAGATGCTCTGTATTACTTAAATCAAACCCTGTGACCAAATCATAAAACGTGCCAGGGTCTTCGACTTTATCAAGCAGCTCACGCTTGTGAAGTGCGACAAACATAGCCAGCGAATACGCAGGACAATGAATGTTCTTTTTTGGGTTAAATGAGATGTCTGTAAAAGCTTGATACTGAAGCACTTCTTCATGTAGTTGTGGATTTTGTTTTAGTGCATTGACATACAGCCAGTCATAAAAAGCAGTTAACGGCTCTAAGCCCCAAATCATACCAAAGTAATCATAACCTGTGATATCACCTGAATTAAGCAATCTTGAATCTTTTTTAGCTTGTCTTGGTGGTACAGTTAATAGATCGATATAAGGACCACCCTTTTCAAACACTTTACTGGCTTGATAGGCATTTTCAACGCTGTACTTCTTGCCATCTTCTTCATTGGTTATCTTTAGGCGATCTGAACTAAGCGGAAAGCTCAACTTATTGCCTGACTTACTAGACAGCTCCAATACATTCTTAAAGCCATATTTCTTTTTTATGACTCGGTGCAGATCGTTGATGGTCTTTTTCTTCTGTCGAGTGGCAAACCCCACATGATGCTCAATTTCAACCATGTCGGTTTTTACAAGACTGTCACTGCCGACTCTTGGCATAAATACTGGTTTTTGTTCTTTTGGGGTTGGTGTTAGTTCCATAACAAGCTGCCTTTTGCTTTAATGTGCTTAGTATCAATAAATAAATATTATGTCATCTTAGCGAGGCAGTTTATCGTATTTTGAGCGATTTATCTTGTGGCATTTTTTAAGTATATAGTAAAAAGTCAAAAATATACTCATTATAATAGTCTGACTAAATTATGAATAACCATTAAAGTGGCTGTATTTGCATGACACAGGGCAACTACCCTACTTTTAATATTCTGTACAAATACAGCCAAACTAAGTGCTATTCAAAAAGTATTCAGATGATGGAATATTCTTTCTTTGAAACTGTTATTTCAACATTTCAATAGCGAAATTAATATATATTTAACAATAAGTAATCGAACAAAATTATGTTATGATAACAGTTTTTCATAACAGACATAAAAAGCCATCATGAAGATAAGACAAATAGAACTAACCGATGCCGAGCGTAAAGCACTAGACCACGGGTATAAACACGGAAAAACAGCCAGTTATCGAAAACGTTGTCACATTATACTGCTAAAAAGTGATGGCAGAATAGCCAAAGACATCGCACAAATAACCGACACCAACATTCAAAGCGTATACAATTGGCTCAACCGTTATGACGCCGAAGGCATACAAGGGCTACAAACAAAAGCAGGTCAAGGGCGACCCAGAATCCTTGACA
>NZ_KB907630.1 GCF_000382145.1 Psychrobacter lutiphocae DSM 21542
TGAGTTGTAGTAACGATTCAGCCTTAGGGCGTATTCGCCGCCTGTGGCTTCTATGTCTGTTGCTGATTCAAACTTATTACCTGTGAGTAGGTTGATGGGGTTACCGCCTGCTCTGTTGGTATCTGGATTATCTTGATTGGTTGGGGTCGGTGCAGGACACATAGGTGTGCCGTTTGTACCTATTCTGTTACAGGCCGTAATAGTGTTCGAAGCGGCAGAGAGAGGGTTGGCGGCATTACTTATATTAGCAATAGCAAGCGATAAGAGAATACTGGCGGTAAGTGTCATTAATCGCATTGCTAAATTCTAACCCTTTTTTTAATTTTACTTAATATTACAAGGTTGTTGATGGGTTGTCAGATTTTTTATGCAATTAATTATTCATTAAGTGAGAGGTATAACACTCGGCTTTTATTTGAGTTATTAGTATTTGACTCAGCTTGTTGATTCATTTTAATAATCTTCTCTTTTGATACTCCTTTTGCTAATAGCGCTTGATCTAAATAACTATTGTACGATTTAAGCACATTTAAAACATAGTTTTGGGTTTCGGAAAATGGTGGTATACCTCCGTACTTAGCGACATTACCTTCTCCTGCATTATAAGCAGCTAAAGCAAGATGTAATTGGTTGTTATATTTATTCAGTAAATAAGATAAATGCTTTGTTCCTACAGCTATATTGTGTTGTGGATTAAATAAGTTGTATCTCCCATAACTGGCCGCTGTCGTTGGCATAAGCTGCATTAGGCCTCGAGCCCCTTTAGGAGAAACAGCATGAACATTGAAACCTGATTCTTGTTTAATGATGGCTTTTATCAAGTCAGGTGGTACATTATGTTGAGCTGCATAGTGATTTATTATATTATCTAATGGACTATATTTAATCTGCGGTTTGTTTGTACTGTCGTGTACACTATTTTGTACTGTCGCTTTAGTCTGATTAGTGCTTTTATTCATATCAATAAATTGTATGCCAGCAAAGCTAAGCGAACTAATACATATATTTAGTAAAAAAAACATTCCTTTTTGCACTACTTTAAAACTTAAGATCATAAGCCTACTCTATTATATTTATATCAATAAAAATATTTGATATGCCTTTACGATAGGTCAAACTAAGAACAACATGAAAATAATTAATAATTTATATAATTTAAAATTATAAAACTAGATAACTAATCGTAGGCTTTTAAAAATCTTGATTTAATATACCTTCATCTTCTGACAAATCGTAAGAACTCGCTCCTGCAGGGCACTGATAATTAGACTGGAAATCAGAGAATAAATCTGTGTCGAAGACGCTCCCAGACTCATCAATCCCCTCAAGTACATTATTAATTTGATCTGCCCCAATTGTAATAATACCTAGTGCTATTAAAATCTTAACCCAATCTCTATTACTAACACTCTCATCCTTACCATTTATCAGAATGTCATTAATAATCTCTTCTCTAGACATATTTTCATATTTGCCAGGAAGATTTACTTGTGTTAAGTCTGGGAGTTGATGCCCACTCGTTTGTGGGGAGTCAGTATTAGCAGGATCATATGACCCAGTTTTTAAACCATTTTGAACAGCAGGACTTAACATTTGGGAAGATACATCTACCACAACAGGAACTCTATTTGCTGCAAATAGCATAGTATTAAAAGCATCTTGTGGTCCTGATAACAAATCATAGGCTTGTGCAAACATATTACCTACTAAAGGTATCGACGGTTTATAACCATAGGTAATCCTAAGCTTCAATACATTTGCCTCTTCAATGGTAATACCTGATGTTTTACCTTGAGTGTCTTTTAGATTTTCAATATCGGTTTGTTTATTAGGTATGACTTTGTGATCTGTTTTTAATAATTTTTGTAAGGTTTCGTCGTTAAAGTCATCGAAAGCTTTTTCATTAGGATTAATAATTTCTACCTTCATAAAAGGTGTTTCGGAGGTTGTAATAGTTTGCAACAACCGTGCCGAATCAGAAACTCCTCCGTTAGAACCATTGCCTGCACTTAGATAAGGTAAAAACCCTTTAAGCAGACCTGCTTGAATAGCCTTAGGGTCAGCATTTTCGATAGCTCCTGCTCTAGCAGCTTCATAAGACGCATAGGTTAAGTTAGTCTTAGCATTGTACATTAGAGTATATTGGATACCAGTCATACCTAGAATAAATATTATAGGACCTATGGTTATGAACTCAGTTAAAGTAGCGCCCCGTTGTTTTTGATTAAGCTTCATACTAGATCCTCCGTGAACTTATGGCCAACTATATGAGGCTGAATGATTCCCCTTTTAGATGCTAACTCAATGACTTTTTTAGTTTTAGGTGGAGCCAGACAAATACGATTAGGTCTTACTTTATTTTTAACAGAAATAACAAAATCATCTTTATCAAGAAAGATAATATTAATAGAATACAGCATACCTATCGTATGAATAGAAGTACAAGGGCTTATTAAAATGCACTCATCAGACTCTAAGCTCTTAGTAAATAATAGCCCTTTTAGTCGTGATAAAAATGTAGTGGCTTGAATTATTTTCATACGCCCAATAACAGTTTCTTTAGTGATTACTTTCACAATATAGGCCCTTTTATAAGAAAGCATCTTTCATCATGACATAAACTGGGAATCCGATAACAATGAAGGTACAAGGAAAAATAAAAGCAACTAATGGAAAAAGTAATTTTACGGGCGCTTCCATTGCCATTTTCTCAGCTTTTTGAAATCGTTCAATTCTACGTTGTTCTGCTTGACTTCTGAGTATTGGTCCTAGATTCATACCCATCTTTTCAGCTTGAATAATTGAAGACACCAAACTTTTTACCGACTGATCATCAACTCTAGCGCTCATTTTTCTAAATGCTTCCGACCTACTTACTCCAGTTTTAATATCTCTCACAACTTTTTCAAACTCACTTCTAACAGGGCCATTAGGACTTTTATCCACAGCCTGTCTAATCGCGCCATTTAAATTTAACCCTGATTCCACGCTGAGAGTAATCATATCAAGAAAAAAAGGCATATCTTTGGAGATTTTATTATTTCTTTTTTTCTTTATTTCTTTAAGCCAAAGGTCAGGGTACATATAACCAAAAATACTAACTAAAAAAACCAAAATCAAATTTTGATTAAACAAATATAAAACTAATATGGCAAAAAAAGTAAGAAAAAAGCAACTAAAAATCTTACTCGCAATAATATGCGAAGGCTTAAACTGATATTCCACTCCAGCATGGATTATTTTCTTTTCATACCTCTCATATGTTTGTTCATTAACATAAGGTGATACATAGAAGGCAATAACATTTATAAAAAAACTAAAGGCTTTATAAAAGATGGGTGGGTCATCATAATGCTCTCTATCATCATTTGGTACGCGAAACATGAAGTAAAGCAAACACCAAACTAATACAAAGACTATTAGAGTAATAAACCCAATTAAAATATATATTTGAAGTGAATAATTCAGCATACTTAACCTAAATATCTATATTGACAATTTTTCGAATAAAAATAATACCAAGTACTTCAAATATAATTAAAGCTAATAGAGCCATATACCCCTCTTTAGTTGTCCATAATTGAGACATTGCCTCTGGCTCCATCTTTGATAAAACAATAATTAATAGTACAGGCATCAATCCGACTACCCATGCTTGCATCTTTCCTTGTGAAGTTAGTGCTCTTATTTTGCCTTCAGCTTGTTCGATACTTCTAAGTGTTCGTGCCACATTTTTTAGTGCATCTGACAACTCCCCTCCTGTTTCTACAGATGTTCTTATCACTGAAACTGTTAAAACTACAGAGTTTAGAGGCATTCTTTTTGCAAAGTTCTGTAAGGACTGATCAACTGAAACTCCAAGCTTTTGTTCTCGAACCACCATACTTACTTCTTTAGACAAAGGGTTTGGAAACTCTTCTGCGATCATTGAAAAAGCACCAGATAAACTATTCCCTGCTAATAATGAGCCAGCCATTAAATCAATAGCATCCGGAAGTTGTTTTTCAAATAAAGAAATTCTTTTATTTTTGATATGCTTAATAACAAAATAAGGGAGAATTAAAACAATAATCACAAATGCTAAAATTAAAACATAATTGCTTAATAAATAAAAAGCCAGAAAAATTAGACTAATAGCACCAGTTATATAGGCTATAAAATAGGTATTAACTCTATTTTCAGGAAGACTATAATCAATTGATTTAGATAGTATTGATATTTTTGATCTTGTAAAAGACCCTGACATATTTTTAGAAAAAAATATATAAAATATGTAGAAAATCACTGCAAGTAAAACAAAAAACCCAAAATAAAGCATGTGAATTCCCTACTTATATCTTAAAGTAATCAGTTTTCATATCAATACCACTATCAATCAGGTCTTGATAGAAAGCAGGGATTGTTTCAGTAGATCTATACACACCTTGAACAACTCTGTCTTCATCATATCCATTTTTTTTATATTCAAATATATCTTGTAGTTGAATCGTATTTCCTTCAATCCCAGTTACTTCAGTAATATGAGTTATTTTCCGACTACCACAAGCAAAACGAGTCTGCTGCACTATAATATCAATAGCTGATACTATTTGCTCTCGAATGGCTTGTAGAGGTAAGTCCATACCTGCCATTAAAACTAAAGTTTCTAGTCGAGATAGTGCATCCCTAGGCGTGTTAGCATGCAATGTGGTTAAAGAACCCTCATGACCTGTATTCATAGCTTGTAACATATCTAATGATTCGGCACCTCGACACTCACCTACAACGATTCTATCAGGCCTCATCCTTAATGAGTTTTTCACAAGATCACGGATAGTTATTGAGCCTTTACCTTCAGCATTCGCAGGCCTAGATTCTAATGCAATTAAGTGATCATGGTCTAACTTAAGTTCTGCCGCATCCTCGATAGTTATTATCCTCTCACCATTAGGGATAAAGTTTGACAAAACGTTTAGTAATGTTGTTTTACCAGATCCAGTTCCCCCTGAAATAATAATATTTCGCCTATGTTTAACACAAGACTCAAGAAACTCTGCCATATTCGACGAAAGACTATCCATTTCAACTAAATCTTTAACTTTTAATCTCTTTTCTGGGAACTTACGAATCGTGATTGTAGGCCCCTTTAATGCTAATGGAGGTATGATTGCATTTACCCGAGAACCATCTTTTAATCGAGCATCAACCATAGGTGAAGACTCATCAATTCTTCTTCCAATAGGCGAAACAATTCTTTCAATAATATCAAGAACTGCTTGGTCGCTACTAAAAACAGAGCCTGTTAGAAGAATACGACCTTTTTTTTCAACATATATCTCACTTGCAGAGTTAACCATAATCTCAGAAACATCTTTGTCTGCTATTAAAACCTCCAAGGGCCCTAGCCCAATCGCTTCATTTAACACTAAACTTTTAATACGCTCTATATTTTTTCTATCTACTGTTAAATCGTTTTCAATTATTTTATTTAAGCAATTAAGTGTTGTTTCATATAGCTCTTTATCAGACATTTTAGAAACGTCTTGCCGCTCTAAGTCCATAGTCTCAATTAACTTTGCATGCAGCTGTTTCATAAGCTTCATTTCTTTTTCAAGCTCAGCTTTACTATCCACATATTTAGTGAGACCAGTTTCAATAGGCTGGCACAGAGGTTCTGTCTCTTTTCCCTTGAAAGAGCTCTTCATAGGATTAACTGTAGAATCGAACATATCTTCTTTTTTCAATTCATACGATAATTCCTCAGCATCTATACTTAGAATAACAAACCTATACTTTCCAATATCTATTTTATCCCCTTCTTCTAAGGGACCATACATATCGACTTTAGAACCATTAACATATGTACCATTAGCACCTCGATCAAGATCTTCGACTACATAACCAGCAGGCAGCTTTTTAATTACTGCATGCTCATTCGATGTCAACCAACCTTTTATTTGCAGGTCAGCCTGTAAACTTTTACCTATAACTATTTCATCATTATCGAAATCAACAATAGACTCCTTATCTTTATAAAACACCTTAATCTTTAACATTTATTTTTGTCCCTCTTCAAAATAAACTCTATTATTTTCACTCTTGAAAAAGTCTACTGGTAACAGTTTATTATCCATATTTAAGCTCTCTACCATTTCACTAGCTTTACTTGTAATGGAATTAGAAGGGTTCTGTTTTTCACTGTAGATAAATGGCGTAACTATAAATAATAATTCAGTTTGTGCGTTTACTTTACTTTCGTTTTTAAAAAGCCTACCTAAAAACGGCGTTTTATGAAGTCCTGGAACCTGTGAATTAGTATCAGACTGTCTATTATAGTTCAATCCGCTCAATACAAGAGTTTCCCCATTTTGTAAGCTAAAGTCCGTTGTTGTTTTTCTAGTCAATAGTCCAGGTACATTATCAATTTGAACCGCATGATCAATTTCACTTATCTCTGATTTTATATTTGCTAATATACTTCCATCATTTTGTATAATAGGAGACACATCTAATTTAATACCATAGTCTTTAAAGTCAACTGAGGGAGTACCAGTAGCTGAAGCACTTGAATACGGCACTTGTCCACCAGATAAAAACTCCGCATTCCCACCATTTCTACATGACAAGACAGGGTGTGCAATGAGCTTAGCCGTTCCTTCACTTTCCATTAAGTTGATACGGCTTGTAATAGAAGATATTAAACCAGCATAAGTTTGAAATGGTCTTATATGTGGCCCAGGAGGGATGCCGTCAAAATCAATCCCTCCAGGTTGTGATTTATAAGCTTTACTTTTCTTAAACTCTCCAATAACACCTACTCTTGGACCATCTACTTGTGATGACCACTCAATTCCTAAATTTTGACTAGCACTTCTGGTTACTTCAACAATTTTAACGTCAAAATACACCATTCTTGTATCATTCGAATCAGCAGTTTGATTATTAGCACGTGTAAGATTTGTAATATATTTATACTGCGATAAAAAGTTATCAATTTTACTCTTATCGAACTCACTAATATTCTCTCCCTCTACAACTATTGTATCACCAACAATATTAGCAGAGATCTGTGGATATTTAGCAATAAAGTATTTGATCTCATTAAACATTCTGGGCAGATTAGCAGGATATACATGAGTATTTATACTTTGAACAGAGTTTTTTCTCCAAACTTTAATAGTTGTATCACCATTTTTTATTCCTGTTAATAGCACACCTTTTTTACCAATTGGTAAAGCATTAATAACCTCATCACTTCCAACAGCAACATTAGTAATACTATTATCATTAATGAATTCAGATTGGCCTACATATAGTGTCATAACCCCACTGTTGACATCTGCTAGTGCGAAAGTCGATATACCTACTAAAATGGTACAAATTGATTTTTTAAACATATTTTACTCTTTGATAATACTAATTTTTTAGATGTCTATTTCCATATATTACGTCAATAGATGGTTTAGGGGTGGGGGCAACTTCTACATTAGTCTCTTCAGTATTTTCTTTTAACTCGAACATTTTTTCATTTATATCTTCTACATATGAGTCAGGTATCGAAGGAGGAGAAGGAGGAACAAAAGTTTCAGGTTTATCGAATGTTTTTAAATTTAGTTCGCGTTGTAAAGTTTGTAGGCTAACAACATTATCTGTATAAGTCATATCATTAGGATTTCTTAATACGGCTGATAAACGTCCCAGCTCTAGTGCTGTTGTAATCTTAGAAACGTCGTCTAAATCTAGATCTAAAGTAATAGTTCTAAAACTATCATTATAATTTGTGTCTGTAAGGTAACTATTACTAGTACTTAGTGAATCACCTGTTGCTAATACACGTACATTTTGCATTAATGGAGCAGCAACAATATTACCATTTTTTTGATATGTAAGAATAAGGTCAATATGGTCATTAGGTTTTAGCATTGATGATATCGAGCTTTCATCATCAACAGGTATAGTTAGAGCTCTTCTCCCTGGGGATAATCTACCTGATAACTGCCTACTCTCATCAGTATCAATAGACATCCATGTTAAAACATCACCTCTCTTAACATCATTCAACAACAATGCACCCTCAATATTTTCAGCTTGATCAGGAGTAATTGCAGTAGACTGCGCAAATTCTACTGGTATATCGTTTCTTACAGCAAACTGAGAACTATCAAAAGGGTCTATGATTGTTCCTTTTGGCAAGTCATTATTAGCTACAATATAACTAACAGTATCAGTGCTCAGAGAGGACTCTATTTTTTTATCAACAATTACTTTGAGTAATACCGCACATATTAATGCAAGTAATATCGACAATAATAACGCTATAACGTTTTTATTTAATTTAATTTTTTTCATTTTCTCTCTGTATCTGTCAGTGCATCAACATCATCTAAGTGACTAATTGATTTAGAATAATTTGTATGTCGAGTTTGAAAAGCCTCATGCATCATGCTCCACAAGTTTTTATCTCCTACCTGGATACCAAATACAATAGCTATCACTACTAATGTTGCTAAGAGGTACTCAACTGCAATATTACCTTTTTGACTTTTCATGTTATTTATTAACCTCAATATTAATCATAAAGTCACCACGATAACTTAGTTTAGATATTTTAATAGATTGTTTAAACTTAGGAGTTGATATTTTATAATCAGTAAACCCAACAATGTTTTTTTTGCTAATAGCAATCTTATTGAGTTGGCTTACCAAACGTGCGTACTCTGATTTTGTATAGCCTTGAAGATTTATAGTACGGGAAATAGTTTTATAATCTTCAGTTTGAAGATCCAATGAAGCTTTATTCATAAAAAGATGAAGAGGGTGAGTAATATACTGTCTGTTGTCAGTAGAAGAACAAGTCAAATAACCGGATATAACTTGGTTACCAATAGATTCAAACGTAAGGGTTGCAACACTTGCTTTATCAAATACTGATAGAACGTTTCTATTTAGAGAGTAAGATATATTTTTATTCTTAAGTTTTGCTTTTAAGCAATCAATATTACATTCGCTGCTAAAGGTATAATAATCTAAGGGTTTATTGTTAATAATAGCATTCTGAAACAAATGCGAAGATGAGAATCCTTGTATAACTCTAATGTTATTGCATACATGGCTAAATGCGGGAGAGGAAACCAGCACACATAAAGCAAAAGCTATAAGTCTATTCATGGTTTAAACTCTACAAGTCGGTCATCTGGAACTTCATTATGGTTAACTTTTACATCTTCAACCTGATGATCGGAAAAGACACTATCTATCCAGCCAGCACTTAAATCTATTCCTTTTATAATAGTGTTATAGAATATATTGGTAGCTTTCTTTTGTGCATCATTGTTATAAGGAATAACTATGTCATTAAAGTTATCCATGTTATCCTGTATTTCTTTTTGATCCCTAGCGGTTAAGGTTTGATTATCAACGTACAAGCTTTTTTTGATAGTTAATGACTCTACTATTTCAGGTATAACATTTAAATTCTCTAAAGGTAAATTGATGCTGACAGCCCCTTTTTGATCATATAAGCCAAATTTATATAGATCTTCAATCTTATTCCATGAGTCATCGCTATTATCAGGAGCGTAGTTTATAGTGACTGTGTTATTTCTATATATTTGCTGGTTATCCTTTCCCTTTCCTAATTTTGCACCTCGATGATTAAGTTTTTCATTATCTACAACCAACGCTGTTTCACCAAAATATCTATCACTAACTTCTTGACTAAGTAGCTCATTATTAGTATTACCTTCCCGTACCCGCCAAGCAGCATAATCTAAAGCTTGAATACTCATTATATTTGCATTCGCTATTTTAGCTAATATTGGAATAGCCAATACTAAAGCTATTAAAACGCTTACCGATACTGCAAATTCTACTGCCGCTTGCCCTGACTCGTTTACTTTCATCGTGTTCTTCCTTCAGCGATAGCTTCTGGACTATTATTAATCAGTCTGACTTGCCAATAAGGATTTAACAAGCTAGCTTTTTCAAATTTGCCATTATTAAGAAAGGTAGATGATCCACGCCTATCTTGAAGTGGACGCTCAAAATAAACCTCTGCTGATGAAATAGCGGATATATTATCATTTGAAACGATATCAAGCTCTCTCCCGACTTTAAATTCTGCGGCACCACTAGTAGTATCAAGCAAATCTGAACCCTTAGTGATACGTATAGATAAAGGCAAAGTTGGCTCGTCTTGAGCTAAAAATTTTGGATCCAAATCCCAAAAACGTGGAATTCCAGTTTCTCCCCAACCTATTCTGTTATTTGATCGAGCATCCCAACTCGGAGTAAATTGATGGCTTCTATTAGAAGCATCCCTATTCTTTAAGACATTTGAATAACCTGCTAGATTTCCTCTATCATTATCACCACCATCATTACGAACCAATGCACTTCCGTAACCTATTTGGTCTTCACGATGTTTCCAACTTAATCCAGTCCATTTAATTTTTAACTTTTCATAATGAAGAGACATGGTATCCACGCCTTTCCATTGATTTAAATCATTACTAACCTCCGTTCCTCCTCTTCTATGTAGCTCAAAACCTTTTTTATTCCATGTACGAATCCATCCAGGTAAGTTCCATTGACTGTCTACTCTTCGCTCTCGAGTAAAAGGGTCTCTTGAAGCTAAAACCACATCTTTTAGTCTTTGACGACCTTCATAAGGATCAGAGCTATTACCTTGATATTGCTTAATAAAGTTACCATTAAAAGGGTCGTTTACAGAAAAATGAGAGGATAAAGGTAATGCTTCAGCTTTGAAGTCAGTTCCTATAGAAGAGTTTTGCAATGTCTTAGTTGGTATTTTACGGATCTCTATAATAGACGTATTATTTAATAAGTTTTGTTGTTCAGATACACTCTTTGTGGCTACATTGTTAGCAATAATAAAAGGTGCAGATGCTTCTGATGCCTGCCCTAGCGAATTAGTAGCAGTTACCAATCCTGAATATATGGTATTACCATAAACGGGTATTAAATTGATCCATTGTGTATGCTCTGGAATAGGCTGAAAGTGTTCTGCCCAACTTGCAACACTTACCGCCTGAGCCGTAGCTAATTGATTTGCAATTTTAGCTTTATTCATATAAGCATTGGCATTAAGGAGTTGTGCCTGCTTCACAGCTGTATTATAGGAAGCATGATCTGCAAGCACTTTTGCCTGGGTACGTTCTGCTAAAAGCTGAGATGTATTAAATAAATAGATAAGAGCTATAGCTAATACTAAAGTAAAGGCTAACATTAGTACTAATGTTTGTCCTTGTTGTTTAGATTCATTCATCGCTATACCTGTTAAATAATCAATACTTTCTAAAAGCTGCTTTTAGTAACATTTCTTACTTAAGTCTAGCTGCTTATACTACTACTGACCATTATTAGTAAAATCAGCCATGCCTTTTTCTTCTTTCCCTTGAGTTCTAGCTTTACCTGCCGCAGTCTTAGCGTTATTAGTATCAGACGCACCATCTTGACCTGCTAACTCCTGAGCAGCAGCTGCAGCTTGACTACGTGCTGTCTGACCAAAGTACTTAAAAGAACCAATTGCTGCAATTGCAATAAGTGCTACTATGATAATGTATTCAGTCATACCTTGACCACGTTGTGACTCTGGATTAAGGCGGCGTAATTTTGGATTAGAATACTTCATTGCTAACTCTCCGAAAGTTAATGTAATTATTAGGTGATGCTATATTGCTTAACTGATTTTATTTTAAAACTTAAAACTATTCAACAATTTTTTAAAATAATTAACTATTTATATTTTTTTAAATATAATAGAGCTTACGCACTATCATAACAAAACAAGTTATGATAGTAAGAGCTTATACTTAGGTCTCAAATGAGACCACTGGTTATCGACCAAAAAACAAACGTTTGCAACAATAGGCCTAAACAGCTTCAAATAAGTGGCAGCCAGATATAAACACAAGCAAGAATAACAGCAGCTTCATAACTGGCTTTAAGCTTATCATAGCGAGTAGCTATTCCTCTAAAGTGCTTTAATCTAGCAAATGCATTTTCAACTAAATGGCGGCAACGATATAAATACCAGTCCATATTTTCATTACTGCTTTTTGAATTTGATTTAACAGGTATAACCACTGTAGCATTATAATCCATAATGCAATTTCTAATATCTTGGCTATCATAACCCTTATCAGCAACAACTGCCTCAGTATCATCTTTGATCGCTCGTTTGATGAGAACATTTGCCATTTGTGAGTCATGCAGTTGACCACCAGTCACTTCAATATGAACAGGATTGCCACAAGCATCAACCACTAGATGAATCTTGCTGCTGTTACCAGCAACGCTTTTACCAATGGCTTCATCTTGATGACTAGTTGCTCCAGAACTGTGCTGATGCGCTTTGACGACACTACCATCAATAAACAACCATTCACTATCGTAGTCTTGCGTTATTATTGACATAAGCTTTTGCCATTTACCTGTAATACGCCAGTAGCGATACTGTTGATAAATAACGTACCATTTACCAAAATACTCTGGTATATCACGCCAGGGACAACCAACCCGTATTCGGTATAACATTGCTTCAACGGTCACTCTTAAATTAGGCTTGTCATATACGTTTATTTGACGCAAAATAGTACGTAGCTTGTGCCATTGTTCATCTTTGAGCATAGTGCGAGTCATAAGCAATACCTTTGTTTTTGTTGTGGTAAACATGAACTTGAGGTGTTGCTTATCTTTTTTCAATATCCCAACTCTATACATGCCCTAAAACAAAGTCATACCAAAATATGATAATACTGACTTTGTTAATCTATTAATTAAATCTACTCTCTTTATAAACATGGTCTGTTTAAAGTAAAACCATTAACACATAACCTAAATATTTAAGTACACCCGACGACGCAAGATATTCACCGCTAACAGCTAAATTTTTGTCAGATCTTTTATGCTTTTTCTGAACAACTTTCACTTCAAACCCATGATAGTTCTTACGTACCCCAGTACGTATCCTATTATCTAAACTAAGTTCTCGTTTTAAATCAGTAACAGCCTTCTCATCTGATGCTCTAACCTGCCAGCGTGATGGGTTAATAAGCTTACACCCTATATGCATAAACTGCTTTAGCATGTCTGTTTGATTGGGCTTAACTCCAAAATGCAGGAATGAAGTGTTTAAACTATGTTTATTGGAGAATATCTCCATGAAAGTTCTAAGTGCCTCCGGTTCATTAATAGACATCTGATAAGCTCTATCCAGTGCTTTAACTAAAATCTCTTGATTTGACTTGCCCCGTGGTGAACTAAGCAATAACCTATCATCATCAAATATAGACTCTGCTTTTTTGTAGATTGTTTTGGCTTGATTTATATTGATACCATGGCGCAAAGCAATCTCATCAAGTTTACTGGTTCTACTTTCTGGCATAACACACTGCATCTCTTCTAAAAATGCAATCACATCATCATACTTCGCATGTATATAAATAGATGATTTTGGCACAGTCATATCTGTAGACTTTAGAATATCTTTAGGCTGGCAGGTGACACCTCTTTCACCGCTACTGAAATTATTAACAAACAGTTCATCAACTTTAGATGATAGCTTTTTAATTAGATGATCTCGTATCCTATCTAGCCTTACCTGCTTAGTGCTAGCATCATAAGCGCTTTTATCTTGTCTATATACTGTTTGATAATCAATGCCAGTTACCATTTCAAATATTGTTAAAGGCAGCTCCAGCTTTGATTGACTGATTTTCTCACCTGCCAGCAAATGGGCAGTATGAATATAGTATTCGAAAGTTGTATCACACATCAGATGCCCAGCTAAACTAGCTAGCCCAAACCATGCCCCTTGATACTCATTGCTGGCAAGTACGCCTTTCCTAATTCGTTCACAATGCTGACTGTCATAATCTGTCATTGCTTGCGCCAAAGGTGATTGTTTCAGCACCAAAGCCAGCTGGCTAATAGCAGTATGCCGTAAGCTATGAAAAGTAAAGTCATGCTCACCTAATGATCTATCCCAAAGCTGTTTAACTAAATTACTAAAAAATGTGTCAGGTAATGGATGATCGCCATTACCTAATGAGAACAAATAGCGACGTTTAAGCCTCTTTTGTTCATGATATAAACTGACAAAATCTTCAAGCTCTTTTGCTTTAAGCAAGCAGTGAATAGGAATACAGCGTTTTGCACTGCTACTCTTTAGTCTACGGTGACGGTTGGGTTTAAGCCATATAACAGGTAAGGCTATTGGTTGGTTTTCATGATAACTATATATATCTGCAATATCATCTAGCTTAATACCAATAAGCTCTCTAATTCTCATACCCGTTTGATATGCTAAACTCAAAACGACTAGGCAGAGCCTTCTTTGCTGGATATCTAAATTTGATTTATAAATATCATCTCGCATGGCTTGATAAACTATAGGCGAGACAATGTTAGCTTTAACCACTTGACGATTATTGCCGTAAGGGAAGTACACATACGGAGCATCAAAGTGCTTGCGTTGATGATCATGAAAATCACGAAGTCTGCCATAAGTGAATTTTTGCGTGTCTTTAAACTTGTCGAATATCGAAAGAGTATCAATATCTTCTACTTTATCAGCATCTTTATTGTCGTCTTCTAAATCAAGATTGTCAGCTACAAACTCAGAGTCCTTTTTTAAAATCGAACGCTTACGCCCATCTTTTATTTTACTAAGGATGATTTGTTCATAGATACTTTCAAAATCTTCATCCTCCCAAAACTCTAATGACTCATTCATAGTCAACATTAGCCAATCACGTCCGATACAACCAACATATTTATCAACTGTGTCTAATCGCTTACTGTTATCTGTTAATAATTCTGACGCCCAACTGAGCAAACGTTGTGCATTAGGCTGACTAAACTCTTCCAATAACCTGTCAACTGTACTAATGGCTTCTGCTCTTGTCCCTTTTAAAGCATCTTGTAAGCTTTTGACTAGGTTTTTACTAAAAGCTGGGTAATCTTTAGGTACCGCCCTACTCTCTTTACTATGGCTATAGTCAGTAGATAATAAGTTATCCCATATCAGTGGTTCATGCTTTCTAAAAATCGTCTCTCGATTATAAGTAAATAACTTCTGTGGTGGTAATGCTGTGGTTTTAACCTGATTCTGCATCACAACAGACAAAGCACCATCAATATTACACCTGTCTGTTTGTCGCCATTGATAGTTAGCATATTTGATTAGTTGTGAAAGGTTCGGTTTTTCAATATCTTTGTGTTCAAGCTTTAACTTTTTAGATAAACCTTTAATATTAGTATTGAAGTGTTTTATATTTTTCTTGTTAATGGTTTTATTAGCTAACGCATAGATAAAGGTTAAAGTAAGATCGTCAGGAATATAGTTTAGATAGCGCTCTAATCCATCGTCTAAAGCGCTTTCATCTGGTTGGCAACCATAATTTGCATCCTTGATGGCCAATAGTATAACGGCAACCTTTTTGAATTTATTTGGCGCGATTGCATCGTTGGTAAACTCATATGGCATTTGTATATAGTTTAAGCTCTGTTCACTAAGCAACCAGTCATAGAAGGCCTTTAATCCTTTAATATCGTTTAGCCCGCCATAGACAATACTGCAATAGAGCGCCCCCTCTATTAAATCATTGGCGGTGAACTTCTTCTTATGTGACCAAATATCTAGCATGGTTTGTATACTATTAGCCACCTGTGAGCCTTTTACAAACCAATCATATCCAATCGTTAAATCATCTCGCTCTGCTATGATAGGTAGAACGGGTTCATCTAAGTTAAGGTCATACTTCTTGTTATAACTACGTATACACTCTAAAAAACCTTTTCGTGCTAGGTAATACTGGTGAGCCGTATCAAAGTTTTCTTCTAACTGCTCATTTATTGCTTGATAGTGTTCTGATAAATCTGTACTTGAAGATATCGATAAGCAATGTTCATCAAAGTACTGCATAACTATTTGTTTAGCATCATCCTTGATATTCTGATGCGTCTGTTTTTTATTATGTAATCTTAGTTTGTGTGCGACGATCTTGTGCATACAATGTTACCTCAACTTGTTTAAGATTTAATTGAATGGCAACGTTATCTAAATGAGTAGATAAAGCTTTTAGCTCGTTTATAGATAATGATGACATTGGATGCATAATTTCTTGATCTGGGTGCTCGTGACCGTATAGGCCAAAAATGAGATGCTCTGGTACTTTATCAGTGAGCATAGTCCTGAGTTGATGTCGTAACCAATTATCCTGATGAGTCAGAAACTCTCTAGTCTGATAACGCACTTTACTCGCATTAATACCAGCGAATTTTCTTGGATTTCTATCAAACAACATAATCAATGGTTGTTTTGAGTTCTTTATCTCATCGAAGGGGAACTTATGATTTGTATAGAAAGTGTTATGTATCGCAGAGAATTCTGCTAAGTAAACAAGATAGTTTTTGATAGCTGTGAGTAGAAAATCGCTCAAGGGAATCAATCGTCCGCAAGCTTGATTGTTACGTTCTTCTTTATCTGATATCCACATCAGTTTTCGAGTAAAATCGATTTGATTTAAGACACCTGGTGCATGAACAGCAGGGCGCATACCCGTTTGAATAATAATGATATACCACAGCCAAACACTGTAGCAGTTAAACTGTTCAATATACCTGTCATGTCGAATATCCAAGCCATGCCTTAGTTTTCCGTTATAACTCTCTACAGCAGAAGCTAGCCTACCGAAAAATGCTTGGCAAGTATTCAACCTTAACGGCATGTTACTTCCCACATATTGTTTTAAATGATTACTTCTAATGCCCTGTTTAGTTAAAAAACGTAGCTTGTTCTTACTTTCATCATCGCAATACTCAGTTAAAAGACTTATAGCATGGTTATAAGTCTTCTCTAGATTTTTTGTACTAATACTTATGTAATAAAGTGGTGAGCTGTGTCTAACATCAACACCAGTGATAATGTCAGCGTGTAGTAGCTGATTGAGATCGTTTCTAATAATAGTGTGTAAGCTGTTGTCGATAT
The DNA here is from genome assembly GCF_000382145.1 of Psychrobacter lutiphocae DSM 21542. Classification (GTDB taxonomy): domain Bacteria; phylum Pseudomonadota; class Gammaproteobacteria; order Pseudomonadales; family Moraxellaceae; genus Psychrobacter; species Psychrobacter lutiphocae. Next base: position 16,994 of record NZ_KB907630.1, read on the forward strand.
GCTGATTACTAAGAGCTGGCAGGCTAAGTTGTACTTTTAAATCTTTAAGCAGTTTATTCACATCTGAACTATCAACTACAAACTTTTCTTCAATCACTGACTGTAACTGTGATGGTAACGGTAATTTAAATTCGTTATCCTTACTTTGTCTATGCTCCATTAAATGACTACGACGGTTTGCAGTGACATCAATAGTAATACTCAATATGTAGTTGTTTAATCTCTGCCCACCTTTCTCATAGGCTAACCACTCACGTTGACTTACCTTTAGTTGTAACTGCTTAATCACCTCTTGAATACTGCGTCCACTTAATAGCGATAATATTAATACCGCATAAACTTGTCGCTCTTTATCACTTACTACCAAGAATAGTGACCAAACTCTAGCAAACAACATCTGATAACTTAACAAACTTAGCTGGCGAGTGTTGGTTGGAAATGCAAATTGGTTACGTCGGGCATGGCGATAATTACTCTTTAAAGACCACTGCTGTAATTCAGAGGATTTAGCAGTGTTTTTACTCGGTTTAAAATCATTATCTAGTAATGCTAGCGGATAATCATCTGCAAAACTTTCAGCTAACGCAACGTTATCATGTTTATGTTTAGTAGGATAAGACTTTGTCAGTAATGGCTCATCATCTGTCTTTAAAGAAAGCTTTACTTGTTTATTGGCTTTAACTCTATGTTTTGCTTTTTTATTACTACTGAATCGATTTTTGCCATGAAACTCTTTATCCTCAGCAACAACTTCATAAGCCCGTCTTATTTGGCCAATTTTACTCGTCAAATTATTGTTATATCGCTCACCAATTTTCTCATTTTTCTTAATCGTCTCCTCATATTGTTTCAAGCTAGCCAGCACGCTCTCTAAACTCTCGTGTTTAACATGTATATCAATAAGCGTATCTAATATTTGAGCTTGTGGACTGCCATGCTTCAGTCCCATGCGAACTCGAATGCCAAGCCGGTCAATCTTGGCGTAATGCTTGTCATTCCTAGAGGTAATCATAAATATAATTTGCAGGTAGCTACTCATAAACAGCCACGCATCACTACCTTTTCTTACTTTACCGTGAGCTTCGTAAAATACTACCAGCATATACGTGACTGCCCAGGTATCGCTACATTTATTTCTAATAATATCTTTACAAATATCCTGACAACCTTGAGTAGTCAATATATCTGTATTAATAACATGTCGATGTTGATCAACTATAGCGCCTAGATAAGTTAACGAACATTCTGATAGATAATTTGATAGACAAAAATCAACGTTTAAGTTGATGGCAGCTAAAAATAAACTTTGAATCACTTCACAGCTTGGCGAGTCTGCTGGCACGAGTTTATTGATGAGTGTTTGTATCTCATCACTCTTCAAATAAACTTTATTTATTAAAGAGTGACTCACTACGATACCTCACTTAGCCAATCCATAGACGTCGGCAACCCTATCAAGTCTTCTTCGGTAGCTGTTCGGTACTGTTGATACTCGTAATGATGTTGGCTAATACCAGCAAACTGGCAATAGTTTTTAATACTTAACTCTGATAATCCCATTAACTCGCAAATTATTTCCTTGGGTGCCAATTTTTTTAAAGCGTTATATAGGTCTGAATGATGAATGTTTGCTAAATGACATAGCTGAAGAACCTCACACCATGCTAACCGAAGTATATCTTGACTATATTCAGGTGTGATTAAACAGGGGTGACTGATACTCTCCTCGAAGCGTAGAATTTGATGCACTCTATTAAAGTCATTTATAAAACAATAGTGCTCTTGTTTATCAAGCACTAAACGCAATGGTGGGCGATAGAATTTATCTAACTCTTGTAGGTTTACATAAGCCATTAGTGGTCTACAACGTTGCCAAGCTGCTAATGCTTTCTCAGCATCTTTATGCACGCTAAGATTGAACTTGTTGAAGCTTAGTAGTTTTTGCTTTGGTTTTAAATTATTACCTTTCATCTTAAATCAACCCTGCTTGAACAATTTCCTGCTGACACTAATCTGTCGTATGTTTCATCTTTCGACTCTCCAGCTGCTTGATGTTTATCAATATAAGCGTATGTTTCGTCGGAGGTCATTTCAGGTAATACTGCTTTCCTGCATCCATTTAGTACAACCTCTGTCTTAGGATTAAATTTAGATGAGTTATTCTGAGGGCATGAATGACTGGGATGATAACCATCACCCATAAATTGCTTAGCATTTTGGTCTGTTAACTTATTAGCTGGCCATGCCTCGTTATCGATGTTAAAGCGTTCTTTAACTTTTTCTTTATTACCATCGATCGTTTTGTTGTTCTCAATTTCACGTTTAAGCCATTGATGCCATCTAGTTATTCTTAAGTTTTCTGTAGTTAAGGGCTTGCCCTGTCTTGCTTTGTCAGAGTAATATGCCTTGAAGTTTTCAAGCTCTAAAACATACTTCTTTTCTGTCATATCAAGCTTTAAATCTTCTTGTAATAGCCTTTCCCTCATAATATCGATAGAGGGTGAGGTCCAGTTCTCAATTCCAATATCCTTCGTAGCCAGGTCACCTTTATCTGTACTTGGGCAAGTATACGAATTAGCTGAGATACTAGAATTACTCCTATCCGTGTTTTGTGTGTGTGCCTCTCTCTCAATGGTTATTTGGTTATTCGTTTCATGTTCTGGGTTACTGTTTATAGCTTCTTTTTGCGTGCCTATTGTGTGACACTCTGTGTGACTCACTGTGACCTCGTTGCATGATAACTTAGCATCATCTAGATGTTGATTATAAAGCTTTGTTAGCTCTTTTAGCCCCTTAACGCCTTTATGATCAACCCGTGCACCTGTTAGATATTTACGCATTTCTTGCTCTTTTGCGCGTGACTTAGCTTTTCTTTCAGCAGCTGTTAAAGGTGTATTATCCTCAATACCATCATTTTTGGTTGTGACATTCGTGCCGTTTAAGTTTTTGATATCATCATCCCAATGCTTAGACCTATAGTTTTTTAAAATACGATCCCAACTTGGGTGTTTATAGGTTTTTGATCGTTTATCAAGCTTAAACTTATCTTTTAATATAAGTTCTAATGCCTGTTTATCATCATCACTTCTACAAGATAACCTATGCTCAAGTAGCTCTATATCAGAAGTAAAGGGTTTACCGCCTTTTAAATAGTTCGTACGCATATCAAGATAGACGCTTTTTTGTACACGCGTCATATGTTTCGTTTCAATCTCCCAGTCTCCGAAATTGTGCATGATATAATGCATAACTCCAGAGCCAGTAGATAATGCTTGCGAATTGCTCATTGCTAGTCCTTTTTAAAAAAATCTATATTCAAGTTCAGTTTACTAATCCATGTCAGAAGCATTTAGTTTGAAGTACATGACTTCTCGCAACTATCAAGATATGCATCAAGATGCTTTTTACGATACATAACATGCCTGCCCACTTTGCTGTATGTAATTCCGTTTGACTGATGACATCGCATGTGCTGCAAAGTGTGCAATGATTTTCCAATGTATGCCGCGGCAAACTCTGGAGAAAACGGTGTGTTTTCATCCGCCTCTGCAACTTTTTGCTTCAGAAGCTCTTTTTCATCATTTGTATATTCTGACCAATTCTTTTTACGTAGCATGATTTAATTCCTGACAAATATAGGAGGTTATGTTTAATAGCACACACATACAGTTTACTTAAGAAACTTTTAATAACAATACAAGTTTCTTATAATTACATAAAAACAACAAACTATGCGTAAATCTGAGATTCCCCCCTAATATCTATAAGAAAGACTTAATGCAAGACCTTTTAACTGTTTCTCCGATAAGTTTCTTATGATATAATCTCTTAAAGAAACTTTTCGGTACTTGTGGAGTGATATCTTGAGTAATGATTTAAAGCAGATTGCTAATAGAATTAGACAATGCATGAAAGAAGAAGGACTTAAGCAGGTTGATATTGTAAAAACAACAGGAGTCTCTAAGGGGAGTGTATCGAAGTGGTTATCTGGAAAAGCTAAACCAAGTGGAGAGTCTTTACTGCGTCTTTCGCAAGTTTTAGATACATCAGAGTATTGGCTATTACACGGTGAAGATCCTTATACAGGGTATTCAAATATTGACGATGCTCAAGATTATTTCAACGCATTAGATGAGAATAATAGAGATCTTTATATTAAGGAGCTAGGTTTAGACCCAAAGCTTCCGTATAGCATCAGATTTCTTAAACAACAGTATGAGCAACTTGATAGTGATCGTCTTGATGAGATTGAGGCGGCCTATACGAAGTCGCTTGAGCAATTAGAACCATCTGATGAACAAATCGCGGAGCTTGAAGATAGGGATTGGGATTGGGAACTAGAAAGTGAAGATGATTTTAAAAATAAAGAAATTCTTGATCGTATTAAAAACCACTCAACTGTAGATGACTTTATAGATAACTATCAATATTCAGATGAACTAGCTCAACCACAGTCGCAAGTTGCGCGTCGTGCTCATGCCCGTTTAGAAAAAACTCTATTTTATAGACAAACAGACCGCAGTATGGAACCTATTATCACAATTGGTGCACAGTGTTCCATTGATTTAACAAGGCGCCAGATTAACAATGGTCAGCTATACCTAATACTAAGACATGACTTCCTAGGTATAAGAACTTTGTTTATCCAGTCTGATGGTAGCTTGCTACTGAAACCTAAGAACTCAGACTATCCAGACGAGAGCATTTCAAAATCAGAAGTTAATAGCTTGCAAGTGATAGGGCATGTATATGCTTGGACTAATATCAATCCTTGGTAAAGTCTCTTATGGGCATTTATCAACTATAACGTGAAACTGTTACTTAAGACTATATAAAAGATGGCAATAATTTCTTAGATACTTACGGCTTAGTTGTTATCTATATTGGATACAGACAACATGATTAGAGTTGTGTTTAGGTTACACTTGAGTTGTGAGCATATTATGGATACTTAATCACGGTTTCTTTTATTTTAGTTAAACGAATTTTATTACTAAGAGATGTCGTCTGCCTGTATATTTAAATGGCTTTTTTAGTATTCTTAACTAAATAATAGTCCGTCGTATGAATCATCTGCACTATACAATTACTAATACCAAGTTTCATAATTAAGCTTTGAATAATGTATTACTCTTTATCTTGATACTTTTTTGATACTTGAAAAATATTGTTACATATTTTTATTTATAGGTTAAAGTTGCTAGTTACACTATAAGTATTTGATTATTAAATATTTTTACACCCAATAATTGATTGTTGTCGTTAGGTATAGCTAACTATATTAATCAACTAAAGGATTCAAAATCCGTTGCCTTTAAAAGCGTGTCGGTTCGAGTCCGACCACCGGTACCAATATTAAAAACCCTTACAGATTATAGTCTGTAAGGGTTTTTTATTGCCTGCTGTTTTTTTAACGCTCCTCATTAGCAATGTACACCGTGGTTTCACTCGGGCATAGCTCTTGTCTCCCGCGTGTGCTCCGCACAGTTGCTTATCCACACTCATATGCCAAAGATTATTGAGAGTGTGAAAGATATTTATGACGTTGATATCTCAATTAGCTTCGTTTCAAGGGTTACGTAGAACATCTTAGATGATATTACAGTGAACCGCCCCGAGATTGTCGGAGACTCAACGCTCCAAGAGAATACGACAATGAAAACACGAAACTATACCCCCGAAATGAAAGAGCGAGCCGTCCGAATGCTAATTGAAGCTAAAGACGACTACCCATCCACCTGGTCATCCATCAAAGCCATAGCGCCTAAATCCTAAAAATTAGGATAGGTTGCACGCCTGAGACACTACGATCATGCATAAAAAGCACATAGATAAAACCATTCCTGCAAATATTCAAGCTCAAAGCCAAGCCGAGCGTATCAAAGCGCTTGAACGTGAGAACAGAGAGTTAAAGCAAGCCAATGAGATTATAAAGAAAGCTGCCGGTCTTGAAGCCCAGGCGGAGCTCGACCGCAAACCCAAATAATGGTTGATTTTATTGACGATCACAAACAACAATATGGAGTCGAGCCAATCTGTAGAGTATTACCGATTGCTCCATCCACATACTATCGTGCTAAAGAGCTAGAATTGAGTCCTGAAAAACGTTCACAGCGTAGTCAGCATGACGACTTCTATCTGGTGGTGTTTCAAAAAGTATGCCGACATTAGACATACCCATAATTGATGTAAAAGAACAGCATATCGAAGGTCTTAAAATGGTTATCGAGCTTTTTAGAGAAACCACAAGTTTTTCTAAAGGCTCGTCTTAATCTTTGTCTTATTCGGCAGTTATTGCCTTCAATACCGATAGTATGTTTTTTACCAATTCGTTTATTGTCAGCTTTGAAAGCAGTGATAAAGCTGTCCCAGTTGTCCATAGCTATATACCCATAGTCAACTTTAAGCTGCATGAGATGGGCTCTAAGCTTCTTAGCTGTCTTTAAGTTACGCTTGCCCCATACATAAGCTACTATCTCACCTGTGCTACGGTCATAGGCATAAATGAGCCAAACTTTACGCTTCTTCTTGCCTACATACGTCCAAAACTCATCGACTTCAAGTCTTCGGTAGTACTGTCGCTTCGGGGTGAGTTGGTATGTCCAACCTTGTATTGTGTTTAGTATCTTACCTATGCTCACAGTAGCTATTTCAGCAATATCTCGAATGCCGCAGCCTCTAACTAATACCTTTTCTAAAAAACAACCTATCTTTGCCAAACTTGCTAAACCTACTATTTGTAGCATTTGTACTCGTTTTCCTCGATATCTTAATTTTCAGATTTGGTATAACATTAACCTAATTCTGCTTTCTATGGTTGAATGACAGCCTTGATAGGTTAAAGCATGGTCGCCAATAAATTGGCGTTTACAACTCTTACATTGGTAGTTTTGCTTACCATAGCTTTTTTTACCGTTTTTCTTTACACTTGTACTGTGACAGTCGGGGCAGTTAAGTTCTATTTGTGTCTTCATAACCTCAAATATAACATCTGCTTTGGCTGTCACAACTTCTTTTCTACTTCAGCATACTTTTTGAAACACCACCTTTTTATGAACTCACTAGCAATAAAGAGTGTAGTTTGTTGAACATAATTTACTCCCACTCTAGACACCCTATCCCCACTTGATATAATTAATCTACCTACTTTAAGTAGTATTCTTTTTATAATTTAACGATTGGTTATAGGATGAATGGTATGAAAAAAGTATTGATGAGCACACTTTGTTTTGCACTATTATCAATAAGCTTTTCTGCACAGGCAGCTAGAGTTAAATGCGCCGACTTTAAGTCGCAAAAAGAAGCCCAGGCCTATTTTGATGCAAAGAAACCTGGGTATAAAAGCCTGGATCGAGACAAAGATGGTATCGCTTGTGAAGCACTGAGATAGAACCAGTCATATCATTGATTTTTAATATCAATACCCCACTCTCAACTAATTACAATCCCATGTAGGCTGGTGCTTTTAGCCCAGAAAAACCTAATTATAGCTAAATATGCTGGGCTAAAGCCACAGCCTACGCAAAGAGTTGAGATTGGGGTATCAATATAACCTACTCGATGAGTGGGTTATTTGATTTCTAAGCCTAATCAAATACGACAAGTAGCTTATACCAAATCTAAAAATTAAGCTATCGAGGAAAACGAGTGCAAACGCTACAAGTAGTAGGTTTAGCGAGTTTGACAAAGATAGGTTATTTTTCAGAAAAGGTATTACTTACTAACAACGCCATATCTATCAATTGCTGGTACAATATAAGGATAACTTACCAACTTATTTATTATTAACAAAGTAGTTTTTAGTGGTATTAATCTTAAATTACTTCTGCTATTCCCTCACATAATCAATTAACACGAGTAAGATATGTCAAAGCTCATCTCAAATGATAAAAAGTCAAACAACAATGCTAACGCTTTCGATACCGCAACTCTCTTAATAAAATGCCGCGACCAAGCGGGTATCGTCCAAGCGGTATCTGAGTTTATATTCCGTTACGGTGCCAATATCATCACCTTAGATCAATACTCGACCGCCCACGAAGGCGGACAGTACTTTATGCGCTTAGAGTTTGCCTTATCTGGCCTAAGCGATATTATGGAAAACTTTAAAGCCAGCTTTGATCATACGGTTGCCAAGCGTTATGAGATGGAGTGGCGCTTGCATAACAATGCCATCAAAACCAAAGTAGGTATCTTAGTCTCCAAGTTTGACCATGCCCTACTAGATCTGCTATGGCGTCATCAACGTGGTTTATTAGATTGTGATATCACCTGTGTTGTGAGCAACCATGAGGATCTACGTCAAGCGGTAGAAAACTTCGGTATCCCCTTCCATCACGTGCCAGTCACCAAAGCGACAAAGGCAGAAGCGGAAGAGAAAATCCATCAAATTATGGCTGATAATGACTTATTAGTGTTGGCCCGTTATATGCAGATTTTATCTGAAGATTTTGTAGATCGCTGGCCGATGCAGATTATCAATATTCACCACTCTTTTTTACCTGCTTTCGTTGGAGCTGATCCCTATCGTCAAGCCTTTGATAAAGGAGTTAAGCTCATCGGTGCAACTGCCCACTATGTGACAGCCGACTTGGACCAAGGTCCTATTATTGAGCAAGATGTGCATCGTGTTACTCACCGCCAAGGCGTGACCGAACTGCGTGCCATTGGTCGTGATGTTGAGCGCAATGTGTTGGCACGAGCGGTCAACTGGCATGTGCAAAATCGAGTGATTGTAGCAGGAAATAAGACAGTAGTGTTTAATTAAGTTTAGAACTTACGTACGAGTAGATATTATGGCAACTGGTAATCATTTATGAATCCTCTGAAGGTAGAGAAAAACGCTCCATAAATAATAACCAGTCGCTTTTAAAGCCTTAAAATCGTATTTTTGGGTAAGTCCTAAAGTTGTGTTTCATCAAGTGATGATAAAAAATAAGCCCTGCTTTAAAACAGGGCTTATTGTTGGTATTTACAATCTAAATATAGCGACTGCCGTTAGCTGGCTCAATTAGCAAGCGTACACCCATTTCAGAGACATCACAGACATAGACCTGATCATTGATGACGATGACCGTACGTTGTGGTTCTTTTTGCATAACAAAGCCAGATACTGCCTCGTTAATCAAATCCGACACTCTGGCGCTGGCTTCTTTTTGACTAAGCTTAGAGTTTAGGGACTGTGCAGAAGCGGCAACCAGTTGAGTTAAGCGAGCCGCCTCTTCAGAAATGGTATCGTCAAAAGGCATGGTATAGGTGAGCTTTTGTAACTTATCTGTTTCGCTACTTTCACCGACCATGCTGATTTTATATGAATAGTCACTAATAAAGACGTTATCCGACTCACCCTCAACCACTTGCGTCAAGGTTTCACCTTCAAAGTCGGTACCAGCTAGTAGCTCGCTGACTTTATTACCATAGTCAGTGATACTAATGTCAAAGCTTGGTTTGACATTAGCATGAGCGTCATTTTTATCAGTTGCATCATGCCCATGTGCGACAGTAGGTGCTTCACTTTGTGCCTTGTCTGTATTCACATTATTGTCAGTTTGCCCACAGCCAACAAGCAACGAGCTAGCTGTGATGAGTATGGCTAAGATGGCTTTTTTCATGATTGTGTCCTATTTGCCTCTTGAGTGTAACAATAATATTCTACATCACTTAACCACGTACCGCATTGCCCCACGTTGGTACAACCATTTTCATCAATGGTTTTAATAACTTCACATTACACGCAAAGATAGAGCCTGTTTGCATGGCGTTATGAGCACCATTATGATCGACCACGACACCACGTGCTTCATTGACAATAAGCTCGCCAGCTGCAATATCCCAAGGCTTTAACTTCATTTCAAAGTAACCATCAAAGCGGCCTGCTGCCACATAAGCCAAATCTAGAGCAGCTGAACCTAAACGGCGCACTTGCCCACCCTCTTCAGCAATCTTTTGCAAGGTTGCAAAATGCTCTTTGGCATAAGACACCACTTTATCACCTTCTTGGCGCTCTAGAGGATGGCCCGTTGTAAATAGACCACCTTCAATAGTTTTGCGTTGACTGACTTGTAAGCGGCGTTGGTTCAAACGCGCACCTTTTCCACGGCTGGCAGAAAACATCTCATCACGAATAGGATCATAAATAACACCATGCTCAGTCACGCCATTATGCTGTACGGCAATTGAGATACAAAAGTGAGGGACACCATGCACAAAGTTATGAGTACCATCTAGTGGATCTATAATCCAACACCACTCTGCATCACTGCCTTGACCTTGTTGCAGACCAAACTCTTCACCCAAAAATGAATGGTTTGGGTAATTGTATTTTAATGTCTCTATTGTCAACTCTTCACTAAAGCGGTCAATCTTAGTGACAAGCCCCTCAAGACCTTTTGACTCTGTATTAAGTTCAATTTTATGACGATTGTTGTGTGCTTTTAATAGCTCAGCACCAACTTTTTCAGCAGCACGAGCTGCTATGACGACCATGGGTTCCATAATTTTCCTATTTACTTTGACTAAAACAGTTGAAAGCTTAGCTGCTAATGGCAGCTAAGGGTTGTTGATTGAATGCTTAAGATTTTATACCATCAATTTAAGTCGCTTGTTGAGTTAAGTCGCTTGTTGAGTTAATGTATGCAGATTGAGTAAGGACTGTAAGCTCTTAATAACACCCACAGCGTCCAAACCACAGTCTGCTAACTGCTGCTCATGGCTACCATGGGCAATAAACCTATCAGCAATACCTAGATTGCGTACCTGTGTCTGATGCAATGTTGTCGCATTGTGATTCAGTAGATACTCATTGACGGCACTACCAGCACCGCCCATGATTGCATGCTCTTCTAAAGTCAAGATGTACTGACATCCTTCTGCAAGTAGACTATCGATAAGATCAGTATCTAGTGGTTTCACCCAGCGCATATTAACCACAGTGATTTCAATTGGCATATCACTTACAGTGGTCTCAATAAAAGATTGGGCCGCTGTATTTGCAGTCGCAACTAATGGCCCAAAGGCCAGTAAAGCAACTTTTATTTGCTGTGCGTCAGACCCAGTGCTTGAGGACTGATGCACAGCGTCGATTTGTGCTTTACCGATTGGATAGACTTGTACTGGCTTGCTAACTGCCACCCCTGGACCAGTACCACGAGGATAACGCACAGCAGCTGTACCTGGGTAGTCATAACAGGTGTTTAATAGCTGGTAACACTCATTTTCATCTTTTGGCGTGGCAATAATAATATTTGGCACACAACGCATATAAGCCAAGTCAAATACACCTGAATGGGTCGCACCATCTTCGCCAACCAAGCCAGCGCGGTCTATCGCAAAAGTAACATCCAAATTTTGCAGTGCAATATCATGGATCAACTGATCATAGCCCCGCTGTAAAAAGGTAGAATATATAGCTACAATTGGTTTCACACCTTGGGTTGCCATACCGCCCGCCAAGGTAACCGCATGCTGCTCTGCAATCGCAACATCAAAGAAGCGATCTGGGTACTGCTGAGCATACTCTGTCATACCAGATCCTGACTCCATCGCAGGTGTGATAGCCATTAAGTTATCATCAGTCGCGGCCTTGTCACACAAGAACTCACCAAACACTTGTGAGTATTTCTTTTTTGGCAATAGAGTAGTTGACTTACTGGATGTCGCTTCTGTTTTTGTACCGCTATTGGTGGCTAACTTACTAATGGCATGATAGGTAATCGGATCTCCTTCGGCTGGGATAAAGCCCTTACCTTTAATGGTATAGACATGCACCAACACTGGACCTGACACCTGCTTAGCACGCTCCAAAACTCTGAGCAATTCAGGTAAATCATGGCCATCAAAGGGACCAAAATAGCTAAAACCTATGGCTTTAAATAGATTATCTGCGACTTGAGGAATATCGCGTACTTGCTTGTGACGAGCTCGGCGATCTGATAATGGAATTTCAGGACGGGGGACAATATTAGGCTTGCCTTCAGTGGTAATATCGACTTGATAACCAGATTCCCATAACATGGCAAGATGACGTGAAAAGCCACCAATCGAGCAAGAAATGGACATATCATTGTCATTGAGGATGACCATTAAGTCTGCGTTTTGTTGCACTGCATCATTCATGGCTTCAAATGCCATACCCCCAGTCATAGCACCATCACCCACCACACAGGCAACCTTGGCATCTTGCTTTAGATGACGAAGCGCCAGACTCATACCAAGACCTGCAGAAATGGCAGTTGAAGAATGACCGACACCGAAGGTATCATACTCTGACTCTTGGCGCTCAGGAAATGCAGTCAGTCCATCTTTGGCGCGAATAGTAGTCAAACGCTCTCGGCGACCAGTGAGCACTTTGTGTGCATAAGCCTGATGCCCAACATCCCATACCAGTTTATCTTCAGGAGTATCTAGTAGATAGTGTAGCGCTATGGTTAACTCCACCACACCTAAGTTTGCCCCAAAATGCCCACCACTTTGCCCAGCACAATACAGTAAATAAGCACGCAACTCATCAGCTAAAGTTAATAGCTGCTTACTATCTAATGGCTTTAAATCAGCAGGCGAGTCTATGCTATCTAATAAAGGGGTCACAGGGCGCGATGTAGGAATATTGCTAAATAGACGCATGGTGGCTGACGCTGTACTTTCGACATCAGTCGCCTTATCAGTGTCTGGCTTGACTGACTGTGAGCGCGCTGGCAATGAAGCTGCTGGCAATGAGTCTTCAGAATATGAGTCCACTTGTTGCGAGGGCGCAGGCTTGGGCGTAGTTGAGTTTGAATATTGCTGCATAGACCTTACAAAACCTACTAATCTTAGTATATAGACGCTGCCTATTGGGTAAATATCAGCCGATTGGATAAGTATTAACCGATAGCGTGAGCATCAAAGTGAGTGAATATGGGTGAAAATAATATATCTGACTATCTACATCCTAACGACAAAAGCACATCTCTTGACTGTAAGTTCATTAAATTTTTAGTCCGTTACTACTTTTTAGTCCGTTGCTACTTTTTAGTCCGTTACTATAAGAAGCATTGAAAGTCTTTAAGCAGTATTAAGGAACTTTGAACGTTAAAAAACTTTAAGTGTTTAGAGTGACTTTAAGTGTTAAAAGTATTGAGCCTATTCATACAATACGATATCAGACCTGTGCATCTTCTGCACAGATAAAAAACGGATGACTGTCTTTTTATACTTTACCAGACTTGTTCTACTACTCTTGATATTTCGCTATTTGTCATCATTAACCTAGCTAGGATAGGTTATAATCTTTACAGGATGAGCTATAAGCTTAAAACGCTGTCTGCAAACCTTGCCTTAAACGTAGTTCCACTGTAGCAAACACTGTATCTGGATTAAGAGTATGGCATAATAGCATTTTTTTTCATTTAGCGCTTTATTCATCCTGCTCCCTATGTGAATTTTCTATGTATTTAGTTTACCTATGTTATTGACAAGGGTATGTTATTGAATGGGACGTGTCTTTATTTTGAAAATAGTAATAAAAACAATTGTACGAATTAAGGACACACCCGAGTGAGTGAATTCTACGACTCTCAGTGCTACTTGTCACATAGACTGTACGTCACATATAAATAATCTACCAAACTAATATCAACTTTATTCACGAATATGACTCTTTAGGTCTGTAATGTCTCAACAAATCACTAAAAATGCCAGTCCATCACCCTACAAATTTGTCAGTAAGGCCAAGTTGCCTACCGCTCACGGTGAGTTTGAAATACATGTGTTCGAAAACGATGAGCACCAAGAGCATGTGATGTTGACTTGTGGCTTGCCCCTTAGCGACACCAAAGATCAGAAGGATGCTAACAATGATAGCAATGCCAAAAAAGTACCACTCGTACGTATCCACTCTGAATGTTTAACTGGTGATGCATTTTCGTCATTAAAATGTGATTGTGGTCCACAATTAAATGCCACCATGCAAGCCATACAAGAAGAAGGCTGTGGCGCTATTTTGTATTTGCGTCAAGAGGGTCGTGGTATCGGCTTAACGAACAAAATTCGAGCTTATGCCTTACAAGACCAAGGTCATGACACCCTCGATGCCAATTTATTATTAGGCTTACCTGCCGATGCCCGTACTTACGAGATGTGTAAACCCATGCTCGATCATGTTGGCATAACCAAACTACGTCTAATGACCAACAATCCAGAAAAACTTAGCTATCTTGAAGACTTAGGCTTTGAGGTGGTTGAGCGAGTTCCTTTAGTAGTGGGGTTAAATCCTTTTAACCTCGATTATTTAGCTACCAAGCGTGAGCGTATGGGACATCACTTAGCGCAAAATATTAGCACACAGTATTTTAAGCCAATGCCAAACAGCAACCTTAACCGCACAAGCAACAACAATATAGACAGCTCAATCACAACGAATCTAGATGGCTTACATAATACAGACGACCCAGGTATCTCAAAAGGCTCAGATAATCCAAATAAATAGCTCACAATAAAGCCGATTACTCACACTTATCAGCAAACGGAAACGCATTTGATGACCTCACAAGATCGTGATCTAAACTCTATCGAACTACCCCCACCCAGTGGCCAAGATATTGAAAAAGTACGTCAATTTTTAGTACAGCTGCAAGCGTCTATCTGTCAGGCTCTTGAAGCACAAGAAGCCGATGGTGGTGGCTCAGCAACCTTTATCGCAGACGACTGGGATCGCCCTGAAGGTGGCGGTGGTCGCTCTTGCGTTATGGCAGGTGGTAAGGTCATTGAAAAGGCAGGCGTCATGTTTAGCCACATCCATATTAACAACCTGCCCGCCTCTGCCACTGCCCGCCATCCAGGCATCGCTGGACGCAAAGCACAAGCAATGGGGGTATCTTTAGTAGTACATCCTCGCAACCCTCATGTACCAACCAGTCATGCCAATGTGCGTTTATTTGTAGCAGAAAAAGACGGTGAAGATCCAATATGGTGGTTTGGTGGAGGCTTTGACTTAACCCCTTTTTATCCTGTATTAGAAGACTGTGTACATTGGCATCAGGTGTGCCATGATCTATGCGCCAACTTTGGGGATAATGTCTATCCTGAATTTAAGCAATGGTGTGATGATTATTTTTACTTACCTCATCGCGATGAGCAGCGTGGCATTGGTGGATTATTCTATGATGATGTGAATAGCGATACTCGAGGCTGGGATTTTGAGACCTGCTTTAAGTTTATGCAAGCAGTGGGTCAGGGTTACTTAGATGCTATCCTACCAATTTTTGATAAACGCAAACAAAGTCCTGTCACCGAACAGCAGCGTCAATTCCAACTATACCGCCGCGGCCGCTATGTAGAATACAATCTAGTGTATGATAGAGGCACCTTATTTGGCTTGCAAAGCAAAGGGCGTATTGAGTCTATCTTAGTGAGCTTACCGCCGTTAACTGGCTGGCACTATCGCTATGAACCAAAACCTGGAACACCCGAACATGAACTGACTGATTTTTATCTAAAACCTAAAGATTGGTTAAACTTAGCCTAGTCTCTGTTTACAAATGCTAATGAGCTTTTAAAAAAGTTATGTTACAATTAGCGGATAACCGTCTCGGTTAACCTCTAATTTTTTGTATTGCCATCAATAATCAATTGATTGGAATAAAAAACAACCTAAAAAGGACTTAGCCATGCAATTAAAATCTTTATTGCTAGCCACTGTACTTCCTCTTAGCTTAATCTTAGCTGCTTGTAATAGTGGTCCAAGTGACTCTGTAAAAGCCCGTCAAGGTGATATGAAAAACTGGAAAGACGCTACTGGTGTCATGAAAGATATGGTAGAAGCACCAGAGACCTTTGACGCTGATAAATTTAAACAAGAAGCTGACTTTTTGGCAAAAGATGCCTCTAATCCATGGCAGTACTTTGATGATGAAAACGATACAGGTGGTGCTGAGCCAACTGTTTGGTCTGACTCAGAAGGCTTTAAAGCAGCCGCTGAACAATATAAGCAGGCCACTTTAGAGCTTCAAGCTGCGGCGCAAACTGCTACGTCAGTAGAAGACATCTTGCCAGCCTTTAGTAAGGTCGGTGAAAACTGTAAATCGTGCCACGAAGGCTTTAAAGCACCCCAAAACTAATAACCGATCAACTCATACAGGCAATGAGACACATGTTTAATGAAATATGAGTGCCATTAATGAAATATGAGTGCCATATTAGTTTAATAATCAACTGCCATAATGTGTTAAAAAAACTTTGTTTAATTTGCACCAAACCCATAAGTTGGACACAGCTTATGGGTTTTTTTATTGGCTATTACAAATTAAGAACACGTCCTAGACGGCTTAATGTGAATGTAAGTTTGTATCTTGCTCTTGCATCACATCCTTTACAACTGCTTTTGCTGAGCCATCACTAAAATCAAGGGTGCGAATCGGAAAGGGAATGTTAATACCAGCTGCATCAAGATAATCCTTTATAACGACAATCACTTCATGAATAGAAGCCACTTTATTGGCTTGATTACCATCGTCAATAAACCATCTAACTTTTAAATCAATACTTGAGTCCCCAAATCCTGTGGCGATCACCGAAGGTTCCGCTAACTTAGAAACCGTTTTTGCACTGTCCAAAGCGGTTAATATTTGTTGTTTTGCCTCACGAATATCATCGTCATAACCAATACCTACACTTAGCTCAAGACGACGGCGTTTATAAGCGGTGTTAACTGTTAACGCATTGGTATAAAGCTGCGAGTTAGGAATCACGACCTGTCGGCCATCATAAGTACGGATAGTTGTTGCCCTTACTTTGATGTCCTCTACCGTACCTTCATACTCCCCTGAAATAATTTGATCACCTATTTTGAATGGTTCCGCTAACAGCAATAAAATACCAGAAAGTAAGTTTTGAAAAATATCCTTAAACGCAAAGCCGATAGCGACAGAACCAATACCCAATGCCCCAACTAATTTTGACGGTGTGAACCCTGGTACAGCAATAACCATCGCTATCATAAAACCAACAAACAAGATTAATGCGCCACCAACCCGCTGAAACACTCGAACCAAATTACGGTGAGCATGGCTTTTGCTTAAAATTTTGGTAACAACTCTTTTAAATACATAGGATAATAACCAGAAGACAAGTAACACAACCAGAGCAATGACAAAATAAGGAACACGTGCCAAAAAGTCATCAATCATTCTATTAACAGATGACGCAATGGTCTGATACTCATCAATTTTTTCACTTACCTTGTTGCTAATGTCAGTCACGTTATCTGTTGGCATATAAACTTCCTATCCAAAAATGAGGTGTGTATGAGGGAGTAATCCCATATCAAAAATGTAAAAACAAATATGAAAAAATTAAAACATAAATTCCACTAATAAAAAAGCAGCGCAAACGTTACCATCTATAAGTTAACGTTACACGCTGCTTGTTTTTTGTTACATAGCAAAAAGCTTGTCTAGGGCTGAGTAAGCTTTCTGTTAAACGCTCTTAACCCATTAAATCGGCTTGTACTATCTCAATCCAGTAGCCATCCACATCTTTGATAAAGGCAATATTTTTCATCTTACCCTCTTCTGGACGCTTCTTAAATTCAACCTTATTTTGATCAAACCAAGCTACCGCTTCTTCTAAGTTTGGTACGCTAAAGCAAATATGACCAAAACCCTGTGGCTGCGCATTACCATCGTGATAGTTAAAATCTGCTTGGTCTTCAGTGCCATAGTTATGCGTCAATTCTAAAATACCACGCTGACGGAAAGTATAAATTGCTAACTCCTCATCTGCGGGTAAGTTTTCACGCTCTTCATCAGTTAGCTTAGCTAGGAAGTATAAGTCGAACTCCATTTCTGGGAATTTCTTTATCGCCAACAGCGTCATACCCAAAACACCGGTGTAAAACTCTAAAGACGCTTTTGGGTCTTTTACACGCAACATAGTGTGGTTAAAGGTATAGCCATTGGTTGCAGAAGCAATGGGCTTTACTCCTTCTACTGTTAATGAATTTTTTGGCTGATCAATATAATTAGTAGACATGGTCATTTCCTTTATTAGTTAACAAAAATGAGTAGGTTAAATCTAACACGAGTAGGTTAAATCTACCATGAGTAGGTTAAATCTAACATGAGTAGTTTTTCAGGTATTTCAACTGATGCGGAATATGCTTAAAATAAGTCTTTAATATATAGATGGGCATTAAACTGATGATTTCAAATCACTTGTTTTTTAAAACTTACCAACCACAACGCAACAGGTTACCACTAACTGGTAATCACTAACCAAGCGTTAATCCTCCAAAAACTCAACCACTCCTGTGGTGATATCGTACTCTGCTCCCACAATTAGTAGCTCGCCACTACGATACATATCTTCTAATAAGCGTGAGCCATGTTTTAATTGACTGACTGACATCCGTACATTGGCACTGATCGAACGATCTACCAGCTCTTGGGCGTCAATATCTACGCCTGTCGCAGTTGCCAACTCATGCAGGTTATACACACTTGGACGAATACGATCTACAATCGACTGCAAATTTGGCGTGTAGTACTTCTCAGGATTTATCAAGGCATCCACACAGGCTGTCACCGCACCACAGTTTGAGTGACCCAAAACCACTACCAAACGTGTACCAAACTTTTCGACCGCAAATTCAATCGAGCCAATTTGTGAGGGCGCAACAATATTACCAGCAACACGAATTACAAACAGATCACCCAAGCCCTGATCAAATATTATCTCAACTGGCACACGTGCATCTGAACAGCCTAAAATGATGGCAAACGGATCTTGCTCCTCAACCAAATTAAGATTATTTTCTAATTTGTCAGATTCCAGCAGGTTTTTGACATAGCGCTGATTACCTTTTTTTAGCCATCGTAGCGCTTCTTCGCCAGTTATTGGCCTCGGTAATAAAGGTTTTGAATTCATAAGGTTAATCTCTTGATTAGGGACTATATAGAGTAAAGTTGATATTATTCCCTATTATCATTGTCTTAAAGTTATGGGTTATAAAGGTGTTAATTTTAGCATACCCCTCACTAGATCCTGCCATCATTGCGACTTAATTTACACAGCATCTACACTTATAAAAAAATGCTCTTAATTCAACGCTTACTTTACAGCGTCTCATTAAGAGCATTGTTGATAGATACAGATTTAATACCAATAAAAGGTTTACGTCCAATAAGCGCAATAATAGAAGGTAGCTGTTAAAGAGTGATAATACTAGACCTTTAAACAATTACACCTCTAAACAATTACACCTCTAAATAATCTAAAATACCTTTTGCTGCTTCGCGTCCTTCCCAGATGGCAGTCACTACCAGATCAGAACCACGCACCATATCACCACCAGCAAATATTTTTGGATTATTGGTTTGGAATTTAAAGGTCTGTTTTTCAGCTGCCAACACACGACCAGAGTCATCTAACCCAATATCAACTGCTGTAAACCAGTCGGCAGGGCTTGGGCGAAAACCAAACGCCATAATCACCGCATCACAATCGATAATCTCTTCTGAATTTGGAATAGGCTCAGGACGCTGGCGGCCTCTATTATCTGGTTTCCCCAGCTGAGTGGTGACTACTTTCACCCCAGTGACCTGACCATTTAAACCAATAATCTCAGTCGGTTGACGATTGAATAAGAACTCAACACCTTCTTCTTTGGCATTTTTTACCTCACGCAATGAGCCTGGCATATTCGCCTCATCACGACGATAGGCACATACCACACGCTCAGCACCTTGGCGGATGGCGGTGCGGTTACAGTCCATTGCGGTATCACCACCACCTAGTACCACTACCTTTTTGTCTTTTAGATTAATGTACTCTTCTGGATTGGTTTCCCAGTCATTGCAGCGGTTGACATTGGCAATCAAATAATCGAGCGCATCATATACACCGTCTAACTCTTCGCCTGGATAACCACCACGCATATAAGTGTAAGTACCCATGCCCATGAATACTGCGTCATAATCAGCAAGTAGCTGCTCGATGGTAATATCGGTGCCAATCTCAGTATTTAAACGAAATTCAACACCCATGCCTTCAAATACCTCACGGCGATTACGCATGACCGATTTTTCCATCTTAAATTCAGGAATACCAAAGGTTAACAGGCCGCCAATCTCAGGACGCTTGTCAAATACCACAGGCTTCACGCCCGCACGTACCAAGATATCCGCGCAGCCAAGACCCGCAGGACCAGCTCCGATAATAGCCACCTTCTTATCCGTCCACTGTACATCGCTCATATCTGGCCGCCAGCCTAAGGCGAAAGCGGTATCATTGATGTACTTCTCAACATTACCGATAGTGACCGCCCCAAACCCATCATTTAAGGTACAAGCACCTTCACACAGTCTATCTTGTGGGCATACACGACCACAGACTTCAGGTAAGGTGTTGGTACGATGGCACAGCTCAGCGGCTTGAAAAATCTGACCTTCCGTTGCCAGCTTGAGCCAGTTTGGTATATAGTTATGTACTGGGCATTTCCACTCACAATATGGGTTGCCACACTCAAGACAACGGTGAGCCTGCTCAATAGCTTCTGATGATTCAAACGGGGTGTAAATCTCTACAAACTCAGTAGATCTAGTAACGATGTCCTTTTTTTCAGGCTCACGGCGTGGCACATCTAAAAACTGGAAATTGTTGTTTATACGCTTCATTCGGGTTTTGTCTCCTTAAGTTGGTATCACAGGTGGCGTCAGCCAGGCAAGTCATTAATTTCAAATAAGCGTATTTGCTATGACAAGAATACTTGCTGTCTGTTGTTGCTGCCTATGATACCTGCCACAAGATGGATTGCTTACCCACTTGGACAAAATATAGGTTGTGGGTCTTTATTGTGGATCTGCTGTCGTACTACGCAGCAATGAGGCTATATTGGCAGCTTTTGGTTTGACCAAGAATACTTTGCGCACATAATGCTCAAAGTCTGCCAGAATTTGACGCGCCCACGCACTGCCCGTTTTTTCAATATGGGTTTCGATAATCTGTTTTAGATAAATACGATGCTCTTCGGTCTGTTCACTAGAGATACGATGCAAGTCGATCAGCTCATGATTACAACGATCAAAGAAAGTATTATCTAAGTCCAATACAAAGGCAAAACCACCGGTCATACCTGCCCCAAAGTTAAGTCCAGTTTTACCAAGTACCGTAACCACACCGCCTGTCATATACTCACAGCAGTGGTCACCCACGCCCTCAATGACTGCATGTGCACCTGAATTACGTACTGCAAAGCGCTCACCCGCTGTGCCTGAGGCATACAGCTTACCGCCAGTAGCACCATACAAACAGGTGTTACCGATAATCGCTGTCTCATGAGTGGCAAAGATAGACTCTTTTGGTGGATAAATCACAATTTCACCACCAGCCATACCTTTACCCACATAATCGTTGGCATCGCCTTCTAGCTCGATATTTAAACCGCCAGCATTCCATACCCCTAGGCTTTGACCCGCAGTACCTGCCAAGTGTAGCTTAATTGGCATATCTTTCATACCTAGGTTACCCCAGACTTGAGCAATCTCACCAGAGAGACGTGCACCGATAGAGCGATCGCAGTTACCGATCTGATAGCTATAAGTACCGCCCTTGCCTTGGCGAATGGCAGCAATCATGTCATCGACCATTTTTTCTGCCAACAACCCCTTATCAAAAGGCTCGTTACGCTCCACTTGGCAAGTTTGTGGCTTACCTTCACTAGCAGGATGGCTACGTAACAAGGGAGATAAGTCTAGATTGCGCTGTTTGTCTGTCTCACCTTCTAATAGCTCAAGTAGATCAGTACGACCGACCAGATCTTCCATGCTACGCACACCTAAGAAAGCCAACCATTCACGAGTTTCAGTGGCGATAAACTTAAAGAAGTTAATCAGCATTTCTGCTTCGCCAATGAAGTGCTCATCACGTAAGCGGGCTTTTTGAGTGGCAACCCCTGTTGGACAGTTGTTTAAGTGACAAATGCGTAAGTACTTACAGCCAACAGCGATCATAGGCGTGGTACCAAAGCCGAAGCTTTCTGCACCTAAGATAGCAGCTTTTACTACATCCAAGCCAGTCTTCAGACCGCCATCGGTTTGTACTCGAACCTTGTCACGCAGACCATTGACACGCAGTGATTGATGCGCCTCAGCCAGACCAAGCTCCCAAGGTGAACCCGCATGATGAATCGATGATAAGGGAGAGGCTGCCGTACCACCGTCATAACCTGAAATGGTAATCAAGTCTGCATAGGCTTTTGCCACACCAGTCGCAATCGTACCAACACCAGGGCGTGATACCAGCTTGACCGACACTAGCGCATCGGGATTGACTTGTTTTAAGTCAAAGATTAACTGTGCCAAATCTTCAATCGAGTAAATATCATGGTGTGGCGGTGGTGAAATCAAAGTCACACCCGGTACAGAGTAGCGCAGACGTGCAATTAAAGAGTTCACTTTACCACCAGGCAACTGCCCACCTTCACCAGGTTTTGCACCCTGTGCCACTTTAATCTGCATCACTTGCGCTGAGCGTAAGTAAGCTGGTGTCACGCCAAAACGACCTGAGGCAACTTGCTTAATTTTTGAGTTACGTATGGTGCCATAACGGGTTGGATCTTCACCGCCCTCCCCCGAGTTTGAACGTCCGCCAATGGTATTCATCGCCATCGCAATCGCTTCATGCGCCTCTGGTGATAACGCACCTAATGACATGCCTGCTGAATCAAAGCGTGGTAGGATATCTTCAATACCCTCAACTTCTTCAATATCAATGCTATTACCCTCTTTAAGCTTCAATAAATCACGTAGCATTGCCACTGGACGCTTATTTACCAACTCAGCATATTCACGGTAATTTTCAAAATCTCCAGTGCGTACCGCTTTATGCAAGGTATTAATTACATCTGGATTAAATGCATGGTATTCTTTGTTAAATACAAACTTGAGCATACCACCTTGATCAAGTGGAGTACGGCGACTAAAAGCATTTTTTGCTAATAAAGCTTGGTCGTGCGCTAAGTCGGCAAAGGTAGCACCCTTGATACGGCTTTGTACCCCTTTAAAGCACAGCTCAACAATCTCTTCTGATAAGCCCACCGCTTCAAATAACTGAGCACCGCGATAAGAGACAATGGTAGAAATACCCATTTTTGATAAGATTTTTAATAAGCCCTTATCCAAGCCTTTGCGGAAGTTGGCACGCGCATGCAATGGATCACCTAGTAGCTCACCTGAAGCAACCAAGTCTGCAATTACATCATAAGCCAAATAAGGATAAACACAGGTTGCACCAAAGCCAATTAATACCGCTACTTGATGCGAATCACGAGCGACCCCAGTTTCAATAATCAGATTGGCATCGGTACGCAAGCCTTTGTCGATGAGGTAATGATGCACCGCACCAGTGACCATGATGGCATTAGCAGGCAGTTTGCCCTTTTCAATACCTTTATCAGATAAGATAATAATGGTGTTACCATCGATAACTGCCTGCTCAACTTGCTCACAAATCTGTTGAATAGCAACATCTAAACTCAGTGATTCATCATAATTGATATCAATGCGCTTACTAATAAAAGCAGGATCTTCGAGCGCCTCTATCTGCTGCATCTTGCTCGGTGACAACACAGGCGAGGACAGGATAATACGGTGCGCATCACGTGGTGTTGGATTAAAGATGTTAGTTTCTGCACCCAAGCAAGTTTGTAGTGACATCACAATCGATTCACGCAATGGATCTATCGGTGGGTTGGTCACTTGCGCAAACTGCTGACGGAAAAAATCTGCCACGTTGCGTACTTGCTTCGACAACACCGCAACTGGCGTATCATCACCCATTGAGCCCACTGGCTCCTGACCGTTTTCGGCATTGGGACGGATAATCTCAGTGCGCTCTTCGTTGGTGATATTAAACATCTTTTGCAATGCTTTTAACGGCTCACCACGCACGCCTTGCTCAAGCAGCTGCTCTTCGGCCTGCTCATTATCACGCACACGCATCGCCTCGTCACGCAACCACTTGCGATATGGATGGGCTTTTTTTAGACGGTTACTGATGATCTGATCATCTAACACTTCACCGTTTAAGGTATCAATTACCAGCATTTGACCCGGTCCAACTCGACCTTTGGCAATCACATCTTCTGGATCATAATCCCACACACCAACTTCTGATGCGACAGTGATATAGCCATTTTTAGTTGTCACCCAGCGAGAGGGACGCAAACCGTTGCGGTCAAGCATACAGACGGCATAACGGCCATCTTGAATGACCAGACCAGCTGGCCCATCCCAAGGCTCCATATGCTGCGAGTAAAACTCATAAAATGCCCGTAAGTCCATATCCATACTGTCAACGTTTTGCCAAGCAGGTGGCACCAAAATAGACATGGCATGGAATAAGCTCATACCTCCAGAAATTAGCACTTCTAGCATATTATCCAAGCTAGAAGAATCAGAGCCTGTACGGTTAACCAATGGATGTAGCTCGCTGATCCTAGGTAGCTTATCTGTTTCAAGCTTAGGGGTACGTGCCACTGACCAGTTACGGTTAGCAGTGATGGTATTTAGCTCACCATTGTGCGCCAAATAACGGAAGGGCTGTGCCAACGGCCAGCGTGGCAAGGTATTGGTTGAGAAGCGCTGATGGAATACAACAATATGTGACTGCAAACGACTGTCTTGCAAATCATGATAAAAAGTTGGTAAATCAGCAGGCATCATCAAGCCTTTATAAATAACGGTCTGACAGCTCAAAGACGTCACATAAAACAAAGGATCTTCAGTTAATGCTAGCTCTGCTTTTTTACGCGCCACATACAGTTTGCGGTTAAAGTCTTCTGCGCTTAGCTCATCTGGCGCACTAACAAATATTTGCTTAAATTGCGGCAAGGTCTCACTGGCAATCTCACCGACAATGGATAAATCTACTGGCACCTCACGCCAACCAGCGACAGTTAAGCCTTGAGCCGCCACTTCCTTGTCCAGCACTTGCTGGCTGTGGGTCGCTAATGATTCATCTAGGTTTAAAAATACCATGCCAACGGCATAGTTTTCGCCTAATTCAAAGCCGAGCTCACTGGCAACCGCGTTAAAAAACTCAACTGGTTTGGCCAACAACAAACCACAACCATCCCCTGTTTTACCATCAGCGGCAACACCACCACGGTGAGTCATACAACTTAAACTGTGAATCGCGGTTTTAACAAGATGATGACTAGGTTTGCCTTCAATATGAGCAACAAGCCCAAAACCACAGTTGTCTGAAAATTCTTCTGGTGAGGCAAGATAAGTAGTGCTATCAATAGAGCTTTCAATCGAGGTATTATGAGGAGGTTTGCTATCGTGGTAGTTGGTTACTGAGGTTAAATTAGAAGGGGTAGGATTGGCTATAAAAGTCTGGGTCATGGCATGTCCTTTATTTATGCAGTGCGGACTTGCACTGCTAAATGAGTGTTCTATATAAGCAGTATATTTAGACTGGCTTGGGTCAGCTTAATGCAAACCTATCGAGTTTTTAATAATAAAAACAAATCAGGTGCCAAGCCTTAATATCTGCGTTGTGGAGTAAGCCAAAAAATAAAGATAAGGGTTTTCAGGTCACTATATCTTCTATGACTATTACGCTTTTTAACGTCTGTTTGGCTCAGGTGACATGAGTTGCGATGCACTCACCAACACCTGATCTGATAACAATGATAATGAAATCACAACCAATATGAACAAAAAAGATATCTATAATAGTGGAACTATCTGATCTGCTAATACTGATACTGTGGGTCTTAACAAAAAGCGTTAAAATTCTTGACCGACTCATTACTCGTGATACAACCGTTAGCTGGTCAATGCCGCCTAACTAAGGATTAAAACAATGAATGGCTGGGATAAAGATTACTCTTTTAACCATTACTATTAAATGAATTATCTAAACACTTACCTAAATCACATCGTTGTCAATTAAGTAAGTTGTCAATTAAGTAAACTGTACAACTGGCAACTTAATTAATTATTAACAAAACAATTCATTAACTTATCAGTTAAACCATCAATAAAAAAAATACCTGCGATAACATTGCTAAACATCACACACCCATATTAGAGAAACCTGAGGCTAAAATCCAGCAAAATTTGCTGACTAACTTGTTTTTTTCATAACCCCAAAGCTACTAACCTTCCTCTAACTCATTCATAATACACAAGTTCACTACTATTGAAGATAAAAAAGGACACCCTGTTTGCCAGAATGCCCTGTATTAACTTTACTTAGTATCAGCAGCTGTTATTGCTGAGTTTTTTCATCAATCAGCTGCTTAATAGGATCTACATTTGTATTATCAGCTGGCTTTGGTGGCGTTGCTCTTTCTGGCTCATCTACTTTTGGCCTAGTTGCACCTTGTGGCTCTGATGTGGACGCCTGCCCATTAGAAGCTGTGGTTGATGTCCTATTTTCTTGATGCTGACTATCAGGCACGACGACTCGGCGTTGCTCTTGCACTGAAAGCGTATCACTGCTGTCATTAGAGGTCTTAATATTACGCTCCGTTGCTAGTTGTTGCCTATCTTGCTCTGCGCTTTGGCGATGTGAGTCTTCAAGTTGTTGTTCTTTTTCTCGACGACGTGCTGCCAGTTCACTCTGTGTCGGTTGCAACTTGACCTGTCTGACTCGATTGCTAGACAAGTCTTTAATTGGTACCGACAACTCATAGTTTTCGATTACTTCCAAGTAAGCATCCATTTTTTCGGGAATAACGTGTACATTGGCTGGTAACTCAAAATCAATATTTGCCATCTCTGATTTTGCCACAGTCTCACTACTCATCACGCCATAGGTTAATAAATAGCGTGGCTTATCATCAACATCACGATAGCGAAAATAAGCAAACTTTTCTCTGTCCTCACGCAAATTTAAATAATCGCTGATGATGTCATGTTCTGAGACATCCATCACTTGCAGTGTCCATTTGCCTTTATTTTTCTTCAGATAAGTTGCATCTTTAAACTCTGGCGGATAATCACGCAAGTCACGAATCAAAGCATCATAAGATATCGGATGTACATCCTCACTAAGCTCGTCTAACTTATCAATTTGTGTTACTTGACCGATATTAAAGGCGACAACCTCTGGAGTTGGCTCTTGTTGCTGTGCCTCACTGTCTTCTGGCGCTATGGTAAACATCCATATCGCTATGGCGGCTGCACCAGATACTAAAGCCATAATCAACCAGAAGCCGGCCACAGCACGACCTTTTTTGATGAATGATTTATAAGACTTATCTGAGGCAGGGCTTTGTGTGATTGCCATAAAGCAAATCCAATAAAAATAAAAAGATAAATATCAATAAATACAACAAATAAACGAACTAAGCTAACCAAAACAAGTTAGCTTAGGGACTGTTTAGTACAGCTTCTAGTAGTGCCTGATCAAAATCAGCAGTCACCACAGCGTCACCTAATGATTTTAACAAAATCAAGCGTACTTGTCCTGACATAACTTTTTTATCATGTTGCATTAAATCCAGCGCCACTTGGCTGTCAATGGCTGGAGGGTCTATCGGCAACTGAGCAGCTTGTAATACTCGGCTAATGCGCTTAACATCGTCTTCGCTTATCCAGCCCATTTTTTGCGACAATTTGGCGGCTTGTACCATACCAGCTGACACCGCTTCTCCATGTAGCCATTGCCCATAGCCTTCATGCGTTTCAATTACATGACCAAAGGTATGACCAAAATTCAGCAATGCTCGGCTGCCCGTCTCACGCTCATCTCGTGCTACAATATCAGCTTTATACTGACAGCATCTTGCCACCGCTTCAGCCAAGGCTTTTTTATCCAGCGTCATTAAGGCAGTCATATTTTCTTCTAACCAAGTTAAAAACTGCGTATCCATAATCAACGCATACTTAATGACCTCTGCCATTCCAGCAGACAATTCGCGCTGTGGTAAAGTGGTTAAGGTGTGCATATCAGCCAGTACCATTTGCGGTTGCCAAAATGCACCTATCATATTTTTGCCTTTCGGGTGATTAATACCAGTTTTCCCACCAACACTAGAGTCAACTTGTGACAACAAGGTCGTTGGTATTTGGATAAATTTCACCCCACGCATAAAAGAGGCTGCCGCAAAGCCAGTCATATCACCCACTACGCCACCACCAAGCGCCACTAAAGTCACATCACGGCCACAGTGCGCATCCATCAAAGCATCATAAATACAGTCAATGTATTGTTGCGTTTTAAACTGTTCGCCATCTGGCAACACCACGGTATGCACCTCAAAGTTGGCTGCTAACGAGGCTGCTAATTGCTCCAAATACAGTTTTTCTACTGTGGTATTGGTGACTATCATTACCTGCTTACCTTTAATATAAGGCGCAATTTCCACTGCCATATCACACTGGCTGGTGATGATAATTGGATAATCGTGACTTTGGGTATGTACGGTCAGTTTGACTTTCATAAGCTTCTCACAGATATAAGGTTCTCACAGGTTATGTTATGGTGATATCAGTTCAGCTAGGGCATAAATCAAGAAGAATGCTTTTCAATCACATAGTGTGGATAATGTTGTTTTAACGTGGCGATAATCTTTTTGAGCATATACCGAGGATAGCCCTCTCCAGTCTCCACCACAATATCTGCTACTTCACGATACAAAGGATCGCGCACTTCAAACAAAGAATGCAATACCGCCTTAGGATTTGACGTCTGTAATAAAGGTCGGGACTTGTCCTTGGATGTACGCTTCAATTGTACATCTACACTGGCTTGCAAATAAATAGTAATGCCACGCTGCTTTAAATACTTCCTGTTTTGCGCTTGAATTACCACACCGCCACCAGTAGCTAGCACAATATTGGGCAAGGCCGTCAGCTCTTCTATCGCACGTGCTTCACGCTCTCGAAATCCCGCTTCACCTTCTTTTTCAAATATCCAAGGAATATCAGCACCAGTTTGCTGACAAATATAGTGATCACTGTCTATAAAGGAACGTCCTAAGTATTTGGCCAATAGTTTGCCAACCGTAGTCTTCCCTGCTCCCATAGGGCCTACAATAAATAATGACGGCAATGATGATTGCATTCTTATCTCTCACATAAATTCACAAATTATACAGACATTTACTCACTTAATGCTAATTCCAATTTAATTGCTGTTTTTTTAATTATAGTAGCTGATGCTTACTTTAGCCACCGCTGGATTTGGTCTATTTTAATAAGTACAAACAAGACTTGTGACTACAAGTGGCTTATAAAATTCATTTGTTACCCCAATATCAACTCTTGACAAGGCTGTGGCTTTAGTCCGTCATCTATCATAAAATTTATTCTTTAGCTGGGCTAAAAGCACCAGGCTTGTATTTATATTTATCAGGCTTATATTTATCTCAGTGTCTGCGCCATTTCTACTTCTGCCGCTAATAATGCATTATCCATTAACTTAGGCGTAATAAAAATAAGTAGCTCCTGTTTATCATTTCTGCGCAAATCACGTTTAAACAAACGACCAACATAAGGAATATCACCAAAAAATGGGACTTTTTCTACATTATTAAAGATTTGATTGCGGTAAATACCGCCTAGGACAATAGTTTGACCTGCTGCCATCGTTACATTGGTGCTTAGCGTATCCGTATCAATTAATACCACACCACCGCTGACGGGACTGGGCCTACCATTTTCAATATGGATTTGTAGTGAGATCTGATTATCTGGAGTAATGTTTGGTGTCACTTCTAGGCTAAGCACTGCCTCCTCAAATTGAGTAATAGTACCACCACCTTCTGACTCTCCGTGATAGGGGATTTTTGTACCAGAAGATACTTTTGCCGTTTGCTTATCAAGGGTTAAAATTTTGGGCGTTGAAATCACCTCGCCACGACCTTCTGCCTGCATGGCCGACAGCTCTAAGTCTATCATCAAATCTGATAAACTTAATAAGCCAAATGCAATACGCCCAGCTGCATTAGCCACTCCCAAATCTACATTCAAGTTATCAGGGCGGGTAATATTATAAGTGGGTTTGACAATTGGCTTACCATTAAAAGTTGAGTTTTGTAATGTAAACTGCTTTAAGTCTGCCAATGTTTGATCACTACCACCGACCAGCAAATCATTATTGGTCGCTACCCCTTGCGATAAAATTCCCCACTTAACCCCTATTTCTTTACTAAAGCTATCTGAAGCACTCACTATACGCGCCTCTATCATCACTTGGCGCACAGGAATATCAACCTGAGCAACCAATGCTTTAATATTATTAATGCTGACAGCGGTATCTTTGACAATTAAGGTATTGGTACGCGCATCCACAGCAACCACTCCTCGCTGAGACAGCAAGGTTGCTGGATAGTGTTGTATTTTTTGGTCGGGTGCGATTACTTCAGTAGCCCCAAGCCCATTTGTTACACTTGCTATATTTGACACATCAAAACCCATATCAGGGTTTTGATGACTGCCTGTTAACAGTATATTTGGTGTCTCTGGAGTCGCTCTTGCTATTGGCTTATTTGCAGCTGTCTTTGATGTGCCACGTGATTGGCTGGCCTTAGTGATGAGCGTCATTATATCTGCTGCTTTGGCATAGTTTGGACGTATATAGGCACTATACAAAGGCATTGAAGCCTCATCATGTTGCTGCGTCATCTGTGCTAATGGTGTAATAAAAATCACATTGCCTTGTTGCTGTTTCCCCAACTGTTTGGTAGTCAAAATGACGTCTAATGCTTGATCCCAAGGCACATTGGTCAAATTTAGCATAATGGTGCCTTTTACCTCATCACTAGCAACAATATTCAACCCAGTGAACTGAGATAACAAATGCAATGCGCTGCGTACCTCAACATTTTGAAAGTTAATAGAGATAGGCTCACCATGATACTCTGTTATTACAGGATACTTCACTGAAGTAGCGTCAATAGCAGCTAGATGAGCATCAGTCGGATTAACCAGATCTACTTGAGCAAAAGTAGCAGTGGATACCGTTGCCGCTAGCATTATGCATACTCTAAATCCTATCAGTATCTTAAATGTTGCAAATAACTGTGGCACAGAGCTTGGCATACAACTAATCGTGATCGATTGATAACCGCGATTAAACTGGTTGGGGTTGTTTATGTTATTTATACTATTATTATCTAACTTCTCTGACCTCTGTATTCTCATTTGTTATCCATAACTTATCGTATTAAATGGCACATGAATCACTTTTTGATTACATAACCAAACTAGGAGCTGTACCTAATAGCTTGCAATAGGCGCTATTAATGAAGCAGGTGCTAAGACATATCCTAGCTGTGGATTAAAAACTGTCTGCACCAAGTTAATCTGAGTGGCAGTAATCTCAACCACACGACCACTATACCCACCCACATACTGACCTATCTGCACCTGTTCTACCAGCCCATCTGGGCGCTCAACCAAACCATATCTTTGATTACGAACTATCATCATACCTCGATAAGTCAGCTGGTTGAGTGCATAAGCTTCTAGTGCCTGTCTAGGACGGTCGGCATCTGGTGGTAGCTCTGGCTGTACTCGTGGTGGCTCCTCTGCTATCACCTGACTTTCAGGTATATCCTGTATTAATGTTGGCTCTAAGCCGCTGGACTGAGCGCTGGACTGAGCATCTAGCTGACTGTCTATTTGTGTTTGCACTTGAGTAATAGCGCCTAGCGGTACAAATGGACTGCGCAGTGCTACCGCCTGATACACATAAGGTGCTATCACCTCGGCCTTGGCTAGTGGCTCGATGGCTTCTGCTGTCATCTGTCCTTGCTGTTGGTCCAGTTGCTGTGCCAACTGCTGTGATGGATCTCCACACGCAGCTAGACTCAACAAACTGACACTGACTAAAGCACTACATAGCCTTATCCTCATATTGATCACAAACCATAACTGCATGCTTATGGCTCCTGTCCAATAAATAAAGGTGTGGCCTCTTTTTCTGAGGGTAAATGATATACCTTAGTATGTAGCAACAATGACAGCTGCTTAGGATCTAGCAACAAAGGGTTGGCGTGTTTCACTGCAAAGCCTTGAATACTGATGGCTTGTGGTAGAGCAGACAACCCAGTAACAAATAAGCCCAAATTGTGATAACCACCGATGACTACCATATCAATGGGCTGCTCTGTATATAAATATGAGGCTGGCACTTGTTCTGGTAACTGTGTGGCAACTGCTGACTCAACCCTTGCTATATCTGCTGTATCTGTGATTGTTAAATCTAAGTTTTGACCTAAAATTTTCTCGCTTTTTTCAGCTAAAGCAATATCTTGCAATACCACACCACTGCTGAGCGCCACTTTATTTATTGCTGCTAATAGCTTGCTACTTTCACCGTCTGCGGTTAACCGTCCAAACTGCTGAATAAGCTGCTGCTGTGCTTGCTGGGTTTGTTGAATATAAGTCTGTTGAGTTGCCGCTTGCATTGATTTTTGTTGATAACTTGCCAATAACACCTGCTGCTGTGCTTGTTGTGCGACCAACTGTTGCTGTTTGGCTCGAATTGGAAGCAAATAGGCGACAAAAACAATTAATAACAAAGGTATTGCGATAACTGTTAGCTTGATAGCAAGTGGCCAGCTACCATAATACTGACTATCTAAGCTTTGTAAGCGATACCAGTAATGCCGCCATCTGTATTGCGATTTGTATTTTGACTGATGTTTTAGCTTATGTTGCTGAGAAGAGTTGCGCTGTATGGTTGGTAGTGTCATGGCGCACCCCTATCATTAATTGCAGGACTACTATCAGCTTGCATAGAGCTATCAGCTTGCATAGAGCTATCATCTGCAACTTGCACTTGCATTTGTAGCAATACATCTGCAACTTTATTAGCGCTGATTGGCACCGCCGTTACTACAAAGTCATAAGTGTAACTAAGGCTCGCAGGCTGCTGGCTTTGTTTGACATACTGCAGCTGTGCTTGTTGTAACCAAACACTAGCTGTTAAGTCCTGAACCCAAGTAGTGACATCTGTAGTTTGTGTAGCACTACCACTGAAAGTGATTACCCCATCGTGCTGTTTAAATTCTGTTAAATACAAACCACTTGGTAAGCTATACGCCACATCATTCCATAAGTGTGACAATACGCTACGCTGATAATCGAGCGCCTCAATCCAGTCTTGCTGAGCTGCAATCACATCTAATTGTGACCTGGATCGCTCAATATCAACAATAGCTAAATCGAACTGCGCAATCTTATCCTTTAAGTAAGCCGCCACTGCTAACTGCTGGCTTTGTAAGTAATGCAAATAACCCCAAACACTAAGTGCAAGCAGCAGACCTACCCCAATACTTGCCAGTAGCGCCTGTTTGAACTGTTTATTTTTTTGTTGACGCAACTGCTCACGCCACGGCAGTAAGTTTATTTGCGCCATAATCCTCTCTTTCTTGAGTGCTGTACAGACTGACAGGCTCGCAAGCTTAGACCACACGCCGTCATCAAGCGCGGTGCATCTTGTTGTAATTGCTGTTTATCTATACCTAGGCGAATAGACATACCGTCAAAAGGATTGGCTATGCTGACTGGCAGTCCAAGCTTATCTTGTAAAATGAGATCTAATTGCGACAAAGCAGCACTGCCACCACATAAGACAACTTGTTCTATTTGTGGTGCACTATCTAAGATGGGTTTTGGCTCGATTTGTGAGGGGTGTTGCTGATTATCAAGAGTAGATTGTGATATCTGTGGTTGTGGCTGAAAATAAGCCTGTAAAGCTTGTTTAATATGATCTACTAAGCTATCAGCAAACGGCATTAGATGCTGAGCCACATACTCTTTGTCTAAGTTATCTATATTTACATCCTGTACCTTTTCTGGCCAGTTTGTTTTGACCTGTTGTGCCTGCCCTGTATTTAACAGATAGTTAGTTTGTAGCGATTCTGTGAGCTGACTACCCCCAAATAGTTGCTCATTTTGATAGACAAATATCCCTTGGTGGGCTACATAGACTCTGGTGCGACTATGTCCAATATCGATTAATGCAACTACTGCAGGATAACTTGATGGTTGCTGGCAAATCAGCTGCCAAGCACGTTCAATAGCGTGGTTATCAGCTTCAATAAATTGTGGTTTTATATCTGCAAATCTAAAGGTGTCAATCAGCTGCTCAATATGGTGACTTAGACTTGCTACTAATAATACCGTAACTGCCTCTGAGCCGTTGCCGTTAGCTCTACTATTTCCGTTAGCTATGTTTGTGTGATTGCTGTTTGTGTTACCGCTGTTTGCTTTGTTTTGGTTATATTGGATGTTTTGGTCATGCGCTGTTGCCACAAACCTGAGCACTTCAAAATCAAAGCTAGCTTCAGCGATCGGGTAAGGAATGTATTGCTCAGCATCGATATAAATCTGCGCTTCAATTTCAGCTTCTGATAACCAAGCAGGCATTGTTAGATGTTTGGTAAGTGTTAATGCCTGTGCTATTGCAGTGGCTGCTTGTGTTGGTTGCAAATGAAGACGCTGCATAAGCTCAGCAACAATATACCCCATTTGCTCGACATCAATGATTTCATTATCTACCATCTCTGCACCGCTTAGCTCTGTGATGCCATAGTGCGTAAGCTGATAATGACTGTGCTGCTGACTTAGAGCCACCATCGATACAGCCGTATTGCTGATACTAATGCCCAGTATAGAGGTCGTTGAAGACAGTGCCGCTGGCAATAAACGCAAAATAATTCCTTTTATTTTGGGATGATATGTTATGGCGTATGACGATATGTTGTGGTGTATAGAGGTAGAGACTTATTAAAATATGCATTAAAGTGCAGGTTAAAATATGTATTAAAGTACAGATGCCAAATAACTCAAACTTATATCTATTAAGTTAAGGTCTGTTAATTCAATTTTTATTGCGGCTATTACAGCCTTCTCTTGCTAATTTCCATCTCTATTTTCTATTTATTGCCACCTTTATTACCATCCTTATATTATTACCCTATTTACTTAACCTTTATTTGTCAATAGTATTTTTAAATTTTTCTAACTTATATTCTACTCTTAGCTTATTAACGTTTGCGGCAGGCTATGGCTTGTGCCCAGCATATTTGATTAAAAAAATACGTTTCGCTAGGTTAAAAGTACCCACCTACATTGGATTGTAATAAGTTGAGAGTGGGGTATTCACTTAGATATCATTAACAAAATCAAACCATATACGCTAACGGCCGCTTTTTGATAAAATAGCCATTAATTATGTTATTAAATTTAAGTTTAATATTGTGTTTGCATGTTAGCTGTATAAGATATGGCTCATTTGCTTTATAATTGTCCGTATCAGCTTATTGTCATCATCGGCTTTGCCCCCATTTATTGTTACAAAGTTAGCTATTAGCCCTACCTATATCAGCATGATCATAGCTAAAGTGTGGTAGCCAACTTAAATACACTTAATATAAATAAATGGCAGCTGAGAATATCTATATCTAATATTTCAGTCTTTAATTAATAGAGTCATTATGCCGCAATTGCCTGCTATTTCTCGCCTTATCCATTATATTGTATCTATTTTGCTAGCCATTATTGCCTTTGCAATTATTTTGGTGCTTGCTTTTCCAATTGGATTTTACGGGATGGCTATGTATTTAGAGCCAGAGTTACCTAGCATCTCCAAAATACAAACTACCAGCCTAGAGATGCCACTGCAAATTTATAGCAAGGATAACAAATTAATTGGACAATATGGCAACCGCATGTCCTTGCCTGTCAGCTATGAAGAGATACCACCTACCTTTATCAATGCATTTTTGGCAGCTGAAGACGCCTCATTTTATGAGCATAGTGGTATTAGTATTAAAGGACTTGGGCGTGCAGTCACCGAAATTATTACCGATGATGACGGACAAACTGGTGGATCTACCATTACCATGCAGGTAGCAAAAAACTACTTTTTATCACCTGAACGTACCTTTAGCCGTAAGCTCACTGAGCTGTATCTGGCTCGCAGCATCGAAGAAGAGTTAACTAAAGAAGAAATATTAACCTTATATGTCAATAAGATTTATATGGGTGAAGGCGCTTATGGTATTCGTGCGGCTGCCAAAAAATACTTTAGCAAATCGCTAGAGAACCTAAGCATTGCAGAGATGGCAACCTTGGCAGGTCTGCCCAAAGCACCGTCTCAAAACAACCCTGTATCTAATCCAGAGATGGCACTAGAGCGGCGCAACTGGATTTTGGGACGTATGTTAGATCTTAACCATATCTCACAAGCTGAATATGAAGACGCTGTAAAAACCCCCCTTACTCTAAAGGTTTATAAGGAGCAACTGGACGTCAATATGCCATACTTGGCAGAAATGACCCGCCGCGCATTGGTGAATCGTTATGGCGATGAGGTCATGAATGCTGGTTGGCGAGTTAAGCTTACTGTCGATAGTAAAGATCAAATTGCCGCTGATACTGCAGTTAAAAAAGGCTTAATTGGCTATGACAGGCGTCATGGTTGGCGCGGTGCAGAAGCTCACGGCGAACCGCTAGAAAACTTTGTTACTTTTGCCAATATGGTACCAGCCAAAGTAACTGAGGTAGCTTCTCGTAGCTTTAAAGCGCAATTAAAAAATGGCGACATCGTTACTGTCCCTTGGTCAGGTATGAGCTGGGCTAAGCTATATTTAGATGCTAACCGCATTAAAGGCTATCCAAGACATGCTTCTGACTTGGTCAAAAAAGATGATATCGTACGCTTGATAGCCAACGAAAATCAGACGTCTTGGCGTTTAACTCAGGTACCTAAAGTACAAGGCAGCTTAGTTGCACTAAATCCAGAAACTGGCGCTGTTGAGGCCTTGGTAGGTGGGTTCGATTACCGGCACAGTAAATTTAACCGTGCAACTCAAGGTTGGCGTCAGCCAGGCTCTACCATTAAGCCATTAAATTATGCCGCTGCCTTAGAAAAAGGCTATCGTCCAGACAGTTTAATTTCTGATGGGCCTTTACGTATTGGTAGCTGGCGCCCAAGAAACTCTGATGGCCGCTATTATGGCAGTATGACCATCCGCCAAGGACTTATTCTATCGCGCAACTTGGTATCGATTCGCCTGCTGCAAGCGGTAGGCACAGAAGATGCCCGTCAACTACTCGATCAATTTGGACTAGATAAAGATAAGCTGCCAACCACCTTGTCACTGGCATTAGGTGCTGGTCAAGCAACGCCGCTACAAATGGCAACAGCCTATGCAACCTTTGCTAATGGCGGTCATCGTATTCAACCTTATTTAATTGACCAAGTATATGATTATAATAACAATCTATTATATTTGGCCAATCCTCAACGTGCTTGTGCGTTATGCTTCAATAACCAGCTTGACAGAATTAATGCCAACTTAGAAGCCGAATATGAAAAACAAGCAGAAGCGGAACTCAAACAACGTAAGACAGCACTTGCAGCATTAGAAAAAGACCCAACCTTAGCATCTAAGACCAACGCTCAAGATGATATCCAAAATAGTGATGGCGAAGACGGCGATGTCAAAGCAACAAACAGCGGCAGCTTGCAAGCCTCAATAGATGCTATCCGCTATGATGCATCGCCACAAGCAGATCGTCTAAAACCAGCCATTATTCGTTATAGTCCAGCAGAGCAAGCGCCGCGTATTTTATCTCCAGCTGTTTCGTATGAGATGGCAGGTATGATGCGTGATGTTATTCAGCGTGGTACTGCCAAACGTGCTCGTGCCTTGGGTCGCAATGATATCGGCGGCAAAACTGGTACCACCAATGAGATGAAAGATGCCTGGTTTGCAGGCTTTCATCCAACGCAAGTGGCCATCGTTTGGCTTGGATTTGACCAACCCTCTACTCTTGGTCGAGGCGAATACGGTGGAGTCGCAGCCTTGCCTATGTGGGTTGACTATATGCGCTCTGCTTTAAAATCTGTGCCTTATCAATGGGTCAGTCTTGATAACAAAGCCAAGTCAGAAGCCTTTAAGCAACAGGTGGTGACTTTAAATGAAGACTCAGATGATGCTAATGACCAAAAAACAGACTCTAAAAATGATAACCGAATTACTAACCAAAGAGTCACAGGCAGTGGCGCTGGGCAACCACCAAGAGCTGCGCTCAGCGAGCGTAAGCTACCAGAACTGCCCAAACCACCTGCTGAGACACCTAATACAGATGCAGCGACCACAAATAATCAACGTGCAAGCAATACAACACGTAATACAGCAAATGATATGACCAGTAGTACAACTGGCAACACACCAACCCAAAATAACACCGATAGCGAATAACGAACAAGACTCATAGTTTTTGAGTTTGATTCTAAAACCTAGAGGCTGTACGACATAATTCAACTATGTTTAGTCCATATTAAGTTCATAGTACGAATGAAAGATACGCCCTAGCGCTTTTACCCTTACTGTCAAACGACAGATTTAATCATGCACTAGGTTTACGACCTAGCTAGCTGGAGAAAAACATGACTACCTCAACCTCAGGCTTAACCACCGCCAACGCAGGCGATATCGTGGTAACTGCTTTATACAAATTTACACGCTTTGCAGACTATGAAGCCTATCGTGAGCCTCTACGCCAAATCATGCTTGATAACAAAGTACGAGGTACCTTATTACTAGCATCAGAAGGCATTAACGGCACCATCTCAGGTGAACGTACGGGTATCGATACAGTATTGGACTATATTCAAAACATTCCTGCTATTGGTGTTGTTGAATACAAAGAGTCCTTTACTGATACCCAGCCATTCTTTCGCACCAAAGTGAAGCTAAAAAAAGAAATCGTCACCATGGGTGTTGAAGGCATTGATCCACTACAATCAGTGGGACGCTATGTCAAACCAAGTGAATGGAATGACTTAATTAGCGACCCAGATGTTCTGCTAATAGATACCCGTAACGACTATGAAGTCCAGATCGGAAGCTTTAAAAATGCAGTAAATCCAAAAACCGAAACCTTTCGCGAGTTTCCAGAATACGTCAAAAATGAGCTTGACCCTAATAAGCACAAAAAAGTCGCCATGTTTTGTACTGGTGGTATTCGCTGCGAAAAGTCAACCGCCTACTTGCGTGAACAAGGCTTTGATGAAGTCTATCATTTAGAAGGCGGTATTTTAAAATACTTAGAAGAAGTACCCGCCAATGAATCTTTATGGCAAGGCGACTGCTTTGTATTTGATAACCGAGTGGCGGTCAATCATAGCTTGGAAAAAAGCGATTATGATCAGTGCTATGCCTGCCGTATGCCGATTACAGATGCAGATAAACAGCATCCAGCCTATGTCAAGGGGGAGTCTTGCCCACACTGTATTGACAAAGCTACCAAAGAACAACGTGCCCGCTTCCGTGAGCGTCAACGTCAAATCAAACTGGCCAAAGCACGTGGAGAAGCACATATCGGCTCTGAAGTGAATAAAGTTATTGAGGCGCGCAAACAACAAAAATTAAAAGCTAAATTGGATCAGAAAAAAGATTGAGGTCTATTCAACACTCATTTTTCAAGGAAAAGTTTAGTCATTTTTTACTTGAATGCTCAAAAACGATCACACTGATACCACTACTTAAAATGAATAACTAATCTTGAAGTTAATCTATATAGGAAAGAAGACGAGTGCAAATGCTACAAATAGTAGGTTTAGCGAGTTTGACAAAGATAGGTTTTTTTCAGAAAAGGTATTACTATTTTATGCGTCGAGATGACTAAAAAATAGTCTCTGTCAGTTCCGTAAATCAATTCTATACCGCCCCTAGAGTCTGTTGAAAATAAAAAGCCCTGTTTATATTTTAAACAGGGCTTTTTATTGATGCTGACAGCTAACAGGGGTTACTGCTCAACCCACTCACCGTTGCGCCAATATAAGCCCCAGCGTGTTGCCTTGCCAGTCTTTAAGCTCTCTGAGCCGATATACTGCTCTTTTTGCTTACGTGACCAACGCAAAATGGTTGGATTACCGTCTGGGTCTTCGTCTGGACCATGAAATAAGTACTGGAATTTATCTTCCATTTTATCTTTAACCGCACGTAATTCCGCCAATTTTGGTGGTCTGGTTTCCCGCACTTTAGGGAACTTAGACGCCGCCAAAAACAAACCAGCCGCCCCTTCACGCAAGATAAAGTGGTCATCATGCTTGGTTGATTTTAATTCAGGCATATCAATAGGATCCATGCGTGGTGGCGCAGGCTCACCATTTTTCAATACTTTGCGTGTGTTGTCACACTTATTACAGGCAAAGTAAGGGCCAAAACGACCCGTTTTCAACTCCATTTGCCCATCGCATTTATTACAGTCTATGGTTGGTGCATCAGAGCCTGGCACTTCAAACTTACCTTCTTCAAGTAGGTAACCGTCACAGTCCGGGTTGTTACCACAGATATGTAGCTTTAAACCACCATCGACAATATAGCCATCCATTGCAGTACCACACTTAGGACAGCGCTTTTTCTCCATCAACTCTTTAACTTCAACGGTATCATCAGTTTCACTGTCATCAAGATTTGCAAAGGCCTCTACTGGCATTAGATTTTTGGTACCTTTACAGCGCTCTTTTGGTGGTAAGTTATAGCCAGTACAGCCCAGAAATACTCCAGTGGTACCATTACGCAGCTGCATCGGTCTGCCGCATAGGTCACAATGCACATCCGGCACGTCAGTTGGATCATTCGGGCGCATGCCGCCATCTTTTTGTTTGGCATGCTCAAGCTTGGTTTTGAAGTCGCTATAAAACTCATCAAGCACCGCTTTCCAGTCCTGATCACCTTGTGCCACATGATCTAGCTCATCTTCTAGACCTGCCGTAAAGGCATAGTCCATCAGCTCTGGGAAGCTTTCTGTTAAGCGCTCAGTGACTATATCACCCATTTTTTCAGCATATAAACGTTTGTTTTCTAATCTGACATAGCCTCTATCTTGAATGGTTGAGATAATCGAGGCATAAGTTGATGGACGACCAATGCCTTTTTTCTCAAGCTCTTTTACCAAGCTGGCTTCAGTATAACGTGCTGGCGGTTTAGTAAAGTGCTGACTAGGATCTAGTTTAATTAAATTTAATTCATCACCTTTTTTAACATCTGGCAATAAAGTATCGTCAGTTTTGGCTGGTGGCATCACCTTGGTATAGCCGTCAAAGGTCATGGTACGACCACGGGCTTTTAGCTCAACATTGCCAGCCTCAACCCACAAATTCACTGACTTGTATTTGGCTGGTAGCATCTGACAGGCCACAAATTGTCGCCAAATAAGCTCATACAGACGAATGGCATCACGATCTACCCCTTTTAACTGGGTCGATTTTAAATTGGCATTGGTCGGGCGTATTGCTTCGTGTGCTTCTTGAGCATTTTGCTTACTGCCATAGAAGTTTGGCTTTTCTGGTAGATACTTCTTACCATAGCTATCTTCAATAAAGCCACGTACACTTGCCAACGCATCTCCTGATAAGAAAGTTGAGTCCGTACGCATATAGGTAATATGACCCGCTTCATACAAGCGCTGGGCAAGCATCATCGTCTTTTTGACTGGAAAGCCAAGGCGAGTGCTGGCAGCTTGCTGCAAGGTTGAGGTAATAAACGGCGCACCAGGCTTTGACTGGGTCGGCTTTTCTTCCCGCTCTTTAACCACAAACTGAGCTGTCTTCAATACCGCTAATACCGCATCGGTTTGCGCCTTGTTAGCTAGTTTTAAGGTTTTGCCATCTTGCTTCACGGCTTCTAGGCGAATCGGGGTATCGGCAGCCACATGGGCATTGGCGTTGCCTTTCATCGAAGTATCAGCATAAATCTGCCAATATTCTTCTGGAATAAAGGCTCGAATTTCACGCTCACGCTCGACCACTAGGCGGGTCGCTACTGACTGTACACGCCCTGCAGATAAGCCACGCGCAATTTTTTGCCACAATAGGGGGGATACCATAAAGCCCACTACCCTATCTAAAAAGCGGCGCGCTTGCTGAGCATTGACCCGATCAATGTCTAATTTTCCTGGTTGTTTAAACGCATTTTGAATAGCAGATTTAGTAATCTCATTAAACACCACACGCTGATATTTACTATCATCACCACCGATCACTTCACGCAAATGCCAAGCAATAGCCTCTCCCTCTCTATCCAAATCCGTTGCCAGATAGATGGTATCCGCTTCTTTGGCCAAGGCTTTAAGCTCTTTAATCACCTTGGTTTTGTTGGGTAACACTTCATACACGGCTTTCCAACCATGCTCAGGGTCAATGCCCATACGGCGCACCAAGGCCTGTTGTGCTTTTTCTTCTTTGCTTAACCCATCCTCAGCTTTAGTGGATTTTTTCTTAGTACCACTGCTGGTCGGTAAGTCTCGCACATGACCAATACTTGAACGGACAATATAGTCACTTCCCAAGTATTTGTTAATAGTTTTTGCTTTTGCAGGGGACTCCACAATTACCAGTGCTTTACCTTTTGCACTGGTTGCTGAAGTAGTTGCTGATTTTTTACCGCTGGTTTTTGCCATTGATATCACAATCCTAATTAATCTTTTTTATAAATATTATCGGTATCTTTTAATTCAGTAGGGCCTGTTTTTGCACGAAGAAAATAAAATTTTTCTTTAAACCTAAGTTACTGTTGAGCACCTGTGGTAAATACTCAACAGACCCTAATAACTTTCAATTAATTCGTGTTTTACATACCAGTACTTTTTTACGTTGCCATGACGTTACACTGCTTACAGTTGCGCTGTCAACAAAGTTTTTCAAGTGCCATAAATATAACACAACTAATAACTGTCTATTTTGGTCACTAAACCATAATAAAATAAGGGGTTTAAGTTCAAGTTTAGACATTTAAGCACTCTTTTTTTTTGCTTAATAGTTGTTGCTTAATAGTTATTGCTTATGCTTAGTGGTTGTTACTTAGTTGTGTGTTTAACGTTTATCTGATGCCCGCTGTGACCATAACTGCATTTGCGTTTTTAATATCTCCAAATCTTGCTCGACTTGCTGTATAGCCCCGGATTTCTGTGTAGCCCCAGATTTCTGTGTAGCATAGTTGGCAGTGGACAAAGACTGCATATAGCTTTCATCGTGCCAAAACACGACCACTGCATTATCTTTTAAATACACCGCTTTAATCAAAGAAGCCATCCCTTCAGGCAACTCTAATGACATACCTTCCAAGCTTTTTTTTACCATAGCACGCTGCTCATTATCATCCTTTAGTGCTCCACTAATCACCAACTTGCCATATTCAACTTGATAACAGATTTCACTAAATTGTTGATCCTTCACATTGAGGCTATATTGAGCAATCATCCCCTTACCAAACTCATCATTGCGACCACGCACCCAGCTTGGACAGGCGATCAATTTGGGATGTAAGTTTAAACGTCTGGCTGCCATGCGCATTTGATCAACACGCATCTCTTGCACATTTGGCTTTAGTGCCATCATACAGCCCAACATAAATAGTACAACAGCGACACCTATCCAAATACCCATATATCTCCTATACTCATGTTATCGTGACAATTACGTTTGCTTTTTAAAAATGTGCGCTAGTTTATGCTGTTTTGTCGCATATTGGTACTGACTAATTGGTACTGACTAATTGGTTCTTGGGTATACTTTTCTTTATTCATACCAACTTGCATCATCCTCATCTGTGTGCTTAGTGTGTTGCTTACCAGTTTGAGTCCTTTTTTTAATCGCTACTTTTTGATTTTGGTTTATTATTTCGTCAGCCGTTTTTTCTGTTGGCATATTAATAGTTCTTTGTGAAACTTGCTCTGGCGCTCGCGGTATCAATGCTTGCAAAATCGGCTGCCACTGTGCTTGAATATCACGATAACGCTTTTGTTGATAATCAAAAATACTCAAGCCTTGCTCTGCAAGTTGTGGATACATACTACGATCACTTAACCAGCCCAATGGTTGCTGCCCCAATCCTGTAAAAAAGTTTTGTAATAACTGATTACTATTAGCTTGCGGACGAACGCGATTGGCAACCAAATGAATATCCACCTTACCTTTACGAATACGCTTAATATCTTGGATCGACTTTAAAAACCTTTTTGTGCTGTCTGCATCAAAAATAGATGGTAATACTGGAATCAATATCGCTTTAGCTTCACTAATTAACGACTCGGCACGCCGCTCACTAATGGAGCCTGGAGCATCAATAATCAACCAATCATTTTTATCTAAGTTTTTGGCTGCTCGTTTTGGCAGCTCACCAATATCATCGGCATCACGCCAGTCAACAGCATATATTTTTGCTGCTGAGACTGGTCGCTGTTTAAGCCAACGCAAGCTTGATTTTTGTGGATCAGCATCTGCCAACGCAACCTTGTACCCCAGATTTGCTAATGCTGCGGCTAGGGTTGTCGCTATTGAGGTTTTACCACAGCCTCCTTTTTGATTCGCAACTAGTACTGTGTTCATGGTTTTGCCTATATTTATTTTGTACGACTATGCTTATTTATAATGGCTATTGAACATTGGTATTTATAGATAAATTAAATAGGTTTGTGTCATCAATGTTCAACAGAGCTTAATCATTCTAAGTTAAAACGACAAGTGATAGGTTAACACCCTTCACCTATCATAACAGAACAACGATACTGAAAATATTAATAACATGGCATCATAGTTTGATAACACAAAGTTATTTTGGTTTTAATTAGGATCTGTTGAATATTTGTATTTGTAAACAAAGCTGGGAGCTACTAGAGCCTGTCTTCTTTAACCCGTATTAGCACAGGTTTTAGTACAAAAACTGCTTGAGCTATTTGCAAGTGATTACTCATATAGCATATAAGCTTATGTCATCAGTGCTCAACAAACCTTAAATCGCTTTATTAAAAAAGTAACATTTTAACTTAACTATAAGCCCATTTGTGTCGAACTACTTTTGTCAAACTGCTAGGAGTAAAGTATGACTGACCTACGTATCGCTTTTGCCAATAGCGCCTTAGTGGGCGCCATCATCTTGTTATCTGGATGCGCCACTACTCAAGCCCTCTCTCCAGAGCAGTGTCAAGCTGGCAACTGGAAAGAAATTG
Source organism: Psychrobacter lutiphocae DSM 21542 (assembly GCF_000382145.1). Lineage (GTDB taxonomy): Bacteria > Pseudomonadota > Gammaproteobacteria > Pseudomonadales > Moraxellaceae > Psychrobacter > Psychrobacter lutiphocae. The sequence goes on from NZ_KB907630.1 coordinate 61,960, forward strand.
GCTATGCTGATGGCACAGTTGGTCGCTCGGGGGATTTTTTTGGTAAACATCTACAAAGCTGCTCACAAATCAGCGGTAGCACACCAAACCGTATGTTATGGGAAGAAGGACGTCAAGAAGGGCTAAAAGAATACTGCACTGAGCTAAATGCTTATAAACTGGGCCGTGAAGGCTATGCATGGCAGCCCGTTTGCCCAATGGAAAATATTGAAAAGCTAGAAGAAGCCTATGATCAAGGGCGCTATTACTATCTGCGTCAGCGTGACTTAGAGTATCTGACCACACCTTACCCTTGGGGATATGGTGGTCGTTTTGGTCGCCATGGCTACGGTCCTTATCGTTATTACAGTCCGTTTTGGTATCCATATTAAAGCATACCTTTTGCTTGTACCATGATTTTTAAATATAGTTGTAGTCAGATAAATGAGTTATAAGACAACCGATTACAAGTACTACTGAAGTAGGCTAAACGAGGTTAACACTGTAACTCTTTTATATGGCTGTGACTATACCATTGCACGAATTGAAAACATGCCCTTCTCATTCTGAGTTAAAACTATATGTGACAAAAGCGCCAACTTTAAGTTGGCGCTAACAAATCATGCAAAATCAATCAAGCTATTCAAGGCTTAGCTTTAAGCTGCATGATCTAAATTTAAATTCTTATCCACTCGGTACACCAAAAAAGCGCCTAAACACATCAAAATACACATGGTAGCGCCAAGCTTAGCAACTGGATTAATAGGGAATAAATTTAATAATAACCCGCCAAAAATACCAACACAGAACATTAGTGAACCTTGTAACGCACTGGCCATACCTGCACGATTTTTTTGAAACGCCAAAGCAATGGCTGTTGCATTGGGCTGGGTCAATCCCAAACCAGCAATACAAAAGAAAATACTAGCCAGTACCAGTGGTAACCAGGCTTCAGAACCATAAATAATACCTAAGAGCAATAAACAGCTGGCTGAAATTGCCTGCAAGGCAGCACCAAACCGCAACAAAGTAATTAGCCGATAGCGGTTGGTCAAATATTGATTTAATTGAGTTAACCCTACAAATCCAGCGGAGTTCATTCCAAATATCAAACTAAATTGACTTTCTGTTAAACCATAACCATCCATTAGCAATTCAGGCGCTGCACTAATATAAACAAACATCGCGCCCATCAGCATGCCTGCACCTATCGCTGGATAACCAAATGATGGATCTTTTAGCAACTCTAGATACTGACTTGCTATGCTGCTTAAGGGGCGATGGTTGCGATTTTCTTCTGTTAGAGTCTCTTTAAAGAAAAAATGAGTTAGTAATATATTTAAGACACCAAAACCTGCCAAAAACCAAAAAATAGCGTGCCAACTAAAAAAACTCAAAAAGGCCGCGCCCAGTGATGGTGCAAGGATTGGCGCTAACCCCATCACCAACACCATAATCGAAAATGCCTTGGCCATTTGTTTCGGCGGCAGTGTATCACGGATGGCTGCACGTGTGACAACAGCACCGACACAAGCACCCAAAGCTTGTAAGGTACGGGCGGCAAACAACACATATTCATGGCTGGTGGTGGCACAGATTACCGATGCAATCACATATAAGATCATGCCAAAATATAACGGCTTGACCCGCCCTACTCGATCACTTAACGGACCATAGACTAATTGCCCAAATACCAGCCCAACAAAATACGCTGGCACTGAGTTGGCAATGGCGGCCGTACTAATACCAAAGTCATCTGCCATAGTCGGCAGTGCTGGTAGGTACATATCAATAGACAGTGGCCCAATAGCGACAATTAGCCCCAGCATCATCACCCATGCCGTTGGCATTTTTGATTGCGTGGGTTTAGTAGTTTGGTTATTTGTCATAACAATATAAAGACCTAATTATTGATTAATATTGATTGATTAATATTGATGAAAGTAGAAACGATACATCTTAACACCAACTACTTTATCAAGCGCCATGACCAACGCAATAACAACAGCATTCAAACAGCATTCAAACAGCATTCAAACAACATATTAACAACCCATCCATATTGAAAGATTGCTAAAACAAACATATAAACCCATAGCTTAAACAGCACCTAATAGCCGTTAAAGAAATTGTAGCCGTTAACGAAATTGACGCTTTACAAACTGTACACTACTGTCTTTTGCTTTTTTGATTGCCAACTTACGATTTTTTCCGCCACCCATCAGCTTTAACTGCCACACCTTTTCTTTATATAATGCACAGTTACTTTGCTTTGTCATATAGTTAATGACTCGCTTACTTGCCAGCACCGCATCTGGTGAGCGCTGAGCAAGCTCTGTGGCTAATGCCTGCGCACGCTGTTCAGGATTGGCGTCAAGATGACTGACTAAACCATAAGCTTTGGCAGCATCTGCATCAATTAAACGAGCGGTCATGGTCAACTCTTTCAGCGCATCGACCGATAGCACATGCAATGCTGATTGAGTTAATCCCATATCTGGCACCAAACCCCATTTAGCCTCCATGATAGCAAACTGACAATCAGGATCTGTGATGCGAAAGTCACAGGCCAAAGCCAACTGAGTACCTGCACCAATACAATAACCATGAGTGACGACAATGACTGGCATCGGCACTTCTCGCCAAATGAGACACACCCGCTGAAAAATACTTTGAGTAGGTTTTAGCAGTTCGTATAAGCCCAGCAAGGCATTTTTGGGATTATTCAAATCACCCAAATCAATACCAGCACAGAATACGTCGCCTGCGCCTTTGATAATCACAGCTTGGATAGATCTATTTTTTTTCAATCGCTTTGCCACATCGATCAGCTCACGCATCATCTGAATGCTCATTGCGTTTTTTTTGTCTGGACGATTAAGGGTTAAGGTTAAGATATTTTCTGCCACTTCAAGGGTTAGCAATTGATAATTTTTGGTTAATAGTGACGGCATAACAGGTGACCTTAATAAATAAAAATAAAAAAATATATTAAATCAAGAAAACTAAAATAAAAAACCTCAGGCTAAATCATTTTCCAGTTCATATCGTTCTCACTGAGCGATTTATCCTCTGTATCTTCCATTTGCTCAGTAATATAAGCTTCCAAATCTAGAGTTTGCAGCATCTCCAAGCTGTCAACTAGCGCCTCATAATATGGCTGCAACATCGTAAACTGTCCTGGTGAAACATGCTGCACATTTAACAAGCACTTATCTTCTAAACCTTGGCTGGCTTGGCGGATCTGTGGTACTCCCGAATAACGACTAGCACCCAAAATACGATGTGCAATCTGCCCTAACTCCTCACGATCTCGCATCTCCCAAGCTGCTTGCAATGCATCTAGCTCCTCTGGCACTGACTGCTGCATCATCATCAACAGTTGCTTGGCCAGCTCTGGCTTGTTCGCCGAGCGTACCAAAGCATCACGCCAATCCACAATCAGCACCTCTTTATCCTTATCTGTCGTGCCATCAAAAGCCATATGATTGAGTGTATCAGAAGCTATCTGCGCTTTATCTTGCGCTTCCTTTCTAAGAGAATTAACTGGTGTCCCTGCGCCTCGCCCAAGCCAACGCTGCAAGATTTGTAGCAACTGTGGACGACTGATGGGCTTGCCCACATAATCATCAATACCAGCACTAATCAGCCTATCTTTACCTTCTTCTAAGCCATGTGCAGTTAACGCAATGATAGGTAAGCGCTTTTTGTTATGTAAATTGTCGTTATTATAATTTGCATCATTTTTCTGCGCATCTACTTCTAACTGGCGTATCTTTTTTGCTGCTTCATCACCTGACATACGCGGCATTTGTACATCCATAAATACCAAGTCAATCTTTTGCTGACCTAAGCTTTGCTTGCCTAATTCCTTGTTTGTTTTTTGTCCATCTTGCAGTTCCTCTTGTTGAATAGCTTGACTATCAGCCATCAACTGCTGGCTAATAATCTCTACCGCATCATAGCCACTGTTGGCAGTAATTACCTTAATACCTAGCTCACTTAATAGCGCATCAAGTACTAGCAAGTTTGGCAGATGATCATCCACAGCCAAGATGGTCACCCCTTGCCAAGTCGGCGGCGCTACCATAGTTGACATATTGACTGTACGCGTATCTAACATCCGATACAGTTGCCGCTTATCTAGTGGCTGGTATAAGCCGCCCGCCTTATAGCGCTCTAAAAGAGTCGCATCAAGTGCTACCTGATAGCCATAAATTGCTAACTTACCTTGATAATGCAGGCGGATTTGCTTTAATAAAGCAGCTCTGTCTTCACGTGCTTCGCTTTCTCCGCCATCGATCACAACCCAGTCCCAACGTTTAGCTTCTTCTTTGAGCTTTTCGAGCGCTCCTGCCAATGATCGAGCGACCGTTACCTTGATATTCAGCGGACGGGTGGCCGCCATAAATACCTGTATGGTTGGCGCATGATTGATCCAAACTAGCATATCAAAAGGCTTATCATCACTATCTTGTGCTTGTGCAAAAGGACGCAAAATAGGCAATTGAAACTGATCTTCATTATCTATATCTTCAAAACTACTACCAAACTCTATGTCGGTTGGTACGTCCACCTCAACATGCGCTGGTATGCTAAACCAAAAGGTTGCACCTGTTCTAAGCGTAGGCTTGCTAACGCTTGTTCCTTGAATGCTGGTAGCCTCTGCTAACGTCAATGGAGCTGCACCTGTGCTATTATCGTTATTATAAAAACCTATGTTGCCCCCCATCAAGCGAGTCAACTGCTTAGAGATAACCAACCCAAGCCCTGTGCCACCATACTGACGAGTGATGGAAGGATCGCCTTGGCTAAAGCTTTTAAACAGCTGCGTTTTAGCTTTATCGGACAGCCCATGACCTGTGTCTTGAATGGCGATATGTATCATGCCACTATCATTGGGCTGCTTGGAAACAGCCGAGTCCTCTAAGACTTCATGATAAGCTTCTGCATCAATCACAGTTGACGCCTCATTAACCTCATCAATACCAACCCGCACCACCACTTCACCAACATCAGTAAATTTAATGGCGTTACCAACCAAATTGGTAAGCACCTGCTTAATACGCAACGCATCACCAACAATATTGTGAGGCACATCATTATAATACATCACCGCCATCCGTAGCCCTTTTTCAGCTGCTAATGGTGAAAGCATATCCATTACATCATAAATAGCAGAGTACAAGCTAAACTCATGTTTATCGAGTATCAGCTTGCCAGCCTCAATTTTGGAAAAGTCCAACACATCATTGACCAAAGCCAGCAAGTGTGCCGATGACTTACGTATGGTCTGCACATACAAATCTTGCTCAGCAGTCAAATCACCATGGCGCGCTAATAAGTTAATAAATCCATCAATACTATTTAATGGGGTACGCAGCTCATGACTGATATTGGCCAAGAAGGCAGACTTAGCTTGGCTGCTTGAAATTGCCTGATCTCGTGCCTCACGAATAAAAATGTTTTGCATCTCCATCTCATCAAAAGCATCACGCAGGTCTTCTTCCGTCTGATCTGAATGATCTTTTAACTCTTGAAAATCACCATACAAACGGCGCAAAGTTTTTACCAAATCTTGTTGCAACTGATTGAGCTCACCGCTTGAATCAGTATTGACTGGCAAATACATATTTTCTGGATTAATCTGCTGTAAGTGCAAACGCAAATCATAAATAGGTGCAATCCAACGTTTGGCATACACGTTTAGGCTTAATAGCAACACGAGCAGGGTGAATAGACCAGTCACCCCTAAGCCGAGCCAAACCTTTAGCTGAGCGATGGTTAATGGCTCATTATCCATATCTACAAATAACCAATAATTGACACCCTGATATTCTCCAAGAAAATGTCCGTAAGCTGTCCCTGCGGTAGTAGGCACGCCTGAAATAAATCCTTGTTGTTGCTTGATATTTTGATCACTAAAATCCACCCAAGGCTTAGTATCTTGCTCACCAGATGAAGCAAGCATATTACCGTTAGCATCAATTACAGCTACCCGATGAATATGTAGATCATTATTCATGGATGTTAATATGGTACTAATGCGCTTTTTTACATCATCTAAAGACGGCGCCTCTTGTTGCTGCTCTAGTCCAGTCTGATGTTGCAGTGACTGCTGCGACAGATGATCTGGAGCATTAGCAACTTGTTGGCTGTCTATCATGGCTGGCAAAATTTGTTTTACTAACGGCTCATAACGGATCAAAGCCGCTGTTGCTAAGGTACGCTGCTCAGATTTAATAGACTTACTGGATTCTTTTTCTACCAAATAGGCTCCCACAACCGCCAAAACAACAATTGGTAAAAAAACCAACAAAATCAGTTGTGCATAGGCACTGCTAAAATCAATTATTTTTTTTCGCATAAAATTATCTTTTTTCGCATACTAGGGGCTGTCAAGTCATTATTATATTATCTGTATTGCGATTGTGCTGCCTTTATTAGGGTCTGCTTAGCTCATAAGTTCAAGTGTAACAGGTTTTCAACGTATTGCAGATAACCAGTTACGTTGCAAAGTGTTATAATCTTTTTCATTTGTCGTCATCGCCCTACCATAATACGTTACACATGACCTCGATGCGACATACACATACACCATTGCTTTATTTTGAATAGCAACTTAATTTTTGTTTATTTAAAAACTGTATTGAGAGTTTTATATGCCAAATTCTATCCAATCCCCCGTTAACTTTATAGATCAAGTCACCACCTTAGCTGACTGTGTGGGCAACACTCCATTGGTTGCTTTAAAGCGCTTACCTCAAATTGAAGGGGTTGCCGATCAGATACAGTTATTGGCCAAGCTTGAAGGTAATAACCCAGCCAGCTCAGTAAAAGACCGCCCTGCATTTAATATGATTTTTCAGGCAGAGAAGCGTGGTGATATAAAGCCTGGCGATACTTTAATAGAAGCTACTAGTGGTAATACTGGCATTGCACTTGCTATGGTCGCTGCTATGCGTGGTTATGAAATGATTTTGCTGATGCCAACTAACTCAACCCAAGAGCGCAAAGATGCGATGGCGGCATATGGCGCTACTTTAATTGAAGTTGATGACGGTATTGAAGAGGCTCGAGATCAAGCATTACAGATGCAAGCTGAAGGCAAGGGTATTGTACTAAATCAGTTCTCTAATCCAGATAACAGCGCTGCTCACCATGCCACCACAGGCCCTGAGCTGTGGCGTCAAACCGAGGGGCGTATTACCCACTTTATCAGCTCTATGGGTACTACGGGCACCATCTCAGGTACAGGTAAATATTTAAAAGAACAAAACCCAGCCATTCAAGTCATCGGACTACAACCAGATGACAGCTCATCTATTGCTGGTATCCGCCGCTGGCCTGAGGCATACAAACCTGAAATTTATGATGCCAGTGTTATCGATAGAGTGATCGATATTAATCAAAGCACAGCAGAAGAATATATGCGTAAATTGGCACGTACTGAGGGTATCTTAGCTGGTGTCTCATCAGGTGCTGCTGCTTGGGCGGCTCTACAAGTTGCCAAAGAAATTAGCAATACTCAGCCTGATGCGGTTATCGCCTTTATTGTGTGTGATCGTGGTGACAGATACTTATCAACAGGCTTGTTTACCGCTGAGTAATCTTTTTTTATATTGTCACCTTTTATTAGGGCGTGTCTTTAATTCGTGCAATGGCATTTAAGTGGGCTCAAAATAGCTAAATCTTTTTTTATCACCACTTCCAAAATGAAGACACCCCCTAGGATCTATTGATAACTGAGCTTTATAACTGATGATGACTGACGCTGTTAACACGCCTATTTTAGTATTTGATATTGAAACTGTTGCCGATATTGAAGGTGCACGTCGAATATATCCACAGCTGGCAGCACTGAGTGAAAACGATGCACAGGCTGCACTAACCAGCTTACGCGTCCAAGAAGCAGGACATGACTTCATGCGCCTGCCTTTGCAACGTATTGTTTGCATCTCTTGTTTATATATAAAGTCTGGACAGTTTTCTTTATTTTCGTTGACCGCTGATATGATGAGCGAGCAACAGATACTAGCAACCTTTTTCCGTGCTTTTCATGAGTTTAAAAATCTACCGCAGCTGGTCAGTTGGAATGGCTCAGGCTTTGATATACCAGTCCTTATCTATCGTGCCATGCAATATGATCTAAGCGTGCCTTTACTATTTGAAACTGGTAACCGCATCAATAGTATGCGCTTTGACAACTATGTTAGCCGCTATCATGATCGCCATCTAGACTTAATGGACCGCTTTAGTCAATATGGTGGCAGTCGCCGTGAAGCGATGAACTTAGTTGCTACCCTTTATGGCTTACCTGGAAAAATGCAAAAAACAGCAGAGCAAGTCGCTGACTTAGTAGCCGATCAACAATGGCACGATTTAGCCTTATATTGCGAATCAGATGTGCTTAATACTTGGCTCATTTATTTGCGCTGGCTGCGCCTAACTGGTGCTTTAAGCTCTACTGACTTTGACTTATGGCAAACCCAAACTCGTGACTTTCTTAACAATAAGCTTGAGGAAGATAGTAGCTTACGCCATCAGGCATTTTTAGAACATTGGTCACAGTAGAGGTTAGATTTAATTTATGTGTTAAAATCCCTACCTATTTATCCATCCTACTCACTCACTACTCACATTTTTTAGCACTTTTAACCATTAGCACTTTTAACAAACAGGCAGGTCTATGCAGCCCACCGATACCAACAATACTCCGACAACCAAAACCAAGCGCTCTGTTCTAGCAAATGCGCCAAGTAAAAAACAATCAAAACCAAGCTCACGGGTGCGTCGCCGCTTAAAAGATGCCCCACCTCTGCCCTTTCAAATTGATGGCTTATCTCATGATGGTCGTGGTGTTGCTATTTATGGCAATCATTTTGGTACAGACGATGGACACAGTGAAGATAAGCATGGCAAAAAGGTCTTTGTTAGTTTTGCTCTGCCTAATGAATCAGTCGAAGTGTGTTTGACCAATAGCCGTAAAAGCTTTGAAGAAGGTGATGCCATCAAGGTACTAGCCAATCCACACCCAGAGCGCCAAACCCCACCCTGTCCTCACTTTGGCACCTGCGGAGGTTGTAGCTTACAGCATTGGCAACCTGAAGGTCAGATTGCCTTTAAACAAACGGTATTGGCTGAGTTATTAGAGCACCAAGCACAAGTTCAACCAGATAATTGGCTTAAACCAGTTGTAGCAGATCGCTTAGGTTATCGCACCAAAGCACGTATGGGTGTACGCTATGTCGCAAAAAAAGAGACTGCTCTGGTGGGATTTCGTGAACGTAACAGCAACTTTTTGGCCGAATTAAATGAATGTCATATCCTTGATAAGCGTATTGGTTTTGAGCTTGAAAACTTAAAAGCTTTGATCAGCTCATTAGAGGCACGCGCTCATATTGCCCAAATTGAGCTAGCAATGGGGGAAAAACTACCAGAGTTGATAGACGGTAATCAGCCGATAGCGCTTATTTTACGCCATTTACAGCCATTATCTGAACAAGATATTGACAAATTAAAAGCTTTTTTTAAGGCGCGTAACTGGCAGCTTTATTTGCAGTCTAAAGGTCCTGATAGCATTAAGCGAGTGCTATTAACCGAAAATGACGATATAAGTCAGCAGTTTGGTCGCTTGTATTATCAGTTGCCTGAGTTTGATTTGACTTACGAGTTTATTCCAACTGACTTTACACAAGTAAACTTATCAGTCAACCGTAAGATGACAAAGCTGGCATGTGACTTGCTAGATCTTAAAACAGGTGAGCGTGTACTCGACTTATTTAGCGGTTTAGGTAACTTTAGTCTACCTTTAGCACGCTTAGTTGGTGGCGAAGATGGTACTCAAGGCTTAGCTATCGGCGTAGAGGGCTCAGATGCAATGACCGCTCGTGCCGCAGATAATGCCAAGCGTAATGGTGTTAGTAATACTGAGTTTTATAACCAAGATTTAACCCAAGACTTCAGTGATCAACCCTGGGCACAACAGGGCTTTGATGCCATCTTAATTGACCCACCTCGCTCAGGTGCTTGGGAGGTAATGCAATACTTACCACGCTTTAATGCTTCACGCCTTGTATATGTCTCTTGTAATCCAGCGACACTGGCACGTGATACTAAAGCGCTGATTGAGCAAGGGTATCGCTTGACTCATGCTGGAGTAATGGATATGTTTTGTCATACAGGGCATGTTGAGTCGATTGCCCGCTTTGAAAAAGTAACAGAAACAGCTCATAAGACGAATGACTTTGACTAGGGCGTATCTTCATTTTAAAAATGGCGATAAAAACAAGATAAGTCACAGTCAGCCGAGGAAAATAACGGGTTAATATCATAATATTAACCCGTTATTTGACGCTGTATGCCAAGATTTAGTCACTCTTACCCCATCAGTCCTCAAAACGCCAATTAGGGACACACCCTAGCACTAAAAAAAAGAGAGTATATTGATTATCCTAATAAGTTAGCATTCTTTACGTTGCTTGCTTATAGCTATTTACTTTTAGTTATTTACTTTATCGCATACCAAGTCTGTGATATAAATTAACTCTCAGAGAACAGTTGTACACAAATATTACCTTGAAATTTTACTTTTAGATAAGATAATAAGTAATAGTCATTCATGATAACCACCTACATTTATCCACATCTATTTAACGCACTTTATTGATTTAACATATAAATTTATCAGTCGATTAAGTAAGTTATTTATATCATCAAAGCTTATGGAAGCTTAACCTATAAATATAAAGGGAGGAAGACTTGGTAAAAGTTCGTGAAGGGTTACCCCTTATTGATGGTCAAACGACAACAGAAGATAGCGCCTCCCTAGCTGCACAAATGATAGCCCAACAACAGCATGGCTACTATAATCCAACGCGTGTCTCCATTGGGATGCTAAATGAAGATTTAAAAAAACAACTAGCAACCTCGAAGTTAGCAACAGCAATGGATCGCTCATTACAGGCAGATATCCCACCTCTTAATGACGTCTCTATTTTGAAAAAAGTTCAGCTTGATAGCTTAACTTACACTCAAAACCCAGTGGAAGTTGATAAATATACGCTACAAGCGCAACTTGATACTCAACAAGTCTCCTCTGAGGGTTTCGCAAAGCTGACCGATGAACCTACCAAAATATTGGCAGAAAATACCTTGATTGACCTGCCAGCTTGGTTAAAGGCAGTTTCCAATCGTGTCAATATTCCGCAACTACCAGACTTAGCCAAGGCCTGTGATTTAATTGGCACAAAATCAAGTATGGATGAAGAGGACGGTCGTTCAAGTGCATTTATGACAGGTATCGGTATGACCGATATTTTGACTTATCTTTATCAAGATGAAGATGCGCTTACCGCTGCCATGCTCTATCGCGCTGCTCGTACCCAGCTCATTTCACATGAGCGTATTCAACAGCTGTTTGGAGATGAGGTTGCCACCTTAGTCAAGGACGCACTGGCGATGGGACAACTGTCAGAAATTATCGAAAGCAACAAGCGTCTAGAAGATCATTTTGTTAATAACCAACGTGAGCAACTGTCAAATATTTACAGCATGCTCATCTCCATGACCAACGATGTACGTGTCGTGCTCATTAAGTTAGCTGAACGTACTTTTGCCATGCGTGAGCTGTCGTATGCTAGCGAAGAGCGCCGTCAACGTGTCTCTCGTGAGGTAATGACCATTTATGCGCCACTGGCTCACCGTTTGGGCATTGCACAGATCAAGTGGGAGCTAGAAGACTTAGCCTTTCGTTATCTGGCACCAGAGCGCTATAAAGAAATCGCCAAGTTACTGGCCGAAAAGCGTAGTGAGCGTGAAGCCTATATTGAACGAGTTCAAGCTCAACTAGAAGCTAGCTTAAAAGAGGCTGGCATTAAAGGTGAAGTCTCTGGGCGGGTGAAGCATATTTACTCCATATACCGTAAAATGAAGCTAAAAGGGCTATCTTTTGATCAATTGTATGATATTCGCGCACTACGTGTCTTGGTTGATACAGCAGCAGAATGTTATCATACCTTGGGCTTAGTACATGGTATGTGGCGCCATATCCCTGAGCAATTTGATGACTATATTACCAATCCAAAAGCCAATGGCTACCGCTCATTGCACACTGCTGTTATTGCAGAAAACAAGTCACTAGAGGTTCAAATTCGTACCCATCAGATGCACTTTGAAGCTGAGCTGGGTATGTGTGCACACGTCAATTATAAAGAAGGTGGCAAAAACAAACAAGACGCCTATTTAAGTCAAAAAATCAACTCATTACGTCAACTGCTACTGGCAGGCAGTGACAATACCAATAAGAACTTACTCGATCCAACCTTGACCGAAGAGTTCGAGCATGACGCTGAATCAGAAGATGATGCATTGGTTGATTTTGGTGAGCTTGAACATATTTATGTATTTAGCCGTGATGGTGACATTACTGAGCTACCAAAAGGAGCTACTGTACTCGACTTTGCTTACTATGTGCACACGCAGGTAGGTAATCGTGCACAAGCCGCTCGTGTTAATCAACGCTTTGTGCCCCTAACCTATCAGCTAAAAACTGGTGAGCAAGTTGAGATTATTACCAAGTCTTCACGTGAGCCTAACCGAGACTGGCTAGTACCATCATTAGGCTATATTCACACCAACCGTGCCCGTTCCAAACTGCGTCAATGGTTTAATAAACAAGACCGTGATAAAAACCTAGAAATTGGTAAGCAGATGCTGGCCAAAGAGCTGATGCGCCTATCAATTAGTAGCAATAGTGTGCATTTAAAGGACTATGTCAAACACTTTGGCGTTAACTCAGCCGATGATATTTTAATCGGCCTGGTCACTGGTGAAATCGGCTTGCATCAGCTTACTGGTCATATTTCACGTGAACTTAATTTGGTGACAGACACAGAAGAGCCTGAGCATCCAGTCTATACCACGCCTCAGACCAAAGCACCTAGCAAGCAAGATGCCAGCCAAGTCTATATCGATGGTCTAGATAATATAGAAACTCGTTTTGCCAACTGCTGTCAGCCAGTTTACGGAGAGCCTATTGCTGGCTTTATAACCCAAAGTAGTGGAGTTTCGATTCACAACCGTGGCTGTGCTGAATATGCACGTCTTATCGAGCGTGAACCTGAGCGTCAAATTGCAGCAACTTGGACGACTCAACAAACCACATATCAGCCAGTTGAGATTATCATTGAAGCTTATGATAGGCGAGGTTTACTGCGAGACTTAACCCAGGTTATTGATAAAGAAAATATCAATATCCGAGGCGTCGATACCAAAAGCGATGATGACAATGTGGCTCATTTAAAGTTTAAATTAGAAGTTACAGGCCTCTCTCAGCTATCTAAATTATTGGCTAAGCTTGAACAACAACCTGGTATTTTACATGCCAGACGCGCAGTCTAAAGAGAGGTTGCCTTAATACTATTGCAATTTTGGTTCAAGCTCGTCAACAGATGAGATAATACAAAGATAAGAAGTTATACCAAATCTAAAAATTAAGCTATCGAGGAAAACGAGTGCAAACGCTACAAGTAGTAGGTTTAGCGAGTTTGACAAAGATAGGTTATTTTTCAGAAAAGGTATTAATTATAAGATAATCAAATATGCCTGAGTTACCTGAAGTTGAAACCACTAAAATCAGCCTAACACCTTTATTAAATCAGCAAGTGGCTAAGGTCGAAGTATTTCAACCTAAGTTGCGATGGCCTGTTCCGTCTGATTTGACACTACTAAAAGGGTATCATCTACAACAAGTGACACGCAGAGCAAAATATCTTATTTTACAGTTTCAACATGATACGGCCACTGAGTGCGATAACAAACAAAAAAACACTGCCAGTCATTACAAGTCTATCATTATACACTTAGGCATGTCTGGTAGTCTTCAGCAGTTTGACTCAGGTCATGATAAACGTAAGCATGACCATTTAATCATTCACTTTCAAGACCCACAAAATAAAACCATAAGTCAGCAACTACACTATCATGATCCACGCCGCTTTGGCGCACTACTTTGGTTTGATGACTATGCAGAGCGACTATTTGACCACTTGGGTGTCGAACCACTAAGTGACGTATTTAATGCTGACTATTTATATGACAAGATCCATCGTATAACAGAAAATAAGGCACGCACAAAGGTTGGCAAAAAAGCAGTTAAGCCCATTTCCCGTCCAATTAAATCAGTGATTATGGATCAGGGTGTGGTGGTCGGCGTTGGTAATATTTATGCCACTGAAAGTTTGTTTTTAGCCCAAATCCATCCTAATACCCCAGCACATCAGCTTAATCAAGCTCAACTGGTAGTGTTAACCGAACACATCCGCGCTATTTTGCAGCGAGCGATTAAGCAAGGTGGCTCAAGCTTGCGTGATTTTAAAGTAGCCAATGACACTACTGGCTATTTTCAGCAAACATTGCTGGTCTATGGTCAGTACAGCCAGCCCTGTCCAACTTGCGGTACAACAATAGACAAAGTAACCATCAATGGGCGCGCCAGTACCTTTTGCCCTCATTGCCAGCCTCTTTAACATCAGTAAATTTAGGCATAAAACGTAAAGCATAAATGTAAAAAAAGAAACCAACAAAGCCAGCTTCTTTTTTATTTACATTTTATGGCGGTGTTCATTATTTGCTGAGCTTTTCACTAATCTCGCGCAATAACAAAATCTCCTCTGATGGTACTTCCTCTGCCACCTCTTCCTCAACTTCTTTATTACGGCGCATTTTATTCATTCCTTTTACCATCATAAAGATAATAAAAGCTAAAATAAGAAAGTTGATTAACACTGTGATAAAGCTACCATAGGCCAATAAAGGAACACCAGCTTCTTTTAATGCGTCATATGTCATGGCGACCCCTTCTGGTGCCTCGCCTAATACAACAAACATATTTTCAAAGTTAATTTCACCACCAACAATAAAGGCCACAATTGGCATGATGACATCTTCAACTAATGAGTTGGTAATGGTCGAAAAAGCACCGCCGATGATCACACCAACTGCTAAGTCCATCACATTGCCTTTTAGGGCAAACTCTTTAAATTCTGAGATAATACTCATGGGTTGTCTCCAAATTCTGTTATTCTTGTTTGTCTCTATACCTGATTTTTATATCTCTTGGATTCATATTTTTTTTAACTTTAGTCACAGTCAACAAATTGAGGTAGAAAGCAACCAAATAAAAGTACTACTGCCGCAGACTAAATGAAGTTAACACCCTAACTCTTTTGTTTGGCTATGACTATATTACTGGCTAATCCGTAGCTATCACCTAATCAAAAACAATTAATTTTTGTCAATCAAACTCTAGAGGCTTTATAGGGGCTGTATAGAATATAAAAAAAGGGCTAACATAATATCTTATGTTAACCCTTTTGTTTATTACTTTATTGTTAAAAAGCAATATAAATTAAGAGAAGTTTAACATTATAATGTGTACCAATGTTAGATTACTTGTCTTTTTTGCGGCTGTGACGCTTACGCTCACTTTCAGTCAGATATTTTTTGCGTAAACGAATTGATTTTGGTGTTACTTCTACTAACTCATCATCTTCGATAAACTCAAGTGCTTGCTCAAGAGTAAACTTAATCGCTGGTACTAAGGTTAGCGCCTCATCAGTACCACTAGCACGAACGTTCGTTAACTGCTTGGCTGTGGTTGGATTCACTACCATATCATCACTGCGTGAGTTTAGACCAACAATCATACCTTCATATACTTCAAGCTGTGGTTCAGCAAATAACTTACCACGCTTTTGTAAGTTAAATAAGGCATAACCCAGACACACACCATTGGCCATAGATACTAATACGCCATTTGTACGACCGCCGACATCGCCAATCTTCTGTGGTCCATAATGTGAGAAACTTGAGGTTAAAATACCCGTCCCTGAAGTTAAAGTCATAAATTCAGAGCGGAAACCAATCAGTCCACGTGCAGGCATTACTGCTTCAATACGCATACGGCCTTTACCATCGAGCTGCATATCAGTCATTTCACCTTTACGCAAACCCACTTGTTCCATGATGGTACCTTGGTGCTGCTCTTCAACATCAAAGATAACATTTTCATAGGGCTCTTGTAGCTCACCATCTACTTCTTTAACGATTACTTCTGGGCGTGATACGGCCAGCTCAAAACCTTCACGGCGCATATTCTCAATCAACACTGACAGATGCAACTCACCACGACCAGATACTTTAAACTTTTCAGCTGACTCTGTGTCTTCAACACGCAGGGCCACATTATGAATTAACTCACGCTCTAAACGCTCACGAATATTGCGCGAGGTCACAAACTTACCTTCACGACCAGCAAAAGGTGAATTATTCACTTGGAAGGTCATAGATACCGTTGGCTCATCAACAGTCAATGGCGGTAACGCTTCGACATGGTTTGGATCACAGATAGTATCTGAGATATTTAGCGCATCAACACCTGTGATACATACAATATCACCAGCTTGGGCTTCATCTACATCAACACGATCTAACCCATGATAACCCATGATTTTTAAAATACGGCCATTACGTGTCTTACCCTCTTTGTCTATAACGGTTACAGGCGTATTAGTTGATATGCGTCCACGCTCAATACGGCCAATACCGATAACACCAACAAAGCTATTGTAATCTAGGCTTGAGATTTGCATACGAAATGGTGCATCAGCATCAACTTGTGGTGGTTCAACCACATCTACAATAGTTTCAAACAAGGGTGTCATATCCTCAGCCATCGCATCTGGTTTAAGACCAGCAATACCATTTAATGCTGAAGCATAAACAATCGGGAAATCAAGTTGCTCATCAGTTGCGCCTAAGTTATCAAATAGATCAAAAATTTGATCCATAACCCAATCAGGACGCGCACCTGGACGATCAATCTTGTTAATAACAACAATAGGCTTTAAGCCTTGCTCAAATGCTTTTTGAGTCACAAAACGAGTTTGCGGCATTGGACCGTCAACAGCATCTACGACTAATAATACGCAGTCCACCATTGACATAACTCGTTCTACTTCACCACCAAAATCAGCGTGACCTGGGGTATCTACAATATTAATACGGTATTCAGTATCTCTGGTTGGATGTTGCCACTTAATGGCTGTATTTTTGGCAAGAATTGTAATACCACGCTCTTGCTCAATTGCGCCTGAATCCATTGCGCGTTCCGCAACATTCGCACGCTCATCAAAAGTACCTGATTGATGTAATAGTTTGTCAACTAAGGTGGTTTTACCATGATCAACGTGGGCTATGATAGCGATATTGCGTAAATTTTGTATTTCATTAGACATATATTAAATGCTCAATATTTTCATTTTCGGGTAATAATAAGTAACAGACCTATTGGGTCGCAGCAGTATAACACTATTTAACAATAGCTTTTTAACTGATTTTATAGATTCTTAATTAAATTAAGTCTAAATTAGCAAAAAAGCTAGCTAAGTTACTTTTAATTTAAATTAGATTGAAAACAAAAAAAGCCACCAATTTGGCAGCTTTTTTTAAATAACTACTAAAACATACTCTAAAGATTACTGAACGTTCATATCTTTAGTTTGGTCAACAGTCATGGTTTTGTTACCAGTGATAACAGCATATACACGACGGTTCATTGCACGACCTTCTTCAGTATCGTTTGGTGCGATTGGGCGATCAAAGCCGTAACCAACAGTGCTTAGACGGTTTGGAGCAATACCGAACTCGTTAGTAAGCATAGATTTCACAGCGATCGCACGAGCTTCTGATAGACGCTGGTTATAGGTAGCAGAACTACGGCTAGTTTTTGAAGCGTGACCTTCAATGCTAGCAGATGAGTTTGGATACTCACGCATTTTTTCAGCTACTTTAGCGATTTCTGGCTTGTACTGCTCTTTGATTACTGATTTGTCGTTATCAAAGAATACACGTAGCTCCATTTTTAGCTCATCATCGATCTGAACTTGAACAGGACAACCGCGCTCATCAACAACAACGTTTGGTGGAGTGTTTGGACACTGGTCTAGTCTGTCAACAACGCCATCACCGTCAGAGTCTTGGTCAGCTTCAACAACAACAACTGGAGTTGGCTCAACTGTTGCTACTGGAGGTGCAACAACTGCAGGGGCTAAGTGACCGCCTAGTACAACTTCTAGACCAGCTAGCGCCATACCTTCCCACCAGTTGTTATCAAAGTTATGAATCGCACGTGCTTCACCACGTAAGCTTAGTGCATCATTGATACGATACATAGCACCTAGACCTAGGTTACCAATGGTATCTTTAGTTTCAGCAGTTCTAGTACGACCTCTGCTTTCATATTTAAGCTTAGACTGACCAGCACCGATTAGAGCGTATGGACGGAATGCACTGTCACGGTAACCAGTAAACTGATCAAAGCCTACCAAGAGGTTAGCAGAGATCATTCTTTGTTCCATATCACCCACATCAGTATCACCGATCTGAGCGTCAGTATCTGATACACCATATTCGATTTGGAATTGGGTCGATGGCGTTAGCTCGATACCAATTGCCGCACCAGTATATAAACCATCTTCTTTAGCGACACCACCATGTGTATCTTTAGGGTTCTTAACACCAGCTAAACTATTGCCTTGTGGGCCAAATAAATCGCCTTGTTTTTCTTGGGTTGTGCTATTTTCACTATAGTGATAACCAAGTAATAATGGCGTCACAGTTACACCAGCTGTTGCTACCATTGGCGCAGTTGCAGCAAGTATAGCTAAAGTCATCTTGTTAAATTTCATAAACTTCCTCCAAGGGGATGGTTTGTGTGCAAAAAAACACTTAATACCTCTAATTGTAACACTTAGTTTGTTTTTATGGAAACTAAGCGCTAATTTATACTTTCGCATAATAGCTTATATATAAATTAAATAATTTACAACATATTTTTGTGACTCTGTCATCTAATACACATTGACATCACCTGAGCCTGCCCAGTGATTCTATTGTAGCTTCTTCGTATCGTTCGTACTACAAGAAACAACAACATTATAATATGTGATAAAAATGTGATTAAATAATAGTTAGGTAATATATATATTAAGTCAAATAAAGCGAAAAATATATGTGATGCACAAGCTACTAAGGCTAATTCTAATACATAGATGCAAATACTTCTATCCTTAGCGCTACTTTTTTCACTAAATGTAACAAAATTTGACAATAGTATCCACTATACCCACATTTAGTACAAGGCTTTAAGTTACCTATCTTTGTAAATATACCCTTTGTAAATATACCGTATTGCAAGATAAAACAAATAAAAAAGATAAATCAGCTTTGCAATTTAGGCTGCCAACACTCTCGAAAATATATAATGGGATTAAATTTATGCAGCCTAATCATCATCAACCGATGTCACCAGTAGCCATAGTAAAAAGAACACAACAAGGCTTTAGCTTATTAGAGGCGGTCATCACCGTAGCAATAGTCGCTGTTATCAGTTCGATCGCCCTGCCTGCTTTAAGTAATGGCTTAAAAAGCTGGGAGGCAAACGCAACGCGCAATCATATCACCAACGCCTTTCGCATAGCAAAAACACAAAGTTTAATACAAAGACAAAATACCATTATGTGCTTTTCCGATAGTGATTATCAATGCCACAGGGAAGCTACAAAGAATTTACTGGTATTTGTCGATGTTGATAATAATGACCGCTTTACACCTAGTATCGATTCTATAATCTTAAATCAAGCCTTAGCCTTAGATTATGGACAGATTTACTTACGGGCAGCCAATCGCCATTATATTAAGTTTTATGGCGATAACGGCCTACCTCGTGGGCATTTTGGCCATATCAAATATTGTGCTAATAATGGTGACACCAGTAATATGTATCAAGTATCCATTAACCAGCAAGGCAATCATCGCTTTAAGCCTTATCACATTAAACCAACAGGTTGTCCTAACTAAACCATTGGCTAGTGCTAATCTGGTAGCACAATTTATATCCGATACTCCTTGTCCTGTTTATACCTGATATTCCTTGCCTTGCATCGCAGCTTGCATCGCTTTCACCGCATTTTCAAGCCCCATAAACACGCTATCTGCAATTAAAGCATGTCCGATGTTCAACTCATGAATACCTGGAATACTAGCAATAGGATGAACGTTTGCACGTGTTAAGCCATGCCCAGCATTGATAATAAACTCATTGTTGACGGATAACGCATATTCCGTAGCTTGTTTAATTCTATTATACTCTTTATTTATAGTGGACTCATCTTGACTTAAAGTAGCCTCAGAGTACTTACCAGTATGTAGCTCAATAGCATCGGCACCACAGTGAATAGCAGCATCAATCTGCGTAGGCTCTGGATCTATAAATAACGAAACCTGAATGCCAGCTCCATGCAGTGCTTCAATATAAGACTTTAAGTTATCAACTTGTCCTGCTATATCTAATCCACCTTCTGTCGTTAACTCTTCACGCCTTTCGGGCACTAAACATACCCACTCTGGCTTGATCTCAAGCGCAATTTCTAACATCTCATTAGTGGTGGCCATTTCTAAATTCATACGTGTTTTTAATAATGGCTTCATACGATACACATCAGCATCGAGAATATGGCGTCTGTCTTCACGCAAATGTAGCGTAATACCATCAGCCCCCGCCTGCTCACACACTAATGCTGCTGCAACTGGGTCTGGATAAGTGACCCCGCGAGCTTGGCGCAATGTCGCAACATGATCTATATTAACACCTAGTAGTGGTGCAGTTGCAGATACATTTTTAGTCATCATAGCTTATCCCAATAAAATAAAATACAGGTTAGAGTCTGTGGATCAAGTTACCGTATCAAATCTTAATCTAGCAGACTCTATTATTCACAGTCTATCACTATTACAATTTATTGATATTACAATTTGTGGGTATCATATCAAATCTGGACTACTATTGAACGCATATGGTAAATGTTTACAGACCCTATTGATAACGGTAGAACTGTTGCCAAAGTATCCGACTCTGAAGAGGCTGATAACCAAATAAATGATCTATTAACTGTCGATGTACTCCAGACCAAACTTCTATTGTTTCAATATCAATGCCTGAGCGCATTGCTATAATCTGATTCCCTTTTACAAACTCAGCAGATAGAGCTAATTTTGAGTCTTCTTCATCAACTTCTACCCAACCTGTTTCGACCAAAAACCGATACAAGCTGTCAGCTTTAATCTCTACCTGCTCACTGTCTAGCTCAAGATCTATACCAAAGCCCAACTCATTGAATAACACTTGCTCATATAATCGTAATACCATCTTCAACTGCTGTAAGCTTAATGGCTGTTGCAAATTACTGATGGTATGGCTGTATTGCTCATATATGACAGGCATACTGTCTTCAACAGGTAACAGCTTTAACGTAATTTCATTAACATAAAGAGCAGCATACTGTTGCTGACCGATAAGGCTTGGCACTGCAGCAGCAATATTAACTTGCTGCAAGGTTTTTAGTGACTTTTTGCCTGTTGCAAACAAAGTTAAAGGCACAAACTGGGGAATGCCTTTTTTGGCAACACCATGTAATACGCCGTATTCTTTGGTCAGCAAATAATAAATGCTGCGCTTGTCTTGATATGCTCTTTGATGCAAGCTATAAGCATGCAAAGGCTCATTGCGCAATATAATGACTCTCCATACCCGTTAACATCTGACGGTTCATGCCGTTTTTTAATCTAGAGTTTTTTAATCTAGAGTTTTTTAATACCCCAAACTACTTAATGCACGAGCATCGTCTGACCAGCCCTGCTTTACTTTTACCCATAAATTAAGCATAATTTTTCTACCAAACAAGGCCTCCATATCTTCACGAGCAGCAATTCCCACCTGTTTTATACGGCTACCTTTATCACCAATAACAATCGCTTTTTGACCATTACGCTCAACAAATATAGTGGCATCAATAAAAGTCACAGCTCTGCGCTTACGCCCAGTCTTTGGATCTATATGTGCTGGCTCATCTTTAAACTCATCGATTTGTACTGTCAAATCATAAGGGACTTCATCACCTGCTTGACGCATAAGTTTTTCACGAATAATCTCACTGGCTAAAAAGCGCTCGCTACGATCTGTAATTTGCTCCGTATCATAAATTGGAGTGCCTTGAGGCAAGTGTGAACGAATAACGTGTTGCAATCGATCTAAATTTTTATTTTTTAGAGCAGAAACAGGCACAATATCTGCAAATTCAAAGTTTTCATGATAGGTTTCAATCAAAGGCAAAATTGAATCTTTATCTTTAATGGTATCTGCTTTATTAATTACTAATACCACAGGCGTATCGGTTTGACTTATTTTTTGTAGGGTTAATAAATCGTCATCACGCCACTGCTCTCCATCAACAACAAATAGCACCAAATCAACATCAACTAAAGCGGATAAAGCCGCTTTATTCATTCGCTCATTAATTAAACGCACTTCATTACTGTGAATACCAGGTGTATCTACAAACACCGCCTGCATATCATTGCTGGACAAAATACCATGAATACGATGACGTGTGGTTTGTGGTTTGCGCGAAGTAATAGATAGTTTTTGTCCCAGCATATGATTCATCAGGGTCGATTTACCCACATTCGGGCGACCAACGATAGCAACATAACCTGAGCGATAATCTTCTGGAAGATTTAATGCATCATCACTAAAAAAATCATCGAGTAAGTCATTCTCTGCAGTATTCATGTCTTGTGCTAGCTCTGTTTGCTCTAGTGGGTGTTTGTCTTGTGGGTGTTTATCTTGTGGTGCATTTGCCATAATCTCTATATATCCGATTGTCTGTACATCTGGTTTAATTGTATATCTTCTGCTGCATTATAATAATTAAAATAAGAAGGGTTAAAATATGGTTAACTGTTCATTTTTTCTAGCTTTTTATCTTGATGATACGCTCATTCACCAGCTTATTTAACTGATTGATCATTTTTTCCGCTGTTTTTTGCTCAGCGATACGCCGACTCTCTCCAGATTCAACTATGGCGGTAGTATGTGGCACATCAACTTCACAACGAACGACAAACACTTGATTAGGTGCGTTGCCCTGAGTTTCTAATAAATCATAACTGGGTAGCTCAAATTTATAGCCTTGCAACCACTCTTGTAAGCGACTTTTGGCATCTTTTAGAACACGCTGATCATTGACACTGGCAATCAGCTCAGAAAACCAATCAAGCACACAGGCCTTAACCACATCGACACTTTGACTGTCTATATAAATAGCACCAATTAAAGACTCTACCGTATCCGCTAAGATAGAAGCACGCTCTCGGCCACCTCCCTTACGCTCACCAACGCCCAATATTAGATGAGAGGATAGCCCAAGCTTTTGTGCAATCTCGACCAAGGATTCTTGGCGAACTAAAGTCGCTCGCATTCGTGTCAAGCGCCCTTCATCTTGCTTAGGATATTGATAATACAGTGCTTCACCGACAATCATTCCAAGCAACGCATCCCCTAAAAACTCAAGACGCTCATAATTTATTCTGCCATCAAATGAGCGGTGCGTTAGTGCAAGCTTCGCTAAGCTGGCATCTTGAAATATATATCCCAACTTTTTTTGCAAGCTCTCTAGGCCTTGTTCAAAGCTAGTATAGCGCTGCTGTGGACTTGTACTATCTTTTCCAGTAGCCTCTGTCATATTTCGATTACAACCTTGTTGTTTTTGGAATACTTTTGGCATATTGATTGGCTGCTTAATAACCTGTTATCTATTTTTGGATATCAGTTCATAGATATAGACAATATTGTTTAATTAAAACGTTATTTAATCATTTGTAAAATACAAGCGTATGGATTAAGAGCTTTTAGATTAAAATAGTGTTGTGTTAAGAATTAAAAATCATTCACCTGCCCTATTAGAGTCAGTGACTAAACCACACTTATCATGGTTGAGGTTATCGTCTGCATGATTTATTCTAAAGTGACTATATTATGATCAATCAATAGACCGATTATATTTAAAGGTCGGTAAATTGGTTAAACCTGGCTTTTTGTGCATCCAGACATACACCGCCTTACCAGCTAGGTTCTCATCAGGAACAAAGCCCCAAAAGCGACTATCTTCACTTCGATCTGAATTATCACCCATGACAAAGTAGTTTCCTTCAGGAACGACCACATTCCAATCACCATTATAAGATATCGGCTGATTTAAAAATGATGAATACGCATCTACTTGCAAGCTAGGTGCAAGATATCGGCGTAAATAAGTGTGGTCACCAAGTTGCTCTTGGTAATACCGAACACCTACCTCTTCGTTACGTGCCCTTAAAACTGCTTTTTCTGGTGTTAATCCTGGCTCAGTCCATGGGGTATATAAGCGATCGGTTAAAACTTCATCTGCAACAAAATTAACCTGCTTGCTAGGCACTGGCTGACCATTAACTGACAGCTGACCTTGATTAAAGCTGACACTATCACCAGGCAAGCCAATCACTCGTTTAATATAGTAGATTTTAGGGTTTTCAGGGTAACGGAACACTACCACATCACCATGCTCAGGGTTGCCCGTATCGATAACCTTATTATAAGTCAGTGGCAGGCGAATACCATAGGCATACTTATTAACTGCCACATAATCACCTGTATATAAGGTTGGTACCATAGATGATGAGGGAATATTAAACGGCTCAATGATAAACGAACGCACCACAAGCACCACAGCAAGTACAATAAAATAATCATGTGCCCAGCGGATTAAAAAGTGCGCTTGTGACGCTTTAGGCTCACTTAAATTACTAGTAATGCTGACATTACGCTTAGCTTGGCGATACTCACGCTCAGCCTGTCGAACCGGCATTGGCGCATCATCGGTACTTGCCGCATCCAAGTTTTGCGGATCAAACTCAATATTGTGCTCAGTCAGGATATTTTTATACGCTTGTGTCTTGCTGGCTAAGTTATCCTCAGCAGCTTGTTGCTCTTTGCTATGACCTAGACGCTCACGTTTATGTTGCTTTAGCCATACAATATCAAGCAGCCATATCACCCCTAGAAATAAGGTTACTGGCACTAAAATTACATTAAAATCAAAGTCCATACTGCTGCCTTAACCACGCTATTATTTATCGCAAACCTGATTATTTATCGCAAACCTGTTTTATCACAGATGCGTTAAAACACATTTATACTTATTGATTATCAACCTGTAATACCGCAAGGAAAGCTTCTTGTGGGATTTCGACACTACCCACTTGTTTCATACGTTTTTTACCTTCTTTTTGCTTCGCAAGCAGCTTTTTCTTACGTGACACATCACCACCATAACACTTAGCTAGAACGTCCTTACGCATTGCTTTAACCGTACTACGAGCAATAATCTGGCTACCAATTGCTGCCTGAATCGCCACATCAAACATCTGCCTTGGAATCAGCTCTTTCATCTTCTCAACCAACTGATTGCCACGATATCGCGCTTGGTCTTGGTGACAAATCATCGCTAACGCATCAACTTTATCACCATTAATTAATACATCAACTTTGACTAACTTATCCACTTCATAGCGATCAAACTCATAATCTAATGACGCAAAGCCTCGTGATACTGACTTTAACCGATCAAAAAAGTCCATCACCACTTCGCCTAAGGGGATATCAAATATCAACTGTACTTGCTTGCCCATAAAGCGCATATCCACTTGAACACCACGGCGTTCCATACATAATGTCATCACATTACCTAAATAATCTTGTGGAACGAGTATATGACATCGAGCAATAGGCTCACGAAACTCATCTACAAACCCTGGATCTGGCAGTTTTGATGGGTTGTCCACCAGTATTACATCACCATTTTTTTTCTTAATCTCATAAATAACAGATGGCGCTGTGGTAATTAAATCTAGATTATACTCTCTCTCAAGACGCTCTTGAATAATTTCCATATGCAGCATACCTAAGAAGCCACATCGAAAACCAAAACCTAGTGCATCGGAAGTATCAGGCTCAAAAAATAGAGCTGAATCATTGATTTGTAGCTTCTGTAATGCTTCACGGAATTTTTCAAAATCATTTGAATCTACTGGAAATAGACCTGCATAAACTTGAGGTGTAATCTGCTTAAACCCAGGAATCAACTCAACATCAGGTGTACTCGCATGAGTAATGGTATCCCCTACTGGTGCCCCATGAATATCTTTAATACCTGCAATCACAAAACCAACTTCGCCTGCTTCAAGCTTGCCAGTCTCTAATGGTTTAGGTGTAAACACCCCAATAGATGTCACTAAATGTGAATCCATGGTCGATTTAATTAAAATCTTATCACCAGCTTTAATAGTTCCTTCACGTACACGCACCAAGGACACCACACCCAAGTAGTTATCAAACCATGAATCAATAATTAACGCTTGCAACGGTGCATCACGATCACCCGTTGGTGCTGGAATACGCTCGACTAACGCTTCTAGTAGCTCATCAACACCCAAACCTGACTTTGCAGAAACTCGAGGTGCATCAATAGCCTCAATTCCGATAATATCTTCAATCTCTTGAATCACCCGCTCAGGCTCTACCTGTGGCAAATCAATCTTATTTAATACCGGCACAACTTCAAGACCTAAATCAACTGCCGTATAGCAGTTGGCCACCGACTGTGCCTCTACGCCTTGTGCAGCATCAACAACCAAAAGCGCCCCTTCACAAGCCGCCAATGAGCGAGAGACTTCATAAGAGAAGTCAACGTGACCTGGGGTATCAATAAAGTTAAGCTGATAACGCTCTCCATTAGGATGGTCATAATAAAGCGTTACTGACTGAGCTTTAATCGTAATACCTCGCTCACGTTCGATATCCATAGAATCAAGCACTTGTGCCTGCATTTCACGATCCTGCAGGGCACCACAAGTCTGAATAAAACGATCAGCCAAGGTGGATTTGCCATGGTCAATATGGGCGATGATAGAAAAGTTTCGAATGTTTGATAATGCGGTCACGTCTTGTGGCTACCTAGTTATTGAGTTTAGTTTATTAATTGGATTTATTAAGGGTTAAAAAATGAAGTGATTATTCGTTTAGCCTAGCTATTCTATCAGCTTTATACCAGCTTGTAAGTGATAGAAGTGAAACACTAATCGTTAAAGATAAGCAGGTAGATTAAAAACAACTAAATCGCTGTCCTTATTAGCTTAGACGCTGTCTTTAATAACTGAAATAGCTTACAAGTACGAAAGGGGATAAGACAAAAGAAACAACGCAACTAATTTTAGGTAGCGGTACTGACTTTAGATAGCGATACTGAGCGATTTACCAAGCCTTCGTATGGGCATAAAAAAAGCCAACTACTTAGCAAGATGGCAAAGTAATCGGCTATTTAAGGCACAACGGCCTGATGTATGGTGGCGATGAA
Source organism: Psychrobacter lutiphocae DSM 21542 (assembly GCF_000382145.1). Taxonomy (GTDB): domain Bacteria; phylum Pseudomonadota; class Gammaproteobacteria; order Pseudomonadales; family Moraxellaceae; genus Psychrobacter; species Psychrobacter lutiphocae. The sequence goes on from NZ_KB907630.1 coordinate 89,289, forward strand.
GAGACTTGAACTCTTGACCTCACGATTATGAGTCGTGCGCTCTTACCAGCTGAGCTACATCGCCATTTGAGGGCAGTATTATCCCTGAAACTTTGTAAGCCGTCAACCCCTAATTTAAAAAAATGCAATTATTTTAAAAATTAGCGGTTTCTCTCTGCTACTTTCCTACTATTTACTTTACGCTAACACTGATTGATTGTGCTAACACTGATTGTGTTATTAATGAACGAGCTCTATTTTATACCGTAAAATTAATTTTATACAGCCCTTAATGATTAACAAAACACAAATAAATTACTGGTAAACCGATAAGCCGGGTTCTGTCGTGAACGATCATTCATCTAGACGTATCGTTGCCAATACGTTCAAGCAACCTACCCGTGTCCCCTGCAGGCGACAAGTAATGGACACCTATTTGGTCTTGCTACACGTGGAGTTTACCTTGCCATGTACTGTTACCAGCCATGCGGTGCGCTCTTACCGCACCCTTTCACCCTTACCCCGCTGCATAATTGACAAGCAATTAATAACTAGCAAGGCGGTCTGCTCTCTGCTGCACTTGTCGTCGGGTTACCCCGCCCAGCCGTTAGCTGGCACGCTGCCTTATGTAGCCCGGACTTTCCTCCCTTTTTCCCTAAATATAAAAATATATTTACTCAAAACGGCGATCGTCTGGTTTACCAAGCAGCGTATTATAACAAATATCAGCAAATAAGATAGAGCAAACTAAAAATAAAAAATGGTGATTAATGTTAATCACCATTTTCATCTAGCTCTTTGATGCTAAAGATGTCTTCAATGACTCTCTATTATGACTTATCTACTCTGACAATTAACACTATACTCGTTACCATTTGCCCAAGTTAGGGTCATAATACCCATGTCTGCTTTGGTGTGCCAATCATAAGTAACATTCTGGTTGGCATTATTTACATAGCGAGCACCTGACCCTGATGGTGCGATTTGCATGGTTAAAGTTTGGTTATTCCAGTTGGCTTTTGGCAAGCTGACATTTAGCATCGCCTCTTCACCATCAATAGAGTATTTAGCTAGCACACTGCCGTTATCTTCACATACAAAGTGCTCTGGAGCCATACGATCATAAGCTTTGGTAGTTTGTTGAGCTGCTGTGGTTGCACTTGGATTAGTGGCACAAGCAGCAAGTACAATACTTAATGGTAATAGAGTTAATAACTTTTTCATGGATAAAGCTCCGTATTTATTTTGGGATTAAAAATTTGAGGGTTAAAAAATTTACTTATGACTTTAAAGAAAGCGCTAATAAACTAGCACTAATAAACTTAAGGCTATTATAAGCATTACTGATACTTAGTCTGTTATTTCTTAGCATCATTTATACTACTAATTTCATAGTTTTGGTTGAGTTATGTAACTATACCTTCCATTATCAATCAGATTTACAAATCATAGATTTAATAAAAATTAATAATTGTTATAAATTGACGGTTATAATCAAGGATCAATCTTTCTGCTTATATATGTTATAGTATAACACTACAACATCGATATGTTTAGCACATTCAGCTTATAGTCTTTTAAACTTATAATCTTTTAAACTTATAATCTTTTAAACTTATAATCTTTTAAACTTATAATCTTTTAAACTTATAATCTTTTAAACTTATAATCTTTTAAACTTATAATCTTTTAGCACTTTAGGCTTGCACTATTACAACAAATTAGAATGAGTTGAACATTAACCTTCTATCTTCATAAAAAACTTAGCTTTTTTTACCAAAAATTAACTTTTTCTTTAAAGCTAGATTGCTACTGTGCGCATGTGGTGTCTGTTTGATAGACCTTAATAACCATACTTTTTTTGCAATTGTTGTAGCGCATACTCCAAATTATCAATACGCTCAGTGAGTTTTTCAATCTTAGATGGCAGCTCAATCAAGTAGCTTTTGGCATCACCTTCTTTAGTAAAGTTTAAGTTATGACCATGTATTAGCTGCTCATACTCATTATAATATTTTTTTAACTGTTCTTTTTCTAAACTTAACTGTCTATTAAAAGAATAATACTGGCGACCATCAGCATTAACTTTATCGAGCCTTGCTGTTATTGACGCTGGACAAACGCTATTCATATAGTAGCCTTGACGCCCAATATTATAAGCATTGGTTGTGCTGCAATACTGTGCTAGTCCTTGTTGACGACCTTTTTCCCACATCTGATTATTGACTGTCACACCTACATTAGCGCAGGCTTTTTTATGATTGATTAAATAATCTGTCGCTCTACCAGCAGCACCATCAATCAAGCCAATAGATTCCCAATTATCGGTAGCGACACACGTATCTGCTGGCAAGGTTGCACAGCCTGAAAATACCGACACACTAAGCATCGTTAGTGCTAACCAGCAATTGATTTTCATAATTTTATTCCATCTAAACTCTATATAAGCGCTTAATACAAAACCTTTAATCGGTTCAAGTTAATTCTATACAGTCCTAATCAACAAAACAAAAAATCAAGTACAAAAAAAAACCTGAAAGCAAATAACAGTTATCTACTTTCAGGCACATACTGAGCTTAGCTACATACTTAACTTAGGCATATATTGAGCATTGAGGCACAATACATTGGGGCACAGTCTGACTGTTAGACTGTTAGCTTTTAGTTAAGTCTAACGAGGATTCAGTAGTTGGCGCTGATTTTAATGTTACCTTCAGTAAAAAATAACCAATAACACCTGATATTAAAGAGCCTAATATAATCCCTAAGCGTGGATCAAAACCATCTGTACGACCGCCAAAAGCCAAACCACTGATAAATAAACTCATGGTAAAACCAACACCACATAGCAAAGAGACACCATAGATTTGCTTAAAATTGGTGCCGTTTGGCAACTTAGCCATCCCCATCTTAATAATTATCCAACACATTAGCATAATACCCACCTGCTTACCTATAAATAAGCCAGCCGCGATACCAAAGGGTACAGTATGTAACAGCTGCTCTATGCCAGCACCTTGCAACGATATTCCCGCATTAGCAAAGGCAAACAAGGGTAAGATAGCAAATGCTACTGTTCCATGTAGGTCATGTTCCATATTCTCAAGTGGTGAGTGCTCTGGATCATCTTTATTAATCATAGGAATAAATAACGCCAGAACCACTCCAGCTAAGGTAGCATGTACGCCAGACTTTAACACTGCAATCCACATAATAATGCCAAAGAAAACATATGGGGTGATGGCCGTTACATTGCGGCGATTCAGTAGATATAAAAAAGGCAAACAAAGCCCAGCTATCAATAACGAAAATAGCGATAGGTCGCTAGTATAAAATAAAGCAATAATTAAAATCGCACCAATATCGTCAAAAATAGCAATCGATACCAAAAAGATCTTTAGCGCATTGGGCACACGACTGCCTAACAAACTTAAAATACCGATGGCAAACGCAATATCTGTGGCCGCAGGAATTGCCCAACCAGCTATAAAATCTGGATTATTATGGTTAAAGGCAACATAGACCAGAGCAGGTGCAGCCATCCCACCTACCGCAGCAGCTGCTGGTAAGATAATCTGCTTAATATTAGACAGCTCACCGACTAACACCTCTCGCTTGAGCTCCAGTCCAACCAAAAAGAAAAAAACAGCCATCAGTCCATCATTAATCCAGTGATGTGCATCTTTATCAATGATCAGGTCGCCTACTTGTACCACGACAGGGGCATGAATAAATGACATGTACCAGTCGTGCATTGGGGAGTTTGCCACAATCATGGCTGCTAAGGCTGCAATAGCGAGCACTATGCCCCCTGCCGCCTCATACCCTAATAATTTCTTTATTTGTTGTAATAGCATGCATCCTCTCTATCTTGCTTGTAAGGTCAATCACTTTGTTTAGCTCAACTGCTTTATATTTAACCCAACTGCTTTATATTTAACCCAACTGCTTTATTTTAATTAACTACTTTATTTTAATTAACTGCTTTATATTTAGCTCAAGCACTGTATTAAACTCAGGGTTGTAATGACCTTTAAATCAGTTTGGCTACTTAGATGATACTCATGGTAGCAGAAAAAAATAAATCTCGAGAGAAATTTTAAAGGCTTCTTGCCTTACCTACTGACGCTTCGACTTGTTTGTTTTATTTTTGTTTAAACGCCTAGACTAAGTGTTAATACCTCTATTACTACTAGTGTCTGTATAGATCATTGTTCAGTCGCATCTCATGATATAATCTTATCTTTTGTGTGTCCCAACTTTGGTGCCACAATACTTATTACTTGTCACTCTGTATTACACTTAACCTGTATTACACTTAACCTGTATTACACTTAACTAGTTACCACGTTAATTTCTTTTAATATGACAGCTTTTTACAATTTTGCATACCTTATTTTTAAGATTTTTAAATAGTACTGTTATTGATATCTTTGTTACTTAAGTTTTGGATATTTTTATGGAGTTAGCCTTATCAATTGATGTTATTGTCATGCTGGCGGGGGTAGCAGCTGTTGCTGGTTTTATTGATGCCATCGCAGGTGGTGGTGGTCTCTTGACTATTCCTGCTATGCTTCTAGCAAATATTCCACCAGTCATGACTTTAGGCACTAACAAGCTACAAGCTGCGTCTGGCGCACTTACTGCTTCTATCACCATGATCAAAAAGGGTGTGGTATCGCCTAGTAATATGAAGCAAGCTATTATTGCCGCTTTTATTGGCTCGGCAGCTGGTACAATAGCCGTGCAACTATCTCCGCCTGACTTACTGGCCAAGCTAATTCCATTTTTAATCGCTATTATTGGTATTTATACCTTATTCGCACCCAATCTTGGCGAAGTAGAAGCTGAGCCTAGAGTTTCAGAATCTACTTGGCAGCGAGTGATTAGTCCTTTAATTGGCTTTTATGATGGCTACGTTGGCCCTGGTACGGGCATGTTCTTTGCACTTGGCAATGTGGCTTTACGCGGTAGAGAAATTATTGCTGCAACAGGCACTGCAAAAGTACTCAATCTATCTACCAATATTGCCTCACTTATTTTCTTTATCCTTGGCGGTAAAGTGCTCTGGTCAGTGGGACTCGCCATGATGGTCGGACAAACGCTCGGCGCTTTTGCTGGATCACACCTGGTAATCAAGGGCGGCAGTAAAATTATCCGTCCTATGATTGTCATCATGTGCTTGGCGATGCTGACCAAATATGTGTATGGCTAAACCTGCCGTTCCGAAAAACCTACCTAAACCTATTCACATAGTTTGGTTTTCTTCCTGCTTTATAGGCGTTTGCCGTTGTAATTACACTCAGCACTTAGCATCGTTTCCACAGGCTAACACGGTGGATCTCACCGCTTTTAAACCTATTAATGATGGGTTACAACCTTTAATGTTTATTGCCATCATGCTTAGTACCTGACGGTGAATGATCTGTTTGGGGCATCTGTTGATACTCACTACCCAATAACCCATCATCGAATACGGTCGAGAAGGTTTGTTGACTTTCTGGATCAATATGACCTTCAAACACCTCCTTTACTCCCGCATCTGGATCATTGTAAACCGTCATATCCATCTTACCCTCAGAGTTAGCCACAATAGTCGTGACGACCGCATCACCACCAACATTTACCGCAGTTCGCATCATGTCAATAAAGCGATCTACACCCAGCACCAAACCAATACCTTCAATGGGCAGACCAATTTGGGCAAATACCATCGACAACATAATCATCCCAACACCAGGCACCCCAGCAGTACCAATAGAAGCCAGCACCGACATGACAATGACCATCACATACTGCGACAATCCCAGATCAATGCTATATAGATTAGCAATAAAAATGGTAGTAATCCCTTGCATAATGGCTGTACCATCCATATTGATGGTTGCACCAAAAGGTACGGTGAACGAGGCCACCGAGTTTTTGACCCCCATGCGCATAGTAACTGTACGCAACGTTATGGGAATAGTAGCGTTCGAGCTGGAAGTACTAAAGGCAAATACCAATACCTCACGCACTTTGGTCAGAAACACTCTAACTGACAACTTAGAAAACACTTTTAATATCACCATCATGACAACAAAAAAGTGTAGTGCCAATGCCACAGCAACCAAAGCCACATAGCCCATCAACTGCATGATAAGATCTAAACCTAAATCTGACATGGCTTTTACTAACAGTGCAAACACCCCATAAGGTGCCAGATTCATAATAATGGTCACCATTTTTAAGATGACTTCATTAATCAGCTCCAAACCCTGTACCAAACTTTTGGCAGGCTTGCCGACCATCAAGATACTAATGCCAATCAAAATGGCAAAAAAGATAATCGAAAGCATATCTCCATTGGCCATAGCACTAATGGGATTGGATGGAATGATATTAGAAAACACATCCATCAAAGGTGGTGCTTGTTTACCTTCAAAACCGACTTCTGGCACCAAGTCCATTCCTTTGCCAATACCTACCAAAGAACCAAGACCAATCGCAGTTGCAATAGCAACAGCAGTGGTAAACATATACATCACAAAGGTTTTGCCACCTATGCGCCCAAGTAGTCGGATATCACCGATACCACATACCCCACAAATTAAGGAAATAAAGACCAGAGGTACCACTAGCATTTTTAGTGAATTGACAAACAGCTTACCGATAATGGCAAATAAACCATTAACCAGATAAGTATTTACAAACCCACCATCTGCGTTAAGACCGGTGTAGTTAAAAATAATACCCAGAGTAATACCTAACACCATGGCAACTAAAATCTTGCCAGTTAAGCTCATCCTCTTCCACATAACCACTTCCTTAGCAACTTAAAGCTATCTTTGTTTGCTGTTATTAGCATAGATTTTTTATAGGGTGTATACGGTATAGGGTGTATACGGGTTTTTGATATTTAACATCGCTTATGTGTCATATACTTTAGTAGCGCTCTCAAGCAACTATCACAACCAAAAAACTATCAAACAAAGAACTATCAAACAAAGCCATAGACTTATCAAAACCACAGATATATCAAAACCAAAGAAAAACACCAAAGCAATTATTGATAATAAAAACTAAATAATATACCCTAAAAATACAACCAAATCATAAACACTAAATCTAAGGCTTGCCTAATAAAAAAAATCGCAACCAAGACATTAAGGTAAAACAAGACATTAAGGTAAAAATTGATGGTAACTCATTACGCTCATCGATAACGGCTTTTATCCAATTATTTTTATCCAATATAGATGATATACTTCATGGTCTGCAAGCACAATTTACAATCTAGCTTTGGGATTCACCAAAATTTCATCAACTTTTGTAGACTTATTTCATCAGCATTCAGCAACATTCATCAAAATAACTTTATTAAGTATATCTAATATGTAGTATAATTTAATAAGATTGCAAAAAAGTATGACAAGACACAGTATGTTACTGATAGTCTTACGCTAACAACTTATCTTATAATGGGGAATAGGTTAGAATAACCTTACTGTTATTAACAAAATCAACCGATAACAAAATTGACCAATAACTATGCTTGAGCTTCGCCATTTACAAACCTTGACCGCATTACGAGCGCACGGCTCACTAGCTGCTGCTGCAGAAGAATTACACGTGACCGCCTCTGCTGTTTCGCACCAGCTAAAAGAGCTTGAAAACTATTACGAGGTAAAACTTGTCAATCGTCGTACCCGCCCACTGACTTTTACTCCTGCAGGTAATGTGGTCTTAAAGCTGGCAGACAGCATTTTACCGCAAGTCATCCGTACCAAAAACAACCTGAAACGATTGGCACACGGCCAAGCTGGACGACTGCGCCTTGCATCAGAATGCCACAGTTGTTTTGACTGGTTGATGCCGATTTTAAATCAGTTTCGCCGTGAATGGTCAGATGTGGAGCTCGACTTTGCCACAGGCTTTGATCCTGAGCCTCACCATCTGCTTAGTGAGGGTGATATTGACTTGCTGATTACCACCAGCAATTTGGATATTGACGGTATCTGCTACCAACCATTATTTACTTACGAGAGCCGCTTGGTGCTCTCGCCGACTCATCCGCTTGCTAGCAAACAGTTAATTGTACCTAGCGATTTGGTTGAGCAAACCCTGATTGCTTATCCAGTAGAAGCCAAACGTCTGGATGTCATTGCCAAGTTTATGGCTCCAGCCAATGCCAGTTTTGCAAAAATTCGCACCACTGAGCTCACTGCGATGCTAATTCAGTTGGTCGCTAGTGAAAGGGGGGTTGCCGCCCTGCCTGATTGGGTAGCCGCTGAATATGAAAAGAAAGGTTGGATTGTTACCCGCCGTTTGGCAGCGCCTACTACCAGCAATACAGCAACAAGTATAAAGGGCAAACATACCATGCAAGATATTGGGAAAAAATTGAGGCTGACAGGCAGCTCTAAACAGCAACAAGGCGTGTACTGCCAGCTATTTGCCGCCACTCGTGAAAGCAGCGCAGAAGTAGCTTATATGCAGGGGTTTGCTAAATTATTAGAAAACTTGGTAAAGCCGTAAATATCTAGCAAGTATCTAGCACCTCAACCACTAAACAAAAATGCGCATCACATAATACCCAGTAGCAGTGGCCATCAAGGTCAACAGCACATGAATCCCAATTAAAGCTATGCCTGACAATACCTTGCCGCTATTCAGCAAGTTAAATACTTCACTACTAAAGGTACTAAAAGTAGTCAAACCTCCCAAAAATCCAGTGATTACAAACAACTTAATATGTGGATGCCAACTGCTACCGATACGCATAAAGATGACCATCGCCATCCCAATCAAGAAGCCGCCAAGCACATTTGCGCCCAGCGTCCCCAGAGGTATCCAACTGTGCAGCGGGTTTAGCTTAGCCATCCAAGCGCGCAAACAGGCACCGATAGCCGCTCCCAAACCTATGGCTATCCACTGCATACGATGCTCCTTTTTATTTAACCTTATGTACTTTTAGATTTCAGGCCAATTTGAAAGCTTCACCTGAGCTAATAATCCCAATTCAGACTAACAATCTAGGCTTAGACAACCGAGTAAAACCACCACACCACCACTACTATCCATACCTATTACACCAATGCAGGTAGCTCACTAAGGCTCCATCTTGGCACACAGCTCACTGCCAAATCATCGGCCTGACCTGCTTTCAAGCGCTGATAACCAGCATAAGCTATCATAGCACCATTATCTGTGCACAGCTCAAGTGGCGCATAGTGCACAGTGGCATTTATTTTGGCTAACTCAACCTCTAAACTTTCACGCAAATGCAAATTGGCACTAACTCCACCGGCAATCACTAACTGTGACATACCTGTTTGTTTTAACGCTTTTACGCATTTTTTGACCAAAGTATCAACTACTGCATGCTGAAAACTGGCAGCAATATCCGCACGAACCTTGGCATCTGTATCTGAACCTTCGGTATCTTTGATTAAATTGTGTACCGCTGTTTTCATACCGCTAAATGAAAAGTCTAAGCCTTTATGCAACATAGGACGTGGTAAATCATAGGCATTCGCATCGCCAGTCTCAGCCAATGAGGCGACATTAGGACCACCAGGATAAGGTAAGCCTAGCATTTTGGCAGCTTTATCAAAACACTCACCAGCAGCATCATCAATACTTTCACCCAATATCTCATACTCTCCGATGCCATATGCTGCCACTAATAAAGTGTGTCCACCAGAAACCAATAAAGACACAAACGGAAATCTTGGTGGATTATCACCCAACAAAGGTGATAACAAATGTCCTTCCATATGATGCACACCAATCGCTGGTACGCCTAACCCATAAGCCAAACTACGCCCAAATAAGGCACCTGTCATCAATGCTCCTATTAAGCCAGGACCTTTGGTAAAGGCAATAGCATCAATCTCATCTTTGCTTATTTGACACAGCTTAAGCAACTCATCTAATAGTGGCACTAATTTGCGGATGTGGTCACGACTAGCAAGCTCAGGCACCACACCACCATAGGTAGCGTGTAGCTCAATTTGAGAATACAGTACCTGTCCAAGCAGGCCATTTTTGCCTTCTGCTAGATGGTCACTATCAAAAATGGCCAAACCAGTTTCATCACAAGAGGTTTCTAATCCTAATACTTTCAAGTCACACCTATTTTATTGTCAATTTGTTGTCAATTTTGTCATCTACAAAAAGTTAAAATGCCGTCACTGTGATAACACAATGACGGCATTTTAACAGATTATCAAGATTACTTTTTAAAAGACTGTATTTAAACAGCTATATTCATACCGATATGAGCCTCAGCTAAATCTGTATAAAAAAACAAATCTTAACTGATCAAGTTCTAACTAGACTGTTCAATCATATAATCGACAGCAGCATGTACTTGTGCCTCAGTAATCTCACCTGCAGCCTGTGGTGGCATTTGGTTAAAGCCTTTTGCTGAGTGCTCATATAAGGTCTCTTTGCCTTTTGCAATACGCGGTGCCCATGCAACTTTATCACCTAATTTTGGTGAGCTTAAAAGTCCTGTACCATGACATACTTTACAGGTCTTTTCATACAGCTCAGCACCAGCTGCTGCATCTAGTGGCGCCTCTTCTTTAGCTTCAGCCTCTTCAGCAGAGTTATTCATTGTTGCTTCTGACTCTGTTTCTGCTTCTGCGGTATCCGTTGTTGCTTCAGGTGCAGCTTCCACCTCAGCAGTCTCAGATGCCGCCTCTGGTTCAATGACCTCAGGTTCAGTGGCCGCCGCTGATTCTGCCGTCGTATATTTGGTAGCTTCCGTAGATTGTGACCCAGCGTCTGAGCCACCACCACAACCAACCAATAACCCCAAAGCAAGAGCACTGGCGAATAATAATCCACTAGTTCCAGACACTGCTGATAGTTGGCTTGTTTTTTGCTTTTTTGTTAGCATGAGAGACCTCGCCTTTGCTAAATTTGAGTGATTAATAGGCGCTGAATACCAACGTTATCTCACGTAGCTTATTCAGCAGCCTTTTCTTCTTCTGTTGCTACTTCTGCATCCTCTGTTTGAGAAGCTTCAGCGTCAACACTTACCGCCTCTTCGGTTACTTCTGAATCAGTGGCTTCTACATCAGTAGCTTCTGCATCATCTGTTGCCTCTACTTCATCACCATCTTCAGCTTCGTCTGCTGGTGCGACTACTTCAACTTCGTCAAGCTCAAGTGGCTCAGGCTCAGGAGCATTTGCTTTGGCAAGCTCTGCTGCTTCTTCAACTTTATCTACTGCCTTAACCTGATGCTCGTTACCACCACAGGCAGTCAGTACCAATGCGGCACCAAGCATTAAAGATGGTACAGTTAATAGACGGCGGGCAGTTGTTAACTGATTGCTTTCTCTTACTTGTTGATTAATATCTGACATCATTAACTCCTAGATAGGTTGTGGATACATCATGTATCTGGGTGTGATAAACTTGACCTACAATAATATCACAACCGCCTGCCCCTCACTATCATTTAACCTTTCTATATTTAGATGCTTGGATTTAGATGCTTGTCAAAGATAGTCACCTTTCAACTTAAATAGTGTTAATAAATACGAATAACTTTTGATATAGATGAGAAATACAAACAAAAGTTATTAACATTCATTTTAAATACATGTTTTATATCATTATAAACATTTCATCCTTGAGCTTCAAATACTATTTCTCAGTTTACCTTATTTTTTAACCTAAGACCTATCCAGTTTTTTATACAAAATTTTAATCGTTACCAATATCCAAGCTCACTAATACAAAAACAACTATGCTACTTAGCTAGATTGACAATCCTTCTTTTTTTTAGTATAATTTCGCTCTTACTTTTGCGTGTTTGTCACGCTAAGTGGTTTATTATTTACTTTATTATCCTAGCAAGAGCTGATGCCGTAACCCATCTGAGACACTACGGCTAATATCAACGACACAGCATTGCTAATGTTACTTGTCTCTAATTTCCACTCAATTTTATATTAAGGAGTCTGCATGCCTTCAGTTAAGGTTAAAGAGAACGAACCTGTTGATATCGCTATCCGTCGCTTCAAGCGTGCCTGCGAAAAAGCTGGTGTTTTATCTGATGTTCGTAAGCGTGAGTTTTACGAGAAGCCAACGCAAGAGCGTAAGCGTAAAAAGGCAGCAGCAGTAAAACGCTATAAGAAAAAATTACAACGTGAATCAATCCGTACAACTCGTATGTACTAATCTTGATATCACCGTAACCCCTTATTAGCAGGCACTAACTCGCTTAATAACGGATATTTACATTACAAAAAACCACCTATTTTGGCCGTCTGCACTGCATTTTTGCTAACAGCGCCAACATATAGGTGGTTTTTTTATGGTGAAATCCCTACTATACTTTATATAACCCTACTACACTTTCTATAACTAGGTTTATAGTGCTATCGATTATAAATCTTTATCACAATCTTTATCACAATATACTCCCTACTCTACGTCACCCTATATTAAGGAATCTAATATGAGCGCACTGAAAGATACCATTACTGAACAAGTCAAAACCTCAATGAAAGCACGTGAACTTGAAAAAGTAAAAGTATTACGCAACGTGCAGTCAGTCATCAAACAAATAGAAATAGATCGCAAAATCGAACTTGATGACGCTGGTGTTTTAGAGATTCTACAAAAGCAACTAAAACAGCGTCAAGAATCACTAACCGTATTTAAAGACAACGGTCGTGAAGATTTAGCACAAAAAGAACAATTTGAAATTGATATCATCAATGAGTTTATGCCACAGCAAATGAGTGAGGATGAGCTTGCTGAATTAGTGGCTCAAGAGATCAGTGCACAAGGCGCAAGCTCTATGCAAGATATGGGTAAAGTAATGGGTGCATTAAAAAGCAAAACGGCAGGACGTGCTGATCCCGCAACCATTTCTCAGTTAGTGAAAAAAGCATTAATAGGATAGTATTATTGGGTTGATTGATTGGCTAACTGTCCAACAATGGCAGGCCATCAACTACGGCAAGCTACTAAATCTACGGTAAGCCATCGATTAGAAAACCGCAGGCTTTATGTTGCTAAAAAAAGACAGTCCCTAAGGTCGAAACTCTTTGGCAGCCGTTACCTGCGCAATTTCACTATTGATATTGGCCAATAAAGAGCTGGTATTAAATGTGCTAGCACGATTTTTTTGACTCGCTTCTAGCACATTTTTTGCCTGCTGTAATGACACTAAGGCATCTTCATATCTGCCTCGCCACAGTTCACCTTGGGCACGATAACGCAAGGCATTAATAGCAGAGATATTCGCCAACTCTTGACTACCTTGACCTTCCGTACTGGCCATTAACTCATATGCTCGCTGTATGCGGAACAAGGCTTCGGTGTCATAAGGACGATTGGTAATAGTCGGCTTTAGGGCGCTAATAACTTCATTATATTTACCCAAGTTCAGCCATGCCTCGGTCAACACCAGCTTGATGTCACGGCGCTCAGGATACAGCTTATAATACGGTAATAGCACTTGCTCAGTAATCTGCCACTTACCTTGCATCCCTGCCGTTTGTCCTTCAGTAATGGCCAGTAAAATATCAAAGGCCATCTGATCAGCATACGCGGTCACATGGCTAGGCTTACTATTTTTTAACTGTCTAAGTCGCTGCGCTGCATCCTGATAGCGGTTATGACTAGCATACCAATAAGCCAAAGCCATCTCAGCCCCTTTGCTTTTAGATGCTGCTACCAGTAGATCTCCTTCATTAACCTGATTGGTTAATACTTTTAATCGCCATTTGAGTAAATCAAAAACCAACTTATCACGTTGCTCACTTAATGCAACTGGTGGGTAACTGTTAGCACGACTTTGCGCTTCACTAAGACGCTCTGAGCTTAAAGGGTGGGTCATAATAAAGCTGGGTAAATAAGCATCTTTACTCATATTAAGCTGTGTTTTTTGGTTTAAGGTAGCAAAAAACTTAGGCATGGCTCGTGGGTCGTAACCAGACTTGGCCATCAATTGCATCCCGATACGGTCGGCCTCTCGCTCATTGCTACGGCTAAATGCCATTTGGCTATTCATAGCTGCTGTTTGACTACCCATTAATACGGCTGCCGCCGCATCGCCATCTGCCGCTGAAGCTGCTATGGCTGCTAATAGGCCACCTATCTGTAATAATAAAGCTTTGCGACCAGCCTCCTCACGGTGTTCATAATGGCGTTGACTTAAATGTGCTACCTCGTGAGCAATGACACTGGCCACCTCGTCCATACTGCTTGATTCAGTGATCGTACCAGCATGAATACCCATCAGACCACCAGGAATGGCAAACGCATTAATACTGGTATTATTGATTAATAACAAGGCCAAAGGTGCTTGAGTACGAGCTTGAGCATTAATTTGCCACGCCATTCGCTCAAGCTGTTGTTGTGACCACGGGTCATTAAGTAGTGGGGTACTTCTGGCTAGCTGTTGCAGTGACCACTCACCGATGGCCTTGTGTTGGTTGGCTTCAATAAAACGGCCACCACCACTGCCCAAGTCGGGTAGTTTTAATTCAGAGACGACTGGTTTAGGTTGGGTGTACTGACTTCCAAAAGCTGATTTATTAAGGCCTGACTGACCAAAACTAAACACACTCAAGTCTGAAGATACCAAGTTTGGAGTAGCAAACAATCCTTGATTGATGCTAATCGGAGTGGATCCTTGAGCCATTACGGGGTAGTTAGCCCTAAAACTCTCATCGTTTAAGTGGTTGTTAATTTGGTTATTTGAGCTATTTAATAAATTTGGCTGGTTGTTATAAGCATTGAGTCTGGACGCCACTGTTATAGTAGAGCTACTTACTGGGTCAGTGGACGCTGCTAAAGCCGCAGGCACTACCAATACAGCAGCCAAAACCAGCAAGCACTGCCCCGTCACCGTTGATGATAAGATCGGTTGTTTATAATGTTCAGGCTTGATAGCAAAATTAAAAAGACTCAATATGACTTCCTTGACAGCAGTGCAACAGGACTTTACCTGCTTTATATTAATTTATATTAGCGTCTATTTACACTTGCACTATTCATAAAATTAATTCATGGCTATTACAGGTTTTATAGAGTTAATACACTGGTACTATTAAAACCCTAGTGCTATCAATACCCTAGTGCTATCAATACCCCAGTACTACTGATAAACATTTAAAACCATTCGGCATTAACTTTAATGATACCATCATAACCAGCTAACCTTATACCATCTTATCTAAGATGTAACTTTTTATATATGAAGATTTATCCAACGTTGCCGTAAAACCACCCACTTCATGGGTGGATATAAGGCAACTGTGTATCCATGCTTACGCAAAAAAAGCTGTTTAGTGTGGCGTATTTTGCTGTTCGATATACTGGCGGATAATCTCAATTGGAGCACCGCCACAGCTACCTGCAAAGTAACTGGGCGACCACAACGCACTGCCCCATAACTGTTTAAAGATAGATGGATATTGCTTTTTGCGAATAAGCCGACTAGAAACGCCTTTTAAACTATTAACCAAGCTTGAGATAGCCACTTTGGGTGGATAAGTTACCAGCAAATGTACATAGTCATCCTCACCATCAAACTCCACAAGCTCGGCTTCAAACTTTTTGCACACATCATCAAAGATAGACTCAAGGTCATCAAGGACTTGTTTGGTGAAAACTGATCGTCGATACTTAGTGACAAAGACCAA
>NZ_KB907631.1 GCF_000382145.1 Psychrobacter lutiphocae DSM 21542
CAGCTATTTTGTTTAGCTGGTTTGCGTGTTTGTCTTTGATGCGTAGCTTGAGTGTTTTCATAGGGTTAGTGTGTCAAATTTACTGTTTGGCTGCAAGTATAGTTGTAGTCGAATAAATGAGTTACAAGGCAACCGATTGCAAGTACTACTGAAGTAGGCTAAACGAGGTTAACGCTGTAACTCTTTTATGTGGCTGTGACTATAATTATGCGATAGTCTGTGTTGCCTTATATCCACCGACTTTAGGCGATAGTTTTACGGCAACCTTGGATAAAAAAATGCGTCAATTTTGTACTTAAAGAAAATTTATTGGACAAGGGCTTAGTTTAACATTTGTTGCCCCCTTACTGGTAAGCCACTCTCAAAAATTACTGCCTAAATTGTTAAGATCATGTTACAAACCTTACTATAACGCTTTTGGTCTCTTTTTAAACTCATTTATGACGCTTTAAGCCTATTGATAACGCTGTGTTATAGCACTTATAGTGCTGTGCTATACTAACCCTCTAAACTGACCCTCTAAACTAACCTTCTAGAATTTAGCTATTAAGATTAAACCATCAGTGATAAGCGATTAAATATAAAACAGCAACAACCTAAGGATAATGGCATGCTCAACACTCAAATTTATCCCAACACATTAGCTCAGTGGTGCGATAACTACTTACAAGCTAATGAATTTAATGACTACTGTCCAAATGGGCTACAAGTCGATGCCAACACCCCAATTCGCAAAATTATTACTGGCGTTACTGCCACTCAAAACGTAATTGACGCTGCCATCGCTGAAAAAGCAGATGCCATCTTAGTACATCATGGTTACTTTTGGAAAGGAGAGCCAGCACCGCTAACTGGTATGAAAGGCAAACGAATCCGTAGCCTATTACAAAATAACATTTCCTTATTAGCGTATCACTTACCATTAGATGCACACCCAATAGTAGGTAATAATGCGATACTTGCCCAACAACTAGACCTTGAAATCATAGGTGCACTCTATCCACATGAAAAACATCCCGTAGGTAATATCGCTCAATGTGAGCCAATTGCAATAACCGATTTTATCACCAAAGTCAGTGACAAACTACAACGCATACCAACTCATATCAGTGCTGGCAACAAGCAAATAACCCAAGTTGGTATATGTAGTGGTGGTGCACAAGACATGATAGAGCAAGCTGCAACAATGGGTTGTCAGCTATATATCTCAGGCGAAATATCAGAACGCACCACCCATACTGCAAGAGAGCTTGGTATTGATTATTTGGCTTGTGGACATCACGCCACTGAAAAAGGCGGTATTCAAGCATTAGGGACGCTAATTGAGCAGTCGCTTGGGCTTAAAGTACGCTTTATCGATGACCCAAATCCAGCCTAGCACAAGCGCTATCTGCATACTTTAAAATGACCAAAGATCAAGCTCTGTCGAATATAGATTCAATAGATCTAAGTATTGACTTAATATCATCAGAATTCAATTATTCTAAAATAGAATATGTGGGAGTTATATCTTGAAATTTTGATTGGTAGCCATAACAATAGAGAATAACAAAAAAAAGGCGAGATGAAACATAGCTTACTAAGATAGATGCTATAATAAAGAGTATCTTAACTGAAGCAATTAGTTTTATTTTGCTTTATTTTGTAGTAAATTGCCAAACTTTACAAATCATCGTAAGTGCGGATTTTTATTAGCCTGGTTTTATTACCTAAGTAAGCGCCATTAACTAAGGATAAGCGTAACCGTTTTTATTAGATACGTTGATCCAGTTAGTAAGCATCTTTAGCTTAAAAAGCACCTTTAGGATAAGCAGATTAAGGTTAATAAATACTTTGTTGTTTTAGAGACTATTAATTTAGATATTAATACTATCGTTCATCTTCTCTTTATGTGGTAAATACATACATAATATAGTAGAAGCATGGTTAATAAATCTATAATTAATAGGCGCATAGCATATAGGTTGTCGTTATTTTAAATGACCCAAGTTTTAAATAACCCAAACCCTATTAGAATCTAAGCCACTCACTATCGCAAAGTAAAAAATAATAATAGATAAGTGATTCATAACTAGCTGTTAGCTTTAACAGATAACACTATAAAAATATGGGTCACTAGCCAAGCTTAGTGCGCTGCCAACAACTGATTGCTCTTTGCTTGACTAGGGTTTGGCTTTTTATTAAGCCTTACTTTTTATCTGACTTGTTTTTAATTCGTCTTGCTAGCAGCAGTTGTAAGGTGACTAAATGAGTCGGCTACATGGACTCATAAAGTCATCATAAACATTATGACAATACCTTTAAATCAATAACTATCCTTAAATCAATAACTATCCATCATAGAAAAATACAAACTATCATAGCAAAATGTGATTCAAAGGTTAAGTTCGTGATGTCCCTGCTTGCTCATAGCTGTGGTTATAACGAAAGCTAAATACAATGGTGTATGACTTTCCACACAGTATGGATGATTAGACAACGGAGAGATCCATGCAACGCATGACCTATTGGTATACAGATAGCAAGGCAGTGGCATATTCCCCTTTTGATGACGGACAAGTGTTCTATTGTCATGAATGCCGTTCAACAACTCTAATCACACCCAGAGCGCCAGCAAATTGCCACCAGCAAGTGAGCAATGAAGCGAAGCGCCAAACTGATAGGCAAGCCAGTACTAGTAATAACTCCAACCATCTGGCAACAAATACCAGCCGCCTAAAACACTCAGTGCACTTATTTTCTAATCAGCTACTAAATAAAGTAGACGCTTATGTCAATCGTAACAAGACTGATGGCAACAAAGTTACTAAGATTAAAAAAGTTACTAAGATTAAAAAAGTTACTAAGATTAAACTAGCTGCAAGCCTCTCTGGTATTGCCTTAGTATCTTTACCAGCAATCAGTATTAGCACTGCCTTATTTAATAATAGCAAATCTGCTGATGCTTACAGCCATGTCATAGCAACCAACACCTTAACTCTTGCATCTGTGGCAGGTGAAAGCACCTTTTTTGCCACCGATGGATTCCAACATGGTTTTGGCTATGATATTGCTCGCGCATATGCCAATGATCTAGGCGTTGACCTTACCCTAAAAAGTTATGCCAGCGAGTCTGACGCGCTACAAGCCGTCACCAAAGGTGAAGCTGATATGGCACTCACCACCGCCAGCACCAAACTTATTGAAAATAATGCCGTTGCAGCTATTAATATAAGCTGTGGCTTTGATAGCAGTCTTACTCAAAATGGGCTGAATCCTAAAACCAGCTTGAGCTTTCGCAACCATCAAGATCCACTTGCAATGAAAGCCAGCCACTTTTTATGCCATAATGAACAACTGACCAGCACCGCTAAAATTGCTAACTTTTATGATCAAACCCTATTAAAAGATGACTATAATCGCCGTCATTTTGAAAAGGTATTAACTCATAGCTTGCCTTTATATCAATCCTCCTTTCAAGAGCAAGCCAAAAACTATGATCATGATTGGGAACTATTAGTGGCTATGGGTTATCAAGAGTCACATCTCAACCCCAATGCCGTATCACCTACTGGAGTTCGTGGGTTAATGATGCTTACCAATAGCACCGCAGAAGCAATGGGTGTTTCGAATCGAGTAGATCCCTATCAAAGTATTGGTGGCAGTGCTCGCTATTTAGAACTTTTAAAGCAAAGTTTTAATGATATCCCAGATCCAGATCGCACTTGGTTTGCGTTGGCCTCTTACAATATGGGTCCCAATGCGGTTAAAAGAATCCAAAACAAACTAGCACAAGCAGGGCAAGACCCAAATAGTTGGGCAAATGTCTATACTTATATGTTGGATAATGCAACCAGTAACGCCCGTTATGTGCAGTGTATGCACTACGTGACTAATATTCGTAGCTACTTAGAGTCACTAAAAACACGCACTGCTTAAACCGATATAATCCTAGGGCGTGCCTTCTATGGGCAATGATATTTAAATAGGCTAGAAGCAGCTACCATAAGTCGTAGTTATACCTTTTCTGAAAAACAGCCTACCTTTGTCAAGCTTGCTAAATCTACTGCTTGTAGACTTTGCACTCGTTTTCCTCGATATCTTAATTTTTAGATTTGGTATTATAACAATATGTACAAAAATAGCTCCCTAATGCGGGAGCTATTTTTTATTTAGCTATTTTTAATTTAAACTTTTTTATTGCTTGCACCAATAGCTTATTGCACTGGTACTTTAAGCGTTTGACCAACTTGTAGCATGGTATTACTACTAATACCATTTAACTCGGCAAACTCCTCTGGCGTCATACCATATTTTCTAGCCAACCCAATCAAGCTGTCACCAGATTTTACCTTATAACTGGTGGTGGTTGCTGGTATAGTGATTTTTTGACCAATTTGTAACTGAGCTGTTGTGCTTAGCCCATTTGCCGATGCCAACTGATTGAGCGTTAATCCATGCTGACTGGCCAAACGGATCAATGAATCACCTGACTTAACTGTATAGTTACCACCATTGCTACTAGCTACTGACGAACGACTTGTAGAGCCACTGCTGGTTGATTGACTACCACTGGATTTGGTATTAGGCACTTTTAGAGTTTGACCAATACGCAAACCTGAGCTGGCACTAATATTATTTGCTGCTGCCAAATCTGCTGTTGACACCCCATATTCACGTGCCAAATTAATCAAACCATCACCTGCTTTTACCTTATAAGTACCGGTATAGCTCACTTGCGAAGCATTAGATACTGAGCTGCGAGCGCTACTGCTAGTAGCTGATTGTGATACGCTTCCGCTAGCTGATCCCGCTGCTGGTATTGTCAATGACTGACCAATAATTAAGTTTGATGTTGTCGATAAGTTATTGGCACTGGCAAGTGCAGCCAAGGACACGCCATGACTATTTGCCACACTGGTCAATGAGTCACCAGATTTTACCTTATAATTTATGGGTTCATTGCTAACTCTCAACGCAACTTGCTGCTGCGATGCAGGCAGTTTTAGTTTTTGTCCACGCAATAGTTGACCTGTGGCAGATATATTATTCATTTGTGCAATTTGGGTATGAGACACGCCAAGTTTATTAGCTATACCGATTAAGGTATCTCCTGCCTGAACAGTATAACTGCTGGTTTCTCCTTGGTAATTGCTACTGTTATTAGCGCGGTTTGTTGTACTGTTTGAGCTTGTGCGACTACTAGTTGTAGTTTGCGCTGGTACTGTTAAGCGCTGCCCCACTAATAATTGCTCATTAGCTTCTAAGTCATTCATCGCAGCCAAAGTCTCAACAGGCACATTAAATCGAGATGCCAAGGCAATTAAGCCTTCACCGCGCTTAACCGTATAAGTTTGCGTTTTACCATTATAAGCTGATGTACTACTGTAAGCTGATGTACTACCAGAAGAGTTGCTACTGTTATTCTGACTTGTTTTCACCATACCTGGAATTAGCCACAGCTTTTGACCTGTACGTAATTGAGCATTGGTTGACAAGCCATTATAACTTGCTAAGCGAGACACACTAAGTCCAACTCGATTAGCAGTACCAATTAGAGTATCTCCTGGACGTACGATATATGTATTGGGCTTCGCGCCACTTTGGCTACTATCTGTCTGTGCGTTTGAGCCAAGAGGTGCGATAGGCTTTGCATTATATAAATACAGCTTCGTACCAGTTAATAGGGTTGCATTGGGGTTAATCTGATTCCAGTCGGCAATATCCCGCCAATTAAGCCCAGCTCTTGAGGCAATATTTACTAAGGTATCACCACGCTGAACAGTATAGACACTACGTGTTCCCGTTGGTCTTGGTGCCTCTGCTGCTTGTTGATATTGTGGCTGTGAAGATGGTGTAGACGCGCTGCTACTACGATCGAAACTGATACGCTTTTCTTCCCCACGTGCTTCCAGGATTGACTGCTGAGTCTGAATAGCTTCAAGCTTGATATTACCATCTACTGAGCTTAACACCTCACCGACATCTGGTGATGACTGGCGTATCTGTTGTGAAATAAATTCTTTTTCTTCTGGTGACAAAGGAGGTTCTTGTACAATCGTATCATTTTTAGTCAACTGAGCTGAGGTAGTTGGTAGCGTATTTGAACGCGCAAGCTCAGATTCGATTCTCCTTTTTTCAGTATCGCTGATAGGTGGTTCTTGAGTTACTGTTGTAGCCATCACTGGAGATGTAATCGGCGCAATATAAGAGCTGGTTTGTTGCGGTGCACGTGCGATACTGGCAAACTCAGCCAACCCTTCTGGCGACCTTGTCATGGCTTCATACTGTGAGTCAGGAACAGAATAAGGCGATGAGCTTGCACTACCTGAAAAGCCACTTCCTGTAAGTCTGCTTAATTTAGCATCCACCAGTATATTGGTTTGATTAGGTATAATTACACGGTTCGGTCCAGCAACATCAACTTTACCCATTGTCAGCGCCGGGTTAAGCGCTTTTAGTTCATCATAGCCTACCCCTGTCAACTGTGACACTTCATGCAAACTGACACCATAATTAACAGGTACACTCCTAAAATGCTGACGGTTAGCTATTGCGGGTAATGCGATACTATATTCATTGGTATCTTTAACAATTTGTGCAACCGCCATAAAGCGTGGTACATAATGCATGGTTTCTGTCGGTAATGATAGCGACCAATAATCAGTTGGTAAGCCACGAGCACGATTGGCATCAATTGCACGTTGTACACGACCAGGACCTGCATTATACGAAGCTAACGCAAGCTCCCAACTACCAAACTGGTTATATAAGGAAGTCAAAAAATCATAAGCAGCACGCGTTGACTCAATCACATCACGGCGCCCATCATAGGTTGGTGTCTGTGTTAATCCATAGATACGACCAGTGCTTGGTATAAACTGCCATAGACCTGCTGCTGCTGCATTACTAGTACCTGTTGGGTCATAGGAGCTTTCAATTACTGGTAATAACGCAAGTTCTGTTGGAATATTGCGACGCTCTGCTTCTCGAATAGTATGATATAAATAACGACTGGCACGAGCAGTTAAGCGATTAATATATTCTTGGCGGGTAATAAACCAGTTTTTTTGCGCATCAATTCGTTGCTGCTGACTAAAGCCATAGTTTTGATCCATGCGAAAACCAGCACGCATTCTATCCCATAAGTTACCATACTGCTGAATAGCTAACTTATCATCTTCCACCATTTTCATGTCAGTGGCTTCAAGCAAATTCTCCAACTCAGCCAAACTTTCATCATCTAACAAAGAAGTACTGTAACCACCATCTGCAGCAGGGACGTTAGATACGGCCTCGTGTTGAGCTACTGGAAGTCTTGTACTTGCGGACGTGCCTGTCCCAGGCGCTGTATTACTACTACAACTTGCTAACAGAACAGAACCGATAGCCAGCGCTAAAGGAAGTTTACAAAATTGAACAGAGGCTTTTTTAAAGTCCATAACAATCATAACCCAGTGTAGAAAATAAAAGATTGAAGATTAAAGTTTTATAGTGAATAAGTAGCGCAAGATAAAACGCATCAATTGTAAGGTTAGTCAGCCTTTTAAAATAACTTATGTATTGAACTAATCAATCGTCACTTGTGATACGGCACGTAATAGCACAGCATTATTCGCACCTGCTTTGAGAGTCGCTCTTGAGTTGGTGGTAAATGTTCTTTTTTCACCATCTTTTACCCAAGACTCTACCGTTTTGACATCTGCTTTTGCCTGACTACCACTAATTACAATATTTGATACACTAATATCATAAGTATAGTTGGAAGTGTTCGTCCAACTTTTTTGTAACAAATTAAGATAAGCTGATTTATCTAAGCTGGTAGTTTTGCCTCGCCGTGATAAAGAAATCAATGCTTCATCTGCAACCAAGTTTGACACTTGACTGACACTTTTGCTATTGGCTGCCTGCTTCATTTTTGATGCATAGGCTTGCACATCTGCTTCAGACAAATCTGCTGCTTGAGCTACTGTGGCGGTGAAGGTTGCTACTACTGCAATACTAACTGGTGCAATGACTGCTGATATTAAGTTATTTGTATTAAATAGAGCCATAGTATCTATCCTTGTTGTTACTTGTTTATTTAAGTTATATTAGGGAAACTGGTCATATTTAGATATTAGCTAGATTCATCGCCATGATTAAGACCAATTTATCTCAATTTTTTCTACCAAGACGAATGTTCAACAGCCCCTAAAATCAATACCAAATGAAATAGTTTGGATTAAATATTGTCTTGATAACAATATATGCGGCTAAATACAGGATATGCGGCTAAATACAGGCATCTCAATCTTTTACCAATATGCCATATCTCCTGCTATTTCCAACACACAAATATCTTACTATACTTAATAGAATATAATCCTAGGCGAACATTAACCGCTTGTAATAATTAGTGACTAACTAGGGGCTTTTGAGCGTACTCCATATGTGTTCAGTAGACCTTAGTTTTGTCCATGGGTATCATCATCTTCTACCAACATTCCTAATCGGGCTGCGCGCCGTTGCATCATCTGTCGTGCTAACGCTTGCATATCCTCAACCCTATCCACTTCATCTACAATCTCAAGTCCAAGTAACGTTTCTAACACATCTTCTAGTGTCACTAGTCCCTTAACTTCACCATATTCACCAACCGTAATGGCTATATGAATACGGCTATTTAACATCAAATCTAATAAATCAAACAGCTTCATTTTAGAAAAGACAAAAGTAATCTCACGTTTATAGCTCTCAAGTGGCTTATCCATATGATTGTTGGCTTTTGCCAATAAAATATCTGACTTTAAAACAAAGCCAGTAACCTTATCTAAATCCTCATCATAAATTGGCAAACGTGAAAACATAAGCTTGGGACGGTTTGCTAACAGCTCTGCCACAGTAATAGATTGATCAAAAGCATGAATCACAGATCTCGGTGTCATGATATCTTCAACTTTAATCGCACCAAACGCCAACAAATTACGAATAATTCGTGACTCTAAAGGATCTATTTGACCAGACTGCTCACCAACGCTGGCTAATGCGGCAAACTCATTACGACTAAAGGTATGTGCTTTTTTACCACGAGTTAACAGTTTGGTTATCTTTTCAGAAACCCAAATCAGTGGATATAACAAAAATATAATGGCTTTCACAAAATAGGCAATCGGTCCTGATAATTGTCTCCAGTAAACCGTTCCTAAAGTTTTTGGAATAATTTCTGAGCCTATTAAAATGATTAAAGTCATTACTGCCGAAAAAACCCCAAACCACTGACTACCAAAAACAATAGTAGCTTGTGCCCCTGCACCTATTGAACCAACCGTATGTGCTACTGTATTTAAAGTTAAAATAGCTGCAATTGACTGATCTATATTGTCAATTTTTACACTCTTTAGCATAGCTGATTTTTTTGGATTTTCTTCAGAAATAGAAGCCACATAAGATGGGGTCATTGTCAGTAATGCAGCCTCAGATACCGAACATACAAAAGAGACAGCTACTGACAAAGCTACAAAACCAATTAGCATCGCTACATGGAAGCTATAGCTAGATGTCTGTACTGCGGTGTCAACTGCGCCTGCTGCATAGGCAGCTACTGGTATGATGACAAATAGCGCAAGTATAAGTGAGAATATATGTGTACGAAAAAAAGATGCTGATATTCTAAATCGAGCTTTCAAGTCAAATACCTAATGTAGTTAAACATAATAAAAAATAAGAGCTACAGGATATCATTAATTGCGTCTAGATTACATCCATTTCTCATTGACGCCTTCACGTAGCGCTTTACCCGGCTTAAAGTGTGGAATTGATTTTGCAGGAACCAACACCATCTCACCTGTTTTTGGGTTACGCCCTTGTCTGGCATCACGATGATGTAAACAAAATGTACCAAATCCACGAATTTCAATACGGCTATTGTTAATCAAGTTCTTTGATAACAATGTTAATATTTCGCGTACAGCGCTGTCCACATCCGAATCAGTAATGTAATCACAGCGAGAGGCAATATCTTGAATTAAATCTGATTTATTTATAATGCTTGTCATATCCATCTGACCTTGATAAATAATAGTTTGGTTAGAAAAGTGGTTAAAAAAATAGTAACAACTGCTATAAACTGTTCGTCCTTTAAGCCATAGCCAATGACGGCTAAAATGGTCACATAATAACCGAGCTTAGGTGCTACTCATGTAGGCTTAGCGAGGTTAACACCTTAACCATTTAGTAGTTCGTTGACTATATCAGCAGTGTTCATGTATCAACTCAATACAGCTTCTATTATTAAATCATAACTTGCTCTTATTGTGGAGTTTATCTGCACTTATTTTCGATATTTGTCCTAAAACAATCCAATTTACAACAAAAAAGGAGCAACCCTAGGGTCACTCCTTTTTTTTGACTTTCATTTACAACTATGTCAATAGAAAATTACTGATTATTCGGTAATAATTTTTATGACAAAGTCGTATTTTTATCACTAATAGTGATTAGTCTTCTTGCATTTGCTCTTTGATCAAGTCACCAATAGTTTTTGGCTGTGCTTCAGGAGCAGCTTGAGTGCTACCAAGCTCTTTAATCGCTTGACGCTCTTCTGCTTCATCTTTCGCTTTGATTGATAAGCTGATGCTACGTGACTTACGGTCTACGCTGATGATTTTCGCTTCAACAGAGTCACCTTCGTTTAGATGCTTAGTCGCATCTTCAACTTTGTCACGCTGAATTTCAGAAGCGCGTAAGTAACCTTCAACTTCATCAGCAAGAGTAATTACCGCACCTTTAGCATCAACTTCTTTAACCGTACCAGTTACGATAGCGCCACGGTCATGAGCTACTAAATACTCATTAAATGGATCTGAGCTTAACTGCTTGATACCTAGGCTGATACGGTTTGCTTCAGCGTCAACTGATAGAACCATTGCTTCAACAGTATCGCCTTTGTTGTAGTTACGGATAGCTTCTTCACCAGGCTCATTCCAAGAAATGTCAGATAGGTGAACCAGACCGTCGATACCACCGTCAAGACCGATAAAGATACCGAAGTCAGTGATTGACTTGATAGTACCCGTTAGCTTATCACCACGATCATATTTCTTGTCGAACTCTTCCCATGGGTTTGGTAGAGTTTGCTTGATACCTAGGCTGATACGACGACGTTCTTCGTCGATATCTAGGATCATAACGTCAACTTCGTCACCAATCTGAACAACTTTAGATGGGTGGATGTTTTTGTTAGTGTGATCCATTTCTGAAACGTGTACTAGACCTTCGATACCGTCAGAAATCTCAGCGAAGCAACCATAGTCAGTTAGGTTAGTTACACGTGCTTTCACGATGCTACCTACTGGGTATGTACCGCTTACATTATCCCAAGGATCTGTACCTAACTGTTTTAGACCTAAGCTTACGCGGTTGCGTTCACGATCAAATTTTAGAACTTTAACTTTAAGGTCTTGACCGACTTCTACAACTTCAGATGGGTGCTTAATACGGCGCCATGCCATATCAGTAATGTGTAGTAGACCGTCGATACCACCTAAGTCTACGAATGCACCGTAGTCAGTTAGGTTTTTAACGATACCTTCAACTTCGATACCTTCTTCAAGCTTATTAAGTAGCTCTTCACGCTCAGCTGAGTTTTCAGCTTCCATAACCGCTTTACGGCTAACAACGACGTTGTTACGTTTTTGATCTAATTTAATAATTTTGAATTCTAGCTCTTTGCCTTCAAGGTGCGTAGTGTCACGGATTGGACGAACATCAACCAATGAACCTGGTAGGAAAGCGCGTACTGAACCCACATCTACAGTAAAACCACCTTTTACTTTGCTTGAGATGATACCTTTAACAATTTCGTCGCCTTCAAATAATTTTTCAAGCGCATTCCACGTTTCTACACGTTTTGCTTTTTCACGTGACAGTAAGGTCTGACCCATACCGTTGTCAACAGCTTCAACAACAACATCAACGCTATCGCCCACTGCTACTTCAAGCTCGCCATTATCGTCTAAGAACTCTTCACGAGCTACCACACCCTCAGACTTTAGACCAGTGTCAACTGTAATCCAATCGCTATCGATTGCTACAACAGTACCGTTGATTACTGAGCCACGCTCAATATCAAGACCCTGCTCTTCAAGACTCGCTTCAAATAGTTCAGCAAATGATTCCATATGATTACCTTAATATAGCCGTATCCTGTCCAGCACAGTACGGTTCAAGTTAATGAAAATAAAAGATTAACGCTGGTTTTACTCTTTTTATTTCCATTTGATAAATTTAATATTAAAAAAACTGTTTACATACAAGGTGTGCTGTATTCACACCGTTACCTTTTACCACATTAGATAGTCAATATTTTGACACCTAAATGCACACTAGGTAGCAAAACAAATGCCTTTTTCTTGGCAGAATTTTTTGATACTTTGGTAGACTTCTTCAGCGCTCATATTTGAGCTATCTAAGACTAAAGCATCTTTGGCTGGCTTAGAGGGCGCAACGCTTCTATTTTCATCTCGCGCATCTCTTTGCTTAATGCTTTGTAAAATAGACTCGTAATCTACTGCTTGACCTGCCTGCTCTAACTGAGCAACTCTACGGTCAGCACGAGCTTTTGCGCTCGCTGTTAAATATACCTTAGCATCTGCATTGGGGAACACAACTGTTCCCATATCACGACCATCTGCAATTAAGCCTGACTCATTAGCCATATTTTGTTGTAGCGCCAGCAAGGCTTCTCTAACCTTGGGAAGTGCAGCTACTTGTGACGCATAGCCACCTACTGTTTCATTTCGAATGTCATCAGCCACATTATTGCCATCAACGACAATATTAACTAGGCCTGATGCTTGCGGCAAAAATTGGATGTCTAGTTGCTCAGTCAGTTGTGCAATGTTTTTTTCATCTTCTGCATCAAGCTTAGATTTATTACCTGCGATTAGTCCTGCTTCAAAAGCTTTTAGACCGACAATTCGATACAAAGCTCCTGAGTCTAACAGTCGATAATTTAACGCTTGTGCTAGCTTTAAACAAACGGTTCCCTTTCCTGCACCACTTGGTCCATCAATTGTAATAACAGGAAAAGTCATCTTTGCTCACCCACAGTCTGTTAACTCGTATCCTGCGACATCAGTAGCTTGTTGCATCATTATTAACCTAACTCACTAATAAGTAGCTATTTCACAAACTAATAGCCCCACAACACAAATAAATAGTGATTTAGTCTATAAGCTTGATACAAAAAATATGATGGCAGTAAACGCAAATAGGTCAAGATTATAACAAATAAAAGACTATCTCACCAGCCAAATTTTACGCTTTACCTTCTTTTTATTTCTTATTATTTTTCATTCTACGTTTTTTAAAAAACTGTTTTAAATGATTTTGACTTAGTTTGGATAATAATCCAGAACTTACCGCTATTTTATGATTATAAAACCCCATTTTTGCTAAATCTAACCGACTACCTACCATACCAGCCCGTGGCTCGAAAGTAGCAAACACTAAGCGCTGTAAACGAGCATGGATAAGCGCACCAAAACACATGGTACAAGGCTCTAAGGTGACATATAAAGTGCTATTAACTGGCAATCGATAGTTTTGTATTGCCTCACAGGCACAGCGTAATGCCACAATCTCAGCATGTGCGGTCGGATCATGGGTTTCAATAGGTTGATTAAATCCCTCTCCAATAACCTTACCATCGCAAACTATCACCGCCCCAACAGGCACCTCTCCTGCTTGTGCGCCTTGATTGGCTAATTGCAGAGCTCGTAACATAAACTGTACATCTTCTAGCATCCAATATTTGGCTTGTTGCAAATACTCAGCGTAATTATTTGTATTTGTTTGTTGTGTCAAAAATGGCGTCATTAACTTTCAGTTACCTTGACTTTAAGCTGCCTTACAAAAGCTATATGCTGATAAAATGTTATGTGGTGACAAACACCATATCCTAGATAAATACTATACCCTAAGAAATATAAGACTATTCTCTAATAGGGGCTGTATAGGATTGATTTATTAAGACTGCTGATATGATAGCTAAGATCGTTCTAGATTAGGCGTAAATCGACGATAATGTCTAGACCTTAGCTAAATATAGATAATAAAAGCTGGCTGATAAAAAATAAACTATTGTGGCAATTGCCAATCAATCGGCGCTTTACCATGCTGTTGCAAATAGTGGTTTGTCTTCGAAAATGGCTTAGTACCAAAAAACCCCCCTCGGTTGGCTGCTAAGGGGGACGGATGCACTGCAGAGAGTATCAAGTGCTTGTCTGTATCAATAAAACGACCTTTTAATTTTGCCTTACTGCCCCACAGGATAAACACCGTGTTTTCAGTTTGTCGATTGACCACATCAATCACCGCATCGGTAAACTGCTCCCAGCCTTTACCTTGATGACTCCCAGCCATACCTTCTTCTACCGTTAACGAGGCATTTAGTAGCAATACACCTTGCTGCGCCCATGAGGTTAAGTCACCATGTTTGGGTGGCAAGCTACCGATATCATCGGCCATTTCTTTTAAAATATTATTCAATGAAGGTGGCTTAGGGATAATCTTCGGTACAGAAAATGACAGACCCATTGCCTGCCCTGGACCATGATAAGGATCTTGTCCTAAGATGACGACTTTCACATTCGATAGTGGCGTCAAATTAAAGGCGTTAAACATCATACTGGCTTTAGGATATATGCTTTTTCCTGAGCCATATTCTTGACGCAAAAACTCACGTAAGTTGTCCATATTCTCTGAGGTTAACTCATCAGCTAGTGCGTGTTTCCAGTCTTCTGGCATCTTAACATTGGCCAATATCGCCTGTTTTTCTGCTTCTGTTTTTTGAGGTTTTAATTCATTTTGCATCGCAAGCACTCTTATCTAAAGTCTGTTGGATTTCTAAAGTTTGTGAAATTTATCGTTTGAAACCATTGTATAACATCTGGGCTGTTACCGTTAGGTCATGGTTGATATAAAATGCCCGAAGCTAGACCAAGCATAAAATTATGTCTGAAAACAAAAAGAGGCCAACCTAGGGTTAACCTCTTTTTTACTGTTCTAACTTTTAGACTAATTAATCTAAAGTAATGCAACCTTAGCAGTTATTAACCTTCTTCAGTATCGGCATACTCCACACCACGCTGACCGTGTTTTTCAACAACGGTCAGTAGGATGCGACTGCCTTCTGCTGCTGCCTTGTCCTCATCATCAACTGCCTTGGTAAAGGCCTCATCACTTAAAGTGACATGTACTGCGCCACCATCTACCAAATCACCGAATAGCACCATATTAGCTAATGGCTTTTTGATTTCATTTTGAATTAAACGCTGCATTGGACGTGCACCCATCAAGCGATCATAGCCTTTTTCTGCCAAGTACTCACGTACCGCATCATCAATCTCAAGCACCACTTGCTTGTCATCTAACTGAGCTTGAAGCTCAACCAAGAACTTATCAACTACTGAAATCACAATAGCAGGGTCTAGTGGATTGAACTGAATAATGGCATCCAAGCGGTTGCGAAATTCTGGTGTGAATACTCGGTTCATCGCTTCGGTATTATCTTTACTATGATCTTGCTTAGTAAAGCCCATTGACGAGCGACTAATGTTTTCTGCACCCACGTTAGTAGTCATAATCAAAATAACTTGCTTAAAGCTGGCAACTCGACCATTATTATCTGTAAGTGAGCCATGATCCATTACTTGCAACAGCAAGTTAAATACATCAGGATGCGCTTTTTCTATCTCATCAAGTAGCAAAACACAATGCGGGTGTTGATTGATTTTTTCGGTTAATAATCCACCTTGATCAAAGCCTACATAACCTGGTGGCGCACCAATTAACCGCGAAGCCGTATGTGCTTCCATATATTCTGACATATCAAAACGTATTAGCTCAATCCCCATCAGATTTGCCAACTGTTTTGACACTTCTGTTTTACCTACCCCTGTCGGGCCAGCAAACATAAATGAACCAATCGGCTTATCTGTCGGTTTCAGACCTGCACGTGACAATTTAATGGCATCCGATAAGGTTTTAATCGCTTCTGCTTGACCAAATACCAAACGATTTAAATCACGGTCTAAGTGCTGTAATAAAGACTTATCATCGTTAGAGACGGACTTAGGTGGAATACGTGCCAATTTTGAAATGATGGCTTCAATGTCTTCCACATCAATGACTACTGGATCAGTATGCTCCTCTACTGTTTCAGCATGATCTTCAGCCCTTGACGCTTCCGCTTCTGTTTCAGTTTCGCTACTACCTATTGTTTCGCTACTACCTATTTCAGTATCGGTTGCCTCAAACCCTGATTCAGTTACTGCGTCCTCATTGTCTAAGCCCGTTTCATCTGCATTAATTTGCGCATCATAATCGGCATGACTTTGACTGTTAATTTCATCAATCAATAGATCTTCGCCAACTACCTGATCAGCACTAGGTACGATACCTAGTCGCTTATAAGCACCTGCCTCATCGATCACATCAATAGCTTTATCAGGTAAAAAGCGCTCATGGATATGTTTCGCAGACAACTGCACAGCACTCACCAAAGCTTCATCTGTATATTTTACATTATGAAACTCTTCATAACGTGACTTTAACCCACGTAAGATATCAATACTATCTTCAATACTTGGCTCGTTTACATCAATTTTTTGGAAGCGGCGTGACAGCGCATGGTCTTTTTCGAAAACTTGACGATATTCGGTAAAAGTAGTTGAGCCTATACATCTTAGCTCACCATTTGCCAGTGCTGGCTTGATCAAGTTGGATACATCCATATTGCTACTCATCGAAGATCCAGCACCTATAATCATATGAATCTCATCAATAAATAATATGGCATTCGGCTTTTTCTTCAACTCATCTAGCAAAGCCTTCATACGCTTTTCAAAGTCACCACGATACTTAGTACCCGCAATTAAAGATCCTATTTCAAGACTATAAATCACGCAGCCTTGTAATGGTTTTGGTGCTTTATTATTAATAATAAGCCAGGCTAAACCTTCGGCTATCGAGGTTTTACCCACCCCTGGATCACCTACTAATAAAGGGTTGTTCTTACGCCGGCGACACAATACTTGAGCTGTGCGCTCAATCTCACTTTCGCGGCCAATTAATGGGTCGGTTTTGCCTTCGGCAGCACGTTTGTTTAAGTTTTGTGCAAACTCTTCGAGTGGATCTTTTTTACTACGACCTGCTTTGTTGTTTTCTGCTTCTGCATCTTGATTGCTACGAGTTTCATCACCGTCTGCACCGTGTGATAAATACTGTGTTAATTCAAGGCGACTCACGCCTTGTTTTTTGAGTAAATATACCGCATAGGTATCATGCTCAGAAAACATAGATACCAAAATATCTGAGCCTTGCACCAAACGACCTGATCCAATTGATTGCACATGAAAAATAGCACGCTGTAAGATGCGGTCAAAACTTTGTGTCGCTTGTGGAGTTTGCTCTAAATCTGCATCTATCTTTGGAGTGTGCTTTTCTATATAAGCTTCTAAATCTGCGCGTAAACTACTAATATCTGCGCCACAAGCTTTAAGTGTGGTGGCGGCATTATTATTCTCAAGCAGTGCCAGCAGTAAATGCTCCACTGTCAAATACTCGTGTGACTTTTGTCGTGCCAAAGTCATGGCAAGACGTAAGGAAACTTCGAGGTGACGACTTAACATAAAGATATCCTAATTTTATTGTAGTTTTGATGGGCTAGACACTGGTCTTAACCACATAAGCATACCTATTTAGTAGGGTTGCTTACCTCAAAAATCAAGAGCACCCTGTAATAATAGTGTCAAGATTGGCAGCTGTTTCTTGTTCTTCTCTTTGCCCAGCCTATCTAACTGACACAAAAAACCCCTTAGTGCCGATTATAAAGGCATTAAGGGGTTTTACAGTTAAGTTAAGTATCTTGTCAGTAACGCATCTAGTCTTGATGTGGCTCAATTTGACACAGCAATGGATAACCTTCTTTGCGTGCGGTTTGATTGACATGCTGCGCTTTGGTCTCAGCGATATCTTTTGGATAAATACCTGCAATACCGCGACCTTTATGGTGAATATTGAGCATGATGTCAACCGCATCATCAATATTATGGCGAAACTGTGACTGTAGAATATAAACCACAAAGTCCATCGGAGTATAATCATCGTTATACATCACCACTGCGAACATTGGTGGCTTAGCCAGCTCAGGCTCCGCAACCATTACATCGACTTCACCTTCTTCTTCGGTGTGTTCATCAGTCAATCGTGATGGCAAGGTGATGGCTGGTGGTAAGATGGGCTCAAAAGCTGGATGATGCCAATCTGCTGTCATGGATTTACTCTTTATCGTATCAGTATTCATTAATCGCTTCATAACATTGATGTCATATCAGGCAAAAGCTGATGTCTTTATTAAATCTTTTACTTCACTTTCAGATTAAAACACAACTCAACAAACAACAACTTTTCATATTAAGATACAACTCAATAATTGTGAAAGCTGGCACTTGTACTGAAAGTTGCTACTTGTGACCCAACAAAATATGATCTTTTATTAAAGGCTTATGAAATTAATAATGGTCACTACCACTAATTGCTACTATTGTCATCAGTTACAGGGCGTTGGTCTGTTTCTGGAATTTCAGACAAGGACATCGGCATCTTATCTATCGGACTAGATAGCTGCCAATTATAAATCTGTTCCACTTTTTCTTCATTAGCGACCAATTCCAGTTTTGCTTGTTTGGGACGAAAACCTTTAGGCATCACAAAGCGACCACGAATACGTGCTATCCCTTTGATGTCATAAATACTCGGCTCTAAAGGTACTTCTACCAAGCTATCTTCATCTAGCAAGGTCAACTTAGGTCTTAATCGATGTTGCCTACCATCTTCTGCTAGCATGGCAACATCAAAGCGATACTCAAATGCATTCTCTGGTAACGGCTGTATCTTAGCACCGACAATCTGCAACGGTATGCCGCCTTGTGCGATAAGGCTATTCGCATACACTTCATTAACCTGCAATAGTTGCAAATTTGCCACTTCTAGATCTTGGATATCGGTACGCAACTGACCTAAATTATTTAAACTAATATCACGCTCTTTTTTGGTAGCATCTAACTGTTCGGTTAATAAAGCTACGTTACTTCTAAGCTGCTGAATACCTTCCGCACTTAATTGTAACGATTCGTTTTTAGCTTCAAAAGCTTTTTGTGAAGCTTGATAACCACGGTAATAACCGAACTTATGACCAAATGCCATCGCAATCACGCCAGTTAATATCAGAGCACTAACAAATAATACCAATACCAGCGGACTCATGACACTTTTAGATGACTGCTTAACAAGTTTGGATCTGGGTTTGCTAATTTCGGTAGGCATGTGTTTTAGACTCGCATCTGGTGAATCGGCAATGAGTTAAAGCATCAAGATAATTCATAATGATAAAGTTATATGCCATTATCGCTTATTTATAACTAATCCTGTCTATTACAAATTAAATAATAAAACTGGACCTTGATATTAGATATATAGCTATTAGACATATTGATATTTAATACATTGACATTAAAGTTAAGCCCAAAACAATTTTGGGCTTAATATTATACCTAACTCTAGGGCTAATACCTAACATAAGCTTAGTCGTGATACGCATTTAAAGCATTCATTTAATACCAAATCTGAAAATTAAGATATCGAGGAAAAAGAGTGTAAACGCTACAAGTAGTAGGTTTAGCGAGTTTGACAAAGATAGATTATTTTTCAGAAAAGGTATAATATTTTTTGTTAACGCCATACTACCTAAGGCATAGATTAAACTAAAGGCACAAAACTCATTTGTATATAAGCTAAGCGACTGGTTAGGATACATAAAACATTTACTTTCAAAGGGAACATAAGTTAAGGCAGGGTTAAGGCACAACAGGCACATGACTAAGCCCTAATGCCTCATCAAAACCAAACATCACATTCATACACTGTACCGCCTGTCCAGCAGCCCCTTTAACCAAATTATCTTGCACTACCATGACAGTCGCCTGTTTTTTATTTGCATCTTGATAAACAGCTATACGCAATATATTACTAGCACGCACACTGCGAGTATCTGGGAAATCACCTTGTGGTAACACATCAACAAACGGCTCATGTTGATAAGCAGCTTCATATAATGCTTGCAAATCCACCGCAGCGCCAGCATCAGTTAGACTAAGGTGAATAGTGGTGAACATCCCACGAATCATAGGCACCAAATGTGGTACAAATCGTATATTATGCACAAACTGGCTAGCTAGTAATTGATGTACACCTTGCTCAATCTCAGGTAAGTGACGATGTCCCGTCACCCCATAAGCATTGAAATTGTCTGTCGTTTCGGCATAGTTTAAGTGTAACTTCGCCTGACGTCCAGCACCTGAGACGCCAGACTTTGCATCAATAATAATAGAAGGCTCAATCAATTGCGTATTTTGTGCATTTTGTGCTTCAATAATAGGCTTTAAGCCCAAAATCGCAGTGGTTGGATAACAGCCAGGATTACCAATCACTTGTGCAGACTTAATCGCCTCACGATTGACTTCTGGTAACCCATAAGCGGCTTGCTTTAGTAATTCAGGACAAGCGTGTTTATGCTGATACCACTGCTCGAATGCCTCAAGCGATTGCAAGCGAAAATCTGCCGCTAAATCAATCACTTTCACTCCCGCATTGACCAGATTTTGAGCTTGCTGCATCGCCACGCCATGTGGTGTGGCAAAAAACACCACATCACACCCAGCTAAAGCATCAACCGTTTGCTCACCTAGATCGCTGTATACCAAGTCTGAAACACCTCTTAAACTTGGAAAAACAGAAGCGACCGGCTTGCCCGCTTCAGCACGTGAGGTTAACCATTTAATCGAAACTTTTGGGTGTGAAGATAACAGCCTTATAAGCTCAACGCCTGTATATCCAGTTCCACCAACTATGGCAACTTGCAACATATCTTATCCTATCTGATTATTATTCTATCTTTAGTAGATAAAATTAGTGGGTAAATTTTAGCATGATAACTGGCTAACATGATAACTGGCTAGCATGGTAACTGGTGATGCTACAACTGATAGCTGTGTACCGCATCAACAAAAACTTTGGCATTATCAGGATCTACCCATTGCGTAATACCATGACCTAAATTGGCAATATAACCTGTCTTTTCACCCGTCGCATAAGCATCATCTAACATAAGTTTCACAGCTTGACGGATAGAGTCCGGTGAGCCATATAAAGTCGCTGGATCTAAGTTACCCTGAATAGCGGTGCGCTTATTACTGCCTTTATTAGCTTCGGCAATAATCACTCTGGCTTTATCCAATGGCATCGTCCAATCTAGCCCCAAACAGTCAGCATCACTGTCTGCTTGTACGTCTAGCCACAAGCCACCACCTTTGGTAAATACCACCACTGGAATATCTGGATGACGCTTTTTAAGCTCAGCAACCACTTGCTTGTTATACTGATGTGAGAACTCTACAAACTGACGATGCGCCAACGCACCACCCCAGCTATCAAATAACTGAATAATTTGTGCACCTGCAACAATTTGTGCATCCAAATAATCAATAATAGCGGCATTTACATGTGCCAATACTTGATGTAAAAACTCAGGCTTACTGTATAAAAGTCCTTTTGTAAAACGGTAGTCTTTTGAGCTACCACCTTCTATCATATAGGTAGCCAGCGTCCACGCACTGCCTGAAAAACCAAATAAAGGCACCAGACCATTTAGCTCTTTACGGATACTAGTCACTGCATCCATCACATAACTCAAAGAATCATTGGCAATAAACGGCTCGAGCTGTTTAAAGTCAGCTTCAGTGCGTAAAGTGCGCTTAAACTTTGGGCCTTCCCCAGTTTCAAAATATAAGCCTAGCCCCATCGCATCTGGAATGGTCAAAATATCACTGAACAAAATGGCCGCATCCAAATCAAATCGTCTCAACGGCTGCATGGTCACTTCTGTCGCTCGGGCAGTATCTTTACACAGGCTCATAAAGTCTCCTGCTTCAGAACGTGTTGCCTTATACTCTGGCAAATAGCGACCTGCTTGACGCATCATCCATACTGGCGTGACATCGACCGTTTCAAAGCGCAAGGCTTTTAACAAACGATCATTTTTTAATGGTGCAAAGTTATGTGTCGTATTTACATTAGTCATTGACATAAATATCTCTTGTTATCCTTGTAATTAATATAACTTGGTTATTGCTGATTACTTTTATTTGTTAGAATAACTACTTTTTAGGCTCATTTTTTACAAACAGTTATTTATTCAAAATAGCCATATCATCTCGATGAACCATGACTACCCTATCTTCAGATTCACCTAAAATCTTATCAAAACTATGGGTGCGTTTACGTGCCACACGCCGAGCTTCTTCAGAAGAAAAATTGACTTGACCCACAGCAATGCGTTCTTGGGTATCTTGACTGACCACAGCCACCACATCACCTTCATCAAAGTCACCTTGGATATCGACCACACCGACAGGTAGCAAGCTTTTTCCTTGTACCGTAATGGCGTGCTCAGCACCTGCATCAATATATAAGGTACCTGCCATACGCAAATGAGCGGCCAACCATTGCTTTTTAGCAATAATTTTATCTGCCTGATTGGTGCTAAGTAGAGTTCCTACCGATTCGCCTGCGGCCACACGAGTAATAACCTTATCTAGGCTACCATTTGCGATTACAGTCGGGCAACCACCCATGGCTGCCAAACGAGCAGCACGAATCTTGGTCAGCATACCACCACTGCCCAGCTTACCGCCTTCACCAGCTATATCAAATAAATAATCTGCCATCGCACGCTCTTGACGAATCATTTTTGCATCTGGATTATCACGGGGATTGTCAGTAAACACACCTTCTTGATCAGTTAAAATAATATACAGATCAGCATTGACCATGGCTGCAGCCATCGCACCTAAAGTATCGTTATCACCAAACTTTATTTCATCAACAGTAATAGTATCATTTTCATTAATGACAGGTAACACTCGCCACAGCAGTAGCTTGTGTAGCGTGTTGGCGGTGTTCAAATAACGGTTGCGATTTGACAAATCATCATGCGTCAACAAAATTTGAGCACTTCGTACTCCACTTTGTATCAATGCTGAAGACCATGTTTCGATCAGTCCCATTTGCCCAATAGCGGCACAAGCTTGTAGCGCTTCTAGTTTTTTGGGACGCTCATCAAGTCCCATGCGTACTACGCCTTCAGCAATCGCACCTGAAGATACCAATATAACCTCTTTACCTTCATTGTGTAGCTGTGCAATTTGACTGGCCCACTCATAAATAGCAGTACGATCCAAACCTTTGCCATTATTAGTCAGTAATGATGAGCCTATTTTGACAATAATTCGTTGTATATCAAAAGATCTGTTTTCTATGGCAAATCGATTGTCATCGGCAGCTATTGGCTTAGCAATACTGCTTTGTGGTTTATTTAAATCTGTTTTTTTTTGCGTATCCGCACTCATAATCTTTTCAACCCAAAATGAATACAATCAAAAAAATCGCATCAACTTGATAATAATAAATCGCTAACCAGTTACTAAACTTGCCAGTTATTTTGAGGTTATTGTCAGTCGCTTAAGGCGCATAGATAACTTCGACACCCTCGTCATCGTCATCGTCATCGTCCATATCCATCTTTAATGCAGCTTCACGTTGTGCACGACGAGCTGCACGATATGCTTCTTTTTGCTCCTCAGTATTTAGACGCACTTCTTCTTCTAAACGAGCAAATCTTTCACGTTGCGCTTCAGCAAAAATTGGATCTTCTTCTTCACGCTCCTGCTCACGCTCAATTTCATTCATCAAATGATATTTGACCGCATCAACGCCTTCTCCAGTCAAAGTTGAGGTTCTAAACACCGCACCTGTCCATCCTAGCTCAGCAACGATATGTAAGCATAGCTCATTTAATTCATCTTCATCTGGCACTTGATCAATTTTATTGAGAATTAAAATCTGTGGCAAATTGGCCAACTCAGGTGAAAAACGCTCCAGCTCATTTAAAATAATGCGCCCATTTTCAACTGGATCACTACCATCAATAGGCTTAATATCAAGAATATGCAATAAACGGCGGGTACGTGCGACATGTTTTAAAAATCGAATACCTAAGCCTGCCCCTTCAGATGCGCCTTCAATTAATCCAGGAATATCAGCCATGACAAACGAGCGATGCAAACCAACATCTACCACACCCAAGTTTGGTACTAGGGTGGTAAACGGATAATCAGCCACTTTTGGTTTGGCGGAAGAAACTTGACGAATAAAGGTTGATTTACCCGCATTTGGCAAACCAATCAAGCCGACATCGGCCACAACTTTTAGTTCAAATTTTAACTCTTTTAACTCGCCTTCAAATCCAGAAGTCGCTTTACGTGGCGCTTGGTTGGTCGAGCTTTTAAAGTGAGTATTCCCTAAGCCACCGTCACCGCCTTTTGCCACCAATAGCTCTTGTCCAATTTCTGTTAAATCACCGATCACTTCACCTGTTTCATTATTAACAATGGTGGTGCCAATTGGTACACGCAAATAAATATTATCTGCGCCTTTTCCTGAACAGTTTTTGCTTTGCCCATTTTGACCACGACCTGCATCATAACGGCGTGTATAACGATAATCTACTAAAGTATTGGTATTATCATCCGCAATGACTATCACATCACCGCCTTTACCACCATCACCACCATCTGGGCCACCTCGGGGAACATACTTTTCCCGACGAAAGCTCACAATGCCATTACCGCCATCTCCTGCTTTGACAGTAACAATTGCTTCATCAATAAATCGCATTGGTCTTGCTCCCTAACTTTTCTTAAATTGATCATATTTTATAAAATAATTTGCTAAAAATAAGTAGCAAATTGATAACTGTGTATTCTACATCATTCTTAGTCGCTAATTACTACTATTTATTTACATCAGCTGCCTGAATTTGGCTCAACAAAAGTAGCTATCTTCTAGTTTCGTGCAACAAATCAAAAATATCTTATTTAACCCCACTCTCAACTTAAAATGCAGGCTGTGGTTTATGCGAGATTTAACTCCCTTCCTTTCCCAAAGGAAGGGCTGGGGATGGATTTTCGGTAAACATCAATAAAATCCCCCTAAATCCCCCTTTGAAAAAGGGGGACTGCCATCCTTGTCGATATTTTGTAACAAATGAGCTATACAGATACTGTCAATAAACCAATTATTGATGTTGCCAACTATTCTTGTTGAGATTGACGTTATTTCAATATTATTTAATAACTGTCATAAAAATACCCGATAACCATAACGATTATCGGGCATCATTGCAAATTGTGCTAGATATTTATAGCACTATTGGCACTTATTCTAGATTAGGCACTGATGTTGGTGTAGTGAATACCAGCCATTTGTGCAGCCACTCTCAATACCTGAGTGCTATAACCCACTTCGTTGTCATACCAAATATAAACGGTGGCATGATTGTCAGTGACGATAGTCGCTTGCGCATCAACAATACCTACTTGCTTAGTACCCACAAAATCTGTTGAAACAGCTTCAGTTGAGTCAGTGTAAGCAATTTGTGACTGCCAAGCATCGCTTTCAGATACTTTCTTGAAGAAGGCATTTAACGCATCAGCGCTCTCTGGTGCTTTCTCTAAGTTTAAGTTTAGGATAGCCATACTAACGTTTGGTGTTGGTACACGAATGGCATTACCAGTTAGCTTACCATTTAATTCTGGTAACGCTTTACCTACTGCTTTTGCAGCACCAGTACTGGTGATAACCATGTTTAATACAGCGCTACGACCACGACGATCTGACTTATGATAGTTATCGATTAAGTTTTGGTCGTTGGTGAAGGCATGAATGGTTTCAACATGACCGTTAACAATGCCATACTCATCGTTGATTACTTTTAACGAAGGTGTGATGGCGTTAGTGGTACAGCTGGCAGCACTAACAATAATGTCATCGCCAATGGTGTTGTTGTTCACACCATATACAACGTTTTTAATATCACCTTTTGATGGTGCTGTTAATAGTACTTTTTTAACACCTTTGGCTTTCAAGTGCTTACCAAGACCGTCTTCGTCTTTCCAAATACCTGTGTTATCAATGACTATCGCATCTTCAATACCATAGCTGGTGTAATCAATTTCGCTAGGATCATTGGCATAAATAACTTGAATAAAGCGTCCATTGACTAAGATACCTTGATTTTCTTCATCAACCACGACTGAGCCTGAGAAAGTACCATGTACTGAGTCACGCTCAAGTAATGACGCACGTTTTGCCAAATCACCTTCTTTACCTGGACGCACCACAAAAGCCTTTAATTGTAAGCCTTTATCGGTAGCCGCTTCTTCTAATAATAGACGGGTTAAAATACGACCGATACGACCAAATCCGTATAATACAACATCGGTCGCTTTACTAGCAGCGGGTTGTGACTTGTCTGCTTTTGCAAAAGCATCTGCCACACTTAGCTTATTTTTTACCAATTGACCTGCATCAACAACCGCTGTTGCAATCTCTTGATTGTCAGCTACTTGCTTAACAATTGTAACGATATCATCGATATTAAGCGCATTGCTTTGGTTGTGATCTGCTGTTTGTTGTACTTTTGTCAGTAGATCAGCAGCTGCCAATCCATTAAGACTTTCACCAAACAAATTTACTTTAACATCTTTCCTGGTGTATAGCTCATGAAGCTGATTGGCCAACTCATAAGCTTTATTCTCTTGCTGCTGGTAATCGGCCAAGTATTTTTGGTGTAATTCACGACGCGTATTAGCATTACTCACAATAGTCTTCCTTTGGTCCAATGAAGTGAAGGATGAATAAAAAATAGTTGCGCTAGTCTCTACGTTATCAACCCGTTAACAAACGCATTGATATGCCCAGTAATCGCATTAAATCAAGAGTGTCGGTACTTGTTAATGCTTTTAAGTGCTTATTGTTGCTGTCATCGTCTGTTTTGGATTATCCAGTGTAGATAGTAAAGGTTTGCGCATAGATTCTAAATCATATTGACAGTTTTAGCCAGTCTGATTCACCCTTATCACTTATATATAAAATCATTTATATATAAACAAAGATATATATAAATAAAGAATTACCCTGATTTGCCATTTAATTTATATGATAGCTTTATTTATCCGATAGGATATACCCTGAGGTTATGAGATTATAATAAGATGGTCAAGGAATGTTGCTCACCTCTACCTCTGACAGCATTTGTATTTGCTCAACAGGTATCGTCTGGGCAGAAGCCACTGAGTAGGCTGCCAATGGAATTAAAATCAATAACGCAATGCCTGTGTGTTTCAGCAAGGCATTCATAAATGCTCGCTCTGGAATATTATGATCATATTTTTGCATAGTGGTCTGCGTTTTTAGTGAATAAATGATAGTAAAGGATTGGCTGTTAGTATTATTGGTACTTCATTATCGGTACTTCCCACTTAATCGGTACTTCCCACTTACAACTTTTACGTTGAACAGGTGGCTTAATACCTCATATCCTTAATACCTCATATATTGTAGGCAACCAAATTGATACTTACTATCGATAAAGTGTATTAATACGCTAAAATTTGTAAAATCTATCGTTACTCAGCAAGCACTTTGTTTAACTAAGTTACAGCCATTTTCTGTATTAATATTTATCGCAAACTTTGTAACCTACACCAGTCCAAACCTTGAACTGCATAGTTTGACACGCAGGGTGAAACTTCCTCCACTTCCCCTTTGAAAAAGAAAGACTTACCACTTTTTTAGTTGTTTGGCGTATAAGATAGTACTGATAAATTAGTTACTAAAATAGATTGAGCTGTCGCATAAGCACTGGTTTATGAGTGCTAGTAGCAATACCTTAAACTAAAAATTGACGTATTCCAGCTACTTTATCACCTTGATGATAACGAACTTGGCACAAATCTGCTGGCATCATTCCTCCTAATGCAATAACTGGAACTTCTGCTAGCTGTGCCATTTGTGCAAATTTTTGCCAGCCTAATGCATCACGCTCAGGATGGGACTTGGTAGGAAGAACTGGCGATATATAAGCACCAATGACTACTGAGAGCCTCTGATTTAATCGATATCGAGCCAAATCATTTAATTGTTCGATGCTGGTAGCATCATGACAGCTGACCGTAATCGGCAAATCAGGCAAAATAGCTATTGACGAGTTTGATTGTTCATGACAATCAACATGGGCTTGCGCCTGTATCTGACGATGTGCTTGCATAAGCTGCGCTTGGGTCAAATGCTGTGCTCTGATTTGCGTTGGCATCTGACCACTGCGCTGCAATGCTTTTGCTAACTGACTATTAACAATCAGCTGTACATCAGCACGCCTTTGTATTAGTTGTAATAGCATGTGCTGCTGCTCTTGCATATCTACTTGTTTTAGGCGCACATATACCCAGCCATTGACTGGTAAGTGGCGAGTATAGTAATTCAACCAGTGTTGGGCATGCTGACTCAATTGATTCACTTGACTTGTAGAGTTCTTAGCAGTGTTGGCAGTATTTTTACTGCTAAAGGTTGCAAGATCAAAGTAAACCAGACTATTAAACGCATCCAAATCATAAGTAATACTAATACAATCACCCAACTGCAACCAAGCCAAAATTGATTTATTGGCCTCAGGTAGTTGGTAATGTTGCGCTAATAAATCGGGTAAATCAACCCAAGTTAATGCTTGACCCTCTTGCCCTTGTGTATACTTCAACTGTTGCAAATATTGAAACTTAGATAACTGTACACGAAACACATGCAAACAAACCTGCTTTTTGGCTGTAAGATCTGAGTAAGTATGACGCAGCACACCAAGAGGATTAATTTGACTACCTTGAGAGATATCTAAGCCGATTTCTTCTTGCACCTCACGAATAAGTGCTTGTAATGGTGACTCATTGGGATCTAGC
This sequence comes from Psychrobacter lutiphocae DSM 21542, assembly GCF_000382145.1. Classification (GTDB taxonomy): domain Bacteria; phylum Pseudomonadota; class Gammaproteobacteria; order Pseudomonadales; family Moraxellaceae; genus Psychrobacter; species Psychrobacter lutiphocae. The sequence goes on from NZ_KB907631.1 coordinate 28,932, forward strand.
TTCCCACCAACAAATTCATAGCGGTTACCTTGGTGCTGCTGTGCGTCACGAAAGCTTAATAAATAATGTTGTGCGTAATGAATTACCGCAATTGCAACCTCTATTTGTTGCATAGCCTCTCCTTTTAAAAAAGTATAAACCCCTGAAAAATAAGTAATTTTAAATTTTTATTGTTAATTTTAACAATCTGATGCAAAAAACACTTGCAAATTGCTTCATAATAAATGATAATCATTATCATTAAAAAAACCAAATAGACTTTTGAGAGAGAAGCCTATCTGGATTACTCAGTAAGTTGCGTACTGAGTCTTTGTAACAACCACGAACTTATATAAGGAATACGACTATGGCTACCATCATTTCTCGTGCACTTCGTTTACGTGATAACCAGCTTCCCATGTTACAGTCTGAGCATCTTTTTGCCTTAACTAAAGAAGTTAGAATTCAGCATGAAGGTGAAGAGTACCGGTTGCGCCTGACTAGAAACAATCGTCTAATCTTAACCAAATGAATCTTAACTTAATAGCATAATGCTAATAAAGTTATAGTAATGCTGAAACTTATCTTATTCTTATATAGTTTAAGTTTGAGCTCATATAGTTTGTTAAATACGTGTAATCATCTGTAACGACCAACTCATAAGTACTAATCAAATAAGACATCATATCGTTAAAAATGTTAAACCAAAGAGGACAGCCCACAAGCTGTCCTCTTTTGTATTCTATTCTCTCTATCTTCTGTAGTTTTTAGACCTCTTATTTCGCCGCAGCTCTTTTCAACCTCAGCTCTTAGGCAACTCTAGTTGCTACTCTAAAGATTGATAGGCTAAAAAAGGACACCGCCCTAATTAACCTCTAACCAAGGTACAACTAGAAACGGAAACTATATACCACATCGACTGCGTTTTCGATAGAAGATGTCGCTTGAATATAAATACGACGGGTTAACTGATAACGTAATGACAAGCTATTTTGTGCACTAAACACCCCCACCCCATAGCGAATATACAAGTCTGGTGTAATATAGCCTGTGACGTTAACATTGGTATCATCACTGCTACCCGAAGCATCAATAGTTAAACGCTCAAGCCCAAAGGCATCACCGATACTATTAGTTAAACTATTGGCACCACTTAAACCTAAACTTAATCCTGCCGCTGCCAAGTTATGAGTAACCTGCGACTTAAAACCTTCCTCACTAATCTGTGTTGCCCCAGCATTTGAAATACGTCCTGTTACCAATGCATTCATCGCTTGCTGCTGAGTCAATCCTGCTTCATTAAATACTGTAATATTTGGCTCAGCAACATTGCCTTTAACTCGAATCCCTACATCATAGCCCTCTATTTCTCTGGCAGCTTCAATGCTAAGCCTTGGGTTGGTCACGTCACCATTAAAGCGTATCTGACCATAATTAAGCTCAAGGCTTTGTCCAAAGGCATCAATACGAGTGCGGCGACTGACCTGAATCACCCCTAAAGCCGTCATAGTCCCTTGCCCTTGTTGCTGTAAATGTAGCGCACCTGCTAATGGAATGACTGCACCAAAGCCACGGAAGTTGATATCACGTCCAAGATCTACCCCAATCTCAGCATTAATAGACCAGGGCTTAGAGATGGCCAAAACTTCGTCAATATTACCAACTAGTTCACGATCTAAAACTACCACATCCTCAGACTTAGTAACTACATCTGCATTGGCCTCAGGTGGGCGGATGGTAGCACTTGGTATGGTGATGGCACCAACAATATTGACATACTGCTGTTGTGGTTTGACAATTATATGAAAGTCAGGGTTGACTTTGGCAAATAATAATGGTGGCTGAGTTACATCCAACTCTTCACCCTTGATGCGCAGCATCGCCTGCAGCTCTTGTTGCCAATTCACTTCACCGCTGATATCCCCTTTGCCCTCACCACTCATGAAACTACCTTCAATCTTGGCTTGCTGACCACGTATTCTTGCTTTGGCATTAATACTGGTCAAATTAACTGGCAAGTCTAACATGGCCACTGTGGCGTCTTTTAGATCCACATCACCATAAAAGACTGGCTTAGATAGCGTACCACCTAGCCCACCAGCCATAGTAATATTACCGCCCAATTGACGCATACCAGGGAAGAAAGGCTTTAATACCGCTAAGTGAAATTCATTTAATACCAAGGCACCAGATATTGGTTTTTGCTCTTTATAAGGATCTACGACAATATCTGCATAACCACGTGCACCCTGACCACTATTAATGTCAGTACGTATCTGTACCCCATTGGCAATCGAGCGTACGATTAAAGAGATGCGCTTGTAGGGCAAGCTAACAGGGTCTAAGTAGCTGTCTTGCTGCATCCCAATCTGGCCATTATCTGTGTATAAAGTAGCATTGATGGTTGGATCCACACCCTTGCCCCAAGCCATAACTGCCTTACCGTTTAATGTAGATTTCCAGCTAAGCTCTTTGGGTAAAAATGGTGCAAACAAGGTGGTGTCAATATCCTGAATCGCTAGATTGACCTGACCTTGATCTGCAGCAGCTACTAGATTTTCACGCAGACAAATCTTGCCTTCTTGATTAGTCGCTTGCCAGCAATGAGCTGCCAATTGTAGCTTGGGCTTATCATTAGCAAAAGAGGCGTTCAACTGCGCTGGCTGACTTTGCGCTAACGTCATATGTTTAGTAGCAATCCTACCGTTACCAATGACACCTTGCCAACTCTGTGCTTGTCGATCCAAACTACCTTTTACTACCGCTTGCAAGGCGACATCAGTTCCTGCGCTTACTGTGTCCGCTTTGACCGTTAATGTATGCGATTGTTCAGTTCCATTAAATGTAGCTTGGATATTAGCAATTTTACTTTGTGCAGCCTCCATACCCTCAACCATTACTACCAGAACACTCGGGCGCTTGGCAAGATCGACAATCTTACCTTTTACACTTCCATTGGCCAGGTACACGCCAGGCAGTCGCAACTGCTTGCTTTCTAAATCGACATAAATGGTTGGTAACGCTTGTCCTTTTGGCTGTACGAGTGTCAATCCACCTAAAATATTGCCAGAAAACTCAGATCCAACTTGGGTCAAATCACGAATATTAACCTTGGCTTGCAAGTTTTCAATGTTACCATTGGCCAATACCTCGTTATCTCCCCAACGCAATAATAGATTATTAATATTTAAGGTATCTACGATACTTTTGACAGTAGCTACTTGATTGCTAGTCTCTTCTGTTTTTAAGCGTGTTAAATATTGATCCATATTTTTTGGCAAATGCAAGGTGGTCTTTAAACTACCTTGTGTGCTTAATGGCTTACCATCAAGCTGACCACGTAGCGCCATTTGGCTGATATTGATCTGCTGAACACTGTCCTTCCAAGCACCTGTACTAGAAACACGGCCTGTAATATTACTGGGTACATCGCTAACAAAGTATCCCAGATTAAATTCCTCCATTACCGCATTAATATCCCAAGATACGCCATTTTTAACAGTAACATTACCTTTAGCGACCAAGCTTCCTGCCTCACCAATATGACTAAAATTACGTACGTTAATGCTTTGTGCATTGCCCCCAGCATCCAACATCAACTTGCCCTTAGGTAGTTGTGGCGTATCAATAGCACCATCAAACTTAACATCAAACGCACGTAAATCACCCAACTGAGTTTGATTGTCACGCCAATGTCCAGAGCTGGTTAAATCACCAGTCACAATACCTTGAGTTTGTGGTACAAAAAATCCGACATTAAACTCTTGAGTATTGGCACGCACATTCCATTTAATGCCATCTATTAAATTCACATTACCTGATGCCAAGAGGCTACCAGCATCACCTTTATGGCTAATATGCTTAATATTAATATTATTTAAAGCGCCGTTAACATCCACTTTTAGCTCACCGTTAGGCAAGCCTTGCGAAGCTACCTGACCGTTAAATCTAGCATCAAAGTGCTGAACCTCTCCATCAAATAAATCCACTGAGCCATCACCACTCCCAACAACTTTGACATAACGCGCTTCTGTGCGTTGCGACTGAGTTTCTATGGTCTGACCTGATTGTAAGTCGGCTACTTTGGTATCTGGAACCACCACTTGTGCTGTCAGTTGTGAATCCAAATCTGCTGCTTTTAAGGTAAATACATGGCGCTGACCACTAACGGTTTTACCCTTTATGCGTTGGGTGATATCCAGTATTTTACCGCTGGCCTCAAGGTGACCTGCCAATTTACTAACTGGGATGTTTTCACTGAGCGCTTGTGGTTTGAGCTCTCGCGTATTGGCAGTTATCTCCCAACTTAGGGGGGAGGATTTGCTGGCAAGCAGAACACTGCCCTTACCCGATAAATCACCCATAACACCTTTATAGTCAATAACTGACAGATTAATACGATCATCTATTTTGTTTAGACTCAACTTATAGTCGCCAGCTGGAGCAGCATTGAGCTCTGCAATTTGAGCATCTGCTTTTACCCACAGTTTATTATCACGCAGTTGCACATCTACCACCCCATAAGGGCTATTGATATTGCCTACCTGTGGGGTATTTTGACGCTTTAGATTTTGCCAACTGGCATCAATATACCAAGGCGCACTGAATCTTGGATTTCTAGGGGTTTCACCTTGGACAACCTTGGCTTTCAGTGTTTCGCCATCTTTTTGTTGTAAATTGGCCTGAATCTGCATCAGTCCATCTTTATTTTTTAAATCAAATAAAAAAGCCAGTTTGCCATCAAGATATTTGGGCACAAAATCAGCGGCTGGCTGCGCTTCTTCTGGCAATAACGCCGCCACTTGATAGTCATTACTATAAAGCATAGCCTTGATATTAAAGTCATTTTGCCAGTCTAAAATCCCTTTTGCTAACAAATCACCATCTGGGGTATGCGCCTTTAATCGTTGGACGTGCAAGGCACCAAAATCAACAATATTAGCACGACCTTGATAAAGACCACTGGGAATATTATTGGCCAATAGTTGACTGTTAATACGTAACTCCAGATCCGACAACACACCAGATACCGTTGCCAAACCTTGTTGCAATCGAATGTCTAGCCCTTCGGCATAAGGTATCGAAACCTCATCCCAAAACAACTTAGCAGAAAGCGGAGTATTTGCATCCATACCTTGAACAGTAAACTCACCATTAACCTTACTGTTATTGTATTTACTACGTAACTTACCATAGGTTCGTTTTAAGCTACCTGTGGCTTCAATTTCAATAGGGTCTATATAGGCCTGCTCTAGATTATGTACAGTTACCACTGTTGATAAGTCTAGAGGATAGCTGTCTGTTAGATTGATTGAACCTTTTAATTCAGTAACATCCACCATATCTCCATAGTTTAAGCTGGCTTTACCTATATCTAATTTGGTGCCAACCCATGTCAAATCATCTGCATAAATATCAGTGACAGTTACTGGTTCTTTATCTTTTTGATTATAGATAATCTTATTAATACGTGCCTGGTCAAAGCGCAAGTCAACTGGTAGCTCAATAGATTTATAATCAAAAGGGTCATCTGATGGCGGATTGTTATTATTAATTACAATCGATTCGATCTGAGCATTGCGCAGATGTACCTCTTTCGCAAGGATAGCCCGCCACCCAACTTGTACAAAGGTATCTAAAAAGTGAACATTAATCCCTTCTGCTGCATTCATACTGATACTTTTTACCAGTAAACCATCACGCAAATTACCTTCACCATATTCAAGCTTAACACCAGTTTCCGACACAATCTTTTCAATTAAAAACTTAGTGCCTTTATCACTGCCAGCCATAATGTACACCGCAACACACAGTATAACCAACAAAAACAATAACAACGCTAACAACTTGATCAACCAAGATGCTAGAAAAGAACGCTTAGCCTGAGGTGATCTAGGCTGCGTATTATTTGGTTCCTGTTCAGACTGTGGCATTTGTGATGTGGTCATAAAATCCGTAAGCTACTTATTATATTTAATACCTTTTCTAAAAAACAACCTATCTTTGTCAAACTCTCTAAACCTACTATATGTAGCGTTTGCACTCGTTTTTCTCGATAGCTTAATTTTTAGATTTGGTATAAGTTATATCAAAATTTTTTTTAATATTAGGGGCTCTTAAATATGGCGTTAAGGTTAATGTTCATAAATGTACTGAAAAACTGCTTTAAAAAATGCCGCTCATAGTAAATCAAATCTGACAGCTAAGCAATATGATGGAGTCCTAGCTGCGTTTTGCTGCTCTCTTTGTCTTTGTGTCGCTGCAATTTCTGGCTGTGGCTACTGTAACGGAGAGCCAATAAAGAAGTGTAAGCGAATCGGAATACTATCTTCTAATACTCCAGCACCGACATCCACACGCACCATCCCCACAGGCGATGCCCAGCGCACACCAAATCCAAGACCTAGCTTAGTTTCTGCCTCAAAGTCCTTATCATAAGCATTACCAACATCAGCAAAAACAGCACCCCTTAGCCCTGGCTTAAACTCATAGTTATACTCTGCGCTACCCACAGCCAACACTTGACCACCGACCAAGAAGCCCTTTTCTAAAGCTGACAAACTATTGTAATCATAACCTCGAATACTGCGATCACCACCTGCAAAAAAACGTAACTTATAAGGCACTGCTTCAAAGTCGTCAGCCCAAATATAACCCCCATCTAAGCTGGCCAATACCTGATGCTTTTTATCTTCACCAAAACTATATAAGCCACTGACACCTGCCCTAGCAATTGCAATATTAGTATCTGTCAGTGCATTTTTTGACCCAGCTTCCAGTGAATAATACTGGTGCCATCCTTTGGTTGGGTTCAGTACATTATCGGCTTTAGTTCTATCAATTTGATAGCCAAGTAATAAGGCCTCTTGCTTAAATCTTGCACCTTCACGATCAAACGGTACAGGCAGGTTTTCACGAGCAGGACCTTCCACGCCACTTTCTAGCTCATCAAGTCGATATCGAAGCGAAAAAGTTTGGTTCCAACCATCTTCTTTCCGAATGTTGCGCGCAACACCTGCTTGAATGGTATTGGTTTTTAAGTCTAGATTACCCTTACCCTGATTAATCTCTTCTTGCTCAAAACTGATATTACCTGTCAGTGTATCATTTAGTGGATGCTTCCAGGGCCTACTGCCATGCAGGTTAATACTACGATTAATCTTCGACGCACCAACTGCTATACCTGCCTGATAACCATCCCTATTAATTAGATTGTTTTCCAATCTTGTGACTGCCCGTACTCCCGTATCGGTACCATAACCTATACCAAAGTCTACATCTCTTGGCTTATCAGCACTGACGAATACATACAAAGGCACTGATTTGGTTTCTGCTACTTGCTGTGGGGTTTTACGGTTTGCCAACACAGTTTTACTTAAATCATCTGGTAAAAATGCAGTCTCTGCTAATGGATCTTTTTCATCTGGCAGCACCTTTTTCACCGTATTACTTATAGTATTTGCAATCTTTCCGAGCAAGCCCTTGGCCTCTGCTTCTACTTCATCTAACACCCTATCATCAGGCAGACGCGATAAGCGCTCGGCTTTTGCACGTATTTGCGCCAGCTTTTCAGTAGTTTCTTCATCGACTGAATATACAAGAGGAGCAAGCTCTTCTTCAAAGTCATCAAAGCCACTTTCTGTACTGCCTGCATTATCTGAACCTGCCTCCGCTGTCAGCTTATCAAGATCCTCTACTCTACCCTTAGCATTAGCCCCAGCTTTTGGTTGCTGACCGTCTGTTTGCAGCTTACCATTATTTTGACTGATATCGCCTTTGCCATCACTATCTGCTTGCGTATCACTAGCTTCAGCATTATCTGTTATCCCTTGCAGTTCGTTTTGTAAGACATCATCACCTTCAGCTTCTGTTTGTTCAAAATCCAGTACCGCTTTAGATACTCCTGGGCGAATGGTCTCAACGTTAACTGAGTTAAAATACTGTGTCATCGATAAGTCATTGGTAAACTTAGTTACCAAAGGTGCAGCAAACTTATCGCCAGCTTTAAACTCATGCAACTGATGCAGCAACTCTACTTTTACTGGTAGCTTATCTGGATCTGTGGTGAGCTGACCTGTTTCTTTATCAATAGTAAAAAACACGACTTCATCAAAGCGATAGCGCTCACCCGTATCATAAATCAAATCAATATCTGCCGTATTATCTGGCAAAATTACATCCACTGAACGGTTTAACCACTCTCCATCAAAAAAGCCAAACTGCTCTTTGGTAGCTTCAATCTCATGCTTCGCAGTCTCATATACGCCATGGTTAAATACATCTCCCACTTTGGGTGGTGCTGTATTGGCGATGGTCTGAAACTCTTTTAACGACTCTCCCTCACCTCGAATATCTACGATACGACTCGAAACTTTTACAGGATCGCCTAAGTGATCGATGACCACCGCAATCTCATCATTGGCTATTTTTTTAAAGCTAAATCTAATATCATAATAACCAACGGCTTGCGCTGCGTCTAATGCTTCCTGATTTAGCTTAGGCACAGCTGCACTAAAGTCTGTTATAGATCCTGCTGGAATATTCTCCATCGCTGCCTTGATATTGGTAATCGGTTGCACGCCTTTATTAGCAGCAACCAACCTTGGGTCAGAGCGACTCAATGCTATCTCTAGCTGCTCTTGCCCTAAAGCAACACCTGTCTCGTTAAGATATACTTTTGCTTTTAGTCTTGGTAAGCTGCTAACACCATCATTAAAAAAACGGTTATATAGACGCTTTACTAAGCCTGGCTTGGCTTCGGACTCCTGTTGATCTGTCTGCACCTGCACATTTTCTTCATCATCAGTAGCACTATCGATCCCATCGAGCATTGACTGCTGCTGGGTAGCGGACAGCTGATTTTTAGAACCTTTATGCGCCGGCTGATATTCTGGCAAATAATCCTCTGGGTTAATCTCAGCTTGTTGATGGCCATTTTGTTGCTGTACCTCTTTTGCCATCTCATTAGAGATATTACCTTGAACTTGTTGTGTCTGATTAACGCTATCTGTTTTTACTGTGCCTTCTGTGTCAGTATCCTCTATGCCTAAAGTCTGACGATTTGACGGATTCACTATTGCAGGATCTAATTGACTGCCAAAACCTATCGGTGGTTGCTGTGCATCAAGCCGTGCTACTGGCTGCTCAAAATCTACTGATAATTGTGAGCCAATCTCAGCTAACAGACTGTCTAGCTGCTCGGCTGTATGCAACACCTCAGCTTGTTCTGGGTCAGTACCAACTTGATTGGCATCTAAGTGACGGTCTGTAAAGACGCGCTCAAAAATAGCATCACTACTGTTTTTGCTATTACCATCTAGGCTAGGATTGAAAGTATCATCTGTATTGGTGGCGTGACGGTACTGATTATTCTGTGTATCTGCTAACACCGAAGACTGTTGCTGATTTGGCGTCTGCAATGTTGACTCTGGCAATCTGCTATCAGTATTAGTACTGCTGCTTTGCGTCTTAATCGCAACATCAACTGCATCATTAGAGACTGATGACTTTGACTGGTCGCTAGTTGAGCGACTACTTGAGTTGAGTGTTTCGCGTTGATAAGCCTCTAAAACACTGGCATCGATCAAACCCTGTTCAACTGCCCGTTTTAATCTTAATGCAATTAGTGCTTGCTCTAAAGCAGCATCAGATGTTGCGGACTGATTGGCAGATTTGTTTGTTTGCCTCGATGTTTGTAGCTCTTTGGTTGCAACACTACTGGCTTGTTCGATTGCTTGCTGTGCTTGAGATTTTGACTGTTCTTGAGCAGACTCAGATGAGGCATGGGTTGCCGTATTGGTTGCGGCATTAGCCAGTGCTGGTAAGCAAACCTGTGTCAACAAGCAAAGCGATAAGCCATAGGCTAACTGTGAGTAACGAAACGGTGATTTGAAATTTATCTTGGCACAGACTAGTGGCGCACCTGACGACTTCAGGTACTTATGACTCACTAACTTTGTGACAACCAGCAGCGGTGGCTGTTGTTGACTACTCATTCCCAACCTCATATCTAGTCACTTATCTTGCTAAAAACATGCTCACTAAAAATCTGTTAGCACTTATCGTATTCGTACTTGTACTTGTATTGCTATTCTTATTTTGCTCATTTAAAAAACAACCTAGTTGTGATAATTAGTTGTCATAAAATGTCGCTATGATAACGTTATTAGGCTTTTTTATCAGCAGTTATTTTGTCAGTGGTCTTTATATTTACCAACTATCAATTATCAAACTTTCTTTGTGAAACTTTCTTTATCAAACTTAATCGATTATATTTGTCAATGATAGCCACTTGTATTCTCTTTTATTTTAACTTATGAGCATCATTATAAAACAAGCTAGGAGCTATATAATTATAAAACAAGCTAGGAGCTATATAACCTAATTAAATGCTGTATAACCCTATCAAATAAACCTCACTCTCTACTCTGGCCATAGGCTGTGGCTTTAGCCCACATTGGATTCTAATAGTTAGGAGTGGGGATAAACAATAAATAGTAAATAGTAAATAACAAATAGCATCAATAAAAATATAGATATAAACAATAGGAAGCCACCTTATGGCATCACAATTTACCCTTTTTCGCAGTCGCCGTTTTACACCGATGTTTTTTACCCAGTTTTTAGGAGCGTTTAATGACAACTTCTTTAAACAGGCCTTACTATTGGTGTTAACTTATAGCGCCGCCGCTAAGCTTGGCTGGTCTATCAGTTTACTTAACAACTTAGCTGCCATGTTGTTTATCCTCCCTTTTTTCTTATTTTCTGCTTTGGCTGGACAGCTCGCGGACAAATACGAAAAATCGCGTCTTACTTGGTATATCAAGGTATTGGAGGTAATAATCATGATATTTGCCGCTATCGGGCTTATTTTCGAGCTATATTGGTTATTGTTTTTGGCGTTATTTCTACTTGGCGCTCAATCTACCTTTTTTGGTCCTATTAAGTACGCCTATTTACCACAAGCCATGCGTCAAGATGAGCTGGTCGGTGCTAATGGCTTGTTCCAAACAGGCACTTCGTTATCTATTTTAATAGGTATGATAGCCGCTGGCTTATTTACCCAACTTGAAAACAATCTATATTGGGTGAGTGCTATGGCACTGCTGATAGCCTTGTTTGGCTTACTGGCAACCAAATTTATCCCAAAAATGCCTGCGGTTCAACCCGAACTAAAAATCAACTGGAATATCTTTAGTACCAGCCGAGATACGGTGAAATACTTATATTCATTACCCTTATTATTTTTTATTGTCATCGGCAATAGTTGGTTTTGGTTTTATGGTGCCACTTTTATTACCCAAACGCCAGAATTTAGTAAAGAAATTCTAAAAGGCAATGAGTCTGTGGTGATTTTTTTGCTAACTTTATTTTCTATTGGCGTGGCAACTGGCTCGTTGCTATGTAAAAGCTTAACAAAAAACAAAGTAAGTTTTAAATTACTACCTTTTGGCATTGCAGGTCTGAGTATCTTTGCCATTGACTTGTATTTTTCATTATCAGTATTTGACATCAGTAGCGACACTTTGTTAGGTGTGGCACAGCTGACCGCTATTGAAGATAGTTGGCGGGTGTTTGCAGATTTGTTCTTATTAGGTTTCAGTGGTGGTATTTATATCGTGCCACTGTATGCCTCGATGCAAGCTTATTCACCTATTAGCCATCGTGCACGGGTGATTGGTGCCAATAATATTTTTAATGCCATTTTTATGGTGGCCTCAGCTATTTTTGCCATCTTAATCTTAGCTGTTTTGGACTTGTCTTTGCCACAGTTATTTTTGGTCACAGGTAGCATCAACTTATTATTCGGTATTCTGCTTTTTACCAAGTTAAAAAAGTATGCTGGTACAATGCAGATTGAAGATGATAGCTTTGCTAGATCTAGATAGCCGATAATCCCAATTTAATGCTAATAACCCAATTTATGCTAATAAATAGTATTTAAGGAATGGAATGAAGAATGCTAAGTAAACCTCACTCTCAACTCTTAACAGGGCTTTTGCTTTAGCCCAACATTTGTCATAAAAATTTATTCTTTGGCTAGACTAAAATCACCAGCCTATTTGGGATTGTAATAAGTTGAGAGTGGGGTTAAGTAATTAAGTTAGTATAGCGGTTGAATAGGTATAGTGATTGAATTGATGTGAAAATCAAAAGCGCTAAAAAATTAACGGTCAATTGGCAGTTAGTAAGTTCTTCTGCGTACTTTCTACGCTCTAGCTTTGTTGCAACTGACCCCATTTTGAACTATGGCTCAATATCAACTCCTTGGCTTTTGTAACTGCTGCTATCAATTAGATCTAAGCCATGCCCTGCTAGTTTTTCATTTGCGCCTGACTCCCACAATTGGCACACCTGTTTAACTTCATGGCTCATACGCTCAAGTCCAAGCTCACGTCTTTTTTTATCTGACAGTTCTGCTGTGCTTTTGTCTGTTAGTATTATTTCGTTATTCTCGTTTAGCTCGACTTGGCGTGTTGTTAGCATGATGTGCGCATGAAAATTACGAGGATCTGCCCCTCATTTATTTCTTTGTCGGCCGGTTTATGAATAGCACAATCTTTAATAACTCCGTATCTGTCAGCTAGCTCTTGGCTGAACTTATGAGCTAGTTCTTTTCGCTCTTTTTCTGATAGTTCATATGGCAAGTTAACTAACCATTCACGAGCGACCGTTGCGTCTTTTCGGTTTTCTGCTTGCTCAGCTTTGTTCCAAAGCTCGCTCCTATTGATACTGATCTTTTTATCTTTTAAAGATGAGGGCAAAATAATATCAGCACTCATAACACCGTAGCGTTTTGAGTAATTATGAACTTTTCCGTATCGCTTATCTTCTAATTTTTCACCAGCACGATATGAAGCAGACGCAACCTCTGATTGCCCTTTACCTCTACTTATTGATTTTGAGCTGGCGATGAAAATGGCCATTTTGTACAAACTCCAATTTTTGCTTTACCCCAAACGACTTTTTGTTTGGGGAGGGGGTTGAGGGGGCTTGTCCCTCACGAGGTTTTGATTTGAAATTATGAGTAACGTAGTGGATTATAGTTTTAAGTCGAAAACTCGCACTTAGTCAGTGGGACGCAGCCATCCGCCAATTAACTATATCATAAACTGTTGTTAGGTACTGGCGAAGTTGCTATAGTTGCAAGAACTATAGTTTTGGTAATTTAAGGAAGGGTTATGAGCTTACTTGGTGGTAATGATTTAAAGGAACAGCAGAAGATTAATGATCTTGAGCTTAAAATAAATAAAGAAAAACAGAAGCTAGATAAGAAGATAACACGGCAAAAAATTCTACTGGGTGCTTTCATGGTTGAGCTTCTAGAGACTGGTAAGGTTGTCGGATTAACTCAATATACAGCCGACAATCTAGACATATTCTTAACTAGGCAGGGAGATAAGGATCTAATGAGTGAGCTTATTAATAGTTTGAAAGAGTCATGTCTCTAGCCCATAACATGGAGACAGATAGTCGAGCTCAATCATGATAAAAGTTGATATGTCTTTTGTATGTTCATACTTTCCTTGTAAATTTTCCACCCATATTAACGCGATGGCATTATCCTTACACAAAATAATGGTCTTATCATTAACCTCTTGATTGGGTGTAAATGGTAAACCTGGATCTTGTAAGCTCTTAAACTGCTGTAAACTAATAGGTATCCACTCTTGACGTTCCATCTGTTGACCTAAACGTATAAGCTTATCTTCTGAATATTCAGAACTAGTATAGTAACTAAAAAAACTACTACTCCTAGATGAAATAATAAAATCTGAGTCTTTATAACCCATAAACTCTGCAATATCTTTAGAAGTTTGTTCTAGCCAAGGCGTTTTACTTTTAAGCTCTGTTTCTATATCATCAGGTCTTGGTGACGGTGAATTGCTTAAAGTTAGCATAAAACCAATAATTAAAATAACAATCGTAATGTTTATGAGCAGCGTTTTAAGGTTTAAATCGCCTAAAATTTTCATTTTATCGTTGCCTTTTTTTTGTATTGACTACCACTCTATTTCAAACCCTTTATCATCATTGTAAATATATTCTTTTTTGTTACTGTCGTATTTAATATTGTGTTTTGATAAGTCTAATCTTTCCATATTAGTCGAGCCACTTGCAACACCAAAAACATTACTTCAATCTCACCTGTGTCACTGCGTACTGTCTTTTTGGTGTGACCGTTACGTTTGTTTGGCTTATCCGCCTTCTCATGCTTGGGGTAGCCAAGATGTTCTTCCATCTCGGCTTCTAATGCAGTGTTAATAAATGACTGCATGAGCTCTTTTTGAAATGCTTTGATGTCTTCAAAGCTTCCAACGTGTTTGGCCATTTGTTCGGCTAGTTTCTTTAGTTCTGTTTGTTTTGTCATTGCTTATTCTCCTTTACTATGGATTATAAGCAGTTACACAAAGTTTGGGAAATTCTCTAGTTTCTATTTCTCATCAGAATCGACATAAATAATTTCGCTATATAATGGCTCTAACGGCTCAGAAATCTCCCAACCCATATACTGTTCAAAATCCTTAGCCATTGAGTGAATAATTCCCCATTCTTTGCTGTAAATGAAATTATTGTCATACCAATTATCTGTCAAATCTTCTCTCTGCATAAGAGTATATAAATAAGTATTTAGAGACTTAATTTTTATGAGCTGATCAGAGGATATAATAGATTTAATGTTAGATAGGTCTTCATCTACTACCCCTTCATACTGTTGTATTAACTCTAAAGGGATAGGATCTTCTACTGGAAGTAGAGTGTGTAAAAGTTTAGGTTCTAAGGCAAAAGCATTTATGATCCACTTTAGTTGTGTCAAATAGTAATTCATTTTTGCTATCCTATTTATAAATAATGGTGGCTTTCTCGCCAGGAGTTGGTTTATAAGTAGCTTTATCTACAACCTTCACAATACCTCTATCAGAGGTTGATATTTTATAGTATGCCCCACCGTGTCTAGTACTAGAAGGGCTTACTTGAATTTGTGTTATCTGCTTATGCCCTTGGATTTTAATAATTTGCGATTGATTACCTGAAACTTTACTTCCTTTTTCAACAACTGTATATCCAGCATCTCTAAATTCTTTTGCTATCGTATTTGCTGGTCTGTTCCAAATGGTTTTTGGGTTTTCTAAAATACGTGTTGCTGGAACTCTGAAAAGAGAGAATTTAGGAATCGCTCTGATTACCCCTTGAGTAGCTAAACTTCCAACTTTTCCAACAGGATAGCCCATAGTCAATATATCAAAAGCTATCATATCCCTTTCAGCAATCTTTTTAAGTCCTTCATAATATGCTTTTTCATCGCCCTTTACATCGATCCAAAGAGCATCTGCTTCTGCTTGGTAAATTAATTCGGACATCCCCCAAATCGTCGTGATTTAGAAGATGCACTTAAACGGCGGTTATTGCTTGAGTCTCAAAGAGGGGTAGTCACCAATCGTCAATCGCTTTTGACCACGTTAAGGCGCTGGGGACTTAACGTCAATCGGAGTAATAGCGAAACCAGTGTGTCAGTGAAACACGATAACTTAAAGGACAAAAATGGTAGGGTTATGAGTGTGAGGCTTACGGGAGGTATGTTTGCTAAAAACTATAGGGGGATTGAGTTTAAACCATATATCCAACAGATTAATAGTAATACCTACTACAATGAGCCTAATAAGATTCATCGCAGCCAACTAGATAAGATGAATTTAGATGAAGGGGTTAAAATTAAGGCCCAATATCATCAGGACCGATATAAGGAAGCTACTTTGCCTGAACCTTTGGAGATACAAAAAGTGAAGGTAGCTAATAGTGTTGAGGAAGCACCAGATCCTCAAGGAACAGTGAGTTTGGGAAATTCTCTAAGTCAGAAATTAGGTACTAGTCTAGGGCGTTAGAAAATGATCGTCTCGTTAAGTCTCTAGCCCATAACAAGGAGACAGATAGTCATATTTTATAAAAATAGAGGTCGCTACATTTTCTGTGTGTTTATACTTGCCTAGTAGGTTTTCTACCCATATTAATACAGTAGCATTGCCTTTGCATAAAATGATGGTCTTCTCATTGACCTCTTGACTGGTAGTAAAAGAGACACTTTGATTTTGTAAGTCATAAAACTGCTGTAAGCTAATAGGCTCCCATCCTTGGCTTTTTAAATGGTGACCCAAACTTATTAGTTTGTCTTCTGAATATTCAGGACTGGTATAATAACTAACAAACTTATGACTCCTAGATGAAACAAAAACATTTGCATCTTCATAATCCATAAACTCAGCAACATCTTTAGAAGTTTGCTCTAACCAAGGCATTTTTTGCTCAAGCTCTGTTTCTATCCCATCAGGTCTTGGTGTCGGTGAATTACTAATAGTAAACATAAAACCAATAATTAAAATGACAATCATACTGTTTATTAGCAGCGTTTTGAGGGTTAAACCTTCCAAAGTTTTCATTTTATCGTTGCCTTTTTTTTGTATTGACTACCACTCTATTTCAAACCCTTTATCATCATTGTAAATATATTCTTTTTTGTTACTGTCGTATTTAATATTTTGTTTTGATAAGTCTAATTCTTCCATATTAGTCGAGCCACTTGCAACACCGAAAACATTACTTTTAGAACCACCTATCGTTCGACCTGCGTCAAAAGATGTCATACTCACCTGACCATCGTCAGTTTGAGAGTAGGTTATTGCTCCACCACCAAAAGCTACATTAGTATAGCTACCTTTTCCTCCCAAACCCATATCCATAGCATCAGCGTCTGACATGTTTTTTGGAGCATCTATTATCCATCCTATACCATATACTCCACCGCCCGATAGTTTAGAATCGCTTTTTATACCTGCATTCGCTGTTACAGGTACATACACTTTTCCATTATGAACATTTATTGAAATTGTCCCAAATGTCTCAATACCACCGATATTCACGCCACCTTCTACATATGCGAAATCAGCGTTATAGTCCTCTGCCATACTTCTAGCCGCTGTTAGCATACCAGCGTTAAAATCACCCTTGAAAAATTTCGCATAGTTCTTTGAATTCCTAAGAAACTTATCTCTTATTTCCTTCAAATTCTTTGCTGTTTCAGAAGGTATGTCTAAGAACTTCTGCCACAATTCGGCAGCACTTGGCCCTCCAGTATCCGCCCAAAGCCCACCATCTGCTAAAGCTTGCTCAGTTGACTGGTCAGCCCATTGCGCCATAATTTGCTCAGCCTGAGCGGCATCTACCGTGACATACATTCCTTTGACATTGCCGTTGTTCATCGTGCAAGCATCACCTTCTCTAACCAGCGCCTTGCCTTCGATAAAAATGGTGCTTGATCCTGATATAGGTTTGACCTCACCGCCTATCGTCCCTGATTTTACACCGCCCCCTATACCTGCGGCATCGCCGAAACATTTGGGCTGAGTGGTTTGATCAAGTAAATAGGCAGGCTGACCGTTGAAAAAAGTATGTTCGGCTGTCGCCTCTGCATTATCGATAAACGAGTACAAGGTATAACCAGCAACGGCATCTTTTTTATGTGAAGTATAATTGAATGAGGGTCCAGTACTAATTGCCATGAGTACCGTATCTTTAGAACCTGCTGATGGTATCTTAGTCATTATTTATATTCCCTCATAGAACTAAGCTCTGTTTTTAAACTGGTTTAAGCGTTGCTATTACGCTGTGTAAGCCCAACTTTTGTATAATAATACGGTGTCTGCTTCGTAGACGCAATTACGGTTATGGTATCTAATCAGCATTCAACCAGATTTATAGCGGTATACCCCAAGGGAACCAAATAAAAAGCCCCTTAGACCTATTAATAGACTACCTAGAACAGACCGCTATAAGAAAACCGCTTATAACAGACTGTTCAATAACCACCCTGCTTAATAGATACAGGTTAAAAAACTAAAAAAGAGATCTAAAAGGATCTGTATAAAGCAGACCCTTTTTATGTCAGTTATTTTCTATTTACTGGTTAATTTTTACTAATTAATTTTGCCAATCTTTTTGGTCAGAACAAAAGAGATAGGAATTGCCACTAATGCACCAACCACAGCAGTTGCAATTATGTGTGGAATATCATCAAATCCTATTACCAAAGCTGCAATCATAAGCACACCAATTAATACAGTTGCTGCCATTCCCCAAATCATACTCAGTAATTGCCAGTTCATGCTTAATTCCTCACTATAAAGATTTAAAAAATTTAAGTAAAAACTAAAAATGATTAATAGACCTTAAATATGTTAACTAATCAATCAAATTGACTTATCAACATCAGGGGCTGTTGATCAGACTCTGAATGAATTCGTTAAACAGTTTTTATCTTATCCATTATATCTTTTATACATTATACTTCGGGGCTGTATAGAGTTGGTATATTATATTAGTACTGCTGATAACCAAAACTTCTCAGACTGTCAGTGACATTTATCATTGCTCATTATCAATGCTATACAGATCCTAGTCTATTTTGCATTAATTATAATATAGTTATACACTAATTCCCTAATAACTTTAAGGATTTTTACAATTAATTTCATTACACGCCGTATCGTATATTGTTGCAGACGCTTTTGTTGCAAAATGTTATACTAAAAAATTACTTTTTATACTGCTTTATATTGGCCTATCTTTCCATTAGCAAGGTCAATTTGCACAGTTAATTATTCTGTATCATTAGGGACTCGCCCTAGCATTAACCGTTACAAACTGTAAATCCTAGGTCTTACCATGGCAAAACACTTGTTTATTCCCGTACCTTATTTTCAGTTTAGCCCAGATGCTGCCACTTCTGATTTAGCTACCTTTGTTTACAAGACAGTTCCGAATGAAAAAATTCATTGGCACTGTCCCTTTATCATCATCGATGCCGCTTTAATTGATAAACCTATTGCAGATGTCGCTATTGCAGTCGCCAATGATAGTCTTAAACAAACGGCAAGCTCTGAGCTAAATGACAGCTCTGATTTTGACCCATCAGAGTCACCTGTCCCAGAGTCAGCAGACCTACAATCTAAGTCTGTTGAATCCAAACTGAATGCTAAAGTCGAAGATCCAGTGGATACAGATGTAGAGCAAGCCAGCCCTAAATGCACTGAATATAGCACGCATCAGGTAGCCAAAGAGAAGCAACGCCTTGATTATTTAGCACAACAAGAAGCATTGCCCTATCCAGATACTGATATCCATCCAGACGATAACACTGAGGCTCAGGCTCAGGCTCAGGCTCAGGCTCAGGCTGACTCTAAGACAAGTTTTGGACTTGAGCAAGAGTCTGAAACTAAAACCAAAGCTGAGTGCAACAACACAAACGAACCAGACCTAGCCCCTGATGTTAATGGAGGTGATGGTGACAGCCTTGAGTCAACAGTAATACCAAATCTAAAAATTAAGATATCGAGTAAAAGGCGTGCAAAGGCTACAAGTAGTAGGTTTAGCGAGTTTGATAAAGATAGGTTATTTCTCAGAAAAGGTATAAAAACCCCGAATTCAAAAAGTAGTACTAATAACTCAAATGACTTACTGGGCACCAATATAGACTCAGAGTCAGAGTCGGAGTCAGAGTCGGATACTCAACTACAAATAACAACAAAGATAGAGTCTAACAGTCCTGCTGACGATATCGCAGACAAAAAACAGACGCAACGCACTGAATATAGTGAAAATGAAGACAGTGACGACAATGAGGAAAATGGCGAAGATGATGAAGATGACGAGCTAAGTGAAGAAGAAAAGCTCAAACAGGAAAAAGAAGCTAAACTTGAATCTTATAAACAATTTGTCGCCACCCAAAAAAGTAAAATAGATATAGACTATCAAGGCATTCGTGTTGACATCGAAGCCAATGCCCTACCTAGCCGTATGTATTTTATTATGAATGCGCTCTCCGCTATTATCGCCAGCTATGGACTGGTAATAAACTCTGCTGCGGTAGTGATCGGCGCTATGTTAGTTGCTATGATGCTAGGACCTATTAGTGGTGTAGCACTGGCAATTATTGACTACCGCATTCCTTTTTTGCGCAAGTCATTAATGACGGTATTAGCAGGTGGCGCTATGGTGGTATTCATTGGTTTTATTGTCGGCTTTACCCATCAAGACACAACGCTTAGCCATGAAATCTTATCGCGCACTCAGCCCACCTCGATGGATTTGATGATTGCTTTAGCTGGTGGTACTGCTGGGGCGTATGCCATGATTTCACCGCATTTGTCTGTTGCTGTGGTTGGAGTCGCTGTTGCCACCGCTTTAGTGCCCCCTTTAGCAGCTAGTGGTATCTTATTCGCTCATGGCGAAGGAGCGCTGGGATTGGGCGCTTTGTTACTCGCCATCACCAACATCATTGCCATCCAGTTTACCAACGCTTTAGTCTTATGGTTTACTGGATTTCGCCGATTAATGGAAGATGACTACAAAACCAGCCCAGTCATTGCCTTTTTTAGGCGCAACGCTGTGCCTTTATTACTTCTGACCGTCATTGGTGGCTATTTAAGCTACAACTTACACAGTATTACCAAAAAACAAACGTTTGAAAATGAAGTAGCTGAACAAATTAAGCAGTACTTTGCTGACAAAGGCAACACCCTAAGCACCACTCAGTTTGTCACTCGTAGCGACCATCAAACAGTACGCGCTGTTATACAAGGGGAAACCCAGCCATCCGCTACTGATGTTCAATATTTAGAGCAACAGGTTAATAACCAAATAAACCAACATTACCCAAACTACCTACCAGTGCGGGTACAACTGCGTTATTTGCCAGTGGTTGTGATTGAGTCTAGTCCCAATAATACTGATGAGATTAGCCAAACTGATGCCACTTTGTTATCTGTTGAGTAAGATGTATTAAGTTATAGGGTGTGTTGACTTATCTTATAGAGTGTTCCTCACTCTCAACTTATTATCATTTGCTGTATGCTGGTGCTTTTAGCCCAGTAAAAGAATAAATTTTTATGACAAATTTTGGGCTAAAGCCACAGCCTTGTTAAGAGTTGATATTGAGGTAGAGTATATTGGTTTTTAGAGAGTATTGACTTAGATGCACCCAAAATGAACACTATTTATTTTTTAAAACCCAACCATTTTGACGAAGACAACACCAGAAACTCATGTTTTTGGTATAAATATGCTAAACTTTGTCGCTAGCATTTTATATTGCAGTAACCTTTTATCCAGACCAGATTATAATTTATCCAGACCAGATTATAATTTTTTAGTTTTTAGCTTACAGCCATTGTTAAGGAGTTCATGTGACTCAATCTGCGCCTATCTCTTCTATGTCTTCTAACTCAGTGCCATCTAGCTCTGATAAGCTTTTAAGTACTGCTCAAATACGTCAAGCATTTATCGACTTTTTTGTCAGCAAACAGCACACCCATGTGCCGTCATCAAGCTTGGTGCCATTTAATGACCCTACCCTACTTTTTACCAATGCAGGCATGAACCAGTTTAAAGACTGCTTTTTGGGTATTGATAAGCGTGACTATACCCGTGCAGTTACTTCACAAAAATGTGTGCGTGCAGGTGGTAAACACAATGACTTAGACAATGTTGGCTATACCGCACGACACCATACTTTTTTTGAAATGCTCGGTAACTTCTCTTTTGGCGATTACTTTAAACAAGCGGCCATTAGCTATGCTTGGGAATTCTTAACTTCAAAGCAATGGTTGGCATTAGATGCAGAACGTCTATATGTCACTGTCTATGAAACTGATAATGATGCCTATAATATTTGGCACAATGACATTGGCTTGCCTGCTGATCGAATCATCCGTATCGGTGACAATAAGGGCGCTCCATATGCATCTGATAACTTCTGGGCAATGGGAGATACTGGCCCTTGTGGCCCTTGTACGGAAGTTTTCTTTGATCATGGCGAGCACGTTGAAGGCGGCCTTCCTGGCACTCCAGAAGAAGACGGTGACCGTTATATTGAAGTTTGGAACTGTGTCTTTATGCAGTTCAACCGTCTCGCTGATGGTACCATGGAACCATTGCCAGCACCGAGTGTCGATACTGGTATGGGACTTGAGCGTATTAGCGCTATTTTACAAGGCGTGCATAGTAACTATGAAATTGACTTATTCGTTAACCTCATAAATAGCGCTGCCAAATTGCTTGGTATTGCAAACGAAGGACAGGCCTCATTAAAGGTCATCGCTGATCACATTCGAGCAGTGAGCTTCTTAATTGCTGATGGCGTGCTTCCTAGTAATGAAGGTCGTGGCTATGTACTTCGCCGTATTATTCGCCGTGCTGTGCGTCATGGCAACAAACTAGGCGCAGAAGATAGTTTCTTTTATAAAATGGTTGCGCCTTTAGTGACAGAGATGGGAGAAGCTTATCCGCAACTGGTTGAAAAGCAAGCTTTTATCGAGTCTGCTATTGAAAAAGAGGAAGTACAGTTTGCTAAGACCTTAGCCCAAGGCTTACGCTTATTAGACAGTGAGCTTGAGGGGTTAAAATCGGGGGATGTCCTCTCTGGCGAAGCCGCCTTTAAACTCTATGATACTTACGGCTTTCCAGTGGATCTAACCGCTGACATTACCCGTGAGCGTGGCATTAGCATTGATGAAGCTGGCTTTGATGAGCACATGGAGCAACAGCGTCAACGTGCTCGTGACTCAGGCAAGTTTGATGTCGATTACTCAGCAGCTATTAAAGTCGAAACTGCTACCGAATTTGTCGGCTATGAGCAGCTAGAGGATGATCAAGTGACCATTATAGGGCTGTACCAAGACGGTAAAGAAGTGGACGAGCTTAATGAAGGCGAACAAGGGGTTATCGTCTTAAATCGTACACCATTTTATGCCGAAGGTGGTGGTCAAGTCGGTGAAATGGGTGAGATTCGTAGCGCCTCTGGTGTGTTTGAAGTAGAAGATACTAAAAAATCTGGACAAGCCATCATCCATCATGGGGTGGTCAATATGGGCAGTCTAACCACCCAGCAACCAGCAGAAGCCCAAGTTAAGTCAAATATCCGCTTGGCATCAGCACGTAACCACTCAGCTACCCACTTATTACATGCCGCCTTACGTAAAGTACTCGGTGAGAAAGTATCACAAAAAGGGTCTTTGGTGACCAGTGAGGTTTTACGCTTTGACTTCTCTTACGACACCCCAGTCAGCGCGCGCGATTTATTGACCATTGAGCGCTTGGTTAATGAGCAAATTCAAGCCAACATCGCCACTCAAATTGAGTTTATGAACATTGATGAGGCGATGGCCAAAGGCGCCGCTGCTCTATTCGGTGAAAAATATGGTGAAACAGTACGTGTGTTAACTATGGGTACTCGTGAAATTGAGGATGGTGTTGAAAAGCCCTTCTCTATTGAGCTTTGTGGTGGTCTGCACGTCAAACGCACAGGTGATATTGGCTTATTCAAAATCACCTCTGAGTCAGGTATTGCTGCCGGTATCCGCCGTATTGAGGCCTTGACAGGTATGGGTGCACTTCGTTATGTGCAACAGGCGGATAGCCAGCTCACGACCCTAGCCAATCAGCTAAAAGCCAAACGCCCAGAAGTAGCTGAGCGTGTCCAAAGCATGGCGGACAAGCAGCGTGAATTAGAAAAAGAAATTGAGCGCCTAAATCAAAAAATTGCCAGCGCTCAAGCTGCTTCTTTGATCGATGACGTACAACTTATTGCAGATAAAAAAGTATTGATTGCCCAAGTCGCTGGTATTGATGGTAAGGCAATACGTGGCCTAATGGATGATATGAAGTCCAAGCTACAAGATACAATTATTGTATTAATCGGGGAAAAGGGTGAACAACTTGCACTGGCAGCTTCAGTTAGCAAGTCATTAACTGGTGACATTAAAGCTGGCGATATCATTCGCTACCTAGCCACTGAACTTGGTGGTAAAGGTGGTGGCAAGCCTGATTACGCCCAAGGTGGCGCGCCAAATAGTGACAAGCTAGCGACAGTTGTTGCCCAGTTGCCCAGTTGGCTTGAATCACTGTTGGCTTGAATCACTGTTGATTTAAGCGCTATTTTTTATGCACTTTTTTTGATTGCTGTTGATTTAAGTGCTGTTTGCCTAAATCAGCAGCTATCGCAATAAGTTTAGTCGTTAATAACTATTTACCATCATTAATTTTACTGACATACTTTTATTTTACTGACATACTTTAATATTTTACTGCTAATGAGCACTTATGTTATAAAGTAAGTTTTATAATTAACGACAGATATGACTTTAATAGATAATAAACTCCTTGCAAATACCTTTTTACATTTTGTTATTTTATTTACTTTTTGTTTTTTTATTTTTTAATTTATTTGTGACAAATACCAATTTACATAAAAGATTACCGTTTTTTATTATTATTTTGATGGGTACTCGATAGACAGATGAGTATTCGATAGATAATAGTAGAGATAATGGTGAAAACCAAACTTTTCAGATAAAGGGTTTCACATGGCATTGATTGTACAAAAATATGGCGGTACGTCGATGGGCAGTATCGATCGTATCAAAAATGTTGCAAAGCGGGTTAAACGCTGGCATGACCATGGGCATCAGGTCATCGTTGTCGTATCAGCCATGAGCGGAGAAACAAACCGTTTAATTGACTTAGCTAAACAAATCAGCAGCACACCAGATCCACGTGAATATGACCAAATGGTCTCAACTGGTGAGCAAGTATCGATCTCATTATTGTCAATGGCGCTAAAAGAGCTAGGCGTTGGTGCACGCTCATTTACTGGTGGTCAAGTGGCGATTAAGACCGACAGTAACCACAATAAGGCACGTATCGAAGCCATTGATGATCAAAATATTAAAACTCAGCTTGATACTGGCAATGTAGTGGTGGTTGCAGGCTTCCAAGGTATTGATAACAAAGGCAATATTACTACCTTGGGGCGTGGTGGTTCTGATACAACAGGTGTGGCTTTGGCGGCTGCATTAAATGCCGATGAATGCCAAATTTATACCGATGTCGATGGCGTCTATACCACAGACCCACGCGTGACTGCAAAAGCACGCAAACTCGACAAAATTACTTTTGAAGAAATGCTAGAGATGGCAAGTCTTGGTTCAAAGGTATTGCAAATTCGTGCCGTTGAATTTGCAGGCAAATACCAAGTACCGTTAAGAGTGTTATCAAGCTTTGATGAAGGCCTTGATGGCAGCTTTGATGAAGAATTCCGCCAAACCGTTGGCACACTTATTACAGTAGACGAAGGAGACGACATGGAACAGCCGGTCATTTCAGGCATCGCATTTAACAGAGACGAAGCAAAAATAGTAGTACGTGGTGTTCCTGATCACCCTGGAGTTGCCTCATCAATTTTGACACCGATTAGTAATGCCAATGTTGAAATTGATATGATCTTACAAAACCTATCAGACCAAGGCTTGACCGATTTTAGTTTTACTGTCAACCGTCCAGACTTTGATAAAGCCATCAGTATTCTTGAGGAGGTCAAGCTAGACATCAATGCCAAAGAAATTCATGGCAATACTGATGTGGTCAAAGTCTCTTTGGTCGGTGTCGGTATGCGCTCACATGCTGGTGTTGCTAGCAAAATGTTTCAGGTGTTAGCTGAAAATAATATCAATATCCAAATGATCTCTACCAGTGAAATTAAAATTTCGGTATTAATCAAAGAACAGCATTTAGAAAAAGCAGTCAAATCATTGCACACCGCCTTTGGTCTAGACAGAACTGATGGCGAAAGCAAAGTTGCTGGCTTATAATCCTTTATTTAGATCTTATTAGGGTCTGTTGAACCGTCGTCTTCGTAGGAAAGATTTAGCCTATTTTTTGTATTAAAACTAGGTGCGGAAAAATAAAATTTTCCTTCAAATTTAGACTACTTTTAAATCTAAACTGCTATTGAGTACCTGTGGCGAATGTTCAATAAACCCAAGACCACAAAGACTTAAACGTTAAATTCAACAAACGCTCACTACCATAGTTAGTGGGCATTTGTTTGTTAATTTTGTTAAGAATATTGAATATTAATGACACAGTGGCGTTTAAACCTTATAATACTCTGTTCAATTGTGGCCTATACTGATGTGTTTTTAAGTGCGCACTCTACTAGTAACCTTAAAACAGGTTGGCATGTTAAACAAGTTGGCATGTTAAACAGGTTGGCAGGTAAGTAGTAACCGCAAATCACTTAGGGCAAAGACATCACATACTAGTGTTAATACCTATATTTATTTGACTAACGTTACACTTTGCTAAAACAAATAAGCGTAACTCATTTTAATTTGGCATGACACTATATAAAAAGGTCGCCTCTTTTACAGGGCAAACTTAATGGGCAACGTTATGAATATCTTATTTTTTGGCCTTAGCCATTTTTCTTTTTTGCGACATAAGGAGTGTGACGCATGCTAATTTTAACCCGCCGTGTTGGCGAAACTTTAATGATTGGTGATGAAGTCAGCGTAACCGTACTGGGCGTTAAAGGCAATCAAGTACGTATTGGGGTAAATGCACCAAAAGACATTGCTGTTCACCGTGAAGAAATTTATCAACGCATTCAACATGAACGTGCAATGCAGTCACAAATGCAACACTTAGAGCAAGGCAACTTCCCTGCTTCATTTGATGATGATGACTTTTTTAATAGATAGATTGCTGTGGCAGGGTAACACCTGCCAATAGCGTCATTGCCACTACAAATAAAGGCAAACACAAGCAACTATCCTATTAATTTTAATATTACATTTGATAATGAGGGCATTATGAGTATCCGAGATTCTGACGTGTCTGCACTATTAAACGGGCTAGACAAAAAAGCCATCAGCTTTAGTGATGTGATTAATTTCATTGATGATTTTTACCGTTATACACCGGTCAAATTTGTCAATGGTGAGGAGGTCAACCCGCCTGGTGTTAATGAAGGCAGTGCCAAAGTATTTGGTTTTGCTAAACTCCATAAGCTTAATCAACTAGATACCTTAGCATTATTTGGTGAGCATTATCACTCAGTATTAGCAACGCCAAATGGCACAGATCATGCCAATATCCGTAACTTTTTGCATTGGGGCTGGAAAGCGTTTTTAATGGAAAAAAATCCATTAACTCCACGCCCAAGTGTTGATGTAAAAAACATCTAATCACTTAAGCCTGACTATTTAAATCGAACGAGTTAAGTCTAGACTGTTAGCTCTAACTAATAAGCAGTTAGCTCTAATAAGCAGTTAGTTTTAATAAGCAGTTAGTTTTAATAAGCAGTTAGTTTTAATAAGCAGTTAGTTTTAATAGGCAGTTAGTTTTAATAGGCAGTTAGTTTTAATAGGCAGTTAGTTTTAATAGGCAGTTAGTTTTAATAGGCAGTTATTTTTAATAGGCAGTTATTTTTAATAGGCAGTTAGTTTTAAATAGTTAAATTCGTGCAAATAAAAAAGACCAATCTAAGATTGGTCTTTTTTTTACGTCTTATGCTTTTAAGCTAAGCCAAACATACGCTGATAATAATACCAAATCTAAAAATTAAGCTATCGAGGAAAACGAGTGCAAACGCTACAAGTAGTAGGTTTAGCGAGTTTGACAAAGATAGGTTATTTTTCAGAAAAGGTATAATATAGTTGAAGTCAGGTAAATGAATTACAAGGCAACCGAGTGCAAATACTACTGAAGTAGGCTAAACGAGGTTAACGCTGTAACTCTTTAATGTGGCTGTGACTATAACTGACTTTAATGCTCACGGAACTTAACTGGCTGAATATCACCGCTTGGATTAGGCAAGTTTGGATAATGCTTATCATGCTCAACCTCACACTCTGAACCAACCACAGTGCCGTCTTTTTTTACTGGCTTATGAATATAACCGATACGTTCTTCAGGTGGCAGATTTTCATGTTCCCAAATCATCACTGCTTGCATACAAGTTTCACGTTGCTCATCGGATAAACGGCGACCATCTGGCCATTTACCAATTTCAATCGCTACCCGAAATGACTCAACCAACTCTGGCGTCATTGCCGCCAATACATCCTCTTTATTCATACAACACCTCAGTTAACAATAAAATAAACAACTATTTAATCTTTATCATCCCTATCCAGTTAATCCTCATCATCGCTATCCAGACCAAACTCTTCAGCATGCACATTCCAATTAAGTTTAGTTCGACAAGCTTTGTAAAAGTCAAATCCAGGTGGGTGCAATAAAGTTAATTTATCTGGATGCTTATTGATATACAAACGTTGCCCCTGCTCGATAGCAATACTTGGCTTACCATCGGCACTAACCATAGGCTGCGTTCTATTATCTCGATGGATATGTATCATAATCTCACTTTGATCACTAACCACAATTGGACGACTAGACAAGGTGTGTGGATGCATAGGCACCAAACATATAGCATCCAAACTTGGATGAATAATAGGTCCACCTCCAGATAGGGCGTAAGCGGTAGAGCCTGTCGGTGTTGCAACAATCAAACCATCACTATGCTGACGATATACATCAAGTCCATCAATGGTCAACTGAAAATCAATCATATGCACCGACTTACCAGCGTGCAGCACCACATCATTTAATGCCATATCCTGATGCACAATTTTGCGACCCTCACGCACTTCCATTGCTAATAAAAAGCGTAAATCTAATTGATAATCCCCCATCAATACTTGTCGTAGTTTGACGCCTACCTCATCAGGGTTAACATCTGTTAAAAAACCTAAACGTCCGCGGTTCACCCCCAATACTGGGACTCGATAGCGTGCCAATGCTTGGGCAGCGTGCAAAATAGAGCCATCACCGCCAACCACTATCACTAAGTCACATATCTCACCCAATAAGCTTCGCTTTACTATCTGTAACTGATTGAGCTTGGCTAGATCTAATTCAGGTAAACTAGCGGTTTCAGAGTCGATATATAAGTTCAGTCCCATCTCATTAATTCTGCGACCAATCTCGTGGATTGTAGTAATCACTCCACGCCTGCGTGCACGACCCATGACTCCAATACGGCGAAAAGCTGGGTTTTTGATTGAATGAAAATGAGGTGAATTAGATAGATCAGGCAACTTAACAGACTGCGCAGAGCTTTCCATAGGCTTAAGCTTCAATAAATGAGTCATTAACGGTTCAATTAAACAATAAATTTAGAAAATAAAATTAACAAAAAAGCTATCAATACAGCCGTAAGCGTATCACATTCTATGCATAACTGCATTAGCCTAATTATAATATACGTTATTTGATATACCTCACCACTTTTGCATAGTTCAAGTAAAGGGTTCTAAAAACAATAGGTGCCGCCACAGACAAAAGAATAAAAAAATGCTTTACTACATCTACTTAACTAAGTTATGATTATCGATAATTGTGCTTATCATCTATCGATAAAATACGTCTTAAACTAATTATATAGACCTCAAGTTATTACATAGACCTCAAGTTATAAATACATCGTTATAAATACATCAAGGAATATTTATCATGGCAAATCCTATTGTCAGTCGTGCCGAATTTACCCTTGGCGGTAAAGCAATGACCGTCCAAGGCGTGGTACATAAAACCAGCTTTTTACTTGGCTTAAGTGCGCTAGCTGCCATCGGCTTTTTCTTCTATATTGTTAGTGGTGGTATGAGCTTTGGTATGGCACAGATGATCACCTTTGGCAGTATGTTTGCAGCCTTTGGTTTGGGTCTTTTTATCACCTTTAAACCTCAAAAAGCAAAAGCACTGGCTGCCCCATATGCTATTTTAGAAGGTATATTCTTAGGTGGCGTTTCTCTTATGTTTGCTGCCATTGATCCCACTATTCCGGTTAATGCTTTAGCGGCAACTTTCGTTACTGCCGCCGTTATGCTTGGCTTATACCGCTCAGGCTTAATTAAAGTAAATGAGAAGTTTCGTTCAATTATGATGTCAGCAATTATTGCTATTATGCTTATTTATCTGGCGCAATGGGGCTTCGTTTTATTTGGCTCAAGCTTACCATTTTTGTTTCAAAGTGGTGGCTTAGTTGCTATTGGCTTTAGCTTATTTGTTGTGGTTATTGCCTCATTTAGTCTATTATTAGACTTTGATAATGTTGAGCGTGGCGTTGCTGCTGGTATATCGGAAGAATATGAATGGGTATTTGGTGTAGGTATTTTGGCAACCTTAGTTTGGATGTACTTTGAGTTTATGCGTCTATTAAGCCATTTCCAAGACTAAAGCTTTTTGCAAGTAATGACAGCCATAACCTTATTAATAAGTCATTAAAAGGTCGTTGCAAACTGCACCGACCTTTTTGCTTTCTACTTAACTTATAAACACCTTACTTAACTTATAAACATTTCTACTTTTAACCTCACACTCAACGCTTAGCGTAGGGTGTGGGTAGCAAGGCTGTGGCTTTAGCCCAGCATATTTGATTAAGGTAACGTGTTTTTGGATTTAAAGCACCAGTGATTAGTCATTTGTTTTAGATGTCAGTTTTTTACCGTATATTTTTTTATCCAGCGTTGCCGTAAAACCACCGACTTTAGGCTGTGGATATAAGGCAACAAGACTATCGCATAATTATAGTCACAGCCATATTAAAGAGTTACAGCGTTAACCTCGTTTAGCCTACCTCAGTGGCACTGCACTCGATTGCCTTGTAACTTATTTATCTGACTACAACTATACTTGCAGCCAAACAGTAATACCTTTTCTGAAAAATAACCTATCTTTGTCAAACTCGCTAAACCTACTACTTGTAGCGTTTGCACTCTTTTTCCTCGATATCTTAATTTTCAGATTTGGTATAAGTTTGACACACTAACCCTATGAAAACACTCAAGCTACGCATCAAAAACATAAACCAGCTAAACAAAATAGCTGGGAGTGTCAACTATGCGTAAGTCCTAATAAAAATAAGATAGCTAAGCCCGCTGCAATCGCAGCGCATTTACTACTACCACAAATGAGCTTAATGACATTCCAATAGCAGCAAGCCATGGTGGTACATAGCCAAACGCTGCAGGCAACAATACCAAAGAATTGTAGCTAATTGCCCAGTGTATGTTTTGCTTGATAATCTTATGTGCTTTGTCAGCCACACGCTTGGCATCATATACAGCAGAGATCGTACCATTTAAAATTACACTATCACTAGACACTTGCGCCAAATCAGCTGCGCCTGCAATGGCAGTAGATATATTAGCTGCTGCCAATACAGGGGCATCATTAATGCCATCACCAACCATCATCACCACATGGCCTTGCTGTTGTAGCTGCTTAATATGATTCACCTTATCTTTCGGTGATAGCCCAGTATACACCTGATTGATACCTAGCTGATCAGCGACTAGATGTGCGTGACTACTCGGATCTCCTGTCAAAATTAGTGGCTGTATCTGCAACGCTTGTAGCTTTGCAATCATTTGTGCTGCCCCCTCACGCACACTGTCATTGAAGTAGTACAATGCGACTGGTTCCCAGCGTTCTAAGGGTTGCGGCAAATTTGACAATTTTGTGTTATGCAGGCCATCCTCATGATACGTACTAGGATTGACACAGCGAGCCAACATCACTGCGGTACTGGCCTGCTGCTGCTTCAATGCCTGCTCTAAATCAAAATCAAGTACTTGTCCATTAAGTGCAAACTCGATATGACCCAAACGATATTTGAAGCCATCTCCTTCATCAGCTACTACCGCCTCAACACCACCTGCAGTATGATGTACTAAGCCGCTGACCTTTGGCAGATGCAACTGATATGCCGCATCTAATAGCGCTGTGGCTATTGGGTGACGGCTGCCTACCTCTAAGGCGGCAGCTATTGCTAATAAGTTATCTTTATCCGCTAAAGGTGAGTCCTTACCCTTCGTCATCGCATCTATATAGAGCAAATTGGGCTTACCATAAGTTAAAGTTCCCGTTTTATCAAAGGCTACATGGGTAATTTCTGCTAACGTCTGGATAGTGTGACCACGGGTGGTCAAAAAACCATAACTTGCCAGCCTGTTGGTTGAAACCGTCAAGGCGATCGGCGTTGCTAGTGACAAGGCACAAGGACAGGTGGCTACCAATACCGCAACTGTTGCCCATAAAGCTTGTGACGGATCTACAAAGAACCAACCGATAAACACAAATACCGACAGCACCAAAATACGTGCTACAAACCAGCGTGCCCACTTATCCGCTTGCTCAGCAACTTTTGGCTTTTCACTCATTGCCCGATTCATTAATCTATCAATCAACGCAATTTGACTATCTTCTGGCAAGGCAGTAACTATCATAATAAATGGCTGACTGTCATTTTGTGAGCCACCTATAATGTGTTCACCTCTGTGCTTGACAATAAGCAAGCTTTCGCCAGTTAATAGGCTTTGTGACACAGTCGCTGTTTCGCTACACAAGATACCATCAGCCACAACCTCACTACCCGCTTCAATCATAATGACATCGCCTATATTTAGTGATTGGGCGGTGACAATGTCGCTATTTGGTGTAAGTTTTTGGGCTTGGTCAGAGCTGCTATTCGCCAAAGCTAACTTCTGTTTTTTATCATCAATTCGTTTATGACGACGCACATTATGTATTTTATCACCGTAATGAGCTAACTGCGTCAATTGCTCAGTGCTCAAGGCCATTGGGGCGGCATCTGTCTCTAACAACTCAATATCATCTATCTGTTGTCGTCCAGCTTCATCTCTATGAACATAAGCAGCATGGACATTGGCAACGTCTTCTTTATGATCAGTCTTGTCTAGGGCTTGAATATCAGCAACGAATTGTGGTGCAAAATCAATACGCTGCACTAAGGTCGGCTCAACCACTACCAAGTCATTTGCCATATTGGCCGCCTTTAAACGCGCATTATGCTCAATATAGCGTCCTGCCAACAGGAAAAACACAAACATGCTGACCGAATCATAGTAGGTTTCTCCGCCACCGCTAATAGTAGCGTACAAGCTGGCAAAAAAAGTCACTATCAGGGCAATACTGACTGGCACATCCATATTTACCTGACGTACTTTGACCGCAGACCAAGCAGAAGTGAAAAAAGGCACTGCACAATAAAAAAATACTGGCACACTGACAAATAACGATACCCAGCGCAAAAAGTCACGTTGCTCAACCAACATACCGCTATAACTTGTGTAGTTACCAAAGTACATACCCACTGCAAACATCATGGCCTGCATTGCTCCCAAAGCAGCAATGCCTAAGCGTATCAGCATGGTTTTGTTATGACGTGCTAGCATCGCTTCATGGGTATCTTGTCGATACGGCTTCGCGTCATAACCTATTTGGTTGACAGTGGCCAGAATATCGCTAATGGGCAACTTATTTTCATCCCAAATGACCCGCATACGCTGATTCGTTAAATTCACCTGACAGGTTTCTACCCCATCTAGCTCATATAACCGAGACTCAATCAACCAGGTACAAGCTGCGCAGCGCAAGTTATTCACTGACAGCTCCGCTACCGATTTACCCTCTGACTCATAGACAAATTGTGACTTAATCTCTTCATGATCATATGCCTGCAACCGCTCTAATTGAGTCGGCAAGCTGGCTGTGCGGTTGATCTCTGATCGGTCTAAATAATATTGCTCTAACCCAGCCTCGACGATACTCTCTGCTGCCAACTGACAGCCAAGACAGCACATTAAGCGTGATTCACCTAACACATAGGCTCGAAAAGGTGGATCTGGAACGGGCTCAGCACAGTGAAAACAATGCCCTTCTGGTGGTAATACCAAGTCGGTAAGATCCTCTGGTAAATAGGAGTAACCTGACTTCGTAGCAGTTTGTTGCTGAGATGAGTTTGGTAAATTAGAAGCAGGTGAATTAGTATTATCTTTGGAATGGGTCATCATATTATTCACAATCAGTGACACAGTTAAGGGATAAAGCTCAGCCTATTGTACCAGTTATAGTAGATTCAATAATGCCATCTTAGTCTTGGCAGCCAACCGTCATTGCTCGTATGTTACACATTTATCAATACTGTGGTAGCAAAATGTGAAAAAGCAATGAAAAGTAGCTGTGTTAGCACTATATAGGCAGACAATGACGGCAATTACATTGAAAATAAAGTGGTTTTACGTCATTATAATCGAGTCTTTTTTTATGTTGGTAAAACTATCGTGCATCACAACCCATCAAATAACACACCCAAACACATAAAGCTAAAACCTGTGACCACAAATAACCTACACACAAACCATCTGCCCAGCCCACAGCAGCAACAGGGGCGGTCATTTTTTAGCTTTATTTTGCTCATTATTATTATCGTAGGCATGCTCATCTTAGCCATGTATCTGATCAAGCAAGATAGAGTCATTACCACGAAGTTTGAAGGTAAACGCTGGAATATCCCTGCCAAAGTTTACTCACAGCCCCTTGAATTATATCAAGGCGCACCGCTGACGACAAAAAACTTAGATACTTGGCTAAACCTGTTAAATTATCAATCCAGTTCCAACTATGACCGTACAGGTACGTATAATAAGTCTTCTGGGCAATACATTATTCACACCCGTGGCTTTCGTTATAGCGCTAATGATGTTGATCCAGAACAAGTCATCAAACTCAAAATTGAAAACTCAAAAATTACCAGTATCCAAAGCACTCAGCCTAATGCTACTGGCATAGTACGTATTGAACCAGCAACCATAGGTGGTATTTATCCAGATAATAATGAAGACCGTATTGTCTTGCCTATTGCAGAAATTCCACAGCCATTAATTGATGCACTGATTGCCACCGAAGATCGTAGTTTTTATCAACATAAAGGCGTATCACTAAAAGGCATCGCTCGTGCCATTTATAACAACTTGCAAGGTGGCTCAATGCAAGGCGGCTCAACCATCACCCAGCAGTTGGTAAAAAACTTCTTTTTAAATTCAGATCGTACCTTCAAACGTAAAGCCAATGAAGCTGTAATGGCGATACTACTTGAGCTACATTATGATAAAAATGAAATCCTACAAACCTATTTAAATGAAATTAACCTAGGTCAAAATGGCAATCGCTCAATTAATGGTTTTGGCTTGGCATCTCAGTTTTATTTTAACAAACCATTAAAAGAGCTTCGCATTGATCAGCAAGCTATGCTAGTAGGACTGGCCAAAGGTACCAGTTATTACAATCCTCGCCGCAATCCAGAACGGGCTTTAACCAGGCGTAACACTGTATTGGCCAATATGCTGACCACAGGAAAAATAGATCAGGCCACTTATGAAGAGGCCATCGCTCAGCCTCTTGATGTTGTCGCCAAGCCCAGTACAGGAAAAAGCTTATTTCCAGACTTTATGGATGTGGTAAAGCGTGAACTACAAGCCAATTATCATCCTGAAGATTTAAAAAACGAAGGGCTAAAAGTCTTTACTACGATGGATCCCATTGCACAACTGGCTGCTGATGCAGCGGTTGATAGACAGCTGGGCAGTTTGCGCAAACGCAGTAGTAAAACTAAGTCACTACAAGCGGCATTAGTCAGTGCCAATCCAGCCTCTGGTGAGCTGGTCGCTGTGGTCGGTAGTGGTAGTGAGTTTACAGGTTTTAACCGTGCAGTCGATGCCAAACGTCAAGTTGGCTCATTACTAAAGCCCTTTATTTACATGATGGCTATTGAAAGTGGTAAATACAACTTGGCTAGCCAAGTTAATGATAATCCTGTGACCTTAAACTTACCTGATGGCTCAAATTGGAGTCCAAAAAACTATGATGGTCGCGATCATGGCTATGTCCCCTTAATGACTGCGCTGGCAAAGTCTTATAACCAGGCAGCGGTTAATACTGGTCTTGAGTACGGGGTTACCCCTTTTATTGCCCAGATGCAGCGACTTGGGATAAATGAAAAAATCCCTACCTATCCATCTTTGTTTTTGGGGTCAATTGAGCTAACCCCTATGGATATGTTAGGTATGTATCAAGTGATGGCTGCTGGTGGCTTTCGTACGCCACTGATTAGTATCCGCTCTGTGGTTGACAATCGAGGTCACATCTTACAGCGCTCAGGATTAGATACCAAACGTAGTATCGCACCTGATGTTAACTATGTCACCAATTATGCCCTACAAGAAGTCGTCAGAAGTGGTACAGCAAGCTCATTAAAATCTTTGGGATCAAAACTAAATCTAGCAGGAAAAACCGGCACCACAAATGACTATCGAGATGCTTGGTTTGCAGGTTATAGTGGCAACTATGTCAGTGTGGTTTGGGTGGGTCGTGATGATAACAAACCTATTGGCTTGAGTGGTGGTAGTGGTGCTTTGCCTATTTGGAAAGACTATATGAACCGGCTGCACTTAACTCCAGTTGAGCTGGTACAGCCTGACAGTGTTGAGTGGCTGTGGCTAGAAAACGGTACTGGCAAGCTATCACATGAAAGCTGTGAAGGTGCCCGTTATTTGCCTGTACTTAGTAAATATTTACCAGAAGAAGCCAGCGACTGTGCATTGGCTATTTATCAGCAAGAACAAGAGCGCCAGCGTCTGCAATGGTTTAGAAATCAACATAGAGCCTTACTCGACCAAAGCCGTCAGTTAGATAATGAGGCACAAGTTGATGGCTTAGCAGCAGATGAGGATGCCTCAGCAACAGTCGATACAGACTCAACCAACCAGCCACTTGAAGATGAAGGCAACAACGCAGAAACTTGGTATAATAAAGCACTAGAGTGGTTTTAAACTGTGTGTCCATCGCATTAAGTTAGGGATAGTAGTTTGAATATCTGATATCTCTAAATATAAGCTATCTTTTATGGTTGCTAGCTAATACCAAAACTGAAAATTAAAATATCGAGGAAAACAAGTTCAAACGCTACAAATAGTAGGTTTAGCGAGTTTGACAAAGATGGGGGTTTTTCAGAAAAGGTATAAAAACACAGATCACTACACTTGTTGCATACTAATTGAAAATTCTAAACCTGCTACGGACTGAATGTTTATGCCCTTTTTTGTTCGAATACATCGCTATCAAACAACACCCCAGCTAGCTATCAGCATTGCTCCTATTAGCACTGCTTTACTAATGGTCGGGATACTGACAGGCTGTCAAACCACATCCCACCTGCCTAGTAGCAGCACACCTAGTAGCAGCCGCGGTGATACACCTTCAGACGTAATACAGCATGACACCTCACAATCGACTACTCAGCAACTAGGCATCTATGAGCAAGGTGCGACAACAATCGCTAAACCAACAAGGCCAGAGCCTTCGGTTAAGTCAGAGCCTTCGGTTAAGCCAAAACCAACTACGACACCCCAAAAAACAGAGCCTGTGCCTTCCATCCCACCAATGCCAGTGCCTGAAACCAAAACAGCACAACAAATACTACTTGAGCAGGCCCGCCAAAATAGTAAGCAAGCTAGCCCTACCACCTCAAGTATTGAAGATGGTAGCAACATACCTGCCTTTCAACGACTGATGAATACTGGTATGGCACAAATGCGCCAAGGGCAGCTCAGCGCCGCCCAAAGCACCTTTACTCGAGCACAGCGCATAGCGCCGCAATCATCGGCCGTTTATTACTACCTCAGTCAAATAGCATTAAAACAAAATCAGCCACTAAAAGCGGAAGCCATGGCACGCCGTGGTCTAGTAGTTGCGCAAACGACAGCTACAAAAAAAGCACTTTGGCAAATTATCTTGATGTCTGGTCAGGCTCAAGGCAATACACGCGTTATTAATGAGGCCAAAGCCGCTTTGGCTCGCTAAGCGCCAACTATTTTTATAAGTCCCTACCTATAAGCTGAAGTTAATAACTTGTAAGCTGAAATCAATAACTTGAGGTTCCAAGTAACCCAGTAGAAGTACTTGTCGTAGGCTAAACGAGGTTGACGCTGTCACTCTTTTGTTTGGCTATGACTATACATTCCACCTCCATACAGCTCTATTAACCAAGCTGTATTCCAGCTAGAATAGAGAGGTGACTGATTAACTTTTAGATAATGTAGATTAATTTGAGGATTATTATGCAGTGGCAACAACTACACCTACAATGTGCAAAACAAGACATTGAACTGGCAGAGAGCCTATTATTAGAAGAAGGCGCTTTATCAATTAGTCTGGAAGATGCCGGTGATCAACCTTTATTTGAACCACTTCCAGGCCAGTCACCTTTATGGGATGAGATCATCCTAACTGGCTTATTTAATGCCAATAAAGCTCAAAATATTGAAACTGTGGCACAAACCATTGCTGTCCAAGTCAATGCCAATCGAGTATGGACTACTGCCCTAGCTGATACCGACTGGGAGCGAGAATGGATGTCGCACTATATGCCCATTGAGTGTGCCAATAATTTATGGATTGTACCCAAATGGATGACGCCACCAAATCCTAAAGCAGTTAATATCATGATGGATCCAGGCTTAGCCTTTGGTACTGGCTATCATGCTACTACACGTCTGTGCTTAGACTGGTTAACCGATCAAGACTTAACTGGTGCGATAGTAATCGACTATGGCTGTGGCTCAGGTATCTTAGGTATAGCGGCTTTATTATTAGGCGCAAAACAAGTATATAGTGTTGATATTGACCCACAAGCAGTATTAGCTACCAAGCAAAACGCTGAGCGTAATGCCGTAGCGAATCGCTTACAAGCCTATCTCCCTGAAGACTTTGCAAAAGCTCATGGCGCTGGTGATATTCCGCAAGCAGACTTCATTACCGCTAATATTTTAGCTAAGCCCCTAATGGATCTGGCCCCTTATTTGGCAACCCTATTAAAACCAGCAGGAAATATCGTTTTAGCAGGTTTAATTTCAGAACAGTTAGAAGCTGTAAAAGAAGCTTACAGCCCTTGGTTTAGTTTAGATGGTCATCACAGTTATGATAAAGAGGATGATGCTCATTGGCACCGTCTCTCTGGTACATTGACAGTGTTACCAACTTAACTTAACGACAACCCTTAACCACCCACAACCCACAAGATACCGGTATGAGTAATCCATTACCCAAATCACCTAGACTTGACAGCTGTTATAGCGACCAAAGCTTAATGCGTACTACAAACACTAACATTAGACAACCAGATCCAGCTGTCACTACCACATCGCATACACCACTACACCAACATGTTCAGTTGGCAGTTGAGCAATATTTTGCTGAGCTTGAAGGTGAATTACCAATCAACTTGTATCAAACTATTTTACAAGAAGTTGAAAAGCCATTGCTGGAAGTCGTTTTGGCGCAATCAGAGGGCAATCAATCAAAAGCAGCCACTATTCTTGGTCTAAACCGAGGTACCTTACGCAAAAAAATGCAGCTTTATGGTTTAATGTAACTATAAATAGCAAAATACAAGGACTTAGAACTTAGACACCATCATCAAAAGAGCTAATCAAAATAGCTAATTGTATAAGCAAAGCGCCATCATCTGCTATAATATCGCCTGTGGACTACAACAGCCAATCATCCTTAAAGTGTTACAAGATGGATAAGCGAAAACTATCTAAAAAGTATGTTAAGTGAGTCTGCTCCTTGTAGCTAGTTTAAAGTGATTGACTATCAATGTGGTGTTTCACTAAGCCAACTTTAGTCGTAATTGCACTTAGTTGTCTTGTAGCCATTATAGCTTGTAGCCATTGTAAAATGCTTTAAATAGCAACTACTCTACTATAAGGGTATTGACTATATAAAGGTGTTGCATAAAGAATATTGAGTCAAAAATAACTCAACAATAGTTCAACACCTTTCATTTATCTTTTATTTTTACCTTAATCTTTGCATCTAATCCTCTTCTTATCGTACACAATGGGAAAAATTATGTCTTTTAAGCCGTACGCTCTTATTTCTGTATCTGACAAATCAAATATTGAAGACTTTGCTAAAGGTCTGATTGATGCAGGATATGACCTCTTATCTACTGGTGGCACCTATCGCATACTGTCTGAAAACGGTATTGCTGTCACTGAAGTGGCTGATTATACTGGCTTCGCTGAAATGATGGATGGTCGTGTGAAAACTTTACATCCAAAGATTCATGGCGGTATTTTAGGTCGTCGTGGTCAAGACGACGCCGTTATGAGCGAGCATGGTATCCGCCCAATCGACTTGGTTGTGGTAAACTTATACCCCTTTGCCCAAACTGTTGCCAAACCTGATGTAACTAAAGCAGACGCCATTGAAAACATCGATATCGGTGGTCCAACCATGGTTCGCTCAGCCGCCAAAAACCATGAGCATGTAGCGATTGTCACCAGCCCAACAGATTACGACCGCATTTTACAAGAGCTAAAAGAGTCAGGTAGCCTATCACAGACCACCCGTTTTGATCTTGCAGTCAAAGCTTTTGAACATACTGCTCAATATGATGGTATGATTGCCAACTTCCTAGGTAGCCGCTTACAGTCTTTTGAACAGCCAGATGACTTTTCACGCACTTTTAATGTACAGCTACAAAAAGCACAAGATTTACGCTATGGTGAAAACCCACATCAAAAAGCTGCATTTTATGTGGAAACCACAAATTCAGATGAGGGTAGCATCTCCACCGCTCAGCAACATCAAGGCAAAGAGCTATCATATAACAACATCGCTGATACAGATGCAGCTCTAGAGTGTGTCAAATCCTTTAGCGAGTCAGCTTGTGTAATTGTCAAACATGCTAACCCTTGTGGTGTTGCAATTGATGCTGACCAAACCCAAGCCTATAAAACCGCTTTTAGCACAGATCCAGAATCTTCTTTTGGTGGTATCATCGCCTTTAATCGCCCATTAACTGTAACAACAGCGCAAGCTATTGTTGATACCCAGTTTGCAGAAGTTATTATTGCACCAAGCTTGGAAGATGGCGTACTAGACGTGACGGCAAAAAAGAAAAACGTACGTGTATTAACTTGTGGTACGCTACCAGATTCACAGCAGCGTAAACCACAGCTTGATTATAAACGTGTCACTGGTGGACTACTGGTTCAAAACCAAGACTTAGGCTTGATTGGTATTGACGACCTTAAAGTTGTTACTGATCTACAACCTACTACCGAACAAATGGATGACTTACTCTTCACCTGGACTGTCGCAAAATATGTCAAATCCAATGCGATTGTTTATGCTAAAGATAAGCGCACCATCGGTATTGGTGCTGGTCAAATGAGTCGTGTTAACTCAGCCCGTATTGCAGCAATTAAAGCAGAGCATGCCAACTTAATGACCCAAGGTGCTGTCATGGCATCAGATGCCTTCTTCCCTTTTAGAGATGGTATTGATAATGCTGCTGAAGTCGGAATTAAGGCCATTATTCAGCCAGGTGGCTCTATTCGTGATGATGAAACCATTGCAGCGGCCAACGAGCATGGTATAGCAATGGTGTTTACTGGTATGCGTCATTTCCGCCATTAATCGATTTGATATGCGTTAATTGATTTGATATGCGTTAATCGATTTAGAAAACTAATACCTAGTCTGAAAATTAAGATATCGAGGAAAACCAGTGCAAACGCTACAAGTAGTAAGTTTGGCAAGTTTGACAATGAAAAGATAGGTCGTTTTTCAGAAGAGGTATAAATTGATCGCTCAATCAAATATAGCCTAAAACAAGACTACAAAAAAGTATAATAAAAGCCGCTTTACTTCAGCGGCTTTTTTGGTTGTAATTTAGCAGATATAAACTTTATAAGCCACCCACCTCATTAATAACCGCCTCATTTTCTTTGATTGGGGTAGCAACTCGTAAATACTCAATATAGTCACTAAACTGCTCTTGACCACGTGTGTCTCTCATATCGAACATCACCTGTGCAAGCTCAGCTTTCGGTACATCTTTCATTGAGCCTTTCTTGATTTTACCTAGTACCAAAACACTAGCACCAGTATCTGTAATATCAGCAACCGCCAAGCGCTTACCCTCTTCAGTATCCTGACTAAAAGCCATCGCTTTTTCAGTCGCAGTCAATAGTGGCGTTTGACGATTGACAATACCCAATGGGCTAAAGGTCACTGTGGTCGCACTCATATCTTGATTATTCACAGTCTCAGCAATACGCTTGGCTTCTACCAAGGCTAGTTCACTGGCTTTTTGCTTGGTAATAATCTCTTTAATCTGCGGGGTAGCTTCAGCTAAGGTTAACGGTGCTACTGGACGGTAGTTGGTCGGCTGTACCCATATCGTACCTGCATTTATCTGAATACTTGGACTGACCGACTCATCTTGAATGGTAAAGTCATCAAAGGCAGCTTCTATAACTGCTGGTTGGCGTAGCTCGGTTTTATTATTGACCTTAGTGTAGTCTTTTAAGCGATGTACGGTCATCTCTTCTTGAGCCGCTATGTCTTCAATTCCAACCCCATCGGTTGCCATATCATTAATACGGGTAATTTTGTCAGCTATAAGCTCTTCACGCTTTTGACGTTCAGCTTGTGCAGTTAGCTGCTCACGCAAGCTCTCAAGCGATGGCATTTCATCACCAGACATCTTGGTTACTTTAAATAATTGATAACCATAAGTAGTTTTAATCGGTGCTGAGACTTGGCCTACGGTTAAGTTTTCAATAGCACTAGCAACTTTAGTACCATCAGCACCAAAAGCATCTGGATTGAAAGTACCTATATCTCCACCTTTAGCCGCACTGACCGAATCTGCCGAGTACTCTTTGGCCAAAGCCGCAAAGTCTTCACCAGCTTTAAGACGCTGCTCAAGCTGCTTGATAGTCTCTTGTGCATTATCACCAGTAATTAAGATTTGGCTGATTCTTTGGGTATAATTGCCAACAAACCGAGCTTTATAAGCATCATACTGTGCTTGTATTTCTTCTTCTGTCACTGGACTAATAGTAAGCTTACTAGGATCTAATTTAATGTAGGATAAATCCACCATTGCCAAGCTGTTTAGCTCATTTTTATGCTCATTATAGTAAGTTTCAATCTCATCCTTACTAACAGATACCTCATCTTGGAACAAAGCCCAAGGCAGACGATAGACCCACGCATTCCTCGTTTCTAGTTGTAACGCTAATAAATCATTAATCTCTGCTTCAGGATATAACGCAGTTTGCGCAATACTGGCATACAATTGCATCAAATTTAACTGCTGACGATATTCAGCAAACAGCTGGTCTTTGGTTATCCCTTGCTGCTGTAATGCAAAGGCAAAACGTTCATTAGAAAACTGACCATCTTGATCTAGATATTGTGGATCTTGTAACAAGATTCTATTAATAATACCATCAGATACGTGCATACCAAGCTGCTCACTTTGATTGCGCAATAAAGCGCGATTAATCAGA
This sequence comes from Psychrobacter lutiphocae DSM 21542, assembly GCF_000382145.1. Lineage (GTDB taxonomy): Bacteria > Pseudomonadota > Gammaproteobacteria > Pseudomonadales > Moraxellaceae > Psychrobacter > Psychrobacter lutiphocae. The sequence goes on from NZ_KB907631.1 coordinate 72,035, forward strand.
CTTGTTAACACTTCCTTATTAAGCACATTGGTATTAATGGCACTGGCATCAACACCCCTTTCTAGCAGCTCAGTTCTACGTGCGTTAATACTGTTTTGATAGTCCATACGACTCACTGACTGCTCACCAACTTTTGCCACTTCGTTGACACTGCTGCCACCGCCAAAATAACTCTCAAGCCCCAATATCACTAAAGGTGACAAACACAGCATTAAGAAAATTCTTCCAGGCCAACTTTTCAGAAAATTACGTATCGATTCCATAGTACATATCAGTCATTGGTTAATAAAAAGGTAACGTCCTATCATACGTGAAAATATGCTCTGACACAAAAAAAACGCACCCTAAGGTGCGTTATTGTCTACAAAAGACAGCATTTTCACTAAACTTAGCACAAATTATAAGATAAGACTTGGCTTAGTTTAAACGATCTTTTAAGCCTTTACCTGCTTTAAAGTGTGGTACGCGGCTTGCTGGAATTTGTAACTCAGCACCAGTTTTTGGGTTACGACCAGTACGGGCTTTACGCTCTTTTACACTGAATGTACCAAAACCTACTAATGAAATTGTGTCATTATTTTCTAATGCTTCGCCAACACTTTCCATCATAGCATTCAAAGCATCAGCAGCTTGAGTTTTGTTTAAACCACTTTTTTCTGCAATGCTATCAACCAATTCTGATTTATTCATAAAGGATTCCTTTAAAAAGATTATAAATTCGGGGGTGAATTCTATCGCTTAAAAGGTAATTAAGCAATAGCCAAGCCCTTAAATACTACACAATAGCGCAAAAAAATGCACCTTTTTCTTTCTAGTATTATTGACGGGATAGTTTATAAATGCAGTTATAACAAGCAGGCTTAAAATGTGCAAGCAAATTTACATATTATTGCGCATTAAGTGTAATAATTTGCAATAATTGACTAGAAAACCGCTTTTATACCCTTATTTTAAGCAGCGACTTTATATTATACTGCTACTGTTTTTAGTGCTACTACCGATTAGATTTACTTTCGATTAGATTTTACTTCCATCAGTTTACCACTTGAATTCTATCTATGATATCGAACAATGCCAGCTAATTCATCAAAAATAATGATATCTAACCCATTAAAATCAAATTAATAGCAATGATACCTATGGTGTCAACGCTGCATTGTGCTATTATTTACCACATTTAGAACCTTTACGCTCTTATTTATCACCATAGGCAAACTGACTATACAGGCTATTCTGATAGTAATAGTTGTTATTTATATTGGTATTTATTAATAAGTTATTAGGACAGAGACATCCATAATTACCTAACTAGTGACGCTTAATTCAGCATCGTAGCAGGGTTAAAAGGCATAGATTATTGTCACTTTATAGATGGATAAAATAGGACGAAAGCAAGATAAAAGGTTATAAATAGTATGTTTAAAGGTAAAATAAATAGTATTGTTTAAAGGTAAATAGCATATTTAGCTGTTTGCTTATTTTTTGTGCGTACTAAGTTATAGATTTCAAAGATTTTAACAGCCAGTAACATGAGCATAACGCTTCACTTTTACAATTCAAATAGGTTTAGTATGAGTCAAAATTCGATATCAAACTCTTTACTTAATGTCGTCCTGGTACTTGCAGAGTCTGCAATTACTTTGGTTTTAAGATTCGACCCAAACCTGCGTAAAGCGGCCTATCCGTTGGCAAAGAAAAATACTGTTGTCTGTGTCCGCACCTATATACCACACACTCAATTTTACGCAACCTTTACCAACAAAGGTGTATTACTTGATAGTCAACTGCCTAATAAGGTGACCGAGCCTGATGTGGTTATCAATACTTATAGTCATAGTTTAATTAGCGCCCTCATTAGCAATGATGCGACACAAGTTAGCAAGATCACCATGCGTGGTGCAACAGATACTGTCAATGAAACCCGTCACTTTTTGGTACAGCTTGGTGTGGCCAGCTTATTTCAAGGCGTGATTAAGACAGTTAAAGGCAAAAGCAAAGATAAAAAGGAGACTGAGCAAGCAGATAAGCCAGACTATAAAGCTCGTATCCAAGAGCAACAACAACAGCTTAATGCACTCAGCACTCGCAACCGTGAGCTGGAAGTGAGCTTAAAAGAGATACAAAGCAAACAAAAAGTGACATTAACTGCCTTTATTATTGCAACCTTGATAGCGGTTATTTCTGTAATTGGTTGGATAAGTTAGCTTCATTTAATGTCTGCATAGCAAACAGGGGCTGGCCACTATTTATTTTATTAATAAAAACCTGTTACTTACTAGGACGTGTCCCTATTTGCAAATTACATGAGTTATGGACTAAAAGTCAGCATATTTGTTTTGTTGCTAATAATAAATAAGCGTTGAAAGAAAAACTACTTACCAAACTGACGAGAAAGTGCTAAAAAGAACATGACTGCATACAGCCCCATCATAAAAAACCCGCATGCCATTGTCCCAACATCATTACTTAAACACCATATCCATATAACATTGCCTCAGCATAACTGTCTTAGTCCCATTGTTTTATAAAACTTAACCATAAAGTTTTAGATACAGCATAACTTATCAGTAACAACTCATTAAAAAACTACCTAAGCACCTAATCTGTCTAAGATAACGCTCTTGTAATTTGAGCACCTGACACCATATTTTTAGTATTCAGTGGCGCGCGCAGTTACGTAAATTGCCCTCAATTTACACTTAATAAATACCTACAAAGTTACTCTTACAAAATAGTTACCAATTAATCTTGACTGTTTTACTCAGGATTAACTATAATAGCCAACACAACAACTTACAGCAACACTGACAACAACATTGTGGAGGCAATCAATGCGCTTAACAACTAGAGGAAGATACGCCGTTACTGCGTTACTTGATTTGGCTATTCAGGATAGCGAGTCATCAAGTGCTGTCTCCTTATCAGATATTGCCAAGCGTCAATCGATATCCATCTCTTACTTAGAACAATTATTTTCTAAATTACGCAAAGCAGGACTGGTAACCAGCACTCGTGGTGCTTCTGGTGGTTATCATTTGGCCAAACCTTTGGCTGATATTGATGTGATGACCATCATCACCGCAGTGGATGAGTCCGTCAATGCCATGCAATGCGGTGGCAAAGGCAACTGCCAAGGTGGTGCCATGTGCTTAACCCATGATTTGTGGTGTGCTTTGTCAAAACATATCGAGCAATATTTAAAAAATATCTCGTTAGAACAATTATTACAAATGGAAAATGTCAATGACGTTTCGCATCGACAGCAACTTATTTATGATGTCGCTACCGAAGCATCTGAAACAAAATCTAATTCAAATATCATATTTTCTGCCAGCGAGGTTAACCCAGCATGAGTAACTTAAACCGCCCTATCTATCTAGACTATGCCGCCACTACCCCAGTAGACCCACAAGTGGCAAAAAAAATGTCAAATTACATGACCTTTGATGGCATGTTTGGTAATCCAGCATCACGCTCGCATGGATATGGCTGGCAAGCAGAAGAAGCTGTTGAAATAGCACGCCAACAAATCGCAGACTTGGTAAATGCAGATCCTCGTGAAATCGTCTTCACTTCAGGGGCAACCGAGTCGGATAACCTAGCAATCAAAGGTGCTGCTCACTTCTACGAAAGCCGTGGCAAGCATATAGTTACCAGTAGAATCGAGCACAAAGCGGTACTCGATACTTGCCGTCAATTAGAGCAAGAAGGCTACGAGATTACTTATATAGATCCGCAGCCAGGCACAGGGCTTATTCTACCCGAACAGGTTAAAGAAGCATTACGTGATGATACTATCTTAGTATCGTTAATGATGGTAAACAATGAATTAGGCACAGTGACAGATGTCAAGGCCATTGGTGAGATTACCCGTGAAGCTGGCGTAATTTTCCATGTAGATGCCGCGCAAGCAGCTGGCAAATTACCAATTGACTTAGAGGAGTTAAAAGTTGATTTGATGAGCTTCTCTGGTCACAAAATATATGGCCCTAAAGGTATCGGTGCTTTGTATGTCCGCCGTAAGCCACGCGTCCGACTACGTGCTGAGCAACATGGTGGTGGTCATGAGCGTGGTATGCGTTCAGGTACATTAGCAACTCACCAAATCGTAGGTATGGGTGAAGCTTTTGCCATCGCAGCCGAGCGTTTGCAACAAGATCATGAACATGCACAAAAGTTGCATGACAAACTGTGGAATGGCATTCAAGATATTGAAGAGATTTATTTAAACGGTGATGCCGAAAATAGCATTCCAAATATCATTAACATCAGCTTTAACTTTGTTGAAGGTGAATCATTAATGATGTCACTCAAAGATATGGCTGTCTCTTCAGGCTCAGCCTGTACCTCAGCAACACTAGAACCGTCTTACGTTCTACGTGCAATTGGTCGTCCAGATGAGTTAGCGCACAGCTCAATTCGCTTTAGCTTTGGTCGCTATACCACAGAAGAAGATATTGATATCATCTTAGCACAAATTCACGAAGCTGTTGATAAGTTAAGAGATTTATCTCCTCTTTGGGACATGTATAAAGAAGGTATCGACTTAGATACAGTTGAGTGGACAGATCATTAAGCTGTTTTTATACCCTTTATTTAAAACTTTAATTTTTTTAACTTACACCTTACATAATAGATAGATTTATCTAATTATTTCAATCAAATATCTAGGTTAAACCCCAGGAGTAATATCATGGCTTATAGTAATCAAGTAATTGACCATTATGAAAACCCACGCAACGTTGGTAATTTAGACAAAGATGCTAAAAATGTCGGTACCGGGATGGTTGGTGCTCCAGCTTGTGGTGATGTCATGCGCTTACAAATCCAAGTTGGCGATGACGGTATCATTGAAGATGCCCGCTTTAAAACTTACGGTTGTGGCTCAGCCATTGCCTCAAGTTCACTGGTTACTGAGTGGTTAAAAGGTAAAACCCTTGATCAAGCATCTGAGATCAAAAACAAACATATCGCTGAAGAGCTAGCGCTACCTCCAGTAAAAGTTCACTGCTCAGTATTGGCAGAAGATGCAATTAAAGCCGCTATTAACGACTATCGAGTTAAAAGTGGTCAAACCAATGATGTAGATGCATAAGCGCTTAATCAGACAGATTCAGTAATCTTTATTGATAGAGACACGACACTAGAATAGATAAAGATACTGAAAGATAAAGATACTGAAATCTTTATAGTAAATATACAGACACTTTTCACTAATTTTAACAATAGGAAAGTCTAAATGATTGAACTGACCGAACGTGCTGCAAAACACGTCACCGACTATTTAACTAACCGTGGTCATGGTGAGGGTATTCGTGTAGGGATTCGTACTGCAGGATGCTCAGGACTGGCCTATGTGTTAGAATTTGTAGATGAGCCGAATGACACAGACCAAAAGTTCGAAAGCCAAGGGGTAAACATCTTCGTTGACCCCAAGAGTATGGTATATCTTGATGGCTTACATATGGACTATGTGGTTGAAGGTTTAAATGAAGGCTTCAAATTCACTAACCCCAATCAAAAAGGGGAATGTGGTTGTGGTGAGTCTTTTACCGTATAATTAGCCGTTAATCCTATGATGTGTTTTTGTAAGCAGTAGCCTCTGTCAGACAGTAGTTTGTACTAGCCGAAAGTGTTTTGTCTCTCCCAGCTTTTTGTACAGAGCACATACATTAACAGCGCTCATAAATAGGATATATAGCATAAATACGTGTCTGCACTGATGACAGCCACCACTTAGCCATTGAGTTTTCAGTGGTTATTCGTGGCTGTTTTTATTTTTATGGCAATCCCATAAGACATATATTGCAACTGCACGTATATAACATAAGGCAAATCCCATATCCTTTATAGCATGACATTAATACCATTAACAATAATAGTAGCCTTATAGCCCATAACTTAACCATAAACACTAATAGCATCTAAACTTATGTCTGATAACGCCCCTACTTTTGCCAACTTCTTTGCTCTTTTTGAGCTGCCTATCGCCTTTGATATAGATCAAAAAAAATTAGGTGAGCGCTTACGATTACTGCAACAACAATATCATCCTGATCAGTTAAACTTGCAGCATGAGCCAGCTAAAGAACAAACATCAACATCACAACAAACATCGGCGCTGATCAATCATGCCTATGATATTTTAAGTCATGAAGATAGCCGAGCCAATTACTTACTAGAGTTATCTGGACAGTCACTAAATACCGATCTATCCATTGCAGACTTTGACTTTTTAGATGATGCAATGGAAATGCGAATAGCCTTAGATGACGCCAGCTTGGATGCTGACTTTACACGTATCAACGAGCTAAAAAGCAAAGTAGATCAACGCCTTGCCGAGTATTCGCAAAAATTCAAAGTCGCTTATGCAGACCAAGACTGGACGGTAGCCATGGATGCTACTCAAAAGCTAAAATTTTTAGTGAAATTAAAAAAAGATATGGATACTGCGATTGATGTGAGTAAACAACAAACGCAACAAGACGATGATGATCTATATTTATAAGCCTTATCTTGTTTTTTAATTGTTAATCTTTATCATAAATTGAGTGTGTTATGTCTTTATTACAAATTGCGGAACCCAATCAAAGTGCCAATCCTCACGAGCATCAATATGCGCTAGGCATTGACTTAGGCACCACACGTTCAATGGTTGCTGTCGTACGCTCAGGCAAGGCTACCTTGATTGATGCTGAAGGGGCTACCGATAGCGTCTCTGACACCCTTTTGCCATCAGTTGTTTACTATGGCAATACCCATAATACAAATGGCTCAACCCACCCTCTTGTTGGGCAAGCCGCCTTAGCACACTTCGAATCAGATCCTAGCAACACCATTATTTCAGCAAAGCGCTTTATGGGTCGCAGTAGTAAAGATATTAAGTTTTCACACCCATATCGATTAAAATCAAGTACCACAAATGACAAAGAAATGCCCTCTTTTGTCACTGAACAAGGTGAGATTTCTCCTGTTGCTGTCTCTGCTGAAATCTTGCGTACCTTGGCACAACGCGCTATCAAAGCCTTACCTAATGGCAGTATCCAAGGGGCTGTGATTACTGTTCCCGCCTATTTTGATGAAGCGCAACGCCAAGCCACCAAAGATGCAGCTAAGTTAGCTGGCTTAAATGTACTTAGGCTATTAAATGAACCTACCGCAGCTGCTGTGGCCTACGGTCTAGACAGAACAGATACTGAGTCTTCAGCAAACAAGCTAGATGAAAAGATTTATCTCATCTACGACCTAGGTGGTGGCACATTTGATGTGTCTTTATTAAAGATGAATGATGGTGTCTTTGAGGTATTAGCAACTGGAGGCAATAGCGCCCTTGGTGGTGATGACATGGATCGGCTGATCATGGGCTGGCTACTTAAACAAGCTGGTTTAGCCCCCGCTGATTTAAGTGCGCAACAACGCACTCATATCGCTCGCCAAGCAGAACGCTACAAACAACAATTAACCCAAAATGATACTGTTGAAGTGGCGATTGAGGTAGCTGACACATCATGGCAAGGCCAATTGAGTAGCTCAGATTTAGCACAAATCATCGAGCCAATCACACGCCGTACAGTAGCCACTTGTGAACAGGTTATGCGAGATGCTGGGATAGGCATTGAGCAACTTGACGAGATTATTATGGTCGGTGGCTCAACCCGTATGCCAGTGATTCAACAAGTAGTAGCACAGTTTTTTGGGAAATCACCACTAGCTCATTTAGATCCAGACCAAGTAGTCGCCTTAGGCGCTGCACAAGTCGCTGATCAACTTATAAGGCAAGACAAATCGAATAATGTTTTGTTGCTAGATGTCACCCCTTTATCATTAGGACTCGAAACCATGGGTGGCTTAGTCGAAGTAATTATCCCACGTAACACGCCTATCCCAGTTGCCAAAAAACAAACCTTCACTACCTACCAAGATGGTCAAACCGGCATGGTCATCCATGTCGTGCAAGGTGAGCGTGATACCGTAGAGCATAATCGCTCATTAGGACGCTTTGAGCTATACGGTATTCCACCGATGAAGGCTGGGCTTGCACGCATTGAGGTTACCTTTGATATTGATGCCAATGGTCAGCTGTCTGTTAGCGCACTAGAAGCCACTTCTGGAGTACATAGTGATATTAAGATTACTCCATCTTATGGTCTAAGCGATGAGCAACAAGAGCAGCTATTACGTGCTGGATTTGAACATGCAGCCGAAGACAAGTTGGCACGAAGCTTACTTGAAGCCAAGCTTGAGGCTGAACGCGAAATCTTGGCACTGCAATCTGCATTACAAGAGTTTCATACCCTACTAACAGAGCAGGAAACCCAAGCACTACAACAGGCGATGCAGCAGCTAAATACTGCAATCAATCAAGTGTCTTCAACAAAGATTGCCAATACAGATATCGCCAATAATAACGATGACTTACACATGCTTAAATCAGATATTGAAGCCAAACAAGCACAACTAAAACCACTAAGTGATAACTTTGCCGCACGTATCATGGATCTAAGTGTGAAGCAGTCGTTATCGGGTACCAGCACAGAAGACTGGGCGCAGTAAGTCATCTTGATTTTTATATTTGATCCAGATTAGAGTCTGTTGAACAGTCATCTTCGTCAAAAAAATTTAGCCTATTTTTGCACGAAAATAAAACTTTTTTTGAAACCTAAATTGCTATTAAACACATGATGTGAATGCTCAATAGACCTTAATAACTCCTTTTTTTAAATAAGATATTGGAAAATGCTATGCCAAAAATTACGCTACTCCCACACCACGAAATCTGCCCTGAAGGCGCTGAAGTTGAATTAGAAAGTGGCGATAACTTGTGTAAAGGCTTGTTAGAAAAAGGCATTAAAATTGAGCACGCTTGCGAAATGTCAAAAGCCTGTACCACTTGCCACGTTATTATTCGCAAAGGCTTTAATAGCTTAGATGAGATGGATGATATCGAAGCGGACTTACTTGATAGAGCTTGGGGCTTAGAGCCTGATTCACGCTTGTCTTGTCAGGTAGTCATCGAAGACACCGATCTTGTGGTTGAAATTCCTAAATATACCATTAACCATGCCAGTGAGAATCATTAGGACTTATGGCATCTAGTCAGAATATACTCAACACCCAGTTAATGTAAAATTAGCTGGGTGTTTTTTATTTATTACCATACAGTTGTTAATTTATCAATATGCTAGGCTTTTTAAGAGCAGATCTGTGATAAGTGAGCCAGATATTATAAACCAAACTAAAGATGTCGCGGTCTCAACTCATCAGCTACTGTCTCTGTTGTACAACTAAACTACTGCATCTGCCAATCAAACGGCATCTGATTGTGCCCTCTTAGCGCCATCATCAAGGTTTGCTGCATTGCCAAATAGACCTCTTGAGTATAAGGTACCGCAGGTGTACCCCATACAGGATTTGGCCAAGCTAAGTCATTTTGGTAACGTACAATATGGTGAAAGTGTAGCTGTGGTACTTGGTTGCCCAAAGCTGCCACATTCATCTTATCTGCGTTAAAGGTCTTAGCCATCTGGCTAGATAACCAACTTGATTCACGTAAAAACTGAGCTTGATCTGCTGCTGACAGCTCATAAATCTCTTGTACACCAGCCACTCTAGGGACCAAAATCAACCAAGGGAACTGACAATCATTAATCAAACGACACGTTGATAGCGGAAAATCTCCAACTAAAAACGAATCTTTAGCAAGTGTTGGATGAAGTTGAAACATATTGGCTCTCTTAGTTATTATCATGATTTTGCAAACCAATATTTTATCAGGTATTAGCAAGATATTATAGATGCTCTGATATCTTTATCTGACCACCCATCTTTTCCAACTATTTTAAGTCTAACTATAATTTTAGCGAGGTCACTTTTTTCATCTAAGCTTTTTAGTCTAAGTTGCTTTAGGTGTTGTTATTTACGCTTTCCTTAATCTAAGCATGGCACTGCTAGCTAAGGCATATCACTAATACCTACATTTCCATCGCATCGTCAGCTTCATCATCATACCAATCTGCATCTGGCACTTGTAACTCTTCCAAATCCACGGCGCATTGGATAACGTAACTATTTTGGGCAACGTAACTATGAATATAACACTTATTGTTATAGCTAGGGATACTGCGAAATTTATTCATTGCTTATTACTCCTTATTTTATTAATTTGTTTTGGGGCTATAAGGAGTAAATATAATGCTCAATTATGACATTTGTATTAAATGATACTAGGGCGTGTTTTCATTTTGAAAATGGTGATAACAATAAGATAAATCACCGTCAGACTAGGAAAATAATGCAGATAATAATATTTATATTAATCCGTTATTTTACGCTGTCTAACAATATTTAGCTATTTTTGGCCCCTTTAAATGTCATTGCACGAATTGAAAACACGCCCTAATCCAAAGCGATAACCTGCATCAAGAGACGTGGGCAGAGTTTATCAAGTATCAGTTAAGTGGTTTGCAAAATGAGTGAGTAAGTCTTGCACAACTTTTACCCTCTGTTCAGGTGTCTCAAGTCGATCTGGATTGGTATAACGTATCCCTGAAGCACCATGCATCCGATAGCGATTACCATCAGATTGAATCAGTTGAATAATCGCCAGCGCATCTACTGGCGTATCTGGTGCAAACTCTAATACCACACTATTGGTGGTAGCATCAATTTTGTATATCGCCAACGGCTCAGCTTGAACTCGCAACTGATGAATCGCAAACAACTGCTTGCTCTGATCTGGTAGTGCGCCATACCTGTCAATCATCTCAGTACGAATATCAGTCAGTGCCCCTTTATCTTCAGCATTACTGATGCGCTTATAAAACAACAAACGCTGTGGCACGTCATTAACATAGTCCTCAGGAATAAGAGCTGAACAATGCAGATTAATATCACTGGTTAACGACAGTGGTGTATTTAAATCAGGCTCTTTACCAGCTTTAATCGCCTTGGTCGCACGCTCAAGCATATCCATATACAAGCTAAAGCCAATGGCCTGCATATTACCACTTTGCTGCTTACCAAGTATCTCGCCAGCTCCGCGAATCTCTAAGTCCTCACTGGCTAACATAAAGCCAGCGCCTAAAGTATTGGCACGCTCAACGGCCCTTAGTCGTTTTTTTGCATCGCCTTTTAGACCCTTAATTGAAGGTACCAGTAGGTAACAATAAGCTTGATGGTGACTGCGTCCAACACGACCACGTAATTGATGCAACTGTGCCAATCCAAACTTATCTGCACGCTCAATGATAATGGTGTTGGCATTGGGCACATCAATACCCGTCTCAATAATGGTGGTACAAACCAAAACGTTAAACTTTTTGTGATAAAACTGCTGCATCACTTGCTCAAGTCCACGTTCATTCATCTGACCATGAGCCACACCAACACGAGCCTCTGGTACCAACTCACGAATATTTTCTGCCATACGTTCAATACTGGCGACATCATTGTGCAAGACATACACCTGACCACCACGCAATAGCTCACGTAAAATAGCCTCTTTCATCAGCTGGTTGGTCTTTTGCATGACAAAGGTTTTAATCGCCAAGCGTCGTGCTGGCGGGGTGGCAATAATCGACATATCACGCATACCCGTTAATGCCATATTCAATGTGCGCGGTATTGGCGTTGCCGTCATCGATAGACTATCCACATTACTCTGGATCGCTTTAATCCGCTCTTTGTGGCGAACGCCAAAACGATGCTCCTCATCGACAACCATTAAGCCTAAATTGGCAAATTTAACATCTTTTTGTAACAACTTATGGGTACCAATAACGATATCCACTTTGCCTTCAGCTAAGTCTGCTAATACTTGATCTTGATATTTTTTTCCCCCAAAGCGTGAGAGAGTTTCGACTCGAATCGGCCAATCGGCAAATCTATCTTTAAAGTTATCTTCATGCTGACCTGCCAGCAAAGTGGTTGGCACCAAAACCGCCACCTGATAGCCACTATTAACCGCAATAAAGGCCGCCCGCATCGCCACTTCTGTCTTCCCAAAGCCCACGTCACCACAGATTAAGCGATCCATCGGCTTATTTTGCTTCATGTCATGGATAACCGCCTCAATAGCATTGGCCTGATCTGGTGTTTCTTCAAATGCAAACTGACTGGCAAACAGCTCATATTGAGCGCTATCTACCTTGAAATGGATACCTTCCTTCGCTTGACGCCGTGCCTGCATATTTAGCAGTTCAGCTGCCACATCATGGATTTGCTCCATTGCTTTTTGTTTGGCTTTATCCCATTTGCCACTACCAATCTTATGTAGTGGCGCAAGTGCTGGATCGCCACCACTGTAACGGCTAATTAACTGCAAATTGGCAACGGGTACATAAATGCTAGCATCGTCTGCATATTTTAGATGAATAAACTCTTGCTCGCCCTCACCCGCATCAATAGTCACCAAGCCATGATAGCGACCAATACCTTGATCAATGTGCACCACAGGACTGCCTTCGGTGAGCTCAGTAACACTTTTTATCAAAAACTCTTCTGATACATCACTTTGACGACGGCGACGAGTTTGGAGTACTTGCCTCCCAAATAATTGAGTTTCACTGATAATTGACAGCTGTGGATATAGCACAGCACCACGCTCTATTGGAGCAATAGTCAATCCAACCACAGGTCTATTATCTAGAACGGTATCACTTGTATTGTCTGCCTGTGTGCTGGCAGAGACATCTCTTGGATTTTGATACAACTCACTGGCCAAAAACTGCTGAAAATTAACAAAGGTCTGGACTTGAATCTTTCCTTTAAACAGCTCTAATAAAATCTCACGCCGTCCTGCGGTTTCTGCGACGATTAATATTGGACGCTGTGTTTTAGTTTGAATTTGTGCTGACAAGGACTGCTCTGCATCCACCTCACCCCACTGGCTACTGGCATAGTCTAATAACGCCAACAGGGGCTCAGCCTTTTGATGGCTGACTGGCAACTCAGGTGGTAGCACAGCAGGCAAATGCACCTTGCCGCTTTGATTGCTGTCATCTGCCGACAAGTCTTGCTGACTTAACACCACCCTTGGATAAGCATTTAGCTTTTGATTTAACTCGTTACTGGACAAATACAACAAATTGGGATCGACAATTGGCTTATCAATGTCATGGCGACGCTCTTCATAACGGCGCTGAATTTGTGACCAATAATCTGCTTGTGCCTCAACAATGATGTCATCAAGGATAAACAGCGCATCTTTGGGGAAATAGGAAAATAAATGCCCAGTTTGCGTCCAGTCATCTAACTCAAAAAATAGCGGCTGATAGTACTCAAGTCCACTGCTAGCAATGCCAGCCATCACATCCTTGTGTAGCTCAAACTTACGGCTACTGGCCTTAGGAAACATAGCGGCAAAGTTAGTACGAAAGGTCTCTTTGCCCTCTTCTAGCGGAAACTCTTTGGCAGGTAATATCTGAAACTGAGTAATCGGCTGCGACACATCTGGCAGCTTGTGCAGCAGTGACAAAGACTCAACCGTTAGCTCATGACGACTGGCAGTGTCTGCATCGGATTGACCAGCGACCAAATCCATCAAGGTCTGGGGCGACAAGGTGCGCTGGGTCTGAGGATTAAAAAAGCGAATGGTTTCGATTTCATCATCGAACAAATCTAACCGTAATGGAAACGGCTGACCCATAGCAAAGATATCAATGATACTACCACGCACCGCGAACTCACCTGGTTCAAATACGTTGTCAACTACCCGATATCCAGCAGCAGTTAACTGCTCTCGCTGAGCTTCAATATCAAAGACGTCACCGATACTTAAATCAAAATGCTGACCAATTAACCAACTAGGTGGCGCCATACGCTGCATCAGCGTCTGAATACTGATTAACAAAATGCCTTGCTTTGGCATATCGGTCAGTAGATTAATACGCTCACTGACAATGTCTTGGTGTGGTGATAATTCATCATAAGTTAAGGTCTCCCAATCTGGGAACACATAAGCATCGACGCCACAAAACGCCAGCTCAGTTTCAATTTGATTGAGCTGATTTTGGTCTTTGGTGACCACCACTTTAAGACGCTTACCAACATCAGCAACTGGACAGTCTGCCAAACTCGCTAACCACAAACTGCCCGCCGCCCCATGCACAGGATACAGCCAGCGTCGCTGCGCATTATCAATCGGAAAAAGTTGTTGATTAATGGTAGTAAACATCTGGATGAGAGATTGCGCTGAGGATGTTAATGTGGGTTTCGGCATGGTGGTATGATTATTTATCCTTTACTCTAATACTCTGATGAACTAAAACTAAAAAAGAATAACGAAAATTAGGGGGATATCCTAAGATACCCCCTGATTAAAATAACTGATGTCGTACAAATTAGGATATTTAGGAAGGACTTTATTCTATTTAACCTAAAATCCATCCCCAGCCCTTATTTTAAAAAAGGAAGGAATCCAAACCCTGCAACTGTATGGCTATAACAGCCTGCATACTAAATTAAGATTGGGTTAATACTGGCGTAGCTTACTATAAACAAACTTCTAGCAACGAAAAAAGCTTATAGCAGTGGCTTTTTACTGGCAATAATACCATTATTATCAGCGTAAACATACATGCCTGAAGTTAAAATCAAATCACCAAAGCAAATCTCAATATCCGTTTGACCCTCACCACGGCGGGTTGACTTACGAGGAATACAGCCCAAGGCTTTCACCCCAATATCCATCTGTGCCATATCATCGACATCACGAACGCAGCCATAAACAATGACTCCAGCCCAACCATTATCAATGGCAGACTGGGCAATCATATCACCCAATAACGCACAACGCATCGAGCCACCACCATCGACGACCAATACCTTACCATCGCCGTTAGCATCACGTCCATCGCTGTTTAATAGCTCTTTGACACGGCTATTGTCCTCAAAACATTTTACCGTCACTATCTCACCACAGAACTTGTTTTTTCCACCAAAGCTATGAAAAGACTTACCCTCAATATTAGGCAAACACACTTGGCTGTCTGGATTGGCATCTAATAAGTCACAGGTGACAAAATTAGTTTTAGTCATGTCAGTCATGGCTGTTTATTTCCTTATTTTATGTTGATTTGACTTTCTATATTATTGTTTTGGCTTTCTATATTGTTTTGGCCTTTATGTTGTTTTGACGCTCTTATTATCAGAGCTTACTGATTATAGCTAATTATAGCTAAGTTTTAAGCTGGGTTATCTCCAGCATCTGCTTATTATCAATAATGGTAACTTGGCTGGGTATCTGCTCGACATATTTATCTGAGTTAATAAACTTATGGCGCTCATGCAAGTCTTGTGCATACAGTGCCATCGCCGCTGCCACACGCTGTACTTCAATAGGACGATACTTCATGGTCTTCGGTACCAAGGGTGCAAACAGCTTATACACAGTTTGCGCACTATTTTCCAATAAGCGACCTTTGTGCTTGCCAAGTAATAAAGAGGGGCGAAATATTAATAACTGTCTAAACTCAAGCGCTCGCACCGCCTCCTCTAGCTCTGCTTTTACTCTATTGTAAAAAAAACGACTATCACTGTCAGCACCTAAAGCCGAAAGTAAAAAAAATCTTTGCACCCCTTTGTCATGACAAATCTTAGCAAAGCTAAGGTTATAGTCATAATCAATGCGCTTAAAATCCTCTTCACTCCCCGCCTGTTTTAAGGTGGTGCCTAAGCAAGTAAAGGCATCTGTATCTGTGCTAAGTGATATGCCAGACATAACCTCTTGTAAATTATTAAAATCCCCAAGCTGATAAAACTGCATATTGGAAGATATATGCTCAGGTTGCTTTCTTGCAATAATAGTTAAGCTGTCATACATTAAGCTAAGCTGGCTTACCAAATGTCGGCCTACCAGCCCTGTGGCGCCTATTACTATGGCTTTACGTTTCATAAATAATACCTAATTTGATAACGTCATTTCGTTATACATACCGCATAAATACTCTTTAATCTGTTATATAAGCATATCGTAGATAATAATTAAACCTGTCGCTTGTAGTTTTTTATTATTTAACCTCAAAAATATGCAACTGTTGATTACTGTAAACATTTTTTTATCAAGGCTCAATCAGAAATTAACTGCTGAAAACATTTGATACAAAGCTTGTAACACTTAAGCTTACCTGTTATAATTCGCCGCTTTATAGGACTATTTGCTTATAAAAGACTTTAGTAAATGAATGCTAAACTCTGTACTTAAGCAAAAGTGGACTTTATAATTGACAGCTTAATATTTTTGTTCAAAATCGTTAAGTTTAGTTTTTTATGTAAGTAAGATATAAAATTATCTATATCTACTATAAATCTCCTTGCTATTGACATGGGGTCAATGGCTACTAATCCGTAAGGAGTCTTAAATGCGACATTACGAAGTGGTGCTTATCGTACACCCTGACCAAAGCGACCAAGTAGTCGGTATGGTTGAGCGATATATCAAATTAGTTCAAGACAACAATGGCATGGTTCATCGTCTTGAAGACTGGGGCCGTCGTCAGCTGGCATATCCAATCAACAAAATCCATAAAGCACACTATGTACTATTTAACATAGAGTGTGATGGTGACACTCTAGCAGAGCTTGAAGAGCTATTCCGTTATAACGACGCTATTATCCGTAGTCTAGTTGTTCGTCGTGATGACGCAATCACTGAGCCATCTCAACTAGCAAAAAGCGCTGATGAGAAACGTGCTCGTAAAGCGCCTCAAACAGACAACGATCAGGATAATCAGTCTGACGACTAATTTAAGCTCATTTAAGGAGAAGATCCATGGCACGTTTTTATCGCCGTCGCAAGTTTTGCCGTTTTACCGCTGAAGGTATTACTCACATTGACTATAAAGATGTTGAGCTATTAAAACAATACATCAGTGACAATGGTAAAATTGTTCCTAGCCGTATCACAGGTACGTCTAACAAATATCAGCGTCAATTAGCAACTGCTATTAAGCAAGCTCGTTACTTAGCATTGCTCCCATACACTGACAACCATAAGTAAGCCAACTTAGGAGTGACTCATGCAAGTTATTTTATTACAGCGTATCGTCAACCTTGGTAAACTTGGCGAGACTGTGGATGTAAAAGCAGGATATGGTCGTAACTACCTTATCCCTCAAGGTAAAGCCTTACCAGCAACACCAGCAAACATTGAGAAGTTTGAAGCACGTCGTGCTGAACTTGAAGCGATCGAAGCTGAAGAGTTAGCCGCTGCTCAAAAACGTGCTGATGCCTTAACTGATGTTAACGTCATCATGCGCGCCAAATCTGGTGAAGACGGTAAGCTATTTGGTTCTATCGGTACTCGCGATATCGCTGATGCCCTAACCAAGTCAGGTCTTGAAGTTGACCGTTCAGAAGTTAAACTACCTTCTGGTACGCTACGTCAAGTTGGCGAATACAGTGTAGATATCCAACTTCACCACGATATCTTTGCGAATATCTTAGTGACTATTCTTTCTGAAGACGGCAATGTTCAAGCTGCGCCGCAACAGCAAGAAGAACAAGTTGCTGAGGAAGAAGAATAATTTATTCTTTTTTGATGCGTTATCCGTTCATTCGGATAGTTTAGATAAAAAAGTCAGCTTCGGCTGGCTTTTTTTATGGTTCAATTTCTTGCTCAGTATCTAGTTCAACTTATGGCTCTCATTTGCGCCACAACGCAAGTCAAGCAGCCACCTTGCATTATGCACATAACTTGTGTATAATGTATTGTTCCATTGGGGATGTTCTGGCTTCGACGCTGGTGATGAAACTCAATGATGCATGTCGAGAGTATATGTCCTCTCGTAAATCAAACATATATTGTTATAGTCGCAAACGACGAAACTTACGCTCTAGCAGCTTAAACCCTGCTTACTCCGCTGCCCTTTACCCATAGTGGGTTAGTCGAGTTGAAGCGCACGCATATGGGTTCGCTCAAATATCTGCCTTAGGTATTTGGGTTCAAACTTAAAGGATCGCCCTATCCAACCTGACTGTCGGTTCGGTGCGGGTTAAAGCCAAAGACAGACCCTAAACATGTAGAGTCATGAGCGTAGTGCTGGCGGACGCGGGTTCAACTCCCGCCATCTCCACCAATTTTATGAAATCAGCTAGACAGTCATAGACCGTCTGGCTTTTTTTATGCCTGAAAAACACCTATTTTAAAGGCTTTAGCGCCTTCACCCCTCTTTTAGTAGTACGTCCTAGTATTTTATTTACAGGTTATTTTGCGAGTTATTCAGTTTTTTCAACCTGTTTTAAACTACTTTTAAAAAACGATTGTTGGTATTGCAGCTAAAAGCTATCCAAATATACCAACACCCATATCCCTCCTAAAACCACATCTTTTCTTCAGACAATCAACTTCAATGCTATAATCAAATACTTACTACCCCTAATGAATCAATGGACGATCTAATGAAGACTTTATTACAAAAATACTACCAGCAATCTGCTGTTTGTTCCTATCTCATGCCGCATTTGCTGAGTCGGATATCGATAAAGCGTTAAAATCTATCGGTCTTATTGATGAAAGCTATGTATATATAGCTGACGAAGCGTTAGTTAGTGAGTTTTTCAGATATACTACCAATCAATATGCCCAGTCTTTGCCCAGTGATATCAATAGCTTTAGCCGCATTCAAAGTACCATGTTCACCCCCTACTTTGCTGATGTGCAAGGAATGTTCACCATACCTTTTACGGCAGATGAGAGACGCGAAGTAATTAACGCCTTATCTTCTAAAGAACTGCTACAAGAGTTATGCATAGACTACTTCATACCTAATGAATTCATGCTTGCTAATAATTATATGTTAATGTATACATTCAACGATCAAGACTACCGACTGCTTAAAAAGGTGCAAGTCAATACTTTTACCTGCCTTGACGCACTCACCGAATAGTCGTACCGATAATAATTAAAAATCATTCTATTTAAGGAAAGTTTGTTATATGGTCGCCATCGATTCAAATATCACCACCCAAATCAGTCAATCCGAGATTAACAAAGCCGTGTATTGAATCCAACTAGACGGTTGTGTTAAGTGCATAATTGAAGTATTAAGCAGAAAAATAGTTGTTAACACATTATCGCTTATCACACAACTGTCTAACCTGTATCTCTGGCTTTAAATTTTGCTAAATATTTAATTTGTTTTTATAATGTATTTCTTTTTTAATTAGAAATTACAGACAATCAATATTTAGGGGAATTGTGTGAAAAAACCATTAATCTGGATTGCTGGCGTTATCGTCATTATTGCTATCTACCTATACGCCTCGCCTTATTTGGTGTTAAGAAATATTAAAAATGCTGCCGTGGAAGGTAATGCAGATGTGTTATCAGACTATATCGACTTTCCCAGTGTCAAGCAAAGCCTAAAAGATCAGATCAATGCCCAAATTATGGAAGACGTGGCCAAAGAAGATACTGATGGTTTTGAGGCTTTAGGTGCTATGATGGCAAGTGCAATGATAGATTCCATCGTGGATAAAATAGTCACGCCAGATGGTCTAGCCTTAATGGTACAAGGTAAGAAGCCTTTATTTGATGAGTCTGATGCAGAAACTTCGGCCTCAGATTCACCTGATACAGCTGATAATCGCCCAAATATTGACTATAAAACCAGCTACGTCAATTACAAGACCTTCAAGGTAACTCTGTTAAATGAGAATGGCAGTGATCCAGTCGATATCATTATGCGTCGTGATGGCTTAAGCTGGAAAGTGACTCGTATCGCCCTTGCCAATACCTTAGAAGAAGGCGCTTCCGCTACAGACAATACTATAGAAACGGCTGCTTTAACTCCCGAAACTGAAGAGTTAACTAATGAACAGGCAGTCGATGATTTAGCCAATGAATTAGCCGGCGAGATTGAAAACAACGTTAATGTTAATACAAACAACAATCCAGTGAGTTACGGACCTAATAATCATGTTCTTGAAGATCATGAGATCCAAAGCGTTGAAGATGACTTTATAGATCCAGAAGTTGGCTTTGTCGAGCGTGGTGATATTATTTCTGATGAGTTTGCTGTTGGCTATGAGCCAGATGAAGATACCGAGTTGGTCTATTAATTAGTGCTGCAAAATGAGTTATAAAGAAAAAGGCGTGCTATATAGCACGCCTTTTTTACGGATAGTTTTTAGCTAATTTATATGTTCATTCCTAGCTAACTAATACCAATTCCATAAATAAACCTATAAACCAATCCAATCACGAGAAGTTATAGACTGAATGAGCTCGGGCTTGGAACAAAGTCTATTCCAAGCCTTGCAAGCAGCATTAACAATAGCCTCATAACCATCAAAACACCTATTGGATAACCAATGTTGTTTCAAATACGACCACACCTGTTCAGATGGATTTAACTCAGGTGAATAAGGGGGTAATTTAAGCATCGTCACATTATGTAGGTTTAAACTTGGTTGATGCCATAGAGCACCATCCATAAC